>NZ_JBIDAQ010000008.1:171561-341428 GCF_043202555.1 Streptomyces sp. NPDC048182 | reverse complement strand
AACCGGCGCAGAGCCTCACTGCGCACGGCGACCACCCGCGCCGCATCCTCCAGCGACAGCGCTCCGGCCACGCAGGCGGCGGCCATCTCCCCCTGGGAGTGGCCGATCACAGCGGCGGGCTTGACACCGTAGTGCTCCCAGACCGCGGCGAGCGAGACCATCACGGCCCACAGCACCGGCTGGACGACCTCCACGCGGGACAGCTCGCCACCGTCGCCGCGCAGCACCCCGGTCAGCGACCAGTCCACATACGGCGACAGGGCCCGCTCGCACTCGGCGATCCGGGCGGCGAACACCGGCGACTCCTCCAGCAGCCGCGCACCCATCCCCACCCACTGCGAGCCCTGCCCCGGAAACACCAGCACCGGACCCGGCCCCACCGAACCCGCCACCCCCGACACCACACCAGCCGAAGCCTCACCCGAAGCCAGCGCCTCCAGCCCCGCAGTCAGCTCCTCGCGCCCCCGCCCCACCACGACCGCCCGGTGCTCGAAGGCCGACCGGGTCATGGCAAGCGACCATCCGACCTCGGTCGGAGAGACGTCTCCCGACACGAAGTCACCCAACCGCCGAGCCTGCTGCCGCAACGCCTCCTCGGTCCGCCCGGAGACCACCCACGGCACCACCCCGCCGTCCGCCGGCTCGGGCGCCTGTGCCGGAGCCTCCTCCTGGGGTTCGGGCTCGGGGGCCTGCTCCAGGATCACGTGCGCGTTCGTCCCCGAGATGCCGAAAGAGGACACCCCGGCCCGGCGCGGGCGTTCGCCGCGCGGCCAGGGCACCGGCTCGGTGAGCAGCCGTACGCCACCGCCGTCCCACTGGACGTGCGGGGTCGGCTCGGACACGTGCAGGGTGGCGGGCAGCAGCTCGTGCTGGAGGGCGAGCACCATCTTGATGACCCCGGCCACACCGGCGGCGGCCTGGGTGTGCCCGATGTTCGACTTCACCGAGCCGAGCCACAGCGGCCGGTCGGCCTCGCGCTCCTTGCCGTACGTGGCGATGAGCGCCTCGGCCTCTATGGGGTCGCCGAGCTTGGTGCCGGTGCCGTGTGCCTCGACCACGTCGATCTCGGAGGTGGAGAGGTGGGCGCCGGCCAGTGCCTGGCGGATGACGCGGCGCTGCGAGGGCCCGTTCGGGGCGGTGAAGCCGTTGCTCGCACCGTCCTGGTTGACGGCCGAACCCCTAAGGAGGGCCAGGACGTGGCGGCCGTTGCGGCGGGCGTCGGAGAGGCGTTCGAGGAGGATCAGGCCGACGCCCTCGCCCCACCCCGTGCCGTCGGCAGCCGCCGCGAACGGCTTGCAGCGGCCGTTGGGTGCCAGGCCGCGCTGGCGCGAGAAGCCGGTGAACACCTCGGGCGTGGACATCACCGTCACACCGCCCGCCAGGGCGAGGTCGCACTCGCCCTGGCGCAGCGCCTGGGCCGCCAGGTGCATCGCGACCAGGGAGGAGGAGCACGCGGTCTCGACGGTGACCGCCGGGCCCTCAAGGCCGAGTGTGAAGGAGACGCGGCCGGACAGGACGCTGGGCGCGGTCCCCGCGTATCCCTCGGTGGCCCCGGGGTCGCCCTGGGTCTGGTTGCCGGTGGTCGCGGCGCCGACGTAGACGCCGGTGGTGCTGCCCTTCAGCGAGGTGGGGTCGATGCCCGCCCGCTCGAACGTCTCCCAGGACGTCTCCAGGAGCAGCCGCAGCTGGGGACTGCTGGCCAGCGCCTCGCGCGGGCTGAAGCCGAAGAACCCGGAGTCGAAGCGGTCGGCGGCGTGGACGAAGCCGCCCTCGCGCACATAGCTGGTGCCCGGGTGGTCGGGGTCGGGGTGGTAGATCTCCGCCAGGTCCCAGCCCCGGTCGGCCGGGAAGTCCTCGATGGCGTCGCCGTTCGCGGCGACCAGGTCCCACAGCCCCTCCGGGGTCTCGACCCCACCGGGGAAGCGGCAGCCCAGGGAGACGATGGCGATGGGCTCCTGGGAGCGCTCCTCGACCTCGCGCAGGCGCTGCCGGGTGTCATGCAGTTCGGCGGCGACCCGCTTGAGGTAGTCGACCAGTTGCTCTTCACTCGCCATGAGAGTTCACCCAGCCTTCAGCGTGGTTGCCGCACGGTGCACGGTCGGTTCACAGACCCAGCTCTTTGTCGATGAAGTCGAGGACCTGGTCGGTCGAGGCGACCTGGAGCTGTTCCTTGGCGCTGCCGGAGCCGGGCGACGCGCCGGCCGCCTTCCACTTCGACAGCAGGGACTCGAGGCGGGCCGTGACCACGTCGGCGTCGAGCCGGTCGACGAGGGCGGAGGACAGGGTGTTCTCGAGCTTCGCCACGTCGCGGAGGACCGGGTCGGTGGCCTCCTCTCCGGCAGGGGCGCCGGCATCGGGAGCGAGCTGTTCGCCGAGGTGTCCGGCCATGATGTCGGCGTCCGGGTAGTCGAAGACGAGCCCGGCGGGCAGGCGGCAGCCGGTGGCGGCGGACAGCCGGTTGCGCAGTTCGACCGCGGTGAGGGAGTCGAATCCGAGTTCCTTGAAGGTGCTGCCCGTCGTCAGACTGTCGGCGGGGAGCCCGAGGACGGTGGCGGCCTGCTCGCGGATGAGCCGGACCAGTGTGTGGTGCCGGTCGGACGGCGGCAGCGCGGCGAGGCGTCCCGCCAGGTCGGCGGGGGGCGCGACTGCCGTCGCGGCCGGCCTGCTCGGGGCGGGGGTCGCGAGGCCGCGCAGCAGAGTGGGGCGGGTGCCCACGGGGTGCGTCGCCAGGGCGCGCAGGTCGAGGTTGAGTCCGACCAGGTGGGGGCGGCCGTGGCGGTGTGCGGCGTCGAGGAGGGCCAGGCCCTGTTCGGTGGGCATGGCGTTGACTCCGGTGCGGCCCATACGGGCGACGTCGGTGTCGGTGAGCTTGCCGGTCATGCCGCCGGCCGCCTGCCACAGACCCCAGCCGATCGACAGGCCGGGGAGCCCCTGGGCCCGGCGATGCTGCATGAGGGCATCGCAGTAGGCGTTCGCAGCGGCATAGTTGGCCTGCCCCGGGCTGCCCAGCGTCGCCGCCGCCGAAGAGAACACCACGAACAGACCGAGCCGCAGACCACGCGTCGCCTCGTGCAGGTTCGCCGCCGCGGCGGCCTTCGCGGCCCAGACCCCGGCCAGGGCCTCGGGAGTCTGTGCGGTGACCACCGCGTCGTCCAACACGCCCGCAGCGTGCACGACGCCGGTCAGCGGGTGGGCCGGGTCGACCCCGGCGACCAGCTCGGTCACCGACCCCGGGTCACTGACGTCAGCCGCGACCACGCCGACATCGGCACCCAACGCCGACAGCCGCCCCACGAGTGCACTGACTCCCGGAGCGTCGGCGCCACGCCGCCCGGCCAGCAGCAGATGCCGCACACCCCACTCCCGCACCAGATGCTCGGCCACCAGCCCACCCAGCACCCCCGTACCACCCGTCACCAAAACCGTGCCCACGGGATCCAGCGCAGGCCCAACCTCCAGCACCAGCTTGCCCGTATGCCTGGCCTGACTCATGAAACGGAACGCCTCCCGCGCCTCACCCAAGGGCCAGGAACGTACCGGCAACGGCTTAAGCCGCTCTGATGCGAACAACTCCCCCAACCGCCCCAGCATCCGAGACACCAGGTCCGCACCCGCATCAGTGATCAAGTCATAGACGGTGTATGCCACCCCTGGATGTTCGGCAGCCACCTCCCCGCCATCACGCAGATCCGTCTTGCCCATCTCCAGGAACCGGCCGCCCTCCCCCAGCAACCGCAACGAAGCATCGATGAACTCCCCCGTCAGACTGTTGAGAACGACATCCACACCCCGCCCACCGGTCGCCGCACGGAAGGCGTCCTCGAACTCCAGGTCCCGGGACGACGCCCGATGAGCGGCGTCGATACCCATCTCCTCCAGAACCCCGTGCTTGGCCGCACTCGCCGTCGCGAACACCTCGGCACCCAAGTGCCGGGCGATCTGCACCGCCGCCATCCCCACACCACCAGTCGCGGCATGGATCAGCACCCGCTCCCCCGCCCCGACACCCGCCAACTCCACCAACCCGTACCACGCCGTCAGGAAGGCCACGGGCACGCCCGCGCCTTCCCGCATGCCCCAGCCCCGAGGGAGCGGCGCGACCATGCGCGCGTCGGCGACGACCATCGGGCCGAACGCGCCCTCGAACACGCCCATGACCGGGTCGCCGACCGACAGGTGCGTGACACCGGGGCCCACCTCGGTCACGGTTCCGGCGCCTTCGCCGCCCATGGCTCCGTACGCGGGGACCATGCCCAGCGCGACCAGGACGTCCCGGAAGTTGATGCCGGACGCGTTCACCGACACACGGACCTCTCCCGCTGCCAGGGGTTCGAGCACCTCCGGGCAGGGCACCGCCGCGAGGTCCTCGAGCGAGCCGCCGGTCACCGTCTGCAGGCGCCAGGCCGGTTCACCGGGCGGGGCGACGAGCTCGGCGGAGCTGCGGGCCTGGGTCAGGCGCGGGACGAGTATCCGTCCGTCACGCACGGCTAGTTGGGGCTCGTCCAGCTCCTCGACGGCATTGCGCAGCTGGGATTCGGGCAGTTCGCCGCCGTCGGTGTCGACCAGCGCGAAGCGGCCCGGGTGCTCCGACTGGGCGCTGCGGACCAGGCCCCACACGGAGGCGGCAGCCGCGTCCACGTCGCCGGCTCCGCCGGTGGCCACCGCCCCCCGCGTGACCAGCAGCAGGCGGGACTCGGCCAGCTCCGGCCGAGCCAGGAACGCCTGGACGAGAGACAGTGTCCGCTCGGCTACCGGAAGGCCCTCGCCGTGGTCGACGGTGGCCACCACGGCCCACGGGGCCTCACCGACTTCCAGGGCCAGTTCAGCCGGACCGGCACCGTCCGGCACCATGACCCAACCGCCCTCGGGCGCCGCCGACCGCGATGCCGCAAGCGGTGTCCAGTCGACCGTGAACAGCCCCCGTACGTCGCGCTGCCGGGCGGTGGTGAGCTGGTCCGGCCGCATGGGGCGCGTCTGTACGGCGTCGACGCTCAGGACGGGGCCGCCGGCCGGGTCGGTGACCGTCAGACTCAGCCCCTGTTCGGCGTTCCCCCCGACCGGGCGGAGCCGCACGCGGACTGCCGCGGCACCCACCGCCCGCAGCGATACGCCGTTCCACGCGAAGGGCACGTGGACTTGGTCGTCCCGGGGGCTCTCCTGGAAGCGGGCGGCCAGGAGCGGGTGGAGGGTGGCGTCCAGGAGGGCGGGGTGGATGCCGTAGCCGTCGCGCGTACCGGCGGCCTCGGGCAGCTCCACCTCGGCGAGCAGGTCCTCACCGTGCCGCCACACCGCCCGCAGGCCCTGGAAGGACGGCCCGTAGGCGTATCCGGCCCGTGCCGCCCGCGCGTAGAAGTCCTCGGCGTCCAGCGGCTCGGCGCCGGCCGGGGGCCAGGCTCCTCCGCCCACGCCGTCCACGAGAGGGGCGGGTTCGGGTGCCTCGGGGGCCAGGACGCCAGAGGCGTGGCACACCCAGGAGTCGTCGTCACCGGAGTCCGAGCGGGTGTAGATCTTGACCTCGCGGCGGCCGTCCTCCGCTTCCGCGTCGACAACGACCTGCACCCGCAACCCCGACGACTCCGGCACGACCACCGGCGCCTGGAGCATCAACTCCTCCACCATGCCGCAACCGACCTCGTCACCGGCCCGCAACGCCCACTCCACCAACACCGCACCCGGCACCAGCACCGTCCCCGCCACCGCATGATCGGCGAGCCACGACACCCCCGAACGCGACACACGCCCCGTCAGCAGACAGCCACCCCGGTCGGCGAACTCCACCGCCGCACCCAACAGCGGATGACCAGCCGCCACCAACCCCAGACCGGCCGCGTTCCCGCTGCCCGCCCCACCGGAGAGCCAGAAGCGCTTGCGCTGGAAGGGATAGGTCGGCAGATCAACGACGGCGGGGGCCGGCTCGGCCGGGAACCATCCCGACCAGTCCACGTCGACCCCGGCGGTGTGCAGCCGGGCCACGGCCTCAGTGAACGCCTGCTCCTCGGGCCGCTCACCGGCAAGCGAGCACACCACAACCGGCTCCGGGCCCTCCACCCCGTCGAGGGTGTGCTGGGCGGCCGTGGTCAGCACCGGAGCGGGGCCGAGTTCGATGAACGCCCGTGTCCGCTCAGCGACGTGGGCGATCGCGGGCTGGAAGAGGACCGTCTGGTGCACGTGCCGCGCCCAGTACTCCGGCGCCGTGATCTCTTCGCCCGCAGGCAGGCCCGAGACATTGCTGATGAGCGGTATCGATGGCTCTCGCAGGTCGACTCCGCCGATCGCCTCGGTGAACTCCTCCAGCATCGGCGCCATCAACACCGAGTGAAAGGCATGACTGACCGACAGCGCCTTGGTCTTACGCCCCCGCCCCCGCCACACCGCCGCGACCCGCTCCACCTCCTCCACCGGACCCGAGACGACCGTCGAATCCGGCGTGTTGACCGCCGCGACACTCACCGTCGAACCCTCCAGGCCGGCAGCCAGTTCCTCCGCCGTCGCCTGCACCGCACACATCGCCCCACCCGCAGGCAACGCACCCATCAACCGGGCCCGCGCACCCACGATCCGGCACGCATCCGCCAGGTCGAACACGCCCGCCACATAGGCCGCAGCGATCTCCCCGACCGAATGCCCGATCACCACATCAGGACGGACACCTACCGACTCCCACAACCGGGCCAGAGCCACCTGCAACGCGAACAACCCCGCCTGCGCCCACGTCGTATGGTCGAGACGCTCCTTCGGACCCTGGAAGACCGTCTCCTTCAGAGAGGAGACGCCCAACTCCCCCTCCAACAGGGAACACACCTCGTCAAACGCCTTGGCGAACACCGGAAACCGCTCATACAACCCCGCACCCATCCCCACCAGCTGACTGCCCTGACCACTGAACAGCCACACCACCTCACCACCCGCAGTGACCTGCGGAGAGGCCGGGCCGATCAGCCCCGGGTGCGTCTCTCCCTCGGCCAAGGCCGCGAGCGCGGCGCGGAGTTCGGGTCGATCCTTGCCCGATACGACGGCCCGGTGTTCGTGCGAGGCACGTGTCGTCATCAGCGACCAGCCCACATCGGTCAGCGACGCACGTGACGCGTCGTCGGCGACGTCGATGAGGCGGTGCGCCTGATCCCGGAGCGCCTGCGGGCTGCGGGCCGACAGCACCCACGGCACCAGAGCGGCGCCTTCCGGCGCACCGCCGGCCTCCTGAGCCTCCACGGGCTCGGGTGGTCCGTACTCGACGATCACATGCGCATTGGTCCCCGAGGCGCCGAAGGACGAGATGCCCGCCCGGCGCGGCCGGTCCACCTCCGGCCACGGCACGGACTCGGCAAGCAGCCGCACCGCGCCCGACTCCCAGTCCACGTGCGGCGTCGGCTCATCCACGTGCAGACTCGCCGGCACCACACCGTGCCGCATCGCCATCACCATCTTGATGACACCCGCCACACCAGCGGCAGCCTGCGTATGCCCGATGTTCGACTTCACCGAACCCAACCACAACGGCCGACCCGCAGGCCGCCCCTGCCCATAAGTCGCAAGCAACGCCTGCGCCTCGATCGGATCCCCGAGCGTCGTACCCGTGCCATGCCCCTCGACCACATCCACGTCCTCGGTCCCCAGCCGGCCGCTCGTCAGCGCCTGACGGATCACCCTCTCCTGCGACGGACCGTTCGGAGCCGTCAGACCGTTGCTCGCACCGTCCTGATTCACCGCCGACCCCCGCACCACCGCGAGCACCCGGTGCCCGTTGCGGCGCGCGTCGGAGAGCCGCTCCAGCAGGATCATGCCGACACCCTCGGAGAAGCCGACTCCGTCGGCGCCCGCCGCGTACGGCTTGCAGCGGCCGTCCGGAGCCAAGCCGCGCTGCCGCGAGAAGCCCGCGAACACGGCGGGGTCGGCCATCACGGTCACGCCGCCGGCGAGCGCGAGGTCGCACTCGCCCTGCCGCAACGCCTGCGCCGCCAGATGGATCGACACCAGGGACGACGAGCATGCCGTGTCCACCGTCACCGCCGGGCCCTCCAGACCCAGCGTGTACGACACCCGGCCGGATACCACGCTGCCGGAGTTCGCCAGGTAGGCGTAGCCCTCCAACTGGGCGTCGGCCTCCGGGAACGACTTGGCGTAGTCGTGGTACATCACGCCCACGTACGTGCCGGTCAGCGTGCCCTTGAGCGTGGTCGGGTCGATGCCCGCCCGCTCCAGCACCTCCCAGGACGTCTCCAGGAGCAGGCGCTGCTGCGGGTCCATCGCGAGCGCCTCACGCGGGTTGACGCCGAAGAACGCGGCGTCGAAGTCGCCCGCGTCGTGCAGGAATCCGCCCTGGTCGGCGTAGCTGGTGCCCGCGTTCTCGGGGTCGGGGTGGAAGAGGCGCTCCAGGTCCCAACCACGGTCGGTGGGGAAGGCGCCCATGGCGTCCTTGCCGGAGTCGAGCAGGCGCCAGAGGTCGTCGGCGGAGGTCACGCCGCCCGGGAAGCGGCAGGCCATGGAGACGATGGCGATCGGCTCGTCCGGGCCGGCCGCTGTCGGTGGAGGTGTCGGTGCCGGGGTGGCGGTCGCCGAGGGCTGGGCGCCCGCGAGGCGGTGGGCCAGGTGGGCGGCGAGCGCGTGGGGGGTGGGGTGGTCGAAGACGAGGGTGGCGGGCAGGCGCAGGTCGCAGGCCGCCGAGAGGCGGTTGCGCAGCTCCACCGCCGTCAGGGAGTCGAGGCCCAGGTCCTTGAAGGCCGCCCGCACGTCGACCTGGGCCGCCGAGCCGTGGCCGAGCACCGCGGCGACGTACTCGCGTACGACGTCGGTGACGAGCTGGAGGCGTCCGTCCGCGTCGAGGCCCGTCAGACGGGCGGCCAGTGCTCCGCCGGCGAGGCTCGAGGCCGCCACGCGACGCCGCGTGGCGGGGGCGGTGAGCCCGTGCAGCAGTGGGGAGAGGGCGTCGGCCGGGGCGCGCGGGTCGAGGTCGGCCGCGATCACGTAGGGGTGGTCGTGTGCGTGGGCGGCGTCGAGGAGGGCCAGGCCGTCTTCGGTGGTCAGCGGGGTGAACCCGGTGCGTTTCATCCGCGCCAGGTCCGTCTCGCCGAGGTGCCCGGTCATGCCGCCGGCCGCCTGCCACAGGCCCCAGCCGATCGACAGGCCCGGGAGCCCCTGGGCCCGGCGATGCTGCATGAGAGTGTCGCAATAGGCGTTGGCAGCCGCGTAATTGGCCTGCCCCGGGCTGCCCAGCGCCGCCGCCGCCGAAGAGAACACCACGAACAGACCAAGCCGCAGACCACGCGTCGCCTCGTGCAGAAGACGCGCCGCACCCGCCTTCGCCGCCCACACCCGCCCGAACGCCTCGGGAGTCTGAGCGGTGACCACCGCGTCGTCCAGGACACCCGCAGCATGAACCACACCGGTCAGCGGATGAGCCGGGTCGACCGCCGCGAGCAGCGCGGCGACCGCCTCCGGATCGCTGACGTCGGCCGCGACGACGGCGACCTCGGCACCCAGCTCCGCCAGCTTCCGCACGAGTTCGTCGGCCCCCGGCGCTTCGGATCCACGCCGCCCGGCCAGCAGCAGGTGCCGCACACCCCACTCCCGCACCAGGTGCTCGGCCACTGCCCGGCCGAGTACGCCGGTGCCGCCGGTGATCAGGACGGTGCCGTCTTGATCGATCCCCTCGGCCCCGTGCAGCGGGGTCACGGCCCGGGTGAGCCGCGGCACCCTTGCCTCCCCGCCGTGCACGGCCAGCTGCGGATCGTCCCGGTGCGTCGCCACGGCCACCGCCGTGGCGAACGCGTCGTCCGGGCCGAGGTCGACCAGCGTGAAGCGGCCGGGATGCTCCGACTGGGCGCTGCGGATGAGACCCCATACGGCCGCGACCGCCGCGTCCACATCACCGGCACCGTCGGTGGCCACCGCGCCCCGGGTCACCAACAGCAGCCGTGAGTCGGCGAGCCGGGGCGCGTCCAACCACGTCTGCGCGAGGCCCAGGACGCGGACGGCCAGCGACAGGCCGTCGTCACCCGGTTCCGGCTCGACCCGCACGGCTACGACCGGAGGCACATCGGCCCCGGCCTCGACGGCGGCCAGCACATCGGCCAGGCCCGCTCCAAGCTGCCCCTCGCCCGCCGGGCTGTCGTCCGGAATCCGGGGAAGGGGCCCGTCGAAGCCCTCCGCCGGTATCCACGCCAGGTCGAACAGGCCCTGCCGCGAGCGGTCGCCGGCCGCCGCGAGACGACCGGTGTCGGCCGGGCGCGAGTGCAACGCACCCACCGTGAGCACCGGAGCGCCGACCGCGTCGGCCACGGTGATCCGCAGCCCCTGGTCGACCCGTTCCCCCAGCGGGGAGAGCCGCACCCTGACCTCGGCGGCCCGTACCGCGTGCAGTGCCACGTCGCTCCAGGCGAACGGCAGCCAGACCTGACCGCCGTCGGACGGCGGAAGCAGCGTCGCCGCGGGCTGGAGCACGGCGTCGAGGAGCGCCGGGTGAATGCCGAACCCGTCCGGGTCACCGGCCTCCTTCGGCAGCGTCACCTCGGCGAAGATCTCGTTGCCGTGCCGCCACAGGGCCCGGACTCCGCGGAAGGCGGGCCCATAGCCGTACCCGGCCTGCTCAGCCACGGCGTAGAGGTCCGCGACGTCCACCGCCTCGGCGCCGGGCGGGGGCCAGGCGCCGTCGAGGGATTCGGCCCGGGCGTCCGCGGGTTCGGGGCCGAGCACCCCGGTCGCGTGGCAGGACCACGGTCGCACCGCCGCAGCGGCGTCGTCGTCATCGGGCCGCGAGAACACCTGGACCTCGCGGCGCCCCCGGCCGTCGGCCGCCTCCACGACGACCTGGATCTGCAGACTTCCCGAGTCCGGCAGTACCAGCGGCGCCTGCAGCGCCAGTTCCTCCAGGCTGGGGCAGCTCGCCTCGTCGGCGGCCCGCAGCACCCACTCCACCTGTGCCGCGCCGGGCACCAGGGCCTGGCCCGCCACGGTGTGGTCGTCCAGCCAGGCGGCCGACCGCCGGGACACCCGGCCGCTCAGCAGATGCACGTCCCCGCTGGCGAGGCCCACGGAGGCGCCCAGGAGGGGGTGCCCCGAGGCAGCGAGGCCGAGCCCCGCCGGGTCGCCCGACCGCCCACCGGAGGAGGGGAGCCAGAACTGCTGGTGCTGGAAGGCGTAGGTGGGGAGGTCGACGGTGCGGGGGGTGGTGGGTTCGGTGGGGAACCAGCGGTGCCAGTCGATGCCGGCGCCGGCGGTGAAGGCGTGGCCGGCGGCGCGGGCCAGCTGGGCGGTATCGCCGTGGTCGCGGCGCAGGGTGGGGACGACGGTGGCGGAGACGTCCGCCTGCTCGACGGTCTCCTCGATGCCGAGGGTGAGGACGGGGTGGGGGCTGGCCTCGATGAACAGGCGGTAGCCGTCGGCGAGGAGGGTCTCGACGGTGTCGGCGAAGCGGACCTGCCGGCGCAGGTTGGTCACCCAGTACTCGGCGTCCAGACCGGTCGTATCGGCCATGCGCTCGGCCGTGACGGTGGAGTAGAACGCCACCTCCGTAGCGGCAGGCTGAATGCCGGCGAGCCGCTCGGTGAGCAGGCCGGTGATCTCGTCGATCTGCGGCCCGTGCGAGGCATAGTCCACGTCGATGACGTGGGCCCGCAGCTCGCACGACTTGGCGTCGGCGACCAGGGCGGCCACTTCCTCGGGCGGCCCGGAGATCACTGTGGAGGCCGGCCCGTTGACGGCCGCGATCCCGACACCGAGGTGCCCCTCGATCAGTTCGGCCGCCTGCTCGGCGCCGACGCCCAGCGAGGCCATGGCGCCGCGCCCCGCCAACTGCCGCAGAGCGTCACTGCGCACGGCGACCACCTGCGCGGCGTCCTCCAGCGACAGCGCCCCGGCGACGCAGGCAGCGGCCATCTCCCCCTGGGAGTGGCCGATGACGGCGGCGGGCTTGACGCCGTAGTGCTCCCAGACGGCGGCGAGCGAGACCATCACGGCCCACAGCACCGGCTGCACGACCTCCACGCGGGACAGCTCGCCACCGTCCCCGCGCAGCACATCCGTCAGCGACCAGTCCACATACGGCGCCAACGCCCGCTCGCACTCGGCGATGCGGGCGGCGAACACCGGCGACTCCTCCAGCAGCCGGGCCCCCATCCCCACCCACTGCGAGCCCTGCCCCGGAAACACCAGCACCGGGCCGGCACCGGACGCCCCCTGGACCACGCCCTCCACCACGCCGGCGGACGGCTCCCCGACCGCCAACGCCCGCACACCGGCCAGGAGTTCCTCCCGGTCCCGGCCCACGACCACCGCCCGGTTCTCGAACACCGAGCGCGTGGCGACGAGCGACCAACCCACCCCGGCAGCCGACGCCCCCGCGTCACGCTCCAGGAACTCACCCAACCGCCGAGCCTGCTGCCGCAGCGCCTCCTCCCCACGGGCCGAGACCACCCAGGGCACGACCCCGGCCGGTGGCTCAGCCGCGGCCGGCTCCTCGGGCGCCTCCTCCTTCGGCGCCTCCTCCAGGATCACATGGGCGTTGGTCCCCGACATCCCGAACGCGGACACCCCGGCCCGGCGCGGGCGTTCACCGCGCGGCCAGGCGACCGGCTCGGTCAGGAGCCGCACGGAGCCGGCGGACCAGTCGACGTGCGGAGTGGGTTCGTCGAGGTGCAGGGTGGCGGGCAGGAGTTCGCGCTGGAGCGCCATGACCATCTTGATGACGCCCGCGACACCGGCGGCGCCCTGCGGGTGGCCGATGTTGGACTTGACCGAGCCGAGCCACAACGGCCGGTCCTCGTCCCGCTCGCGGCCGTAGGTGGCGAGGACGGCCCCGGCCTCGATGGGGTCCCCGAGCGTGGTGCCCGTGCCGTGCGCCTCCACCGCGTCGACCTCGGCGGCGCCCAGGCCCGCGCTGACCAGGGCGGCGCGGATCACCCGCTCCTGCGAGGGGCCGTTGGGCGCGGTGAGTCCGTTGCTCGCGCCGTCCTGGTTCACGGCCGAGCCCCGCATCACCGCGAGGACGCGGTGGCCGTTGCGGCGGGCGTCCGAAAGGCGCTCGAGCAGGATCAGGCCGACCCCCTCGGAGAATCCGGTGCCGTCGGCGGTGGATGCGAAGGGCTTGCAGCACCCGTCCGGGGACAGGCCGCGCTGGCGTGAGAACTCGGTGAACATGCCGGGGGTCGACATCACGGTCACGCCGCCCGCCAGGGCCAGCTCGCACTCGCCCTGGCGCAGCGCCTGCGCCGCGAGGTGCATCGCCACCAGTGAGGAGGAGCACGCCGTGTCGACGCTGACCGCCGGGCCCTCGAGGCCGAGCGTGAAGGAGACGCGGCCGGACAGGACGCTGAGCGCGTTGCCGGTCAGCAGGTGGCCCTCCACGGCCGTGTCGGGCTGGGCGCCGCCGAAGCCCGGGACGCCCGCGCCCACGTAGACGCCGGTCGGGGTCAGCTTCAGCGCGGCCGGGTCGATGCCGGCCCGCTCCAGGAGTTGCCAGGCGGTCTCCATGAGCACCCGCTGCTGCGGGTCCATCGCCAGGGCCTCGCGCGGGCTGATCCCGAAGAAGGAGGCGTCGAAGCCGGGGGCGTCGTACAGGAACCCGCCGTGCCGGACATAGCTGGTGCCCGGGTGCTCGGGGTCGGGGTGGAAGATGCCGTCCAGGTCCCAGCCGCGGTTGGTGGGGAACTCCCCGATGGCGTCGCCGCCCGTCGCGACCAGTTCCCACAGCGCCTCGGGCGATTCGGCGCCGCCGGGATAGCGGCAGGCCATGGAGACGATCGCGATCGGCTCCTGGGAGCGCTCCTCCACCTCGCGCAGACGCTGGCGCGCCTGCCCGAGGTCCACGGTCACCCGCCGCAGATACTGACGAAGCTTTGCTTCCGTACTCAGCTCAGTACTCGACATCGAACGTCACTTCTCCATCAGCGAAGGGCACGGAAGGTCGCCAGGGCTTACAGCTCTCGGTCGATGAACTCGAACATCTCGTCGTCCGAGACGCCGTCGAGCCCGTCGAGCCCGTCGAACCCGTCGAGGTCCGTCACACCCGCCCCGGGCCGCGGGGCGCCGTTCAGCTTCGTCAGCAGGCCGTTGAGGCGGCGGGTGACCCGGCCGCGCGCCTCGTCGTCGAGCGCGAGGGCGTCCAGCCTCGACTCGATCCGGCCCAGTTCGTTGAGGACCGGATCGGCCGCGTCCCGGAGCGGCGCCGTGTCGCCCTCGGGTGAGAGGCGCACCAGGAGGTGGTCGACCAGGGTGGCGGACTCCGGGTAGTCGAACACGAGCGCTGCGGGCAGCTTCAGGCCGGTGGCCGCCGCCAGCCGGTTGCGCAGTTCGACGGCGGTCAGGGAGTCGAAGCCGAGCTCCTTGAAGGAGGTGTCCGGGCGGATGGCGTCGCGGTCGGTGTGGCCGAGGACTCCGGCGACCTGGTCGCGCACGAGGGCCAGCAGCAGCCGCTGCCGTTCGGCGGCCGGCAGTCCGGCGAGCCGCTCGGCGAGACCGTCCGCCGCCGCGGCACCCGCGGCGGCGGTCGGCCGGCTGCTCTTGGCCCCGCCCGAAGCCCTGGTGGCCAGGGCGCGCAGCAGGGCGGGCCGGGACGCGGCCGGCCGCGCGGCGACCGCCCTCGCGTCGAGGTCGAGCGCGACGACGTGCGGGCGGCCGTGTGCGTGGGCGGCGTCGAGGAGGGCCAGGCCGTCTTCGGTGGTCAGCGGGGTGAACCCGGTGCGTTTCATCCGCGCCAGGTCCGTCTCGCCGAGGTGCCCGGTCATGCCGCTGGCCGCCTGCCACAGGCCCCAGCCGATCGACAGGCCCGGGAGCCCCTGAGCCCGACGGTGCTGCATGAGGGCGTCGCAATAGGCGTTGGCAGCCGCGTAATTGGCCTGCCCCGGGCTTCCCAACGTCGCCGCCGCCGAAGAGAACACCACGAACAGACCGAGCCGCAGACCACGCGTCGCCTCGTGCAGGTTCGCCGCCGCGGCGGCCTTCGCGGCCCAGACCCCGGCCAATGTCTCGGGAGTCTGCGCGGTGACCACCGCGTCGTCCAACACGCCCGCAGCGTGCACGACGCCGGTCAGCGGGTGGGCCGGGTCGACCCCGGCGACCAGCTCGGCCACCGACCCCGGGTCACTGACGTCAGCCGCGACCACGCCGACATCGGCACCCAACGCCGACAGCCGCCCCACGAGTTCGCCGACTCCCGGAGCGTCGGCGCCACGCCGCCCGGCCAGCAGCAGATGCCGCACACCCCACTCCCGCACCAGATGCTCGGCCACCAGCCCACCCAGCACCCCCGTACCACCCGTCACCAAAACCGTGCCCACGGGATCCAGCGCAGGCCCAACCTCCAGCACCAGCTTGCCCGTATGCCTGGCCTGACTCATGAAACGGAACGCCTCCCGCGCCCGGCGCAGGGGCCACGTCCTGACCGGCAGCGAGGTCAGAGAGTCCGACGCGAACAACTCGCACAGCTCCCCCAGCATTTCGCCGATCCGGTCGGGGCCCGCGTGCGGTACCAGGTCGAAGGCCCGGTACCACGCCCCGTCGTAGGAGCGCGCGACCTCCTCGGGATCACGCTTGTCGGTCTTGCCCATGTCGACCATGCGTCCGCCTGCGGCGAGCAGCCGCAGCGAGGCGTCGGTGAACTCGTCGGCCAGGCTGTTGAGTACGAGGTCCACGCCTCGCCCGCCGGTGGCCGCACGCAGCACCCCCTCGAAGTCGAGGTCGCGGGAGGACGCCCGGTGGGCGGCGTCGATGCCCATCTCCTCGAGGACCGCGTGCTTGGCGGGACTGGCGGTCGCGTACACCTCGGCTCCGAGGTGGCGCGCGATCTGGGTGGCCGCCATGCCGACGCCACCGGTTCCGGCGTGGATGAGCACCCTCTCGCCCGCCCGGAGCCGGCCCAGGTCCACCAGGCCGTACCAGGCCGTCAGGAACACCACCGGCACGGCCGCGGCCTCTTCCAGGGTCCAGCCCTCCGGCACCGGGACCACCATCCGGGCGTCGGCGATCGCCAGCGGCGCGAACGCGCCCTCGAACAGGCCGAACACGCGGTCACCGACAGCGAGGTGCGTGACGCCCGGCCCGACCTCCGTCACCAGACCCGCGCCCTCGCTGCCCGCGAAGGTGCCCTTGTCCGGGTACATGCCCACCGCGATCAGCGCGTCGCGGAAGTTCATGCCCGCCGCCCGCACCGAGATCCGCACCTGGCCGGACTCCAGCGGCGCGAGCGCCTCCGGGGCCTCGATGACGCACAGGCTCTCCAGGGTGGCGGTGCCCTCGGAACCGAGGCGCCAGGGGAAGGTGCCGACCGGCGCGACGAGCTCTTCGGGGGCACCTGCGGGAACCATGCGGGGGGCGAGCAGTTCGCCCTCTCGGAGCGCCAGCTCGGGTTCGTCCAACTGCTCCACGGCGTGGCGCAGGGCTGGTTCGGTGAGTTCGGATCCGTCGGTGTCCACGAGCGTGAAGCGCCCCGGATTCTCCGACTGCGCGCTGCGGACCAGGCCCCACACGGAGGCCGCGGCGGCATCCACGTCGCTCTCGGCGCCGGTGGCCACCGCGCCCCGGGTGACCACCAGCAAGCGGCACTCGGTCAGCTCCGGAGCGGCCAGGAACTCCTGTACGAGGCCCAGCGCGCGTTCGGCGACGACCGCGCCGTCACGGTCGCTGTCGGCGGACCCGATGGAAGCCACCACGGCCCACGGCGCCGCAGCGCTGCCGCGCGCCACGTCGCCGAGGCCGAACCCCTCCGCGAGCGCGACCCAGCCACGCCCCTCGGACGCGCCGGGCTCCGGCACGGAGATCGGCGTCCAGTCCACGGTGTAGAGCCCGTCGACGCCGCCACGACCGGCGACGGCCAGCTGTCCTGGGTCGACGGCCCGCAGAGTCAGCGCCTGGACGCCGAGGACGGGCGCACCGGTGCCGTCGGCGATCACGACTCGCAGGTCCCGCTCGGCCGACTCGCCCTGTGGCGACAGCCGGACACGGATGCGGGTGGCCTGCCCGGCGTGAAGGGAGACGCCGTTCCAGGCGAACGGCAGCCACATCCGGCCCTCCGCGGGCGGCTGTAGAAGCATGAGCGGATGCAGGGCGGCGTCGAGGAGGGCCGGATGCATCCCGAAGCCGTCGGGTGCGCCCGCCTGTTCGGGCAACGCCACCTCGGCGAGGAGCTCTGTTCCGTGCCGCCACAGGGCCCGGAGCCCCTGGAACGCGGAGCCGTAGTCGTACCCGGCTTCCGTGGCCTCGGCGTAGAAGCCCGCGACGTCCACCGGTTCGGCACCGGCCGGAGGCCACTGGCCGGTCAGTGGGTCCGGGAGGTCGGCCGGTTCGGGACTCAGCACACCGGTGGCGTGGCACAGCCAGGTTTCGTCGCTCGCCTGGTCCGTGCGCGAGTACACGCGTACGTCCCGTCGGCCCTCCTCGTCCGCGGCGTCCACGGCGACTTGAATCCGCAGGCCCCCGGCGTCGGGCAGCACGAGGGGCGCCTGCAGGGTGAGTTCGTCCAGGGTGGCGCAGCCCGCCTCGTCGGCGGCCCGCAGCACCCACTCGACCACCGCGGCACCCGGGACCAGGACCGTCCCGGCCACCGCGTGCTCGGCCAGCCAGGACGGGGCCTTGCGGGACAACCGTCCAGTGAGCACGTACGCGTCGGCATCGGCGAGTTCCACGCAGGCGCCGAGGAGCGGGTGCTCGGCGGAGACCATGCCGAGGTCGGCAGGGTCGCCGGTGAGCCCGGTGGGTTCCTCCAGCCAGTAGTGCCGGTGTTGGAAGGCGTAGGTGGGGAGGTCGACGGTGCGGGGGGTGGTGGGTTCGGTGGGGAACCAGCGGTGCCAGTCGACGCCGGCGCCGGCGGTGAAGGCGTGCGCGGCGGCGCGGGCGAGTTGGGTGGTGTCGCCGTGGTCGCGGCGCAGGGTGGGGACGACAGTGGCGGAGACGTCCGCCTGCTCGATGGTCTCCTCGATGCCGAGGGTGAGGACGGGGTGGGGGCTGGCCTCGATGAACAGGCGGTAGCCGTCGGCGAGGAGAGTTTGGACGGTGTCGGCGAAGCGGACCTGCCGGCGCAGGTTGGTCACCCAGTACTCGGCGTCCAGACCGGTCGTGTCGGTCAGACGCTCGGCGGTGACCGTGGAGTAGAACGCCACCTCCGTGGCGGCAGGCTCGATGCCCTTCAGTCGCTCGGTCAGCAGGTCGTGGATGTCGTCGATCTGCGGGCCGTGGGAGGCGTAGCCGACGTCGATGACCCGGGCCCGAAGCCCGAGGGACTCGGCCTCGGCGACCACGGCGGCGACTTCTGCGGGCGGTCCCGAGATCACGGTGGAGGCGGGCCCGTTCACCGCCGCCACCACCACGCCCGACCGCCCGGCGATCAGTTCGGTGGCCTGTTCGGCGCCGGTACCGAGGGAAGCCATGTCCCCATGGCCCTGCAACCGGCGCAGAGCCTCGCTGCGCACGGCGACGATCCGCGCGGCGTCCTCCAGGGACAGGGCTCCGGCGACGCAGGCGGCGGCCATCTCCCCCTGCGAGTGACCGATCACAGCAGCGGGCTTGACACCGCAGTCCTCCCAGACCGCCGCGAGCGAGACCATCACCGCCCACAGCACCGGCTGCACGACCTCCACCCGGGACAGCTCACCACCGTCCCCGCGCAGCACCCCGGTCAGCGACCAGTCCACATACGGCGCCAACGCCCGCTCGCACTCGGCGATCCGGGCGGCGAACACCGGCGACTCCTCCAACAGCCGGGCACCCATCCCCACCCACTGCGAGCCCTGCCCCGGAAACACCAGCACCGGACCCGGCCCCACCGAACCCGCCACCCCCGACACCACACCAGCCGAAGCCTCACCCGAAGCCAAAGCCTCCAGCCCCGCAGTCAGCTCCTCACGCCCCCGCCCCACCACCACCGCCCGGTGCTCGAAGGCCGACCGCGTACTGACGAGCGACCAAGCCACCTCAGTCGGAGAGACCTCTCCGGACACGAAGTCACCCAACCGCCGAGCCTGCCCCCGCAGCGCATCCCCGGTCCGCCCGGAAACCACCCACGGCACCACCGACCCCTCGGACTCCGGTACCGCAGGCCGTGCTCCCTCGGGCGCCTCCTCCAGGATCACGTGCGCGTTGGTCCCCGAGATGCCGAAGGACGACACCCCGGCCCGCCGGGGACGCTCACCGCGTGCCCACGGAACCGGCTCCGTCAGCAGCCGTACCCCGCCGGCGTCCCACTCCACGTGCGGGGTCGGCTCGTCCACGTGCAGGGTGGCGGGCAGCAGCTCGTGCTGGAGGGCTAGCACCATCTTGATGACCCCGGCCACACCGGCGGCGGCCTGGGTGTGACCGATGTTCGACTTCACCGAGCCGAGCCACAGCGGCCGGTCCGAGGAGCGCCCTCGGCCGTAGGTGGCGAGGAGTGCCTGCGCCTCGATGGGGTCGCCCAGCGTCGTACCCGTGCCGTGCGCCTCCACCACGTCCACGTCGTCGGGGTGGTGTCCGGCACCGGCCAGGGCCGCGCGGATGACCCGCTCCTGCGAGGGCCCGTTGGGGGCGGTCATGCCGTTGCTCGCACCGTCCTGGTTCACGGCCGAGCCCCGGATCACGGCGAGGACGTGGTGGCCGTTGCGGCGGGCGTCGGAGAGCCGCTCCAGGACGACAAGCCCGGCGCCCTCGCCCCAGCCCGTCCCGTCGGCGCTCGCCGCGAACGACTTGCAGCGGCCGTCGGGGGCCAGGCCGCGCTGCCTCGAGAACTCCACGAAGGTGTTCGGCGTGGCCATCACGGTCGCGCCGCCCGCGAGGGCCAGCTCGCACTCGCCCTGGCGCAGCGCCTGCGCCGCCAGGTGCATCGCCACCAGCGAGGAGGAGCACGCCGTGTCCACGGTGATGGCGGGGCCTTCGAGGCCGAAGGTGTAGGCGACCCGGCCGGAGGCCACGCTGGGCGTGCTGCCGGTCATGATGCGGCCCTCGTAGCCGTCCGGTTTGCGGGCGAGGAAGCGGGAGCCGTAGTCGTCGTACATGATCCCGGTGATGACGCCGCACGGGGTGCCGCGCAGGGTCGCCGGGTCGATGCCGGCGTGCTCGAGGGCCTGCCAGGCGGTCTCCAGGAGCAGCCGCTGCTGCGGGTCGGTGGCGGCGGCCTCGCGGGGGCTGATGCCGAAGAAGCCGGCGTCGAACCGGGCGGCGTCGTAGAGGAAGCCGCCTTCCCTGGTGTAGCTGCGGCCGACCTGGTCGGGGTCGGGGTCGAAGAGGCCCGGCACGTCCCAGCCGCGGTCCTCGGGGAAGGGGCCTATCGCGTCCGTGCCGTCGGCGAGGAGTGCCCACAGCTCCTGCGGCGAGGCCACGCCGCCGGGGTAGCGGCAGGCCATGCCGACGATGGCGATGGGGTCGTCGTCGGTGGCCACGGCGCGCACCGCCGTCGCCACGGGGGCGGCGTCCCGGTCGGCGTCGGGCAGGTGCGAGCGCAGGTGGTCCACCAGGGCGCCCGGACTGGGGTGGTCGAAGACGAGCGTGGCGGGCAGCCGGATGCCCGTGGCCGCCGAGAGGCGGTTGCGCAGCTCCAGGGCGGTCAGCGAGTCGAAGCCCAACTCCTGGAAGGCGCGGTGCAGTTCGATGGAGTGAGGTGAGGGGTGCGCCAGTACGGTCGCGATCTGCTCGCGGATCAGCTCGGTCAGGGCGCGGTCCCGGTCGGCGGCGGGCAGCGCGGCCGTGCGGGCGCTCCAGGAGGTGGGTGAGCCGTCCGGGGCGGTGTCGGTGGCCGCCCGCGGCCGGGGGGCGCGTACCAGGCCCCGCAGGGTGGGCGGCAGCGTGCCGGCGACGGCCTGGCCGCGGAGCACACCGCGGTCGAAGCGGGTGGCGAGCACCGTGTCGTGCGGGGCCGTCAGGGCCGCGTCGAAGAGGGCGAGGGCCTGGTCGTCGGTCAGGCCCGCCACGCCGGTGCGGTGGATGCGGGCGCGGTCGGTGTCGCCGAGCCGTGCGGCCATGCCGCCGGAAGCCGACTCCCACAGGCCCCAGGCCAGCGAGGTGGCCGGGAGTCCCTCGGCGCGGCGGTGGGCGGCGAGGGCGTTGAGGAAGGCGTTGGCAGCCGCGTAGTTGGCCTGGCCGGCGTTGCCGAGGACGGACGCGCCGGAGGAGAAGAGGACGAAGGCCGCGAGGTCCGACTCACGGGTGAGCCGGTGCAGTTGCCAGGCGGCGTCGGCCTTCGGCGCCAGGACGGCGTCCAGCCGGTCGGGGGTCATTCCCGCGACGAGGCTGTCGTCGATGACGCCCGCGGTGTGCACGACGGCGGTCAGCGGGTGGGCGGCGGGGATGCCGGAGAGGAGCCCGGCGAGAGCGTCCGCGTCGGTGAGGTCGCACGCCGCGACGCGCACGTCGACGCCGGCCAGTTCCATCCGCAGTGCGGCGAGGCCCTCGGCGGCCTCGCCCCGGCGGCTGGCAAGGAGCAGGTGGCGGGCGCCGTGCGCGGTGGCCAGGTGGCGGGCGACGGCTCGGCCGAGGCCACCGGTGCCGCCGGTGATCAGTACGGTGCCCCCGGGGTCCAGACGCGGCGTGACGGCGTCGGGCCTCGGTCCCATGACGGTGTCGGACCGCGAGCCTGTGCCGGCGTCGGACCGCGACCCTGTGCCGGTGTCGGGCCTCGGCCTCGTGACGGCGACGCGCGGCACGAGGGCGGTGCCCGCGCGCAGGGCGAGCTGTGTCTCGCCCTGGGCCCTCGCCGCGGCGAGCGCGGCCGGCAGGGCGCGGCGCGACGCGGCGTCCTGGTCCATGTCCACCAGCAGGATCCTGTCGGGCTGCTCGGCCTGCACGGCGCGGACCAGGCCCCACAGCGGGGCGGTGGCCAGGTCGGCCGCGGCATCGTCGACGGCTACGGCACCGCTGGTGAGGACCACGAGTCGCGCGGAGGCGAGGCTTTCCTCGGCGAGCCAGCCCCGCAGCAGCTCCAGGGCGCGGTGGGCATGCGTCCGCACCCGCGCCGGGACCCCGTCGGCCAGGTCGCCGGAGGTGCTGAGGTCGCCGGACGTGCTGCGGTCGCCGGAAGGGAAGGCCGCGAAGACGATGTCCGGCGCGGCCTCGTCCTCCGCCACCGCGGCCACCAGCGCGGCCAGGTCCCGGTGGCACGCCGCGGGCCCGATCCCCGCGTCGTCGGCCCCCAGCACGGCCCAGGAGCCGGCGGCCTCCTCGGGCGCGGCGGGCAGCGGGAGTTCCTGCCACTCCAGGCGGTGCAGCGGCAGGCCGGTCGTGCCGGCAGAGCGCCAGCGGTCGGCGGGGACCAGCCGCAGCCGCAGCGCCTCGACGGCGGCGACGGGCGCGCCGTCGGTGCCGGTCAGGGTCAGCCGTAGCCGGTCGTCGCCCTGGGGAGTGAGCCGGACCCGGAGCCGGGTCGGGCCCGAGGCGTAGTGGCGTACGTTGCTGAAGGAGAACGGCAGCCGCACCGGGGCGTCGCCCTCTCCCTGGGCGTACAGCTCGTCCACGGCGTGCAGGGCGGCGTCCAGGAGTGCGGGGTGGAGGGCGAACTCCTCGGCCTCGCCGCACTGTTCGTCGTCGAGGCGGACATCGGCGTACAGGTCGTCGCCGTGCCGCCAGGCGGCGTGGACGGCGCGGAAGGCGGGCCCGTAGCCGTAGCCCTGCTCGTCGAGGCGGGCGTACAGGGCGTCGACGTCCAGGGCGGTGGCACCGGCGGGCGGCCAGGCGCCGTCGGAGGCGGGTGGTCCGGTGGGCGCGCCCGCCGCGAGGACGCCGGTGGCGTGGCGGCGCCAGCCCGCCGCTTCGTCGTCATCGGCGTCGTCGGCGGGGCGGGCGTGGACGGTCAGGGTTCGGCGGCCGTTCGCGTCCGGTGCGGCGAGGGCGAGTTGGACGCTGACCGTGCCGGTGTCGTCGAGCAGCAGCGGTGCTTCGAGGGTCAGGTCGTCGATGGTGTCGCAGTCGGCGTGCCGCCCCGCGAGCAGCGCGAGTTCCACGAAGGCGGTGCCGGGCAGCGGCACCCTGCCCGCGATGGAGTGGTCGGCGAGCCAGGGATGCGTACGCAGGGAGAGCCGTCCGGCGAGCAGCAGACCGCCGTCGGCCTGCCGGATGACGGCGGGCAGCAGCGGGTGCCCGGTCTCGGTGAGGTCGGCGGCGCGGGCGGGGGCGGAGGTGTCCGGGGGCGAGCGCCAGTACCGTCGGCGCTGGAACCGGTAGGTGGGTAGCGGCAGTTGTTCCGTGTCGGCCGGGAGGAGCGAGGTGAAGTCGGCCGGCTGGCCGTCGGCGTGGAGCGCTGCGAGAGCGGTGAGGAAGGTGTGCTCCTCGTCGTGTCCGGCACGCAGGAGGGCGGCGATCACCGGCGGAGCCGCCTCGTCCGAGGCCGATGTCGATGCCGGGCCCCTGTCCGCGTCCCGGTCGGAGTAGGGATCGGGGCCCGAGAGGCAGTCCTGGACCATGGTGGCGAGGACCGGGTCCGGCCCCAACTCCAGGTAGCGCACCACGTTCTGGCCGTCGAGCGTGCGTACCCCGTCGAAGAACCGCACGGGCCGGCGGACGTGCCGCACCCAGTACTCGGGGTCGGCGAGCAGGCGCGCGTCGGCGAGTTCACCCGTGAGGTTGGAGACGACGGGGAGCGTCGGCGCGTGGAAGGTCAGCGTGCGGACCACGCGCCGGAAGTCGTCCAGCATCGGCTCGATCAGCGGCGAGTGGAAGGCGTGGCTGACGTTGAGGCGCTTGGTCTTGGTCCCGCGCCCGCGCAGCAGCTCCTGGACCTCGGCCACGGCATCGGCCGCGCCGGACAGGACGACGGTGGCGGGCCCGTTGACGGCGGCGAGCGCGAGCCGCTCCTCCCGCCCGTCGAGCAGCGGCAGTACGTCGTCCTCGCCCGCCTGCACGGCGAGCATGGCGCCGCCGGCGGGCAGCGCCTGCATCAGCCGCCCTCGGGCGGCGACCAGCGCACAGGCGTCCGGCAGCGAGAGGACCCCGGCCGCGTGCGCGGCGGCGATCTCGCCGACGGAGTGGCCGGTGAGGTGGCTGGGGGTGACGCCGAAGGAGGTGACCAGGCGGTACAGGGCCACTTCGAGGGCGAACAGGGCGGCCTGGGTCACACCGGTCTGGTGCAGCGCGGCGGCCTGCGCGGAGTCGGCCGGGGCGAACAGGGTCTGCTTGAGCGGCTGTTCGAGCAGTGGGTCCAGGTGGGCGCAGACCTCGTCCAGGGCCTCGGCGAAGACGCCGAAGGCGGCGTACAACCGCGCTCCCGCGCCGGGCCGTTGGCTGCCCTGGCCGGTGAAGAGGAAGGCGGTGCCACCGGGGCGGGCCGGGCCCGGGCCGCGCGTGAGGGCCGGGTGGGTGCGTCCGGCGGCGAGGGCGTCCAGCGCCGCCGCCCGCTGCTCGCGGTCGGCGCCGAGCACCACCGCGCGGTACTCGAAGAGGGAACGGCGCAGCAGCGTGCCGCCGACGTCGGCCGCCGGGGCGTCGGCGTGTGCGGCCAGCGCGTCGGCCTGGGCGCTCAGGGCCGGGGCGCTGCGCGCGGACAGCACCCACGGCACCGTCCGCCGCTCGTCGCGGGCCGGCCGCGGGCCCTCCTCCGCGCCCGCGGCCTCCGCGGGGGGTTCCTCGATGATCAGGTGCGCGTTCGTTCCCGAGATGCCGAAGGAGGAGACGCCGGCGCGGCGCGGGCGTTCGCCGCGCGGCCAGGGCACCGGCTCGGTGAGCAGGCGCACCGCGCCCGCCTCCCAGTCCGCGTGCGGGGTGGGCTCGTCGACGTGCAGGGTGGCGGGCAGCGTCGCGTGCCGCAGCGCCATGATCATCTTGATCAGGCCCGCCGCGCCCGCCGCGCCCTGCGTGTGGCCGATGTTGGACTTGACCGAGCCGAGCCACAGCGGCCGGTCGGCGTGCCGTTCCTGGCCGTAGGTGGCGAGGAGCGCGTCGGCCTCGATGGGGTCGCCGAGCCGGGTGCCGGTGCCGTGCGCCTCGACGGCGTCCACCTCGGCGGGCGAGAGCCGGGCCGCGGCCAGCGCCTCCCGGATGACGCGCTGCTGGGAGGGGCCGTTGGGCGCGGTGAGCCCGTTGCTCGCGCCGTCCTGGTTGACCGCCGAGCCGCGGATGACGGCGAGCACGCGGTGTCCGGCCCTGCGGGCGTCGGAGAGCCGCTCGAGGACGAGGAGGCCGGCGCCCTCGGAGAACGCGGTGCCGTCGGCGGCCGACGCGAACGGCTTGCACCGCCCGTCGGCGGCGAGGCCGCGCTGGCGGGAGAACTCCGTGAACACGTACGGGGTGGTCATCACGGTGACCCCGCCCGCGAGGGCGAGATCGCACTCGTGCCGGCGCAGCGCGTGGGCCGCCAGGTGCACGGCGACGAGCGACGACGAGCACGCAGTGTCGATCGTCACCGCCGGGCCTTCGAGGCCGAAGGTGTAGGCGAGCCGGCCCGAGAGCACGCTCGGGGCGCTGCCGGTGACCAGGTAGCCCTCGGCCGCCGCGTCGATGTGCGGGGTGCCGAAGCCGGGCAGGGCCGCGCCCGCGTACACGCCGGTGCGGCTGCCCTGCAGGGAGTGCGGGTCGATGCCGGCGCGCTCCAGCGCCTCCCAGGCGCACTCGAGGAGCTGCCGCTGCTGCGGGTCGAGGACCTGCGCCTCGCGCGGGCTGATGCCGAAGAACTCCGGGTCGAACAGGTCGGCGTCGTGGACGAAGCCGCCCTCGCGGGCGTAGGTGGTGCCCGGGTGGTCGGGGTCGGGGTGGAAGAGCCGTTCCAGGTCCCAGCCGCGGTTGTCGGGGAAGGCGCCCAGGGCGTGGCCGCCCGCGGTGAGCAGGTTCCACAGGTCCTCGGGGGAGCGGACGCCGCCGGGGTAGCGGCATGCCGTCTCGACCACGGCCACGGGTTCCTGGCCGCGTTCTTCCGCCTCGCGCAGCCGCTGCCGGGTGGCGTGCAGGTCCGCCGAGACACGCTTGAGGTAGTCGACCAGTTTCTCTTCGCTCACCATGTGCGCAATCGCTCCCTGGCGGTGATCGCGGGGTGCCGGGCCGGCAAGGGCCTCACACCCCGAGTTCGTTGTCGATGAAGTCGAGTACCTGCTCGGCGGTGGCCGCCTCCAGGTGGTCCGCGGCAGCGCCGTCGTCGGTGTCGGCCGTCGTGAAGCGGGCGAGCAGTTCCTCCAGGCGGGCGGCGACCGCGGCCTGGTCGAGTCCCTGCGAGACGGCGAGGGACAAGGTGTGCTCGACTCGGGCCACCTCCTTCAGGACGTCCGCCGTCACGTCTCCGGCCGGGGCCGCCGCGCCGTCGGCGGCGAGCCGCTCGACCAGGTGGGCGGCGAGCACGTGGGCCTGCGGGTAGTCGAAGACCAGGGCCGCGGGCAGCTTGAGTCCGGTCGCGGCGGCGAGCCGGTTGCGCAGCTCGACGGCGGTCAGCGAGTCGAGGCCCAGCTCCTTGAACGGCGTCTCCACCTGCACGGCGCCCGGGTCGGCGTGCCCGAGCACCCCGGCCGCGTGGGTGCGGACCAGGTCGGTGATCAGCTCCAGTCGCTCTTCCGGCCGCAGGGCGGCGAGCCTGCCGGGCCAGTCCGTCGCCGTCGCGCCGGACGCGGCCGCCGTCGGCCTGGCCGCGCCCGGTGACCCGGCTGCCGCCAGGGCGCGCAGTACGGCCGGGACCGGGGCGTCGGAACCCGCCGGGACACGGGGGTCCAGATCCATGGCGAGCAGGTCGGGGCGGCCGTGGGCGCGTGCGGCGTCCAGCAGGGCGCAGCCGCGGGCCGCGCTGGTGGGCTTGATGCCGTACCGGTCGATGCGGGCCCGGTCGGCCGTCGAGAGGGACCCGGTCAGGCCGCCTCCCCCCTCCCACAGTCCCCACGCCACGGACACGCCCGCGAGGCCCCGGGCCCGGCGGTGCGCGGCGAGGGCGTCGCAGTAGGCGTTGGCGGCCGAGTAGTTGGCCTGGCCCGGTGTGCCGAGGGTGGAGGCGAAGGAGGAGCAGAGCACGAACATGCCGAGGCGCAGCTCCCGGGTGGCCTCGTGCAGTGCGCGCGCGGCGGCGGCCTTGGTCGCCCATACCCGGGCGAGCCGCTCGGGGCTCTGGGAGCCGATGAGCGCGTTGTCGAGCGCACCGGCGGCGTGCACGACCCCCGTCAGCGGGTGCGCCGGATCGACCCCGGCGACCAGCGCGGCCACCGCCGCCGGCTCGCTCACGTCGGCGGCTGCGAAGGCGACGGTGGCGCCGAGACCTTCGAGGCGGGAGGCGAGGCCGTCGTCGGCTCCGCCGCGGCTGACCAGCAGCAGCCGGCGGCACTGGCCGGTGCGGGCGAGGTGTTCGGCCACCGCCGCTCCGATGGTGCCGGTGCCGCCGGTGACGAGGACGGTGCCCTCGGGGTCGAGCGGGGCGGGCACGTCGAGCACGAGCTTGCCGGTGTGCTTGGCCTGGCTCATGAGCCGGAACGCCTCCCGCGCCCTGCCCAGCGGCCAGGCACTGACGGGCAGCGCCCGCAGAGCGCCGGAGGCGAACAGCGGGCCGAGGCGCCGGAGCATCCCGCGCAACCGCTCGGGCCCGGCATCGGCGACCAGGTCGAACGCCCGGTAGGACACTCCGCGGTGTTCGCGGGCGACCAGCTCCGGATCGCGCGGATCGGTCTTGCCCATCTCCAGGAACCGGCCGCCGTCGGACAGCAACCGCAGCGACCCGTCGAGGAGTTCACCGGTGAGGCTGTTGAGTACGACGTCCACACCCCGCCCGCCGGTCGCCGCGCGGAAGGCGTCCTCGAAACCGAGGTCCCGGGACGACGCCCGGTGCGCGGCGTCGATGCCCATCTCCTCCAGAACCCCGTGCTTGGCCGCACTCGCCGTCGCGAACACCTCGGCACCCAGATACCGGGCGATCTGCACCGCCGCCATCCCCACACCACCAGTCGCGGCATGGATCAGCACCCGCTCCCCCGCCCCGACCCCCGCCAACTCCACCAACCCGTACCACGCCGTGAGGAACGCGGCGGGGGCGGCGGCGGCCTGCCGGGTGCTCCAGCCGTCCGGGACGGGAGCCAGCGTCCGCGCGTCGGCGACGGCCCACGGCCCGAAGGCGCCGTCCAGCATGCCCATCACCCGGTCGCCCACGGCCAGGTCCGTGACACCGGGACCGGCCTCGGTCACGACTCCGGCGGCCTCGGTGCCGGGCAGGGCGTCCGCGTCCGGGTACATGCCGAGCGCTATGAGTACGTCCCGGAAGTTGACGCCCGCCGCGTGGACCGCGACGCGTACCTGCCCCGGCGCCAGTGATCGCGACGCCTCGTCGCAGGCCACGGCCGTGACGCCGTCCAGTGTCCCGGACTGTCCGGCGGTCAGCCGCCATGCCCGGGCGCCCGGCGGGCAGCCGAACTCGGCGGGCCCGGTGGTCCGCGCCCACCTCGGCACGAGCACCTGCGCACCCCGCAGGGCCACCTGCGGCTCGTCCGCCTCCACGGCACGCCGTATCGCGGCCACCGCGTCCCGGTCGACCGGCCGGTCGGAGTCGAGCAGCAGGAATCGGCCCGGGTTCTCCGACTGGGCACTGCGTACGAGGCCCCAGACGGCCGCACCCGCGAGGTCCGGCCCGTGGAGCACGCCGGAGCCATCCACGTCCATGGCACCCCGGGTGACCAGGGCGAGCCGCGCCTGCTCCAGGCTCGGCGCGGCAAGGAACTCCTGGACGAGCGCCAGCACCCTGGTCGTGACGGCGAGTTCGTCTCCGTCGGAGGTGTCCACGGCCGCGAGGACCACGGCCGGCGCGGGCACGTCGGCGGCCGGCTCGCCCAGGTCGAGACCGTCCAGCGCCGTCACCTCGATGGGGTCGCTGTCCGAGGCCGGTACGGGAAGGGGCGTCCACCGCGTCTCGTACAGCCCGTCCGTGCCGGATCCCGCGGCGGCGCGTACCTGCTGGGCGCTGGTCGGCCGCAGCCGCAGCTCCGCGACGTCGAGCACGGGCCCGCCGGCCGGGTCGGTCACCGTCAGGCGGACCGTGTCCTCGGTGCCTCCGCCCGGCCCGGCGAGCCGGACCCGCACGGCGGTGGCCTCGGTGGCCCACAGCGACACACCGCTCCAGGTGAACGGCAGCCGCACCTGCCCTTCGTCGGCCGGGTCCGGCTCCCGCCGCGCGAGGAGCGGGTGCAGCGCGGCGTCGAGGAGCGCCGGGTGGATTCCGAAACCGGCCGGAGGACCGGCCTGTTCGGGCAGCTCCACCTCCGCGAGCAGGTCCGGGCCGTGCCGCCACAGCGCCCGCAGCCCCTGGAAGGCCGGGCCGTACGCGTATCCGTCGGCGGCCACCCGCCCGTAGAAGCCGTCCAACTCGACCGGCTCGGCCCCCGCCGGCGGCCACTGCCCGGTCTCCTGCCGCGGACGTGCCGCCGGCTCGCGGCCCAGCTCGCCCACGGCGTGGCACAGCCACCCGGTCCCGTCCTGTTCCGCGCGTTCCGGGCGCGAGTACACGCTGACGCCGCACCGCCCCTGTTCGTCGGCCGGACCCACGGCGACCTGGACCTGAAGGCCCCCGGCGTCGGGCAGCACGAGGGGCGCCTGCAGGGTGAGTTCGTCCAGGGTGGCGCAGCCCGCCTCGTCGGCGGCGCGCAGCACCCACTCCACCAGGGCGGCACCCGGGACCAGCACGGTCCCGGCCACCACGTGCTCGCCGACCCAGCCGCCGCCCTTGGCCGAGACGTGCCCGTTGAGCACCAGTCCTCCGTCGGCGAGGGCGACCGAGGTGGGCAGCTGTGCGTGCCCCGACCCGTGACCCGCCCCGGAGCGGGTGCCGTCGATGCCACGGGCCACGGCGTCGGCGAGCCAGTAGCGGCGGCGTTGGAAGGCGTAGGTGGGGAGGTCGACGGTGCGGGGGGTGGCGGGCTCGGTGGGGAACCAGCGGTGCCAGTCGATGCCGGCGCCGGCGGTGAAGGCGTGGGCGGCGGCACGGGCCAGTTGGGTGGTGTCGCCGTGGTCGCGGCGCAGGGTGGGGACGACGGTGGCCGGGACGTCGGCCTGCTCGATGGTCTCCTCGATGCCGAGGGTGAGGACGGGGTGGGGGCTGGCCTCGATGAACAGGCGGTAGCCGTCGGCGAGAAGGGTCTCGACGGTGTCGGCGAAGCGGACCTGCCGGCGCAGGTTGGTCACCCAGTACTCGGCATCCAGACCGGTGGTGTCGGCCATGCGCTCGGCGGTGACGGTGGAGTAGAACGCCACCTCCGTAGCGGCGGGCTGAATGCCGGCGAGCCGCTCGGTCAACTGGTCGTGGATCTCGTCGATCTGCGGGCCGTGGGAGGCGTAGCCGACGTCGATGACCCGGGCCCGAAGCCCGAGGGACTCGGCATCGGCCACCACCGCGGCGACTTCTGCCGGTGGTCCCGAGATCACCGTCGAGGCGGGTCCGTTCACCGCCGCCACCACCACACCCGACCGCCCGGCGATCAGTTCACCGGCCTGCTCAGCACCGGTACCGAGGGAAGCCATGTCCCCATGCCCCTGCAACCGGCGCAGAGCCTCACTGCGCACGGCGACCACCCGCGCCGCGTCCTCCAGCGACAGCGCCCCGGCCACGCAGGCGGCGGCCATCTCCCCCTGCGAGTGACCGATCACAGCGGCGGGCTTGACACCGTAGTCCTCCCAGACGGCAGCCAGCGAGACCATCACGGCCCACAGCACCGGCTGCACGACCTCCACCCGGGACAACTCACCACCGTCCCCGCGCAGCACACCCGTCAGCGACCAGTCCACATACGCCGACAGCGCCTGCTCGCACTCGGCGATCCGGGCGGCGAACACCGGCGACTCCTCCAACAGCCGCGCACCCATCCCCACCCACTGCGAACCCTGCCCCGGAAACACCAGCACCGGACCCGGCCCCACCGAACCCGCCACCCCCGACACCACATCGGGAGACACCCCACCCGACGCCACAGCCTCCAGCCCGGCAGTAAGCTCCTCGCGACTCTCCCCCACCACCACAGCCCGGTGCTCGAACACCGACCGCGTGGCGACCAACGACCAGCCCACCTCCACCTCAGACACACCCGGGTCACCCTCGACGAACTCACCCAACCGCCGAGCCTGCCCCCGCAGCGCTTCCCCGGTCCGCCCGGAGACCACCCACGGCACCACCACCGGGTCGTCCGCGGGGTCGGGCGCCTCCGAAGCCGCCTTTTCCGGCTCCGGCGCCTGCTCCAGGATCAGATGCGCGTTCGTGCCGGAGATCCCGAACGCGGAGATCCCGGCGCGGCGGGGGCGGCCGGTGTCCGGCCACCGGGTGGGGGTGGTGACGACTTCGACGGCTCCCGAATCCCAGTCGACGTGCGGGCTCAGTTCCTCGACGTGGAGCGTGGCGGGCACCATGCCGTTGCGCATCGCCATGACCGTCTTGATGACGCCCGCGACCCCGGCGGTGGCGTGGGTGTGGCCGATGTTGGACTTGAGGGAGCCGAGCAGCAGGGGCCGCTCCCGGTGCCGGCCGTAGGTGGCGAGCAGGGCGCCGGCCTCGATGGGGTCGCCGAGCCGAGTGCCGGTGCCGTGCGCCTCGACCGCGTCCACGTCGGCGGCTGTGAGACGGGCGTTGGCCAGGGCGGCGCGGATGACCTGCTCCTGCGCGGCGTCGTTCGGAGCGGTCAGGCCGTTGCTCGCGCCGTCCTGGTTCACGGCCGAGCCGCGGATCACGGCGAGGATGTTCCGGCCGTTGCGGCGCGCGTCGGAGAGGCGTTCCAGGAGGATCAGGCCGATGCCCTCGGAGAAGCCGGTGCCGTCGGCGGCAGCCGCGAACGGCTTGCAGCGGCCGTCCGGGGACAGGCCCCGCTGGCGGCAGAACTCGGTGAACATCAGCGGGCTCGACAGCACGAGCACTCCGCCCGCGAGGGCCAGGTCGCACTCGCGCTGGCGCAGCGCCTGGGCCGCCAGGTGGATCGCGACGAGTGAGGAGGAGCAGGCCGTGTCGACGGTGACCGCCGGGCCCTCCAGGCCGTAGGTGTACGCCACCCGGCCGGAGATGACGCTGGTGAGGCTGCCGGTGGTGGCGTGACCCTCGAATCCGTCGGGTATGCGGGGCAGTTGGGACAGGTAGTCCTCGCTGGACACCCCGGCGTAGACGCCGGTGCGGCTGCCCTTGAGGGTGGCGGGGTCGATGCCCGAGCGCTCGAAGAGCTCCCAGGACGTCTCCAGCATGAGCCGCTGCTGCGGATCCATCGCGAGGGCCTCGCGCGGGCTGATCCCGAAGAAGTCGGCGTCGAAGGAGCCGGCGTCGTCGACGAACCCGCCGTGGCGCACGTAGCTGGTGCCGTAGTGGGCGGGGTCCGGGTGGTAGAGCGCCTCCAGGTCCCAGCCGCGGTCCGTGGGGAAGTCCTCGATGGCGTCCTTGCCCGCGGCGACCAGGTCCCAGAGGTCCTCCGCCGACGCCACGCCGCCGGGGAAGCGGCAGGCCATGCCCACCAGGGCCACCGGCTCCACCTGACGGTCCTCCGCCTGCACCAGGCGCCGGCGGGTGTCGTGGAGATCGGTGGTCACCCTGCGCAGGTACTCGACCAGTTGCTCTTCGGTCGCCATGTGGGGTCACCCGGCCTTCGGAGTGGGGGTCGCGCGCGAGGTGTCGTGCGTGACGCCTAGCTCGTTGTCGATGAAGTCGAAGATCTGGTCGGCGGAGGCGGCCTCCAGCCGGTGGGCGGCGCTGTCCTCGTCCCCCGCGCCGGCGTTCGAGGTCTTCCACCGGGCGAGCAGCGCCTCGAGCCGGGTCGTGATCTCGCCCGCGTCGCCCTGGGGCAGCTGGGCGGCGATCGCGGTGAGGGCGCTCTCCATGCGGGTCAGGTCGTTCAGCAAGGTTCCGGTGGTGGGCGGCCCGCCGGGTGCCTGGGCGGCCGTCGCCACCTCGTCCGCGGATGCCTTGTCCTGGCCGGTGAGGCGCTCGCGGAGGTGACCGGCGATGGCCGCCGGGGTCGGGTGGCGGAAGACGAGGGCGGTGGGCAGGCGCAGGCCGGTGTCCTCCACCAGCCGGTTGCGCAGCTCGACGGAGGTCAGCGAGTCCAGGCCCAGTTGCTTGAAGGTGGCGTCTCCGCGCAGCGCGTCGGGGTCGGTGCGGCCCAGGACGGCGGCGGCGTGACCGCGTACGACGTCGACGAGCAGGCGGAGCTGCTCCGCGACGGACAGGGGGGCCAGCCGCCCCGCCCAGTCCGTCGGGGGCCTGCGGCCGGCGGCGGCGCGGCGGGTGGGGGTCTGCCTGGCCGCCAGGGCGCGCAGCGGGGCGGGCAGCGCGGCCTCGGCGGCCAGGGCGCGGGCGTTGAGGCGGGCCGCCAGGAGGGGCGTGCCGCCGTGCGCCCGTGCGGCGTCGAGGAGGGCGGGTATCCGGGCGAGGGTCGTCTGCCCGATGCCGGGGTTCGGTGCGGTGGGCGGCCCGTAGGAGAGGGTCACGGCCGTCGTGGCGGGGTGGGTGTGGTGGGCGAGGGCCTCGGCGAAGGCGTCGGCGCCGGCGGCGGCCGGCGAGTCGGGGATGCCGAGGGCCGACCGGGCCGGGATGAGGACGGCGAACAGGGCGAGCGGGAGGCCGGCGGTCGCGGCGTGCACGGCGGTCGCTGTCCTCGCCGCCCAGGTGTGGTCGAACGCGCCGTCGGGCCAGCTCGCACCAGTGGCGTGGACGACGCCGGTGAGCGGATGGTCCGCGCCGGTGGCGTCGACGGCCTCGGCGAGGGCGGCGGGGGCCGCGAGGCGCACGGTGGCGCCCAGGTTCCTCAGCCGGTCGGCCGACGCCGCCGGTTCGGCGCCCTCGGTGACGAGGAGCAGGTGCCTGGACTGTTCGGTGCGTACGAGGTGTTCCGCGAGGGCGGTGATCAGGGCGGGTTCCGATCCGGTGAGCAGCACGGTGCCGTCCGGGTCGAGTGCGGTCGGCTGGTCCGCGGTGGCCGTGGGCGCGGGCGCGAGGCGGGGTGCGAGGACGCGGCCCGCGCGCAGGGCGAGTTGGGGCTCGTCGGCGCCGAGGGCCGTGGCGACGGCCTGCGCCAGGGGCTCCGCGCCGCCGTCGGTCCCGGTGTCGACGAGGAGGAAGCGGCCGGGGTGCCGGGCCTGGGCGTCGCGGACCAGGCCCCAGACTCCGGCGGCCGTCGGGTCGGGGCGCTCTCCGTCGCCGGCGGCGACCGCACCGTGCGTGGTCAGCACCAGGCGGGAGGGTGCGAGGCGCGCGTCGCCGAGCCAGGCTTTGATCAGGGTGGCGGTGCGCTCGGCCACCGCCTCGGCGGCGCCGGCGGCGTCCACGGCGGCGAGGACCACGGGCGGCGCCGGTGTCCCGGCGTCGAGCGCGGCCCGCAGACCGTCCAGGTCCGGGTACGTCTCCCCCAGCGTCGCCCAAGCGACGCGGTCAGCCGTGTCCTCGGGCGTCGCCGTCGGCACCCAGCGCAGCGCGTACAGGTCCGAGGCGTCCGCCGCGAGGGCCCGCAGCTGCCGGGAGCCGGCGGCCACGAGCACCAGCTCCTCGCACCTGAGCACCTCGGCTCCCGTGGGGTCGCTGACGACGATCCGCCAGGTGCGGCCGGCCGCGTCGGCCTCCTCGCCCAGGGGAGAGAGCCGGACGCGTACGGATGCGGCCCCGGTGGCCCACAGGGACACTCCGGCCAGCGAGAACGGCATCCACACCTGGTCGCCCTCCGGCGGCCGTGCGCCGAGGAGCGCGGGTTGCAGGGCGGCGTCGAGGAGGGCCGGGTGGATGCCGAACCCGTCCCCGCCGGGCGCCTCCCGCGGCAGCACCGCCTCGGCGAACAGCTCCTCGCCCCGGCGCCACAGCGCACGCAGCCCCGTGAAGACCGGCCCGTAGCCGACGCCGGTCGCGGCGGCCCGCTCGTAGAAGTCACCGAGGTCGACGGGCGCGGCGCCGGACGGCGGCCACGCCGCCTCCGGGGCCGCCGGGGTCTCCTCGGCCTCCTGCGCCTTTGCGGCGAGCCGGCCGCTCGCGTGGCAGGTCCACGGCGCGCCACCCTCGGGGGCGGTGTCGTCGTCGGGGCGGGCGTAGAGGCGGACTTCGCGCTGCCCACCCCTCTCGTCGGCGTCGGATTCGGCAGGGCCGACGAGGACCTGCACCTGTACGCCCCCGTCCTCCGGCAGCACCAGCGGGGCCTCGAAGGTGAGGTCCTCGACCCCTGGGCACCCGGCCTCGTCGGCGGCGCGCAGCGCCCATTCCGCGAGGACCGAGGCGGGCACGACGGCGGTGCCGAAGAGGGTGTGCTGGGCGAGCCAGGGGTGGCCGTTCCTGCTGATGCGGCCGGTGAGCAACCGTGCGTCGCGGTCGGCGAGTTCGGCTGCCGCGCCGAGCAGCGGGTGCCCGGCCCCGGCCAGGCCGAGACCGGCGGCGTCCTGGGTGGGGGCGGGGGCGTCCAGCCAGTAGCGACGACGCTGGAAGGCGTACGTCGGCAGGTCCACGGCGGACGCGCCGGTGGCGGGGAACCAGCGCTCCCAGCGGACCGCGCACCCGGCGGCGAAGACCTGCCCCAGTGAGAGCGCCAGCCGGGACAGGCCGCCGTCCTCGCGCCGCAGGGTGGGGACGGTGACGGCGTCGGCCTCGGCCGCTTCGAAGGTCTCCTGCAGGCCCAGGGTGAGCACCGGGTGACTGCTGCACTCGACGAGGACCCGGTGGCCGTCGGCGAGGAGGGCGGCGACGGCGTCGGCGAAGCGGACGGGCCGGCGCAGATTGGTGACCCAGTAGTCGGTGTCGAGGCCCGCGGTGTCGACACGGTTCCCGGTCACCGAAGAGTAGAAGGCCACCGGGGACGAGACGGGGCGAATCCCGGCCAGAATGCCGGTGAGTTCGTCCGCGATGGCGTCGACCTGAGGGCTGTGCGAGGCGTAGTCCACGTCGATGACACGACCGCGCAGCCCGCGCGCCTCCGCCGCGGCGACCGCGGCCCTCACCTGGTCGGGTGGGCCGGAGACCACCGTGGAGGACGGTCCGTTGACGGCCGCGATCCCCACTCCGGGGAGTCCGCCGATGAGTTCGGCGGCCTGTTCCTGCCCCACGCCGAGGGAGGCCATGCCGCCTGATCCGGAGAGCTTCCGCAGCGCCTGGCTGCGCAGCGCCACGATCTTGGCGCCCTCCTCCAGCGTGAGCGCACCGGCCACGCAGGCCGCGGCGATCTCGCCCTGGGAGTGCCCGACCACCGCGGCGGGCCGCACGCCGTGGTGGTCCCACACGGCGGCGAGCGAGACCATGACCGCCCACAGCGCGGGCTGGACGACCTCGACCCGGGACAGTTCGCTCCCGTCCCCGCGCAGGACGCCGGTCAGCGACCAGTCGACATAAGGGGAGAGAGCCTCCTCGCACTCGGCGATGCGCGCCGCGAACACCTCGTACTGGTCGAGGAGTTCGGCTCCCATGCCCGCCCATTGCGAGCCCTGTCCGGGAAAGACGAGGACCGGTCCGGGCCCCATGGCGCCGGCGGCCCCGGACACCACGGCCGGCGACGCCTCGCCGGAGGCCAGCGCCGCCAGCCCGGCGAGCAACTCCGCACGGTCCCGGCCCACGACCACGGCCCGGTGCTCGAACACGGCACGCGTGGTGGCCAGCGACCGTGCCACCTCGGCCACGGATACGCCTTCAGCCGCGCTCACCGGGGCCGCAGTCACACCGCCGGCCGCGAACTCGGCCAAGTGGCGCGCCTGTTCGCGCAGTGCCGGTCCGGTGCGAGCGGAGACCACCCACGGCAGCACCGAACGCTCCGCCGGTGCGCGCACCGCCGCCTCCGGCTCACCGGCCTCCTCCAGGATCAGGTGGGCGTTGGTCCCGGAGATGCCGAAGGAGGACACGGCCGCCCGGCGCGGACGCCGGCCACGCGCCCACGCGACCGGCTCGGTGAGCAGCCGTACCGTGCCCGCCGACCAGTCGACGTGGTCGCTCGGCCGCTCGACGTGCAGGGTGGCGGGCAGCCGCTCGTGCCGAAGCGCCATCACCATCTTGATCACACCGGCGACACCGGCCGCCGCCTGGGTGTGGCCGATGTTCGACTTCACCGAGCCCAGCCACAAGGGCTCGGCCCCGGCTCGCTCCCGGCCGTACGTGGCGATCAGGGCCTGCGCCTCGATCGGATCGCCGAGTGTCGTTCCCGTGCCGTGCGCCTCGACCGCGTCCACGTCGGCGGGGCTCAGCCGGGCGTCGGCGAGCGCGGCACGGATGACGCGCTGCTGGGAGGGGCCGTTGGGCGCGGTGAGCCCGTTGCTCGCGCCGTCCTGGTTGACCGCCGAACCGCGCAGCAGGGCGAGGACCGTGTGCCCCTTGCTCCGCGCCACCGACAGCCGTTCGAGGAGGACCAGGCCCACGCCCTCGCCCCAGCCGGTGCCGTCGGCGCCGTCCGCGAACGGCTTGCACCGGCCGTCGGGGGCGAGGCCCCGCTGCCGCGAGAACTCCGTGAACATGCCCGGCGTGGCCAGGACGGTGGCGCCTCCGGCCAGGGCCAGCTCGCACTCGCCGCGCCGCAGTGCCTGCGCCGCCAGGTGGAGGGTGACCAGCGACGAGGAGCAGGCGGTGTCCACCGTCAGGGCGGGGCCCTCCAGGCCGAAGCTGAACGAGATGCGGCCCGAGGCCACACTGGGGGTGCTGCCGGTGAGCAGATAGCCGTCGGTGGACCGGGAGGGCTCGTGCAGGCGGGGCCCGTAGTCCAGTCCCGTCATGCCGACGAAGACGCCGGTGGGGCTGCCCTTGAGCGCGTGCGGGTCCAGGCCGGCCCGCTCGAACGCCTCCCAGGCGCACTCGAGGAGCAGCCGCTGCTGGGGATCGACGGCCAGCGCCTCACGCGGGCTGATGTCGAAGAAGCCGGCGTCGAAGTCGGCGGCGTCGTAGAGGAATCCGCCTCGGCGGGTGTGGCTGGTGCCCGTCCGGGCGGCGTCGGGGTGGAAGAGCCGCTCCAGGTCCCAGCCCCGGTCGGTGGGGAAGTCCCCGGTGGCGTCGCCGCCTTCGGCGACGAGGCGCCAGAGGGCCTCCGGCGAGCGCGAGCCGCCCGGGTAGCGGCAGCTCATGGCCACGATGGCGACGGGGTCGTCGTCCGCGTCGACGGCGGCGTGGGCGGGCGCGGAGGCCGCCGGGCCCGGTGCGTCGTCGACCTGCGCGAGCAGGTGCCCGGCGACGGCGAGCGGCGTCGGGTGGTCGAAGGTGAGCGTGGCGGGCAGCGCCAGACCGGTCACCGTGCCGAGCCGCTCGCTCAGCTCCGCGGCTGCCATCGAGTCGAAGCCCAGCTGCTTGAAGGTCCGGCCCGCCTCGACGCCACCGGACGCGGCACCGAGTACGACGGCGACCTGCTCGGCGACCAGGCCGAGCACGGCGCGCTCCCGCTCGGCGGCGGAGAGCCCGGCGATCCGTCCGGCGAGCCCCGGCCGCTCCTCCTCCGCCGTGGAGCGGGCGGCCTCGTCGCCGCCGCCGGCAGCCCGTTCCGCGACCGGCGAGTCCGGCCAGTGGCGCTCGCGTTGAAAGGCGTACGTGGGCAGAGTCACCCGGCCGGCCGCGGCCGGGGCGCACACGGCGCCGAAGTCGACGTCGGCGCCGCGCACATGCGCCTGGGCGAGCGCCGTCATCAGCGTGAGCGCCTCGTCACGCCCCCGACGGCAGACCGCCACCGCGGCGGGCCGCGGGCGGCTCCGGTCCGTCGGAGCGGGACCGGCAGCGGAACCGGCAGCGGAAGCGGAAGCGGAAGCGGGGAAGCATTCCCGGGCCATCGCGGACAGCGGCGCGTCCGGGCCGAGTTCCACGAAGGTGGACACGCCCCGGTCGCACAGGTGGCGCACGCCGGGCAGGAACCGCACGGCCTCGCGCGCGTGCCGCGCCCAGTACTCCGGGTCGGCCAGTTCGTCCCGGGTGACCGGCCCGCCGGTGACGTTGGAGATGACGGGGACGAGCGGCGTACGGAAGGTCAGCCGCGAGGCGACGGCGCGCAGTTCGTCCAGCACGGGGTCCATGTGCGGCGAGTGGAAGGCGTGGCTGACCTTCAGGCGGCCGGCCTTGCGGCCCCGGTCGCGCCAGTCGGCCGTCAGCCGGTCGACGATGTCGCTGTCGCCCGAGACCACCACCGACGAGGGGCCGTTGACGGCCGCGACGGTGACCCGGTCCTCGTGCCCGGCGAGCATCTCGGCCGCCTCGTCGGCGCTCGCCTGCCACGCGGCCATCGCGCCGGACGCCCGCACCGCCTGCATGAGACGGCCTCGCGCGCACACCAGCGCGCCGGCGTCCGCCAGCGACAGCGCCCCGGCCGCGTGCACGGCGGTGATCTCGCCGACCGAGTGGCCGAGCAGGTACGCGGGCCGCAGTCCGAAGGAGGACACGAGGCGGTACAGGCTCGTCTCGATCGCGAAGAGCGCGGGCTGGGTGTAGGCGGTCCGGTCGAGGAGCGCCCGGCACTCGGCGCCGTCGCCGAGGACGACCTCGCGCAGGGGGCGGTCCAGATGGGTGTCGAGCACCGCGAACGCCTCGTCGAGCGCCTCGGCGAAGACGGGGAACGCGGCGTACAGCTCCCGGCCCATGCCGGGGCGTTGCGCCCCCTGCCCGCTGAAGAGGAAGGCCAGTCCGCCGCCGTGGTCCGCCTCACCGCGCACCACGGAGGCGCTGTCCGCCCCCGCGGCCAGCGTGTCGAGGGAGCCGAGCAGCTCGCCGCCGTCCCGGCCGAGCAGGACCGCGCGATGGGCCAGCGGTGTCCTGGCGGTGGCGAGGGCGAGCCCGACCGCCGCGGCGTCCACGCCGGACGCGTCCGCGGTCGGCGCGAGGTGGTCCTTCAGGCGCCCGGCCTGTGCCCGCAGCGCCGCGGCGGTGTGGGCGCTGACCAGCCACGGCACGGGCACCGCACCCACCGCCCGGTCCTCCGACGCGGGGGCGGCATCGGCGGGCGTGGGCGCGGCGGCCAGGACCACGTGGCTGTTCGTGCCGCCCATCCCGAAGGAGGACACCCCCGCGATCAGCGGCTCCTCGGGGCGCGGCCACTCGCCCAGCTCCCGCTGGACGGCGAGCCCCAGCTCGGCCAGGGGGACGGCGGGATGGGGGCGGGCGAAGTGCAGGCTGGGCGGCAGCTGCCGCCAGTGGATGCTCAGGGCCGTCTTGAGCAGCCCGACGATCCCGGCGGCGGCCTCGAGGTGGCCCACGTTGGTCTTGGCGGAGCCGACCGCCAGGGCCGCCTCGCGCTCCGCGTCCTGCCCCAGCGCGGCGCCGAGCGCGGCGGCCTCGACCGGGTCCCCGACCGGCGTGCCGGTGCCGTGCAGCTCGACGTACTGGACCTGGTCCGGCGAGACCTCCGCCCGCCGGCACGCGAGGCGCACCACGTCGCGCTGTGCCTGCGCGCTCGGCTGGGTCAGACCGTCGGTCGCGCCGTCGCTGTTGACCGCGCTGCCCCGGATCACGCAGTACACGGTGTCGCCGTCACGTCGCGCCGCGGCGAGCGGTTTGAGCACCACCAGGCCGCCGCCCTCGCCGCGGACGAAGCCGTCGGCGCGCGCGTCGAAGGTGCGGCAGCGCCCGCCTGCCGAGAGGCCGCCGAAGCGGGCGGCGGCCAGCTCCGTGGTCTCCGCGGAGCAGATGAGGTTGACCCCGCCCGCGAAGGCCAGCTCGCTCTCGCCGCGGCCGATGCTCTCGCAGGCCAGGTGCACGGCCACCAGCGAGGAGGACTGCGCGGTGTCGACGGTCAGGCTCGGCCCCGCCAAGTGGTACGTGTACGAGAGGCGGTTGGCCAGGATGCTGCGGTGCACGCCCGTCATGGCGTGCCGGGTGACGCCCCGGTCCGGCTGGCGGCGCAGCACCCGCGTGTAGTCGTCCCAGAGCGCGCCGACGAAGACGCCGGTGCGGGTGCCGGCCAGCGCGGGCGGCCGGATCCCGGCGTCCTCGAGGGCCTCCCAGCTCAGCTCCAGGAGCAGCCGCTGCTGCGGGTCCATCGTCACGGCCTCGCGCGGGCTGATGTGGAAGAAGGCCGCGTCGAAGCCGTCGATCCGGTCCAGGTAGCCGCCCGGTCCCGCAAGGCCCGAGTCCGCCCGCCGGTGCGGGGGCGGAGCGTCGCCGACCGCGTCCCGTCCCTCGCTCAGCAGCCGCCAGAAGGCGGCCGGATCCGGCGCCTGGGGAAGGCGGCAGGCCATACCGACGACGGCGATCGGCTCGGGGCCGGCGGGTACGTCGGCCTGGCTGCCACAGAACATCAACGGCGCTCCCGGTCCGAAATCGGAGATCGCTTCGCGTACCGGGCTCATCGTGGGCGGGGTCTCTAAAGGAAATCCAAACCACGTCTTGCCGCCTGCCGCTTTAGCCCGGCATTAAGGTCCGCGGCCAGCATCGGCCGTCGGGACGGAGCGGAGCACGGCGGAGCCGGACACGGTGGAGCGGAACAGCGGAACAAGGGAGGGCCATGGACAAGGGCTCGGCACAGGTGCCGCGGACGACCGGAGCCGGGGTGTGGCTGCGCCGGTACCACGACACGGAGGGGGCACCGGTCCGCCTGGTGTGCTTCCCGTTCGCGGGCGGCTCGGCGAGCTACTTCTTCGGTCTCTCCCGGCTGCTCGCGCCCGACATCGAGGTCCTGGCCGTGCAGTATCCCGGGCGGCAGGACCGCCACACCGAGCCGTGCCTGGAGTCGGTGGCGGCGCTCGCCGACGGGGTCGCGGCCCGGCTGCCCGCCGACGGCAAGCCGTTCGCCCTGTTCGGGCACAGCCTGGGCGCCATCGTGGCCTTCGAGGTGGCGCGCCGGCTGCGGGACGCGGGCGGTCCCGGCCTGCCGGAGCGGCTCTTCGCCTCCGGGGGCCTCGCCCGGCCCTACCGGCCGTCCGGTACGGCGGTGCTCGGCGACGCGGACATCCTGGCGCACCTGCGGGAGATGGGCGGCACCGATGAGAGGTTCTTCACCAGCCCTGAGCTGCAGGAACTCATCCTGCCCGCGCTGCGGGCCGACTACCGGGCCGTGGCGGCCTACGAGCCGCCGGGTCCCGAGCGCCTCACCTGTCCGGTCAGCGCGCTGATCGGGGACGCGGACGACAGGACCACCCCCGAGCAGGCGGCCACCTGGCAGGAGCGCACCAGCGCCGCCTTCGATCTGCATGTGCTGCCCGGCGGTCACTTCTATCTCGACGACTGCCAGGAGGAGGTGGCGGACATCGTCGCCGCCGCCCTGCGGGCGAGCCGCCCGGCCACGGCAGCCGGCTGAGCGGACGGAGGCCGCCTCCCCCGCCGAACCCCGCGCGCCCTGCGGGGGATGTGAAGGGCGCGCGGGGCGCCGTACGCACGTGGCGGACAGTGGACCGCCGCGTACGACGTTCTGGCGGGACCGGGCACACCGCACCCTCGGGGCGCGGTGGAGCGCCCGGTCAGGGCCGCAGGTTCTCCAGGCAGCGCAGCGCCTCGTCCAGGGCGGTGGCGAAGTCCATGTCCGGATCGTTCGCCCACTCCAGCGAGACCTGCAGCATCACGCCGAACACGGCCCCGGTGTAGGCCCGTACCGACGCGTCGCTCGGACTGCGCCCGGCGCGCTTGGCCACCTCCTCGGACATGACCTGCATGGTCCTGCTGATGCTGCCGAGGCTCGCCCCCCAGAGCTCCGGCTCGGAGAGTATGAGCACCCACCGCTCGCGCTGCAGGGCCAGCTCCTGGGAGGAGATGTCCTTGAGCATCGAGCTGATCGTCTCGCGCTCGGCCTGGATCGGGGTCAGGTCGGGCGACTGGGCCTGGAACAACTTGGCGAAGGGCAGGTCGTAGTCGGTGGAGAAGACCAGGTCCTGCTTGGTCGCGAAGTAGCGGAAGACCGTGCTGGGCGCCACCTCGGCGGCCTCGGCGACCTGTTCGACGGTCGTGGCCGAGTAGCCCTGCTCCCGGAACAGCCGCACCGCCTCCCGCTGGATCGCGGCCTTGGTCCTGGCCTTCTTGCGTTCTCTCAGGCCAGGCATCGGTTCGGCCCGGTCAGACTGCGTCTGCGGCTTCATGGTGCGATTCTGCGGGTTCGGGGGCACTCTGACCAACATGGCGCGGCAGCCACACCACGGCGAGCAGGACGCCGACCAGTCCCAGTGCGCCGGAGACCACCAGGACGACGTCGAGGCCGTGGACGAACGCGGACTTCACCGATTCGGCCAGCGACGGGGACTTCACGGCCCTGGCCACGCCCAGACCGCCGAAGACCGAGTCCTTGACCGCGTCCTGCGCCTTGTCGGGCAACCCCTCGAGCTCCAGCCTGCCGCGGTATCCCGAGTTGAGGATGGCACCGAGGATGGCGGCGCCGAAGCTGCCGCCCAGCGTACGGATCGACTGGTTGACGGCGGAGCCCACGCCGGCGCTCTCCGTGGACAGCGCGCCGAGGGCCGCGTCCATGGCGGTCGGCAGCGCGAGGCCGAGGCCGAGGCCGTAGGCCGCCGTCCAGGCCGCGGCGAGACCGGTACCGCTTCCGGTGTCCGTGGTGGCACCGTAGAACAGGGCGGCGGCGAGCAGCGCGAAGCCGATGCCGACCGCGGTCTTCGGCCCGACGGCCTTGGCCATCCTGGGCGCGGCCGACACGCCCACGAGCAGACCGCCGACCATCGGCAGGAGCCGGAAGCCGCTGCCCATCGCGTCGGTGCCGAGGACCGCCTGGTAGTACTGCGGCATCGTGAACAGCACGCCGAACATGGTGAAGTTGATGACCGTGCCGAGCATGGTGCCGGAGGTGAACCGGGCCGACCTGAACAGCGAGAGGTCGACCAGCGGCTCGGCCGCCCGCTTCTCCCAGAGCACGAACACCACCACGGCGAGCAGGCCGCCGAGCAGCGGTGCCAGCGCGGTGATGTCGCCCCAGCCCTTCTCGCCGCCCTGGATGACGCCGTACGTCATCGCGGCCAGGCCCACGCTGGAGAAGACCAGGCCCCCCACGTCGAACCGCTTGGCCTCGCTGGCCTTCGACTCCGGGAGCCAGGCCGACACCGCCAGGAAGGCGATGATCACCACTGGCACGTTGATCAGGAACACCGACCCCCACCAGAAGTGGTTGAGGAGGTAGCCGCCCAGGATCGGGCCCAGCGGATAGGCGAGCATCGCCGCGCCCGCCACCGCGCCGATCGCCTTGGGGCGCTCCTCGTCGGAGAACATCACCGGCAGCAGCGACAGCGTGGTCGGCATGATCAGCGCGGCGCCCAGGCCGAGCACCGCGCGCGCGCCGATGAACGCGCCCGAGGACGTGGAGTAGGCGCAGGCCAGCGAGCTGATGCCGAAGATCACCAGCGCGGCCAGGAGCACCTTCTTGCGCCCGAACCGGTCGCCGAGCATGCCGGCGGGGATCATGCCGGCCGCGAACACCAAGGTGTACGAGGTGACGAACCACTGCAACTGGACGTTGTTCGCGTCCAGGTCGTCGGCCATCGCCGGCAGCGCCAGGCTCAGGATCGTCACGTCGAAGCCGACGACCAGGGACGCGAGCACGAGCGCTCCGACGGCCCACCATCTGCGAGCACCCAATTCTGCTGACACGAGAGTCCACCTCCTAACGGGAGTCTCACTTTAAGTCGGAGGCTACTCTCTTTTTCTTCGGTCGACTACACCCTCGGGCACCAGTAGGGGTGCGGCTAGGGGTGCCGGACACCGGCGTCAGGGGATCTTGAGGGGGTCGGGAAGGGTTGTGGCGCCCGGCGGCGCGCCGTGACGCTTGCGGCATGACGAAGAGCGCGGCGGCCCACACGACGGCCAAGAAGCCCCCGACGGTGAACAAGACCGTCGCTCCGGAACCCCACCGGATCGGCGACTACTACGACCACAAGGTCTTCGACCTGATGACCCAGCTCGGGGACGGAAACCTGCACTACGGCTACTGGTTCGACGGCGGCGACCAGGACGCCACCTTCGAGCAGGCCATGATCCAGATGACCGACGAGATGATCCGCCGCCTCGACCCGGGCCCCGGCGACCGCGTCCTCGACATCGGCTGCGGCAACGGCACCCCGGCCCTGCAGCTGGCCCGCGCCCGCGACGTCGAGGTGGTCGGCATCTCCGTCAGCGCCCGCCAGGTCGAGCGCGGCAACCGGCGGGCGGGCGAGGCGGGCCTCGCCGACCGGGTCCGCTTCCAGCAGGTCGACGCCATGGACCTGCCGTTCGAGGACGGCTCCTTCGACCACTGCTGGGCGCTGGAGTCCATGCTCCACATGCCCGACAAGCAGCAGGTGCTCTCCCAGGCGCTCCGCGTGGTGAAGCCCGGCGCGCGGATGCCGATCGCCGACATGGTCTACCTCAACCCCGACCCCGGCAAGCCGCGCACGGCCACCGTCAGCGACACCACCATCTACGCCTCGCTGACCGACATCGGCGACTACCCCGGCATCTTCCGTGCGGCCGGCTGGACGGTCCTCGAACTGACCGACATCACCGCGGAGACCGCCAAGACCTACGACGGCTACGTCGAGTGGATCCGCGCCCACCGCGAGGAGTACGTCGACATCATCGGCGTAGAGGGATACGAGCTCTTCCTGCACAATCAGGCGGCCCTCGGCAAGATGCCCGAACTCGGCTACATCTTCGCCACCGCGCAGCGCCCCTGACCGCTGTGAGGAACCTCCGCATCCCCGTGTCGGGGACCGTCTCCCTCAACGTCCGCCACCGGCCCGCGCAAGGACCGCGGGCCACCGGCCGCCCGTTCGTGCTGCTGCACGGCATGCTCTCCAACGCCCGGATGTGGGACGAGACCGCCGACCGGCTGGCCGCGGCCGGACACCCGGTGTACGCCGTCGACCAGCGCGGGCACGGCGACTCGGACACGCCTTCGGACGGATACGAGAACGCGGCCGTCGTCGGCGACCTGGTGACCCTGGCCGCCGCCCTGGAGCTGGAGGACGCCCTGTGGGCGGGGCACTCGTGGGGCGCGCACCTCGCGCTGCGCCTGGCCGCCGAGCACCCCGCGCTGGTGGCCGGCCTCGCCCTGGTCGACGGCGGCTGGTACGAGTTCGACGGGCCGGTGATGCGCGCCTTCTGGGAGCGCACCGCCGACGTGGTCCGGCGCGCGCAGGAGGGCACCACCAGCGCCGCCGACATGCGCGCCTACCTCGAGGCCACGCACCCCGACTGGTCGGCCGGCGCCGTGGAGGCCCGCCTGGCCGACTACCATGTCAGCGCCGAGGGGCTCCTCACGCCCCGCATCACCGCGACCCAGGTCATGTCCATCGTCGACAGCCTGCTGCTCGAGTCCCCCGGCGACTGGCTGCCCAAGATCGACGTGCCGGTCGTGCTCCTGCCCGTCGTCCCGGCCATGCCCCAGCTCGCCGACCAGGTACGCGCCTGGGTGGCGTCGACCGAGGCGGCCCTGGCCCGGGTCCGCGTGCACTGGTATCCCGGCTCCGACCACGACCTGCACGCCAGCGCCCCCGCCGAGGTCGCCGCCGACCTCCTCCGACTGGCCCGCGACACGCCCTGAGCCGGACACCCGGTCCGCCTGCCCGACACCCCATGTGCAGGAGCAGCATGCCCCGTTCCGACGCTCCGCCCCTCGCCACCGCCCGCTCAGGCCGGTGGGCCGCCGCCCTGGCCCTGGCCCTGATCGCCCTGTTCGCGGGCACGGTCCCCGCCGACGCCGACGCGCACCCGGCTTACGCGGCTGCGCACCGGCCCGACGCGCCGGCGTGCACCACCTACCGCCTTCCGGTGCGCCTGTCCGACCCGGGCCCGGCCGACCAGGTCCTGCGGGGTCGCCTGTGCTACCCGTCGGGCCACCGCCCGGACACCGTCCAGCTCCTCGTGCCCGGCTCCACGTACAACCACCTCTACTGGGACTTCCCCGCCGCGGGCGCGGAGTCCTCCTACGTACGGGCCGCCGTCGCCGCCGGCTACGCCACCTTCGACGTCGACCCGATCGGCACCGGCGCCAGCTCCCACCCGCCGAGCGCGCGGGCCACCGTGCCCGCCACCGCGACCGCCCTGCACGACGCCGTCACCGCGCTGCGCACCGGCGGCCTCGACGCCCACGCCTTCTCCCGGGTCGTCTGGGTCGGGCACTCCCTGGGCTCCATCCACGCCTGGTACGAGATCCCGCGCTACCACGACATCGACGCCGCCGTCCTCACCGGCGCCCTGCACTACCTCAACCCGGCCGCGCCCGACCCCACTTACCCGGCGGTCCAGGACCCGAAGTTCGCCGGCTCGGGCCTCGACGCCGGCTATCGCACCACCCGGCCCGGCACCCGCGGCGACGCCTTCTACCATCCCGCCACCGCCGACCCGGCCGTGATCGCCGCCGACGAGGCCGCGAAGGACGCCACCCCGCTGCCCGCGAGCCCGCCCGCGCCCACGCCCCTCGACTTCGCCGTTCCCACCCTGGTCGTGCTCGGCGCCCAAGACCGCAGCTTCTGCCAGGGGGCCACCGCCTTCGACTGCGCGCGGCCCGGCACCGTCGCCGCCTTCGAGTCGAAGTACTACACCGTCGGGACCCCGCTCACCGCCCTCACCGTCCCGGACACCGGCCACGTCCTGTCCCTCTCCACCACCGCGCCCGGCACCCACGCCGCCATGCTGCGGTGGGTCCGCACGGTCGCCGCGCCCGGCCCGCAAGGCGCGAGTTAGCGCCGCTTAAGGCACCGCGGAGACCCTGGCAGCGGCAGCGCACGGGTCACGTCTGCCCGCCCACCCCGCTTGAGGCCGCACGCGCGAGAAGGAAGGCTGGCCATTCCTGTGGCGAACGAAGAGAAGCTCGTCGAGTACCTCAAGTGGACCACCGCGGAGCTGCACCGGACCCAGCAGCGGCTGCGCGACCTCGAGGCCGCCCAGCACGAGCCGATCGCCGTCGTGTCCATGGCCTGCCGCCTGCCCGGGGACACGCGCACCCCGGAAGACCTGTGGGAACTGGTCGCCACGGGGCGCGACACCGTCACCGGCTTCCCCGACGACCGCGCCTGGGACGTCCCCGCGGACGCGCCGTACGCCCCACTCGGCGGCTTCCTGCGGGACGCGGCCGGATTCGACGCCGGCTTCTTCGACATCAGCCCCACCGAGGCCGTGGCCACCGAGCCGCTGCAGCGCCTGATGCTGCAGCTGGCCTGGGAGACCGCCGAGCGCGGCCACATCGCCCCGCACACCCTGCGCTCCACGCTCACCGGCGTGTACGTCGGCGCCACCGGGCACGACTACGCCACCCGTCTGGAGTCCGCGCCGGACGAGCTGCTTCCCTACCTGGGCGGCGGCACCTCGGGCAGCCTCGTCTCCGGCCGCATCGCCTACGCCCTCGGCCTCGAGGGACCGGCCATCACCGTGGACACGGCCTGCTCGTCCTCCCTGGTCGCCGTCCACCTGGCCTGCCAGGCGCTGCGCCGGCGCGAATGCCGTCTCGCGCTCGCGGGCGGCGGCACCGTCATGTCGACCCCGCACACCTTCCACGCCTTCGCCCACCAGAAGTCGCTGGCCGCCGACGGCCGCTGCAAGCCCTTCGCCGCAGCCGCCGACGGGATGGGCCTCGCGGAGGGCGCCGGGCTCGTCCTGCTGGAGCGCCTCGGCGACGCCCGGGAGAACGGCCATCCCGTGCTCGCCGTGATCCGCGGCTCCGCCGTGAACCAGGACGGTGCCGCCTACGGCCTGGCCGCGCCCAACGGCCCCTCGCAGCAGCACGTCATCCGCGCGGCCCTCGCCGACGCCCGGCTCGCCCCCGAACAGGTCGACGCGGTCGAGGCCCACGGCACGGGCACCCCCATCGGCGACGCCATCGAGGTCCAGGCCCTGCTCGCCACGTACGGCGCCCAGCGTCCCGCGGGCCGGCCCCTGTGGCTCGGCTCCGTGAAGTCCAACACCGGCCACACGCAGGGCGCCGCCGGTACCGCCGCGCTGATCAAGATGGTGCAGGCGTTCCGGCACGACACCCTGCCGCCCACCCTCCACGTCGACCGGCCCACCCGCCTCGCCGCCTGGAAGGACGGAGCGGTCCGGCTCCTGACCGAGGCGGTGGACTGGCCGCGCGGGGACGAGCCCCGGCGCGTCGGCGTCTCCGCCTTCGCCACCTCGGGCACCAACGCGCACCTCATCCTCGAGGAGCCCCCGGCACCGGAGGGTGCGGCCACCGACACACCGGCGCACCGCGAGCAACCGCACAGCGGCGCACCGCGCCTGACCACCACCGGGCCGCCCGCGCCGGACCGCCTCGTGGCCTGGGTGCTGTCCGCCCGCCACCCCCGAGCCCTCCAGGAGCAGGCGCACGCCCTCGCCGCCAGGCTGGCCGCCGCGGACCCCGCACCCACCCCGTCCGAGGTGGCGTACTCGCTGGCCGCCACCCGCACGCCCCTCGACCACCGTGCCGTCCTCACCGGTACCGCGCTGCCCGAACTCCTCGCCGCCACCCGCGCCCTCGCCGCCGGAGAGGACCACCCGGACGTCACCCGGAGCATCCCCGACGCCACGCCGAGCCGGCTCGCCTGGCACTTCACCGCCGGGCACCGCACCACACCGCCCACCGGAGACGACCCGGCCGGCAGCGCCCCAGGCGCCGCCCTCCACGCCCACGTCCCGGCCTTCGCCGCCGCCCTCGACGAGGCCCGCGCCCTCCTCGACACGCACCTCGGCGAGCCCCTGCCGCCCGACACCCTCGACGCCGACCGCACGGAGCCGCTGCTCTTCGCCGCGCAGGCCGCGCTCGCCCGCCTCCTGCTCGACGCCGGGGTCCGCCCGCACACGCTGACCGGGGACGGTGTGGGCCACATCGCCGCCGCGTACGCCGCCGGTGTCCTCACCCTGGACGACGCCTGTCTCCTGGCCGCCGCCCACGCCGACGCGCCGCGGCCCCGTACGCCGGAGGGCTACCAAGTCGCCCTGGACCGGATCACGTTCCGTCCCCCCGCCCACACACTGGTCTCCACGGCCCCGCCGGACACCCCCGTCGCGGGCGCCGCCTACTGGCACCACCACCTCGACCTCGCCGCACCGGCCCCCGGCCCCGCCGCCCAAGCGCTGACCATTCCGACCGACACACCCTCGGCGCGCGCCCTGTTGGGGATGCTCACCCGGCTGCACACCACGGGCACGACCGTCGACTGGGTCCCTCTCCTGCGACCGGACGGCCCCGGCCCCCGCACGATCGACCTCCCGACCTACCCCTTCCAGTCCACGCGCTACTGGCTGCACGACCACACCTCCCAGGCCACCGCCTGACCCGTTCAACACCGCACTCACACAGGAGCATTCATGACCGGCACGCCCGACACCCCCGACCAGAGCGCCACCGACCTGGAGGCCCGGCTCGCCGCCGCCACCCCCGAGGAGCGGGGCCGCCTCCTCACCGACACCATCCGCACCCAGGCCGGCACCCTCCTGAACACCACCCTCGCCGACGACTCCAACTTCCTCGACAACGGACTCAACTCCCTCACCGCCCTCGAACTCACCAAGACCCTCATGACGCTGACCGGCATGGAGATCCCCATGGTCGCCATCGTCGAGAACCCCTCCCCCGAGCAGCTCGCCCAGCACCTCAACCAGGAGTTCGCGGCCACCGGCGCCTGAGCGGACCTCGTCGTGCGACGGGTGATCACCTGTTGGGGTGACTCCGTCCCTCCGCGGCAGCCTGCCGCACGACGTGTCGGGGATCGTCGTGCCATGACCGAAGTGCGGAGCCCGCGGGGCACGACCCAGCGGCACGAGACGATGACCGAGAGCGCGGTGCGCCTGAGGCGGGAGATCCGCCGGGCCCGCAAACAGGGCCGGGCCGCCGTCGCGCGGCGGCAGGGCGACCGGCTGGCGGACCTGGTCGCCCACGCCCGCGCGGCCTCGCCGTACTACCGGGAGCTCTACCGCGGGCTGCCCGACCGGGTGTCGGATCCGACGCTGCTGCCGGTCACGGACAAGCAGAAGCTGATGGAGCGCTTCGACGACTGGGCCACCGACCGTGCCGTCACCCTGGCGAAGGTGCGCGCGTTCACCGAGGACCCCGGCCTCATCGGGCGGCGGTTCCTCGGCCGGTACCTGGTCGCCACCACCTCGGGCACGAGCGGACGGCGCGGCCTGTTCGTCCTCGACGACCGCTGCATGACCGTGGGTTCCGCCGTCTCCTCCCGTGCGCTCGCCTCCTGGCTCGGCCCCCTCGGCGTCGTCCGGGCCGCCCTCCGCGGTGGCCGCTTCGCCCAACTCGTCGCCACCGAGGGACACTACGTCGGCTTCGCCGGCTACTCCCGGCTGATGCACGGGGGCGGCGGTCGCGCCAGGCTGCTGCGGGCGTTCTCGGTGCACGAGCCGATGGACCGGCTGGTCGCCGGACTCGACGCCTATCGCCCGGCCTTCGTCGTCGGCTACGCCAGCACGATCATGCTGCTCGCGGCGGAGCGGGAGGCCGGTCGCCTGCACATCGACCCGGTGTTGATCCAGCCCGCGGGCGAGACGATGACCCCCGGTGACATCCGCCGCGTCGCGAACGCCTTCGGCACCAGGGTGCGCACGATGTACAGCGCGACCGAGTGCACCTACCTCAGCCACAGCTGCGCCCAGGGCTGGTACCACGTCAACGACGACTGGGCCGTCCTCGAACCGGTCGACGCCGACCATCGGCCCACCCCTGCGGGGGAGTACTCGCACACGGTCCTGGTCAGCAACCTGGCCAACCGCGTGCAGCCGTTCCTGCGCTACGACCTCGGCGACAGCGTCATGCTCAGGCCCGACCCCTGCCCCTGCGGCACCCCCTCCCCCGCCGTCCGCGTGCAGGGCCGGGCCGGTGACGTCCTCACCTTCCCCACGGGCCGCGGTGACGACGTCAGCCTCGCCCCACTGGCCTTCAGCACCCTGTTCGACCGCATGCCCGACGTCGAGCTCTTCCAGATCGAGCAGACGGCTCCGGCGACGCTGCGCGTGCGCGTCGTCGGGAGCCGCGGCGCCGACGCGGAACGCGTGTGGCAGCGGGCCCACGAGGGGCTGACCCGGCTGCTCGCCGACAACAAGCTGGACGACGTGGTCGTCGAGCGGGGCGAGGAGCCACCGGTGCAGGCGGCCGGCGGCAAGTACCGGACGGTGATCCCGCTCGCCGCCTGACCGGACCCCTTTGGGTCGCGCAAAGCGCCGGTTTAGGCGGTCCGGCCAGCATGCGGGTCACGGGCGGCGCGGAGCGAGGGGGCAGGGGCATGGCCAACGGCAGCACGTGCACCGGGTTCGGCACGGCGGTGGAGGGCAACGCCCGCTACAAGCAGCTCATCGCCGCCGGCACGACGGGCCGCTCGGTCGCCTTCGACCTGCCGACCCGGCTGGGTCACGACTCCGACGCGCCGGTCGCGTGCGGCGAGGTCGGCAGGGCGGGCGTCGCCGTCGACTCCCTCGACGACATGCGGGTGCTGTTCGGCGGCATCCCGCTGGACCGGATCTCGACGTCGATGGCGGTCGACGCCCCCGCGGCTCTGCTCCTCCTCATGTACCAACTGGTCGGCGAGGAACAGGGCGTGGCGGCCGACCGGCTCACCGGCACGATCCGGAACGACGTGCTGAAGGAGTACCTCGCCCGCGGCACCTGCATCTTCCCGCCCGGGCCCGCCCTGCGCCTGATCGCGGACGTCTTCGCGTACTGCGCGGCCGAGATCCCGAGGTGGAACACCATCTCGATCTCGGGCCACCCCACGACCGGAGCGGGTGCGTCCCCCGCGCAGGAGATCGCGTTCACGCTGGCGGACGGCATCGAGTACGTCCGCACCGCCGTGGCGGCCGGCATGGACGTCGACGACCTCGCGCCGCGCCTGTCCTTCTGCTTCGTGGCGCGGACGACGGTCCTCGAAGAGGAGGCCGTGCACCGTGCGGCCCGGCGGATCTGGTCCGGGGTGATGCGCGAGGAGTTCGGCGCCAGGGACCCGGAGTCGCTGGCCCTGCGCACCCGGCGGCCACCGTCGGCCCCGTCGCCGGGTCCCGCGCCGTTCGCCGTCGAGCGGACGACCGACGACGTGGCGGCCGGCGCCCGCGAGCTCATGGACCGGATCGAGGAGCTGGGCGGCGCGGTCAAGGCGATCGAGCGCGGCTTCCAGAAGTCCGAGATCGAGCGCTCGGCCCGCCGCTTCACGCAGCAGACCGACTCCGGCGTACGGGTCGTGGCTGAAGGAGAGGTGCCTTACGAGCCGTTCCGCGTCGGCCCCGTCATCGAGGCCCGGCAGGCCGAACGGCTGGCGAAGCTGCGCGCCTGGCGCTGCGACGCCCGGGTGGCGGCGTCGCTGGGGCAGCTGCGGAAGACGGCCGAGGGCGACGACAACGTCCTGTACCCGATGAAGGACGCCCTCGCCGCCGGGGCGACCGTCGGGGAGGTCTGCGACACGCTGCGCGGCGTGTGGGGCGCGTACCTCCCCGGCGACGCGTGCTGACGCCGGTCACTCAGGCCCGGTCGAACCCCCTTTCCCGCTCGACGTCCGTGACCTGCCTGCGGTGTTCGGCGGTCTCGGCCTCGGCCGCGACGGCGTAGTGGCGCACCACCTCGGCTCCGAGCGCGCTCGTCGCGAGGTCGTCGCCGTCGAAGTACGCCAGCGCCTCGGCGAGGTCGCGCCGGACGCGGGGCGCCTCCCGGTCGGCGTAGGCGTCGCCCCGGCAGGGGTCGGGCGGCGTCAGCTTCTCGGTCAGGCCGTGCACGATCGCGGCGAGCGAGGCGGCGACCGCGAGGTAGGGGTTGGCGTCGGCACCGGGCAGGCGGATCTCCAGATGCGTGCCGTCGCCGTGGCCGGTGACGCGTACGGCGCAGCCGCGGTTGTCGAAGCCCCAGTTCAGGAACTGGGGCGCGAACGAGTGCGCCGTCGCGTACCGCTTGTACGAGTTGGGGTTGGGCGCGTACAGCGGGGCCAGGTGCGGCAGCGCGGAGAGCAGCCCGGCGATGCTGTGCCGCAGGGTCTCGGGCAGTTCCTCGCCCGAGGACGCGGCGAAGACGGGTGCGTCGTCCTGCCAGAGGGACAGGTGCAGGTGCAGCCCGCTGCCCACACCGGTGAACGGCGCGGCCATGAACGTCGCCGTCAGGCCCCGGCGTCCGGCCTGGTGCCGCACGGTCTGCTTGTAGACGGTGTAGTCGTCGCAGGCCCGGAGCGCCGGACCGTAGGGGAACGTGATCTCGACCTGCCCCGCGGCGCCCTCCGTCTTCGTCGCCTCGACCGGCACGCCCGCCTCGGGGAGGGCGTCCTCCAGGTTCCGCAGGAAGTCCTCCAGGGCCGGCGGATGGTCGAGGGCGTAGTCGAGGTTGTGCCGCGCCACGGGCTCCTGGCCGTCGCAGAGCACGAACTCGTTCTCCAGACCCACGCGTACCTCGAAGCCGAGTTCCGCCAGCCGGTCGAGCTGCGTGCGGAGCATCCGGCGCGGAGCGACCTCCAGCACGGTCCCGTCGGGCTGGACGGCGTCGCAGTGCACGAGCGCGACGCCGGGCATGTGCGGCAGGACGCGCAGCGTGTCCAGGTCGGCGACCATGCCGAGGTCCTGGAAGCCCCGGTCCCAGCCCGTGAGGTCGAAGCCGTCGAGGGGGTCCATGCCCACGTTGGTGGCCAGGACGTAGGCACAGACCTCCGACACGTTGTGCCCGTCCGCGATCCGGTCGAGGAAGCCCTGGGCGGCGAGCCGCTTGCCCTTGAGCCGGCCCATCATGTCCGGGACGCACACCATGACGGTGGTGACGTCCCCGCGGGCCACCGCCGCGCGGAGGTCGGCGCCGGAGAGGAGTCCGGCGAGCGGGGGCCGCTCGTCGTCCTGGCCGGTGTGCCGGCCGCCCATCAGACCACGTCCTTCGTCAGGGAGGCGTGCGTGGCGCTGTTGCCCAGGACCGGGATGCGGTAGTTGCGGCGGCCCTGGGTGATCCACAGGATCCAGGCCAGCAACAGCACGGCGACCAGGGCGACGCCCGCGTAGTTGAACGACGAGACGGATATCGGGGAGACCTGCGGCAGGCAGAACAGGACCGTGACGAAGGCGACCCAGACCACGGCCGTCCAGCCGATGGGCTTGCCCCACCGGCCGAGGTTCCACGGTCCGGGCTGGAAGGAGTCCCCGGCGCGCAGCCGCAGGTAGACGGGGATGGCGTAGGCGGGGGTGATGCCGATGACGTTGATCGCCGTCACCGCCGCGTACGCGGTCGGCGAGTACAGCGACGGTGCGGCCAGCAGGCACGCGACCCCCACCGAGAGCCACACCGCGGCGACCGGCGTCCTGGTGCGCGTGCTGACGCGCCGCCAGGTGCGCGCGAACGGGACGGCCCCGTCGCGGGAGAACGCGAACACCATGCGGGAGGCAGCGGCGGTCTCGGCGTTGCCGCAGAACAGCTGGGCCACGATGACGATCAGCAGCAGGCCCTTGGCGCCGGACAGGCCGACGACGTCGAGGAAGATCTGCGCCGGGGGCACTCCGGTGGCGCTGTTCTGGGTGCCCGCGTAGTCCTGGATGGAGAAGGTGAGCCCCGCGAGCAGGACGAACCCGGCGATCCAGGAGACCCAGATCGAGCGGACGATGCCCCGGGGCGCCGATATCTGGGCCTGGGTGGTCTCCTCGGAGAGGTGGGAGGAGGCGTCGTATCCGCAGAAGGTGTACTGCGCGAGCAGCAGTCCGAGCGCGGTCACGTACAGGCCGTTGGTCAGGCCGGTGTCGTTGTTGAACGTGGTGAACACGAAGTCGGCGCTCTGGTGGTCGGACGGGTCGAGGAACAGGACGCCGACGATGACCGCGACGCCGATGAGGTGCCACCACACCGAGATGGAGTTGAGGACGCTGACGAACCGGACGCCGGCCACGTTCAGCAGGGCGTGCAGCAGCAGGATCGCGACGAAGATCATCATGGTCTTCTCCGGTGTCGGCGAGAAGCCCCACTGGAGGTTGGCGAACGCGCCCACGAACGTCGCGGCGCCGTAGTCGATGCCCGCGATCGCGCCGAGCAGCCCGAGGAGGTTGAGCCAGCCGGTCACCCAGGCCCAGCGAGGCCCGCCGAGCCGGTGCGCCATGTAGTACAGGCCGCCGGAGGTGGGGAAGGCGGAGGTGACCTCGGCCAGCGACATGCCGAGCAGCAGGACCATCAGGCCGACACCGACCCAGCCCCACATGATCACGGCCGGGCCGCCGGTGTTCAGGCCGAAGCCGTAGAGCGTCATGCATCCGGACAGGATGCTGATCACGGAGAAGGAGATCGCGAAGTTGCCGAACGGGCCCATGCGGCGCGCCAGTACGGTCTGGTAGCCGAGTCCGGCCAGGACAGCGTCGTCGTCGGCCAGCCGGTGGGCGGCACTTCTCGGAGACACCAGGAATCCTCTGGATCGAAGGGGTGGGAGACAGGGGTGGTGCTGGAAGGGTGGGTGGTGCTGGGGTGCTGGAAGGGTGGGTGGTGCTGGAGATGGTGCTGGAAGGGTGGGTGGTGCTGGGGTGCGGGACGTGGCGGTCCTGTGGCCGCGGTGGCGCGCGGCTCCTCATCCGCGGGCCCCTCTCCTCAGGGCGTAGCTGCGCGCCTTCCGGAAGTCGTCCTCCCACCACTGGCTGTCGCTGACGTCCTGCCAGGGCGAGGGGGTGGCGAAGGGGCCGATGGCCTCGAACACCGCTGCGGCGCCGGGCAGTCCGGCGGCCGTCAGCGCGTAGGCCAGGTAGTTCAGGTCCAGCAGGGAGCAGGCGGTCCGGTCCGGGAGATGGGCGAACCAGCCCTCCCGGGCCCGCTGGACGTAGTACTGGACCTGCTCGTCGATCCAGAACCCGACGGTGCTGGCGACCTGACCGCTCGCCATGCGCGCCAGGTACTCGTCGACCAAGGCGTACAGGGGCAGCGTCAGCAGTACGGACCCCGGCTTGGCCTGGGTGGCGACCCACCGTGCGAAGTCCACCGCTCCCTCGCCGCGGACCCGCAGGCACTGGAGCATCCGCTGGTACGCCTCCCGGTTGGGCGAGTCCCGCCGCTCGACCTGCCACAGCAGCGGCCACGGCCCGCGCGGCAGCATGGCCTCCGGCGGATCCGCCCAGTGGTCGACGGACTGCCGGTGCCGCGGGTCGGTGTCCAGTCGGGCGAGCGCCAGGAAGCACACCCAGGGCACGGGGTCGGCGGGCCACAGGCGGGCGGCTTCCTCGCACGCGGCGCGCGCGGCACCGACCGCCGGGAGCAGCGCGTGACGGTCCGCCGTGCCGGTGCCGGCGGCCAGGGCCCGGTGCGTCGCGACGCGGGCCCCCATCATCACGGCGTGGTAGTTCCCCGGCTCCTCCGCGGACCAGGCGGCGATGGCGTCGCCCTTCGCGGCGGCGGCTGCCAGGACCTGGCTGCGCGAGGTCCACAGCGCCCAGGTGTCCGTGTCGGCGAGCAGGTTCCGGGTGGAACGCCACCGGCCGAGCAGGAGGTCTTCCATGGCCAGGCCCAGGGCCTCGTCGTACCCCGCGGGGTGCGGCGTCAGGGCCGTCTCATTGGTGGCCATCGGCGCACCGCCCGGGTCTGCGGATGGCGGCAGTCAGGGCCGGGGCGCGACCTAAACACGTTAAGAGGAGCATCGGGGCCTCGTTAGGGGGGTGGGAAGTCCGCCGGGCTGCGGAGGTACAGACCCTGGGAAGGTAGCGTCCGCCGCCGGGCGGCCGGACCGCGGGTCCCGGCGGCCGGGGCGGTGCGTTCGGCTCCGCCGGTCAGGCGCCACACGATCTACAGGCCGGTCCCGCGGGGGGCGGGGCGGGAACTGCACTCACCATCTGTGCGATCACGGGGAACCCTCTGCTCCTGTGTCGTTCACGACGTGCGGCACCGGACAGCCCGCCTGGTGTGGGGCCACGGGACGCTCATCATTCTGCACAGCTGGGCTCGGATGTCACACGCGTTGCCTCCGCCGGCGATATTGAACATCACGACGACACGTCACATTGGACCAAGGTCGCGCCCCTGACCCGGAGAAATTGCGCAGGACTTTCTCAAGTCCCGTCCCACCGGACCGGTTTGGCGTCATTACGCCGACCTCCGGCAGGCTCGGACCGAGGAAGTGCCGGCCGACTCCGGTGATGCGGCGGGCATCGGCGTTTCGGCCATTTCCTGCCCGCAGCCGCTCCAAGCCGGATCAGGGATCTCGCGCCCACGAGGTCGCTGGATGCAGGAGACAGCGGGCTCCGCAGCACGACCGAATGACGTGTGTTCGATATCGCACCCGCGTCGTTGGACCTCACGCCTGCTGCGCGCCCCTCTGCCTGGCAGAGACCGGCCCGGTCTTGTGCTCCCTGCCCCATCCTCAGCACTCCCGGAAGGAATGCGGTGACGACTTCACCCACCACCGACGTCAGCGACGCGAGCGAGCTGCGCCACCAGCTCGTCGAGCGGCTCCAGACCGCTGGGCACATCCGCTCCGCCGCTGTCGAGCGTGCCTTCCGCACCGTGCCCCGACACACCTTCGCCCCCGAGACCGCGGTGGAAGCGGCGTACGCCAACGACATCGTCGCCACCCGTCGCCGCGACGACGGCACCGTCACCAGCTCCATCTCCGCACCCTGGCTGCAAGCCGACATGCTCGAAGCCGCCCGTATCCAACCCGGCCACCGCGTCCTGGAGATCGGCTCCGGCGGATGCAACGCCGCCCTGATCGCCGAACTCGTCGGTCCGGCCGGCCACGTCACCACCCTCGACATCGACCCCGCCGTGACCGAGAGGGCGGCCTGTTTCCTGACCGAAGCCGGGTACGACGACATCGACGTGGTCACCGCGGACGCCGAGCGTCTGCCCGACGAGGTGGTGCCCGAGGGCGGATTCGACGCCATCATCGTCACCGTCGACACCTGGGACCTGCCCTGGATCGACGCCCTGGCCGAAGGCGGCCGACTCGTCGCGCCGCTGCGCCTGCACGGCTACCACTGGGCGATCGGCTTCACCAAGGCGAAAGGGGTCCTGCACAGCGACGAGCCGCTCGTCGTCTGCGGCTTCGTCGCCATGCAGGGCGACGGCGCCTGGAAGCGCAACCGCCGCACCGTCCCCGGCACCGGAGTCCACCTCTCCTGGGAAGACGGCACCCCGCTGCCCGTGGACCAACTCACCCCCGCCCTCACCCGCGAGCCGACCGTCACCCGCACCGGCGTCACCGTCGGGGGCCAAGAGCCCTTCGACCTCCTCCAGCTCTACCTCGCCGGCGCCCTGCCCGGCTTCTGCCGCCTGGAAGCCGACCCCGACGGGAACCACCGGGTCCTCGACCCTCTGCCGCAACATTGGCCCGCCGCCGCGATCGTTCGCGGCACCTCCCTCGCCCGGCTGGCCCATCAGCGCATCGGCGACGGAGACGGAGACGGAGACGACGGCAAGGGGCGGTACGAGTTCGTCGTCCACGGGTACGGCGACCAAGGGCACGCCGCAGCAGAGGAGATGGCCGAGCAGGTGGAGAGCTGGCAGCGCAACCATCGCGGCGCCCGCTGCCCCCTCATCACCATCCGCCCGGCAGCCCACCGTGCTCCGGCGGGCCCGGAACCCTCGCCGCACGTGTTCGTCAAGAAGCACACCCGCGCCACCGTGAGCTGGCCACACCCCCGTAGTGAAAGGCAGAGACCCGTGCCCCCTCCCGTCCCCTCCCCGGGTACCCTCAGCCCCCACCAGGTGGAGGCGATCCGCCTGCCGCGCGAGGAGCTGTCCGAGTGCGCCTTCCTGGAAACCCGGGACGCCGTGCAGCGGCTTCGCCCCGTCGGCGCGCAGATCATGCTCGCCGCCCACCGGGCACGGCTCGGGAACACCACCACCGCCCGCCTTGTCGACGGCCGGCACATCTTCGACGTCCCTGCCCTGGACCGGCATGACGTCCACGTCCGCTGAGGTAGCCCCATGCCGCTGTCGCACCACCACATCCGCACCACCGTCGATGCCTACCTCGCTCGCCACCCGCACGAGCGCGAGCAGCTCCGCGTCTTCGTGAACGCCCTCGACCGGACCGGCGAGGAGATCGCCGGCCGCTCGACCTTCACTGGGCACATCACCTGCGGCGCGATCGTCGTCGATCAGCTCGGCCGGGTCCTGCACGTGCTGCATCTGGCCAGTGGGAAGGTGCTCGCCCCCGGAGGCCACGCCGAGCCCACCGACAACTCCCTGGCAGCGGTGGCGCTGCGGGAGCTGCACGAGGAGACCGGGATCCCGCCCCGGGCCGTCACGCCATGGCCGGGCTACGAGACGGTGCCGTTGGACATCGACATCCACGACATCGACGCCCACCCGGGCAAGGGCGAGCCCGGGCACCAGCACTTCGACCTCCGCTTCCTCTTCCACCTGCACGCGTCGGACGAGGTGCCCGTGGCGCTCCAGGAGGACGAGGTCGGCGGCATCGAGTGGCGTCCCGTGGACCGGGTGACCTCACCGACCCTGCGTGAGAAGCTGCTGAAGCTACCGCTCCAGGTCGAACCGGCGACGGCCAATGCCTCCGCCCTGGTCTACAACGACCGAGGCGAGTACCTGCTCCACCTGCGCGACTACTTCCCCGGCCAGATCTGGGAGCCGGGCATGTGGTCCCTGCTGGGCGGCGGCCGGGAGCCTCGGGACGCCACCCTGGAACACACGGTGCGGCGCGAACTGGCCGAGGAAGCCGGCCTCGACCTCGCCGACCTCACCCCGTTCGGCACCGAGTACGCCACCGACGACGCCGGCGCGACCGTACCCATCGCCGTCTACGCCGGCCGCTGGAACGGTGACCCCCGCGAACTCCACCTGACCGAGGGCGTGCTGCTCGCCTGGTTCGCTCCCTCGGACCTCCACCGCCTGCGCATCGCCGACACCACCAGCGACCTCGTACGCCGCCACGCCGCCGGCCTTCCGTCGACGCAGAGCGGGCCCGAACCCGAGGAACAGCGTCCGGCCTCGCCGCACGGCACGGTCCCCAACATCATCGGTGTCCACCTCTACCTGGAGAAGCCCGAGGGGACGGTACTGCTCGGGCTGCGCCACCCCGACTCCGCGTTCGCGCCGTCCACCTGGCACGTGCTGGCCGGCCACTGCGAGCAGGAGAACGCCATCGACTGTCTGATCAGGGAGGCCCGGGAGGAGGCCGGGCTGCACATCGAGCGCCAGGACGTCGAACTCGTCCACGTCGTCCATCACATCGGCCGGCCTGGGAATCCGCCCCGCATGGGCCTGTTCTTCCGTGCCCGCGCATGGCGCGGCGAGCCTGAGCTGCGCGAGCCGGACAAGTGCACCGAGTGGCGATTCTGGGACCCCGCCGCCCTGCCCGACGAACTCGTCCCCTACACAAGACTGGCCATCGCGAAGATCCAGAACGGCGAGCTCTACAGCGAAGTGGGCTGGCCCGCATGACCGCCACACCGACCGCCGCGCCCCGCCCCGTGCCCGCCGCGTCGGCGGCCGGCTTCCACGACCGGGACACCGGGCGGGAACTCGACGTCATCGTCCAGCGGGTCAGCCCGTACGCCTCCTTCAAGGACCTCCTCCGCTCAGAGGACATCGCGCGCATCGACCCGGACGGGCCGCCCCATGCCGATGACGGCCGAGGAGTATGCGCAGCCTGTTTCCGCACCCCGACGAGAATGCCACGGTCATTCAGCAGCTCATCCGCGCTCGGCGGCTCGCCGACCGGACGGCACGCGTCTCCAGCCGACCCCGCAGCTCCCGAGCCCCCGCCGCCCACGCGGCCGTCGGCGTCGGCGCGATCCTGCTCGGCGAGCAGGGCGTCCTGCTGGGACGGCACCGCCGCGGCACCGTCGAACTGCCCGGGGGAAGCGTCGAGGAAAGCGGTCTGGTCGCCCGGACTACCGACGTGAGGCTCCTGGGCACGCTCGTCGACTGCTTTCGCAACGGCAGCCGGGCCGCGACCCTCATCCGAGGTTGGCTCACGACGACCAGGTTGCCGTGGCGCCGTCCACGGTCGCGGCCCGCTGAACCCGGTCAAGGGCGCCGGTCCCCAGCTGGTCCCCAGGAATGATCAAGGGCCGGTTTCGGATGGCTCCGAAACCGGCCCTGATCTGCGACTGTCTCCAGTCGGGACGACAGGATTTGAACCTGCGACCCCTTGACCCCCAGTCAAGTGCGCTACCAAGCTGCGCCACGTCCCGTTGCCCGCCTGACCTGGGCTTTCCCCGGGCCGAACGCGCAGGAAAACCATACCGCACTCGGGCCCGTGGTCGCGCATCGCTTACCGGGCGTCCGTCGCCTCTTGACCTCAAGTCCGATCGAGGTCGCACGATCGGACGCATGACGACCACCGAGGAGACCGGGCGGGCGTACACCTACGCCGACCTGCCCGGACTGATGTCGCTGATGACCGGCGACGAGAAGCACGGCCCGGCGGCCACGTCCACGCTCGACGTGCTGTGGGTGCTCTACGACCGGGTGCTGCGCGTGGACCCGCGGCGGGCGGCCGACCCCGGGCGGGACCGGTTCCTGCTGTCCAAGGGGCACGGTCCGATGGCGTACTACGCCGTGCTGGCCGCCAAGGGGTTCGTGCCGACGGACTGGCTGCCCGGGTTCGGGGCGTACGACTCCCCGCTCGGCCACCATCCCGACCGCACCCTGGTGCCCGGCGTGGAGATCGGCAGCGGCTCGCTGGGGCACGGCCTGCCGCTCGCCGTCGGCACCGCGCTCGGGCTGCGCGCCCAGGGACTCGACGGGGCCGCGGTGTGGGTGCTGACCGGCGACGCCGAGCTGGACGAGGGCAGCAACCACGAGGCCGTCGCCTTCGCCGGTCCCGCCGGGCTGGAGCGGCTGCACACCGTCGTGGTGGACAACGCCTCCGCGAGCCACGCCCGCCCCGGCGGCATCGCGGCCCGCTTCGAGGCCGCCGGCTGGTCGGTGGCCACCGCGGACGGCCGGGACCACGAGGCGCTGTACACCGCCTTCACCGCGCCGCACCCGGGACGCCCGCACGCGGTCGTGGCCCGCGTCGAGCCCAAGCCCGCCTGAACCCCGGCCTCCAGCCCCAGTCCCAGCCCCATCCCCTACGCCCTCACACCTGCGCCTGCACTTCGGAGGAGCCCTCCATGGACACCATGCGGGACCGTTTCCACCCCGTCCTCACCCGTCTGCTCGACGAGGATCCGCGCGTCGCCCTGGTCCTCGCCGAGATCGGCAGGGACGGCTTCGCCGAGGCCCTGCGGCGCCATCCCGACCGCGTGGTCAACGTCGGCATCCGGGAGCAGCTGCTGATCGGGGCCGGCGCGGGGATGGCGCTGACCGGGCTGCGGCCCGTCGTGCACACCTTCGCGAGCTTCCTGGTCGAGCGGCCCTTCGAGCAGGTCAAGCTGGACCTGGGGCACCAGGGGGTGGGCGCGGTGCTGGTGAGCGCCGGCGGCTCCTACGACTGGCCCGCCGGCGGCTTCACCCACATGGCGCCCGGTGACGTGGCACTGCTCGACACGCTGGACGGCTGGACCGTGCACGTGCCGGGGCACCCGGACGAGGCCGAGACGCTGCTCCGGCACGCGGTCGCCGCCGGGGACGACAAGGTGTACGTGCGGCTGTCCGCGCAGGGCAACCGCGAGGGGCACCCGGTCGACGGCCGGCGCCTGCGCACCGTCCGGGAGGGCCGCCGGGGCGTGGTCGTCGCCGTCGGACCGCTGCTCGACGCCGTGCTGGACGCGACGGAGGGCCTGGACGTGAGTGTCCTGTACGCCACCACCGTCCGCCCCTTCGACGCGGCCGCCCTGCGCCGGGCCACCGAGGCGGCGGGCACGGACGTCGTCCTGGTCGAGCCGTACCTGGCGGGCACCTCGGCGGGGGCCGTGAACGAGGCGCTGACCGACCGTCCGCACCGGGTCCTGGGGCTCGGCGTCGGCCGGCGCGAGCTGCGCCGCTACGGGAACCCGCAGGAGCACCTCGCCGCCCATGGCTTGGACGCCCGCTCGTTGCGGGAGCGCGTCACCGCCTTCACGGCGGCCACGCGCTAACCGGGTTCGGCGCAGGGGGCCGGCGCCGGTGCCGGTGCCGGGGTCCCGGCCACGGGTCCTGTGGTCACCGGATCGGCACGGACCAGGCCGCGCACCGCCGGTATCGCCAGCAGGGCGAAGCAGACGGCGAAGCTCACCGCGCCGGCCACCAGCAGCACCTGGTCTGCGCCGAGGGCGGCGGCGGCCGGGCCGGCGAGGGCCTGGCCGACGGGCATCATCGCCAGGGAGCCGGCCACGTCGTAGGCATGGATGCGGTTCAGGACGTCGGCCGGGACCTGGGTCTGCACGCTGGTCGCCCACATCACGCCCCAGAAGGACATGCCGGCCCCCGCGACGGCCGCCCCGGCCGCCATGACCGGCACACCGAGCCCGGCGCCGACAGCCGAGGGGAAGGCGGCGAAGCCGACCAGGGCGACCGCGCCGGCCCGGAGCATGCGCCGGGGGCGCAGCCGCAGGGCGAGGAGACCGCCGGCCACGGTCCCGGCGCCGAGCGCGGAGTTCACCAGGCCGTAGGCGCGGGCGCCGTGCTGCTGCACCACCTCGGTCGCGACCAGCGGGATGGTGGGTCCCCAGACGGCGATCATGTAGACGCACCAGACGGCGATGACACTCCAGAGCCACTGCCTGGAGCGGAACTCCCGCCAGCCCTCGACCAGTTCGCCCCGGAACGCCCGCGCGCCGCGGCTCGCCCCGCGCGCGCCCGCCGGGAGCGCGGGCAGCCGCATGAGCAGCAGGCACGCGCCGCTGACGGCGTAGGTGGCGGCGTGGGCGGCGAAGACGCCGCCGGGCGAGGCGACGCCGACCAGCAGGCCCGCCACGGCGGGACCGGCCAGTTGCGCCGCGGACTCGGCGACGCGTATCGCGCCGTTGGCACCCTGGACGTCGGCGGCGAGCCGGGGCACGGTGCTGGCGACGCCCGGCTGGAAGACGGCGGCGGCGACGCCGTTGGCGAACCCGATGGCGCAGATCTCCCACAGCACCACATGGCCGGAGAAGAAGAGCGCCGCGGTCAGGGCCTGGGTGCCCAGGCGCACGGCGTCGGCGCCGATCATCAGCTTGCGGGTGCTGAACCGGTCGGCGAGGACCCCGCCGAAGACCACCAGGCCGGCGAAGGCGGCGGCGGTGGCCGCCATGGCGAGGCCGACGGCGCCCGCCCCGTAACCGTGCTGGAGCAGTCCGACGGCGAGCGCGACGGGCAGCATGGTGTCGCCGAGCCGGGCGACGGCCCGCGCGGTGAAGAACAGGGCGAAGTCCCGTGACCAGAGCGGCCGGGCGGCCTTCCGGCCCCTCGTCTCCGGATGCACCGGCCCTGCCGATGTCCCCCTCATGCCGTCCACCTCTCCCCGCCGGCGCCCTCAGACCCACTGCCCCGGGATCATGGCACGGGGCACTGACAATCCCGAGGGGATTTCACCGTCCGGGCGGCAGCCCCAGCCGGGGGTGGGCGTCGAGGAGGCCCGTCGGGGCCGCCTGGCGCCAGGAGTCGGCGAGGATGTCGCGCAGCTCGCCCTCGTCCTCCAGGGCCGCGAGCCGGGCCCGCACCCAGGCGAACTGCGCCTCGTGCCGGGCGATCCAGAACTTCCCCGGCTCGGCCAGCACGAGCTCGTCGCGCTCCTCCTTGGGGCAGCGCACCGCGAGGGAGGTCTCCTCCTCGGGCAGCGTGGCGAACATCTTGCCCGCCACCCGGAAGGTCGGCATGCTCCAGGCGGTCTTCTCCGTGGTGTCCGGCAGGGACAGGGCGATACGGCGTACGTCTTCGGCGTCCGGCATGTCAGGCACCGTAGCCGCAGCCACCGACAGTCACCCGCCGGCCGGAACGGCGCCCAGGCGCTTGAAGTACACCGTCGCCGGGCGCAGGACGCCCGCGGGGTTCTCCGCGAAGTCGGGGATGACGCCGGCCGGCGTCCAGCCGGCGCCGCGGTAGAGGCGCTCGGCGGGGCTGTCGGTCTCGGTGTCCAGGTGGAGCAGGGTGATGCCCAGGCCGGCGGCGGCGCGCTCGGCGGTGGTCAGCAGTGCGCGGCCGACCCCCTTGCCGCGGGCCGTGGGCGAGACCATCAGCTTGACCAGTTCGGCGCGGTGGCGGCTGTTGGGCTTGTCCGGCAGGGCGATGCTCACCGTGCCGGTGACCCGGCCGTCCTCCTCGGCCACCCAGACGAAGAGCCGTCCGGCGGCCACGGCGGCGACCCGCTCCCGCCACCACGCGGTGGCCTCCGCGTGGTCGAAGGAGGCGAGGAAGCCGACCGAGGCGCCGCTGTCCACGGTGTCGGTCAGCAGGCCGGCCAGGTCGTCGAGGAGGGCGGTCAGGGCGGGGGCGTCGGCGCGGCGCACGGTGCTCATGGCAGCACCACCGCGAGGACGTAGCGCGCGTCCCCGGCGCCGGCGCACCGGAACCGGGTCGGCCCCCACACCCGCAGCCGCAGGCAGTCGCCGGTGGCGACATGGTGCTCGACGTCCTGCGCGGTCACCTCGAGGGCCCCTTCCAGGACCCAGATGTGCTGTTCCAGGCCGGGCACGGGCGGCCGGTCGTAGGCGAGGTCGGCGCCGGCGGCGAGCCGGCCCTCGACGAGCTCGCCGCGCAGGCCCGCGTGCGGCGGGGAGACCGAGCGGCGGACGAAGCCGGCGGCCCGGTCCTCCCAGCGGGGCTGCTCGTCGGCCCGCACCAGCAGCGCGGGTTCCGCCTCGACCTCGCTGAGCAGCCGGGACATGGTCCGGCCGTACACGGCGCACAGGCGGTTCAGCAGGGCGGCGGTGGGGCTGATCTCGGCGCGCTCGGCGCGGGAGAGGGTGGAGCGGCTGACGCCGCTGCGCTCCGCCAGCTCCCCCAGCGACCAGCCGCGCTCGGCGCGCAGCTCGGCGAGGCGGGCGGCGAGCCGGGCGTCCACGGCGGTGGCGTCGGCCGCGTCGTCGGCAGGTATCGGGTGACTCACATCCGGGATGCTATCCCAGATGTGAGACGCGACGGAAGCGGGTCACCGCTCGGCGACCGCCGCCAGCGCCGCCAGGACCGGCCGGATCAGCGGATGCCCCTCCGCTCCCCGGCGCACGGCGGCGAAGACCCGGCGAGTGGGCGCGACGCCGTCGACCGGGCGGACGACCACCCCGGCGAGGTCCATGCCGCGCAGCGCCGAGCGCGGCACCAGCGCCACCCCGGCGCCGCCCGCGGCGAGGGACACCACCGCGCGGAAGTCGTCGGAGGAGTGCTCCAGGCGGGGCTGGAAGCCGGCGCTCTCGCAGGCCAGGACCACCACGTCGTGGCAGGGGTTGCCGGGGTAGGGGCCGATCCAGGGATCCTTGGCCAGCTCGGCCAGCGGCACCTCGGGGGCGTCGGCGAGGCGGTGGTCGACCGGGACGACGGCGTCGAACGGCTCGGCGTACAGCGGCACATGGGTCAGCCGCGGGTCGTCGGCGGCCGGCGCCCCGCGGTACTCGACGGCCACGGCCACGTCGACCTGCCGGTCCAGGACCATGGGCAGACTGGCGTCGCCCTCGGCGTCCTGAACGCGGATGCGGATGCCGGGCGCCGAGCCGCCGAGCCGGGCCAGGGCGGGCGCGACGACCAGGGCGATGCCGGTGGCGAAGGCGGCCACGGTGACTGTGCCGGCCTCGCCGGAGCCGTAGGCGGCCAGCTCGGCCTCGGCGCGCTCCAGCTGGGCCAGTACGGCGTTGGTGTGGCCGAGCAGGATCTCGCCGGCCGGGGTCAGCCGGACGCCCTTGGCGCCGCGCTCGACCAGGCGGTGGCCGGTCTCCTGCTCCAGGGCGGCCAGCTGCTGGGAGACCGCCGAGGGCGTGAGGTACAGCGCGGCGGCAGCCGCCGTCACGGTGCGATGGTCGGCCACCGCTCGGAGGATGTGCAGCCGCCGCGCTTCGATCACGCTGCCGATTCTCTCACCCGTACGGGGTGAACGGGCCGCTCAGGGGGCCGGCGAACCCCTCGACGACGGTCTCGGCCCCGGCGGCCGTGCCCACTGCGCAGAGCCGACCGCCGTTCTGGCGCAGATCGAGGAAGAACCGCGTGGCCGTGCCGATCCGCCGCAGGCCGTGGATGCGGGCGTCGGGGTAGCCGAGCCCGTGGAGGGCGTGCCTGACCCGGGTGGGACCAGGGCGTTCAAGGGCCGTGAGCGCCTGCGTGACACGCTCCTCGTGGAGGCTCGCCGCGCACCAGTCGAGGGCGGACAGGTTCACCTCCGGACCCTCCGTGGGCAAGGCCGGCTCCACCGGACCGTCCGGCGGTGTCGCCACCGGTCCGGGCGGCTGCGGCGCCGGGCCGGGCGGCTGCGGCGCCGGGCCGGGCGGCAACGGGCTCGCATGACCCATCCGAGGTTCGTCCGGGTTGCGCAGCCGGCCTGAGGACAGCCGGGCCGCACACACCTGGGCGGTCGGCGGCGGTCGCGTCCGGCGGGGCGGCGGCAGCGCCGCCCGCCCGGCCCGGGGACGCCACGGTGCGGGACCCGCCCGAGGACGCCGCGGCGCCCGACCCGCCCGGCCGCTCGGTGCCGCAGGACACGAGGGCCAGGGCGGCGAGCGCCGTGGTGGCGAGGGTGAGCGGAAGGCGGCGCGGGGCGGGCGGGGCGCTGCGGACCGGACCAGGGTGTCGTCTCATGCGCCCAGTCTCGGGACGCGCCGTCCGCCGCTCCTAAGTAGCCGTACTCAGTCCGGGACCGCGCACCCACTCATCCCCGCCCCGCGGCCTCCAGCTCCGCGCGCGCCGCGACGAACGCGTCCACCGCCCGGTCCACGTCGGCCGTGGAGTGGGCGGCCGACAGCTGGACGCGGATGCGGGCCTTGCCCTGCGGGACGACCGGGTAGGAGAAGCCGATCACGTACACCCCGCGCTCCAGGAGCAGCTCGGCCATCCGGCCGGCCTCGGAGGCGTCACCGATCATGACGGGGGCGATGGCGTGGTCGCCGGGGAGGATGTCGAAGCCCTCCTCGGTCATCCGGCGGCGGAACAGCTCGGTGTTCTCGGCGAGCCGCACCCGCAGGTCGTCGGCGGACTCCAGCAGGTCGAGGACCTTCAGGGAGGCGGCGGCGATCACCGGGGCGAGCGTGTTGGAGAACAGGTACGGGCGCGAGCGCTGGCGCAGCAGGGCGACGATCTCGGCGCGGGCGGCGACGTAGCCGCCGGAGGCGCCGCCGAGCGCCTTGCCGAGGGTGCCGGTGATGATGTCGACGCGGTCCATGACGCCGTGCAGCTCGGGCGTGCCGCGCCCGCCGGGGCCGACGAAGCCGACGGCGTGCGAGTCGTCGACCATGACCATGGCGTCGTAGCGGTCGGCCAGGTCGCAGATCTCGCGCAGCGGGGCCACGTAGCCGTCCATGGAGAAGACGCCGTCGGTGACGATCAGGCGGCGGCGCGCGCCGGACGCCTCCTTGAGCTGCGTCTCCAGGTCGGCGAGGTCGCGGTTGGCGTAGCGGAGGCGGCGGGCCTTGGACAGCCGGATGCCGTCGATGATCGAGGCGTGGTTCAGGGCGTCGGAGATCACCGCGTCCTGCTCGCCGAGGAGGGTCTCGAAGACGCCGCCGTTGGCGTCGAAGCAGGAGGAGTAGAGGATCGTGTCCTCCTGGCCGAGGAAGGCCGAGAGGCGGGCCTCCAGCTCCTTGTGGACCTCCTGGGTGCCGCAGATGAAGCGCACGGAGGCCATGCCGTAGCCCCAGCGGTCCAGGGCGGCGTGGGCGGCGGCGATCACCTCGGGGTGGTCGGCGAGGCCGAGGTAGTTGTTGGCGCAGAAGTTGAGGACCTCGCCGGGGCGGCCGCCGGCGGTGACGTCCACGGTCGCGGATTGCGGGCTGCCGATGACCCGCTCCGGCTTGTGCAGGCCGGCGGCGCGGATCTCGTCGAGGGTGGCGCGCAGGTCGTCGCGCACGGAGTCGAACACGGGGGCTCCAGAGGAAGAATCGCTTGGCGGACGGGGGTACGGCTCAGACGGTCCAGTCGAGGATGACCTTGCCGCCGCGACCGCTCGCCGCGTCGGCGAAGGCCGCCTCGTGGTCCTGGTAGCCGTAGCGGCCGGTGATCACCGGGGCCAGGTCGAGGCCGGCCTCCAGGAGGACGGACATGGCGTACCAGGTCTCGAACATCTCCCGGCCGTAGATGCCCTTGATCGTGATCATGGAGGTGACGATGCGGGCCCAGTCGACCGGGAACTCCTCGGCGGGCAGGCCGAGCATGGCGATCCGGCCGCCGTGCGTCATGTTGGCGATCATGTCGCGCAGTGCCTCGGGGCGGCCGGACATCTCCAGGCCGATGTCGAAGCCCTCGCGCAGGCCCAGCTCGCGCTGGCCGTCGGCGATGGTGTTGCCGGAGACGTTCAGGGCGAGGCTCACGCCGACCTTGAGGGCGAGCTGGAGCCGCTCCTCGCTGACGTCGGTGACGACCACGTTCCGGGCCCCGGCGTGCCGCGCGACGGCCGCCGCCATCAGGCCGATCGGCCCGGCGCCGGTGATCAGGACGTCCTCGCCGACCAGCGGGAAGGACAGGGCGGTGTGCACGGCGTTGCCGAACGGGTCGAAGATCGCGGCGACGTCGAGGTCGACGGGGACGCGGTGCACCCAGACGTTGCCGGCCGGCAGCACGACGTACTCGGCGAACGCCCCGTCCCGGCCGACGCCGAGCCCGACGGTGGCGCGGCACAGGTGGCGCCGGCCGGCCAGGCAGTTGCGGCACTTGCCGCACACCAGGTGGCCCTCGCCGCTGACCCGGTCGCCGGTCTTCACCTCGGTGACGTCGCGGCCGGTCTCGACGACCTCGCCGACGAACTCGTGGCCGACGACGAGGGGCGCGGCGATGGCCTGCCGCGCCCAGCCGTCCCAGGCCCGGATGTGCAGGTCGGTGCCGCAGATGCCGGTGCGCAGCACCTTGATCAGCACGTCACCGGGCCCGACGGCGGGCTCGGGCACGTCCGCGAGCCACAGTCCGGGCTCCGCCTTCTCCTTGACCAGCGCCTTCAACGCTACGGCTCCTGACGGGGGTGAGATCCCGGCGGTGGACATGCCGAAGCGGCCCGCATCCGGGAGGCGAGGGGGATCACACAGCAATCTGCCGTACCGGCCCGCCCCCGGTCCATCGAGCATTTCTTAACCGCCCCGGCAGCTCTCCTTCACACCGCCCGGCCGGTCAGAGCGGCAGCCCGTCCGCAGCGCTCCGCTCGATGCGCCGTACGAGGTCGGCCGCCGCCGACTTGATGGCCGCGAGGCCCGACGTCCCCCAGCTCCGCGGCCGGACGTCGGCGGCGCACACCGTGCCCAGCGCCGTCCCGGTGCTGTCGATCAGCGGTGCGCCGAGGTAGGAGCGGATGCCGAACTCGTCGACGACCGGGTTGCCGGCGAAGCGCGGGTAGTCGCGCACGTCCTCCAGGACCAGCGCCTTGCGCCGCACCACGACGTGCGGGCAGAAGCCGTGGTCGCGGGCCTGGTGACGGCCGAACACGGGCCGGGCGCCGTCCCTGCCGGGCGCGGGCTCGGGTGCCCGCAGCCCGGCGAAGAACTGCCCGCCCTCCACCAGGAAGTTGACCATCGCGTACGGCGCGTCGGTGAGCCCCGCGAGGTCGCGGGCGAAGGCGTCGAGGGCCGGTTCCGGGCGCTGCGCGAGGCCCAGCCCGCGCAGCCGGCGCACCCGGGCGGGCGCCTCCCGGTCCTCGGGCGTGAGCAGCAGCCGGCCGGCCGGGCGCGGCGGGTCGTAGCTCATGGGCGGGCTCCCTTGTCTCGGACGTGTCCCGGGCGTCACCTGCGGGCGCCGTACTCCGGGGCGGTGGCCGGTGTGTGGGCGATGAGGTGGCGTACGAGGGTGAGCAGGGTCTGCACCCCGGAGCTGGAGATGCGGGCGTCGCAGGGCACGACGGGCACCTCCGGCGGGAGGTCCATGGCGATCCGGATCTCCTCGGGGTCGTAGCGGTGCGCCCCGTCGAACTCGTTGACCGCGACGACGAAGCCGAGGCCGCGCTCCTCGAAGAAGTCGACGGCGGCGAAGGACTCCTCCAGGCGCCGGGTGTCGGCGATGATCACCGCGCCGAGCGCGCCCTCGCACAGTTCGTCCCACATGAACCAGAACCGCTCCTGTCCCGGCGTGCCGAACAGGTACAGGACGTGCCGCGGGTCGAGGGTGATGCGGCCGAAGTCCATGGCCACGGTCGTCTCGCGCTTGTTCTCGATGCCGTCGAGCCGGTCGGTCGCGGCGCTGACCGTGGTGAGCAGTTCCTCGGTGCTCAGCGGCGCGATCTCGCTGACCGCGCCGACGAAGGTGGTCTTGCCGACCCCGAAGCCGCCAGCGACGAGGATCTTCAGCGCGGTGGGGAAGGGGTCAGAGCTGTCGTCGTAGTCCATCGAGCACTGCCTCCAGAAGGTCCCGGTCCGTGGGGTCGTGGTGGAACTCGGCGGGGGGTTTGGTGGTCAGCGCCCCGCAGTCGAGAAGGTCCGAGAGCAGAACCTTGGTGACCGCCACCGGCAGCCTCAGGTGCGCGGACAGCTCGGCGACCGGCAGGGGCGCCCGGCACAGGTCGAGGGCCTGGGCGTGCTCGGGGCCCAGATAGCCGAGCGGGGTGGCGCCGGTGGCCATGACCTGGGACATGAGGTCGAGCGCGACGGTGGGCCGGGTGCGCCCGTTGCTGACGGTGAAGGGGCGCACCAGGCGGCCGGCCGCGTCGTCGAGCCATGGCCCGTCGCCGGCCGCGGCCACCCTCAAGGCCTCATCGCCGGCGGTTCGACGGCGTGCTGCTGCCGGGGCGCGGTCACCAGGTAGGGGCGGACGCTCTTGACCAGCATGGCCATCTCGTAGCCGAGGACGGCCGCGTCGGCCTCGCGGCCGGCCATGACGGCGAGGCAGGTGCCGGACCCTGCCGTGGTGACGAAGAGCAGCGTCGAGTCCAGCTCCACGACGACCTGCCGCACCTCGCCGCCGTCACCGAAGCGGATGCCCGCACTGCGGCCGAGGGAGTAGAGGCCGGAGGCGAGGGCCGCCATGTGGTCGGCGGAGTCCGCGTCGAGGCCGTGCACGGACTTGACCAGCCCGTCACAGGACAGCAGCACCGCGCTGGTGGTGTGGGGTACGCGCTGGACGAGGCCACTCATCAGCCAGTCGAGGTCGGAAACATGGCCGGTCGGCGCATCGCTCGCCATGGGGGATCGACTCCTTGGGGGTGGGAAGGTCGTCAGGTGGGGGGTGGGCGCGGTGATCGTCCGGCGTGGGCTCGGCGGTCACCCGGCGTGGTCGCGGTGGACCGGCTTCCGGCGCTCCTGCTGCTCCGGCAGCTCGGTCAGCTCGGTCCGCTCCAGGTGCTGCTGGGCCTCCGCGAGGCTGACGCCGCGTCTGAAGGCCGCCATCAGGCCGGGATCGTGGCCGGCCGGGTCGTCGCCCTCCTGCCGGGGCACGGGGCCGCCGCGGAGCTGGGGCACGAGGTGCTCCTGGGCACGCCTGCGGGGCAGGTGGGGCTTGCCGATGGTGCCGCGCACGGCGCCGAGCGGCGGCAGGGGCGGGACGGCGCTGTGCTCGGCGAGGACGGCGGTGTGCTCGGCGAGGGCCGCGCGGTCCTCGGACCGCACGCCGGGCACCGCGCCGGCCGGGGTGGCCCGGTCCCGCCCGGCGCCGCGCAGGGGCAGCGGCGCGGGGCCGTCCGTGGGCGGGGGCTCCACCGGGCGGAGGCGCGGCGGTGCGACGGGGGCGGGTGCCACGGGCTGCGGCTGCGGCCGGGCGGGCACAGGCGTCGACACCGGTGCCGGCAACGACATCGGCACCGGCGCCGGTTCGGGTCCGGTCACCTCCCCCACGAGGCCGGCGCCCTCGTCGCCGGCGTCCGGCGCCGAGCCCAGCAGGCTCTGCGGCAGGATCAGGACGGCCTGGATCCCGCCGTAGATGTTGGACTGGAGCCGCACGGAGATGCCGTGCCGCTTGGCGAGCTGGGAGACGACGAACAGCCCGATGCGGCCGTCGGCGAGCAGGCGGCCGACGTTGACCTGGTCCGGGTCGGCGAGCAGCGCGTTCATCCGGTTCTGCTCGGCGACGGGCATGCCGAGCCCGCGGTCCTCGACCTCGACGGCGAGCCCGGAGGTGACGAGTCCGGCGCGGAGCAGCACCTCGGTGTGCGGGGCGGAGAACAGGGTGGCGTTCTCGACGAGTTCGGCGAGCAGGTGGATGACGTCGGCGACGGCGTGGCCGCGCAGGGTGCCGTCGACGGGCGGGACCAGGCGGACCCGCGAGTACTGCTCGACCTCGGCGATGGCCGAGCGCAGCACCTCGGTCATGTCGACGGGGTTGCTCCACTGCCGCCGGGAGACGGCGCCCCCGAGCACCGCGAGGTTCTCGGCGTGCCGGCGGATGCGGGTGGCGAGGTGGTCGACGTGGAAGAGGCCCTTGAGGAGGTCGGGGTCCTCGATCTCGTTCTCCAGCTCGTCCAGGAGCGAGATCTCGCGGTGCACCAGCGACTGCAGGCGCCGGGCGAGGTTGACGAAGACCTCCAGCTTCTGCTCGCTGCCGACCTGGCTGGAGAGCTGGGCGGCCCGGACGACGGCGGTGACGGCGCCCTCGTGCGCGCGGGAGAGGTCGGCGGCGAGGAGGTCGAAGTCGTCGGCACCGGCCGGCGGCCCGCGGCGCGGCGCACGCCGGGGCGGGACCTCGCCGCGCCGCAGCGCGTCGACCACGCCGCGCAGGTCGCCCTCCGCGCGTGCGGTGCTGCGGCGCAGGGCGCCGACGCGGTCGTGCACCGAGCGGGCGGCGCGGTCGGCGGCGACGGCGGCGATGCCGACGGCCACCAGGGTCACGAAGACCGCGCCACCGAGCACGCCCCACAGCACGGCGCCTGGCCGGACACCGGTGGAGCGGACCGTGAACAGCACGACCGCGCAGCCGCTGAGCGCGACCGCGACGGGTGGCAGCACGGCCAGGCGCAGCAGTTGGGGCCGTATGTGGGTCTCGGGCAGCGCGGGGGCGGTACGGGCGGCCGGCCGGCCGTGCCGTCCGCCCTCGCGGCGGTCCGCTCGCGCGGCCGGGGCGCGGAGATGCGACATCGAGGTCCTCGTACTGGTCCGTCGGGCGGGTGCTCGCGGTGTCGGCAGACGCACCGGAGCCCCGGAACGCGTCACCCGACGGACACCGACGGTAGTCGCCCGCACGTCGCGCGGTGAGGAGTTGGGGAACTCCCCCGGGATGCGTCCCACTCTGGTATGAGGTCTCGAACAGCAGAGCGAGAACTCATCGGCACCACCGCTGACCAGGCCAGAGGCATATACGATGCCTGATCACCAAGTACGGCGGTGCAGGGGCGGGGTGGGGCGGGATGGCGGACGCGGGGCAGCTGGAGTTCGGGGCGCTGCTGCGGCGGTCGCGGCTGGCGGCGTCGCTGACGATCGAGGCGCTGGCGGAGGCGTCAGGGGTGAGCGCCCGCGGGATCGGTGATCTCGAACGGGGCCGGCGGACCACTCCGCAGCGGGGCACGGTCGCCGCGCTGGCGGACGGACTCGAACTGGGCGAGGCGGAACGGGCACGGCTGCTGGCCGCCGCCCGGCTCGGCCGCAGCCCCCGCCGCGGCCTCGCCGACGTGCGCGCCTTCCCCCGGGACATCGACGACTTCGTGGGCCGTGAGGCGCAGTTGGCCCGGCTGACGGCCCTGGCCGGCCAGGAGTCCGGCGGGCGCCCCGCGGTGGTCGCGGTCTCGGGGGCGCCGGGGACGGGCAAGACCACCCTGGTCCTGCACGCCGCCCTTGCGCTGGCCGACCGGTTCCCCGACGGGCAGCTGATGGTGGACCTGCGCGGCATGGACGACGATCCGCCCGGCCCGGCCGAGCTGGCGCTGCACGTCCTGAAGGCCCTGGGCGTCGCCGACCGGGAGCTGGTCGCGGCGGGACCGCAGGGCCACGCGGAGCTGTGCCGGCGGGCCGTGGCGGAGCGGCGCTGCCTGCTGGTCCTGGACAACGCGCGCGACGAGGCGCAGGTCCGCCCGCTGCTGCCGAGCCCGGGCGCGGGGATGGTCGTGATCACCAGCCGGCGGATGCTCACGGGGCTGGAGAGCGTGCACCGCCTGCCGCTCGGCGAGCTGTCGCCCGCCGAGGCCGCCGCCTGCCTGACCGCCGTCGTCGGCCGGGAGCGCGCGGAGGCCGACCCGGACGCCCTCGCCGAGGTCGCGGAGCGCTGCGCACACCTGCCGCTGGCCCTGCGGGTGGCGGGCAACTGGCTGGCGACGCGCACCGGCTGGACGGTGCGCCGCCTCGCCGACCGCCTCGCCTCGCAGGAGCGCCGCCTGGACACCCTGGCCGCCGGCGACCTGCGCGTCTCGGCGGCCTTCCACCTCTCCTACCGCCAGCTCAGCCCCGGCGCCGCCCGGCTGTTCCGCCTGCTCGCCCTCGTCGACGGCCCCGACACGGGCACCGCCGGCGCCGCGCTGCTGACCGGGCAGCACGTGTTCGACGCCGAGGACGCCCTGGAGGAGCTGGTCGAGACGGGGCTGCTGGGCACGGACCGGGAGCGCTACCGCCTGCACGACCTGCTGCGGCTGTACGCCCAGGACCGGCTGGCCGCCGAGGAGGCCGAGGAGGAGACCGCGGCGGCCCGCGCCAGGCTCCACCACTGGCTCCTGGAGACGGCGGTCGCGGCCGGCCGGTGGTACGAGCCGGGGCACGGCGCCCCGCCCCCGGACCCTCTGGGCCTGGTCGACCTGTCCACCGCGGAGCACGCCCGGCGCTGGCTCCAGGCGGAGGGCCTGAACTGGCTCGCCGCCCTGCGCGCCGCGTCCGCCCGGGGCGAGCACGCGAGGGTGGTGGAGGTCGCCGACGCCCTGCACTGGTTCTCCGACCAGTGGATCTTCTGGGGCCACTGGCCCGAGGTCTGCGCCCTCGGCGCCGCCGCCGCAGAGGCGCTCGGCGATCCGCTCCTGGAAGCCGTCCACCTCAACTACCTCGCCTGGGCCCTGCTCATCTGCGAGAGCCGCCACCGGGACAGCCTCGACCGCTCCGATCGCGCCCTCGCCGCGGCCCGCCGCGCCGGCGACCTCCCGCAGCAGGGCTGGGCACACAGCTACACGGCCTGGGCGCTCAGCCTGCTCGGCGACCATCCCGCAGCCACGCCCCACAACCGCGAGGCCGCCCGGCTCTTCAAGGCCGCGGGCGACCTGCACGGCACGCTGCACGCCATGAGCAGCCACGCCGACACCCTGCTGCAGGCAGGCCGGCACGAGGAGTCGGTCACCGAGCACCTGGGCGCCCTCGCCTTCCTCGACGAGGCCGGCGACCGCATCGAGCCGCACAGCGCGGCCTTCTCGCGCACCAACCTCCAGACGTCCCTCGGGCGGACCTACGCCCTCCTGGAGAACTGGGCGGAGGCCGCCGAGCACCTGCGCGCCGCCGTGGACCTCGCCCACGGCAGCGGCAACCCCGGCCTGGAGAGCCGCGCCCTGATCCACCTCGCCGACGCGCTGCTCGCGGCCGGCCACCGGGAGCAGGCCCGCGACGCCTACGCCCGGTGCCTCGCCCTCGGTGCCGCGGCCAACCCCCAGCACGTGGCCACGGCCAGGGAGCGCCTCGCCGGGCTGGGGTGAGTGGTGGCCGGGGCGCATGCTCAACGGCGTCGGCGGGGCGCGACGGTCATCGTCACGGGGACCGCGGCGACGTGGTAGGGCGTGTCGGTGCGCACCTTCAACTCCGCCCGGTACGTGCCCGGTTCGGCGGCCTCGGCGACCGCCGCGTCCAGCGAGACCCGCACGGTGACGGCGGCCCCCGGGCGGAGCGTGACCTGCCGCCGGTCGACGCCGAGCCAGGGCACGTCCCCGACGGTGTCGCCCCGGTCGTAGCCGGGCAGCACCTCGACCCCGGCGCCGGGCGGGGAGGTGAGGAGGCTGTCGCGCTTGCCGCCGACGCGGTAGAGGCCGGGGGCCGCGCCGCCGCGGTAGACCGGCGCGGCGACGTTGGGCAGCGCGCTCCAGGTGCCGGCCCGCGGGTCGAAGGCGAAGCTCTGGTTGGTGACGCCGGCCGGGGCCCGGCCGCCCACGGTGAGCAGCAGGCCGTTGGCCGTGGCGTGGGCCGCGCCCCACAGGGTGGTCGGCAGGTCGGCGACCGGTGACCAGGCGTCGGTCACGGGGTCGTAGGCGTAGGCGTGCTGGGTGGCGCCGCCGTCGGCCGTGCCGCCGGCGCAGTAGAGCAGGTCGTCGATCGCGCCGCAGGCGCTCCAGGAGATGGGCTCGGGGTAGGGGGCCATGGCCGACCAGCGGTCGGCGGCCGGGTCGTAGGCGTAGACCTCCTTGGTGTTGCAGGAGGTGGCGGTGCAGCCGCCGACGACGTACAGCCTGCCGTCCAGGACCGCGCTGCCCGAGGCCGCGTAGGGCCGGGGCGCGGGGGCGCCGGTGGTCCAGGTGCCGGCCGCCGGGTCGTAGATCTCCAGCTTGGCGTCGGGGGCGCCGTCGGTGCCCCAGCCGCCGACGGCGTAGAGCTTGCCGTCGATGAAGCCCTTGGCCGGCGCGGCGCGGCCGTCGGCCGCCGGGGCGAGCTTCGACCAGGTGCCGGCGGCGGGGTCGTAGGCGTACAGGTCGGAGGTGTAGCCGCTGCCGGTGTAGCCGAAGGCGGAGTAGATCCGGCCGCCGTACGCCGCGACCGCGTTGTCCGAGACGGCCGCCGGCAGGCTCGTCACCGGCTGCCAGGCGTCACCGGCGGCCGCGGGCGCCGCCGTCGACGGTGCCGGCCCGTCGCCGGAGGTGCCGGGGCGCTGCCGCAGCGGGGAGGCGTCGCCGGGCACCAGGCGCAGCGGCGCGCCCCTGGCCGGCTGGGCGGGGAGGCCGCCGGGCTGCTCGGTGAGGGTGAACGCGGCGGGCGCCCTGCCGGTGTTGCGGACGGTCAGCTTCCTGGTGCCGGTGCCGCCCCGGGGAAGCGTCTTGTCGACGGCCGCCGGGGTGATCCTGAGCCGCCCGGCGTCGAGGGCGCGGTCGGCCCGGGTGACGGTGTCGGGTGTCACCCGCACGTTCCTGGCGGCGGCGGTGTACCTGGTCTTGGTCGTCGTGAAGGAGTGCTTGCCCGGGGTGGCGGAGAACAGCCAGTAGAAGCCGTCGCCCAGCCGCGAATCGTCCGGGGTCGCCCTGGTCACGGCCGACTGGCCGGGGGCGTCGGCGTTGGTGACGGTGGCTCCGACGACGCCGGCGCCGGTGTTGGCGTCGGTGACGGTGCCGGCCACCAGACCGCCGCTCACCGGGACGTAGGGCCGGTCGCCGACGAAGATGTCGTCCAGCTGCCACCAGTAGCCCCAGGTGGCGACGAAGCGGAACCGCAGCTGCACGGTCTTGGCGCCGGCGTACGCGGTGAGCGGCAGCTCCACGTGGCCGGTCAGCGGGGTGTTCCAGGTCTTCAGGGTGGTCCAGGTGGTGCCGCCGTCGGTGGTGAGGTCGACCGAGGCGCTCTGGCCGTTGTAGCTGACGTAGTCGGTGTCGAAGGCGAGCCGTGGACTGGTGTAGCCGCTGAAGTCGTAGACCGGGCTGAGCAGGGAGCTGTCCTGGTGGGCGCCGCCGCCGATGTGGTCGCTGTCGACGATGGCGAAGCCGCCGGTGCCCGAGGTGTGGTTGCCGCGGTGTCCCGGGTCGGAGAACTCCCAGCCGCCGGTGGTGCGGTCGGCGTTGGCGACGCTCCAGCCGGCCGGCGCGGTGCCCGCGGTGTCGAAGCGCTCGGTGGGGCCGGTGGGCCGAAGCTCGTAGCCGGCGGCGGTGGCCGCCTCGGCGTCCACGGGGATGGCGGCGTCCACGGTCCTGGCCCCGCGGCCGACGGTGACCTCCTTGGTGACCGTCCGGTAGCCGGGGTACTGGGCGGCGAACCGCAGGGTGTAGGCCCGGCCCTCGGGCAGCCGGAGCCGGTAGCGGCCGGTGCCGGGGTCGGTGAAGACCGGGGCGCCGGGCACGCCGTCGGCGGTGACCGTCGCGTACAGCGGCCAGCCGTGGCCGGAGCCGTCGCTGACCTTGCCGGTGACGGTCCGGGTGGCCGCCGCCCGCAGCGCGAAGCCCGCCGTCGCCGAGCCGCCCTCGGTGACCTCGACGCCCGTGACGGTACTGCCGTGGTAGCCGTACAGGTCGGCGGTCAGGTCGTACCGGCCGGGTGGCAGCGCGAGGGAGTAGTGCCCGTCGGCCCCCGTGGCGGCGGTGCGGTGGCCGTCGGCCGTCACGGTGGCGCCGGCCAGCGGGTGCCCGGCGGAGTCGGTGACGGTGCCGCTCACCGCGCCCTGCGGGTAGCTGCGGAAGGCAGCCGTGCCTCGCGGGGTGCCGAGGCCCGTCGGGCCGTCGTAGCCGGTCGTCGCGGTGCACAGGTAGCCGGGCGCGCAGGTGCCGTTGGCGCCGTCGGTGACGTCGTTGAGGGCGGTCGGCTCGAAGTAGGGGTAGGAGTTGGGGTAGCTGCCCGCGGCGGGGGTGCCGGCGGCCGCGTAGACGCCCGCGATGATCGGCGCGGAGGCGCTGGTGCCGCCCATCACGGCCCAGCCGGGGCCGCCATAGGTCTGGTAGACGGCCACGCCGGTGAGCGGGTCGGCGACCGCGGCGACGTCCGAGACGGTCCGCCGGGCGCAGCCGGTGTCGGACTGGAAGGCGGGCTTCGGCTCGTACGCCGAGCAGCCCGAGCCGGTGCCGCCCTGGCTGTTGCGCCAGACCGACTCCGTCCAGCCGCGGGTGCCGGTGGTGGTCCGCCGCAACGCGGTGCCGCCGACGGCGGTCACGTGCCGGGAGGCGGCGGGGTAGGTGACGCCGTAGCCGTGGTCGCCGGAGGAGGCGACCATCGCGACGCCCGGGTGGTCGTAGTGGACGTCGAACTCGGCGGTCTGCGCCGGGTCCTCGCCGCTGCCGGACGTGCTGTCGTACGCGCTGCCGTAGGAGTTGGAGACGTACCGGGCCCCCTGGGCGACGGCCTGGTCCACCGCGGCGAACATGTCCGCGAAGGTGTCGCTGTCGGCCTCGACGAGCAGGAGGTGCGCGCCCGGCGCGGCCGCCGAGACCATGTCCAGATCGAGCGAGGTCTCGCCGGCCCAGCCCTCGTGGGGCTTCGGGTGGTCGGTGCCGCCCCGCTGGTCGATCTTGCGGAAGCAGCCGTTGGCAGTGGTGCACGCCGGCAGGCCGTACTGCGCCCGGTAGACGGCGAGGTCGGACTCGGCCGTCGGGTCGTCGAAGGCCACGACGACGGCCACGGTCTGCCCCGCGCCGCCGCCGGCCGGCAGGTCGTACGCGCTCCGCAGATCCGCAGGTCCGTAGCCGCCGGGTGCCGCTGCGGACGTCAGGGCCCCCTGTGCGCCGCCGACGTCGTTGCGCCGCAGCGCGAAGCACCCGACCCGGCCCGGCCGGGGCGCGTCGCAGACCTGCTCGACGGCCGGCTTGGCGGCCGACGGTCCGGTGTCGGCCGGGCCCGCCGGGGCCGCCCCGGCCGGGGGCAGCCCCGCGCCCGCCGCCGCCAGGACGGCAAGGACGAGGACGGCCAGACGCAGGGGTGTGCGCCGCGGGCGCGAGCCGGACAGCCTTGGTATGGGCAACGTGCTACTCCTGTGACAGGCGTTCGCCGCGGACGTTTCGCGGACGAGCCGATGAGCTGGTGATCCGATGAACGATCACGTAGGAACGGTGGCAGACGCGACGGCGCCGACGGCACTCGGCGCGCACGCGCCCTTGCCCAGGAGCGCACTGCCCGGCGTCAGCGGAGCCGGGCGGCCAGCAGGTTGGGGTCCTGGTCGGTGAAGTACGCGCCGCCGGCGACGAGGACGGTGCCCCCGCGCACCGCGAGCGAGGTCGGGTTCTGCAGGCCGTCGGCGCCGGTCAGCACGGTGCGGTGGGTGCCGTCCGGTCGCACCAGGGCGATCACGTTGGGCTCGTTGACCGCGGCGAGGAGGGTGTCGCCGCGGCCGGTGAAGGCGAAGTCGTCGATGCCGGCCAGGCCGGTGGCCCGGGTCTCGACGGGTCCCGCCGTGCCGCGCCGGGTGATCGGGACGCGCAGGACGGTCCCCCGGTCCAGGTTGGTGACCCAGGCCGCCCCGTGGTGGATCTTGACGCCGTTGGCCCCGAGGAAGCCGGCGGGGGCCAGCTCGGGGGTGGCGGCCCAGCGGGTGGGCGTGCCGCCGGTGACGGGCACCCGCCAGACGGTGCCGAGGACCGAGTCGGTGATGTACAGCTCCCGCTCCCCCGCGCCGAACGCCAGGCCGTTGGGCAGGCCGCCGGCCGGGAGGGCGGCGATGCGGTGCGGGGTGCCGCCCGGGCGCAGCCGCCACAGGCCGGTCAGGTCGCCGCTGCCGGTGGCGTAGAGGAAGTAGAGGGTGCCGTCGTGGGCGCGGACGATGCCGCCGAGGAAGGGCGAGGACAGCACGGGGGTGGCGGAGCCGGCCGGGGGCTCGGGCAGGGTGGCGAGCACGCGCACCGTGCCGTCGGGGGCGATCCGGGCGACCTGGCGGCTGAACGCGAAGGTGACGACCGTGCCGCCGCCGGGTTCGAGGGCGATGTTCTCCGGGCGCTGCCCGCCGGCGAGGTCCAGGTGGGCCACGAAGCGCACGTGCGGGCGGGGAGCGGCGTGCCCCGTGGTGGCGGACACCGCGGTGGCGGACGTCGGCGTGGCGGACGCCGTGGTGGCGGAGCCGGCCGAGACCGCGGCGAGGGCGGCCGCGACGGCGGCGGCGAGGAGGCCGGTGCGCCGGCGGGTCGGGAGGCTTCGGGTCGGGAAGGGCCGGGTCGCGGGCATGTCAGTCACCCGACCGGACGGAGCGGACGGCGCTCAGGATCAGGTCGCCGACGGCCTCCGGGTCGCTCACGGACACCGCGTGCGGCGCGCGGACGGTGACGGTCCGGGCGTGGGCCCGGGCGGCCATCCACCGCTCGGCGGCCGGCGGGATGTTGCGGTCCTCGGTGGCCACCAGGTACCAGCTGGGGATCTTCTTCCACGCGGCGGCGGTGGCCGGCTCCTGGAGCGCGGCCAGCGCGATGGGACGCTGGCCCGCCGCCATCACCTGTGCGGTCCGGGCGGGGACGCCGGCCGCGAACTGCTTGCGGAACAGCTCGCGCCTGATGACCAGTTCCTCGCCCTCGCCGCCGCCGGGCAGCGGGTAGTGCTGCGGCACGGTGGCCTCCCCGAGGGTGCTGCCGGGGAACTTGCCGGTGAGCTGGAGCGCGCTCTCGCCGACCTCCGGCACGAACGCGGCGATGAAGACGAGGGCCTTGACCCGGGAGGCGCCGGCCGCGGCCTGGCTGATGACGGCTCCGCCGTAGGAGTGACCGACCAGCACGAGCGGCCCGGGGATGCTGTCGATGACGCTGCGGATGTAGGCGGCGTCGCTCGCCAGGCCGCGCAGCGGGAGGGCGGGGGCGACGACGCGGTGGCCCTGCCGCAGCAGGCGCTCGATGACGGCGCTCCAACTGGAGGCGTCGGCGAAGGCGCCGTGGATCAGGACGACGGTGGGCTTCTCGGGGCCGGGGTGCGGTCCGCCCCGGTGGCGTCCGGCGGCCGCGGCGGGCGTGCCGAGGGCGGCGCCCAGGGTGGCGACGCCGCCGACGAGGGAGGCGGTGACGGTGCGGCGGGAGATGGGTGGGTTCACTGCGGGCTCCTGGGGAGGGACGAGGGCGGCCGCCCGGTGGCGGCCGCGGACACGGGTGGGCCGGCTCAGCCGCGGGTGGCGCGGACGGCCTTCTCGATCAGTTCGGCGACGCGCTCGGGGTGGGAGAGCATCACCAGGTGGGAGGAGTCGACCTCCACGGTGGTCATGCCGGCCCGCCGGTAGCCGTAGCGCTCCACGTCGGGGTTGATGGTGTGGTCGGCCGCGGCGACCAGGCCCCAGGAGGGCTTGGTCTTCCAGGCGGCCCGCGGGGCCGCCTCGCTGAACGCCCGCGCGGCGAGCGGGCGCTGGGACACGGCGAGGACGGCGGCGAGCCGCGGCTCGACGTCGGCGGCGAAGATCGCGGGGAACGCGTCGGGGCGGACCGAGACGTCGGTGCCGGGCTCGTCCGAGCCCTCGACCGGGAAGGGCGTGTAGACGAGCGCGGCGGCGAGGTCGGAGTCCGGGAAGCGGCCCTGCAGCTCGCCGAGGCTCTCGCCCTCCTCCAGCGCGTAGCCGGCCAGGTAGACCAGCGCGGTCACGTTGTCCTCGGTGCCGGCGACGGTGATGACCGCGCCGCCGTAGGAGTGGCCCACCAGGACGACCGGGCCGGGGATCTGGCGGACGAGCGAGGCGACGTAGGCGGCGTCCCCGAGCAGGCTGCGGTTGGGGACGGCGGGGACGACGACGTCCAGGCCGCGGGCGATCAGCCGCGGGACGACCTCGGCGTAGCTGGAGGCGTCGGCGAACGCGCCGTGCACGAGGACGACGGTCGGCTTCTCGGCGTGAGACATGGGGCAACTCCCAGAGGGATGAGGGGTGTTCGAGTGCGGTGACTCGGGTGGGCGCCGGGCGGGTCGGCCGGCGGCACGGGAAGGACGCTAGAGGCCGCGGATCCCGGTGACTTGCCCGTCCGCGCCCTGGCCCTGTCCCGTCCGTGCCCGGTGCCGAGGGGGGTGCCCTGCCGGGCAATGCCCTGTGCGTCCGCCGACAAGACCGGCGGCCGACGGCTCCTAAGGTCCTGGACAGGCAGCACATCCCGTCCTCACCGATCCGAAAGGTGTCCCGCATGCCCTTGGAGGAGCAGGAGACAGTGACCCGTGCTCAAGGGAGCCCTCGCACGAGGACGCCGGCCCGGCCGCTGCTGCGGGTGTGGGCCTGGCAGGTGGACGCCGCGTGCCGCGGCATGGACAGCTCCGTCTTCTTCTCGCCGCCCGGCGAGCGGGGCCCGGCCCGCCGGCAGCGCGAGGAGCGGGCCCGGGCGATCTGCCGCGAGTGCCCGGTGAGCGGCCCCTGCGGCCGCTTCGCGCAGGTCTTCCAGCAGGACTACGGCGTCTGGGGCGGCCACACCGAGCGCGAGCGGCGGGAGTCCTGGGCCGGCGTCACCGGCCCGGGGTGACCGCCTTCCGACCCGGGGTGCGGGCGTCCCGGGCCGCCGTGTGTCTCACGCCGGCGGCGCGGTCCAGGCGGACCCGGCGGCCGACAGGCGGTGCACGGCCGCCGCCGTGGCCACCAGGAGCAGCAGCGCCGCGCCGAGCACGGCGAGCAGCGCGTCGTGGCGCAGCAGCAGCGCGCCCGCCAGGGCGCCGAGGAACATGGCGAGCACCGAGAGGACGCGCCGGCCCGGCCGGGGGGCCGCCCCGCCGGCCGGGGCGGAGTCGGCGGCCAGGCCCGTGAGGGTCAGGGTGAGGACCGTCGTCGTCAGGTCCGGGACGCCGAGCCGCCGGGCGACCGCGTTCTGCAGGCCCATGGCGATGCCCAGGAGCACGATCAGGACGTACCGCACCGGGCTCGTCACCTCGCCGTGCGTGAGGGCGACGGCGAGCACCGCCCCGGCGACCAGGACGGCCTGGAGGGCCGTGGCCGCGGTGAGCAGCCGTCCGCGGTGGGCCGGGAACCGGGTGCCGAAGCGCCCGCCCGCCACCGCGCCGACGAGGAACGACACCATCGACACCAGGGACGCGGGCGCGGACAGGCCCGGGGTGCCCGCCAGGGCGAAGGCGAGGAAGACCACGTTGCCCGTCATGTTGGCGACGAAGACCCGGCCGAGGGCGAGGTAGCTGACCGCGTCCACGAGGCCGGTCACCACGGTCAGCACCAACAGGAGCGGCGGCAGGGGACCGTGGCGGTCGCCCCGGGGCGGTACGAGGGTGTGCGCCGCGTCCGCGAGCAGCTTACGCATGGGTGGTCCCCTCCATGGCGCGTGCGGCCGGGCGGCGCAGGATCGCGCGTGCGGCCAGTCCGCCGGCCGGGCCGATCACGATCGCCGCGACACCGGCCCCGAGCGGCCAGGCCGGCAACCCGAGGGCGTGGTCGAGCGAGAAGCGGCCGGGCCCGGTGAGGGCCAGGGCGCCCGCGACGGCCACGAGGACCAGCGGGTACTCGTAGCCGTCGTTCTGGACCCACAGCCCCTTGGGCCGCTTGACGGTGCCGGCCACCGTCATCACCCCCATGGCGGCCGTCGAGGCCGCGGGGGTGAGGAGACCGGCCGCCAGGAAAAGGCCCGCGCCGATCTGGCTGCCGCCGGCGGTGAGCGCGGTGACCACACCACCGCGGAAGCCGTCGCGGCGGAACTCCTCGGTGCCGCCGGCCAGTCCGGCGCCGCCCAGGAGGAAACTGACCTTCTGCACTCCGTGCCCGGCGATGAGGAGTCCCACCACCAGCCGGAGCACCAGCAGTCCACTGTCCATCGGATACCGCCTGTTCCTGACGTCCTGACGTCCTGTGCGATCGGGGGGTTCGGGTCAGCCGGCGGCGTGGCCGCCGATGACGGCCTGCGCGTACACGACGCCCAGCCCGTAGGCGCCGCCGTGTTCCTTCACCACGTCCATGACGGGCAGGTAGGTCTCCGCGCGTGCCCAGTCACGCTGCAACTCGAGCAGCACCTGCACCCAGGTCACCGGCACCACGCCGGCCTGGGTCATCCGCTGGACGGCGTGCTCGTGGGCCTGGGGGCTGACGCCGCCGGACGCGTCGGTGACGGCGTAGACCTCGTAGCCCTGCGCGAGCGCGGAGAGCGCCGGCAGGACGACGCAGACCTCGGTCCACAGCCCGGCGATGACGAGCTTGCGGCGCCCGGTCGCCTTGACCGCCTCGACGAAGGCGGTGTCCTCCCAGGCGTTCATGGTGGTCCGGTCGATGACCTCGTGTTCGGGGAAGACGCCGGCCAGCTGGGGCATGAGGGGGCCGGAGAACGACTCGGCGGCCACGGTGCTGAGGACCACCGGGACGTCGAAGGCCCTGGCGGCCTTGGCGAGGCCGACGGTCGCGTTGATGATGGCGGTGCGGTCGCCGCTGCCGGTGCCGAAGAACATCTGCGGCTGGTGGTCCACGAAGAGGACCGCGCAGTTGTCGGGGGTGAGCAGGTCGGGGCCGGGAGCGGCGGTGACCTCGGTGATGTCGATCATGGGTATGCCCTTTCGTCGGGGTGGAGCAGGTGGGAGATCGGCCGGATGCGGCCGGGTCGGTGGAAGAACGGGGTCGGTCGGTGGGAGAACCGGGTCAGTGGGTGAAGCAGGGGTCGAGCGCCGGGCCGGCGGTCTCGGGGACCTGCCCGCGGCGGGCCCGCCACTGGCGGTGCAGCTCCGACTCCGCGGCGGCCTGCCCGAGCAGTTCGGCCTGCCGGGCGCCCGAGCGGGCCGCGACCGGCGTCGCCCGGTAGCCGCCGAAGCGCGCCACCGGGCTCCAGTCGGGCGTGAGCGCCGGCAGCGGCTCGTCGATGCCCTCGTACTCGCCGGCGGCGTGGACGACGCGGCCACCCACCACCGTGAGAAGCGACTCGATGTGCGGGATCTCGGCGTCGGGGACGGCGAAGAAGTCCTCCGACAGCACGGCGAGGTCACCGTAGCTGCCGGGGCGCAGGACGCCCTTGACGTCCTGCTCGCCGGTGAGCGCGGCGCCGGCCGTGGTGAACATGGCGAGCGCGGTCTCCCGGTCGACGCGGTTGTGCGGCGGGCGCAGGGTGAGGTCGCCGACGGTGCGGCCGGTGACCAGCCAGTGCAGCGCGATCCAGGGGTTGTACGAGGAGACCCGGGTGGCGTCGGTGCCGGCCCCGACGGTGAGGCCCCGGTCCAGCATGGCGCGGATCGGCGGCGCGTCGGCGGCGGCGCCCGGGCCGTAGCGGCGCAGGAACGCCTCGCCCTGGAAGGAGAGCCGGTTCTGCACGGACATGGCCCCGCCGAGCGCGGCGACCCGGTCGAGGCTGTCGGCGGAGGCGGTCTCCGCGTGGTCGAACAGCCACCGGTTGCCGCCGGGGAAGAGTCCCTCCGCGGCGAGCTTCTCGAAGACGGCCAGGTCGCGGCGGATGGTCTCGTCGTAGGTGGCGTGCAGGCGGAAGCCCCAGCCGTTCTCCATGAGCAGGCGCACGGCCTTCTCGAACTCCACCTCGTAGTCGGCCGCGTGCTGCGGGCGCGGCTGGGCGAAGTTCTCGAAGTCGGCGGCCGCCCAGGTCAGGTTCTCGCCGGCGCCGTTCAGGCGCAGCCATTCGTCGCCGTCCTCGGGGCGGACCGTGCGGGTCCAGCGGGTGAGGTCGTCCAGCTCCTGGCCTGCCGTCTGCGGGAAGAGGTGGTAGGCGATGCGCAGGGAGAGTTCGCCCTCCCTGGCCAGTTCGGCGACCGTCTCGTAGTTCTCGGGGAAGCTCTGGAACCCGCCCGCCGCGTCGATCGCCGAGGTCAGCCCGAAGCGGTTCAGCTCGCGCAGGAAGTGTCGAGTGGACGTCTTGCGGTGCTCCGCGTCCAGCACCGGGGCCTTGGCCAGCGTCGAGTACAGGACCAGGGCGCTGGGGGCCGCCAGCAGGACGCCGGTGGGCTCTCCGCCGCGTCCGCGGACGATCTGGCCGCCGCGGGGCTCGGGGGCGTCCTTGTCGTAGCCCACCGCCTTGAGCGCCGCCCGGTTGAGGACGGCGGACTGGTAGAGGTGCAGCACGAAGACCGGGGTGTCCGGTGCGGCGGCGTTGAGTTCGGCGACGGTGGGCAGCCGGCGTTCGGCGAACTGCTCGGCCGACCAGCCGCCGACCACCCGCACCCACTGGCCCGCGGGGGTGCGGGCGGCCTGTTCGCGCAGCATGGCGAGGCCCTCGCGCAGGGTGCGGACGCCGTCCCAGCGCAGCTCCAGGACGTAGTTGAGCCCGCCGCGGATCACGTGCAGGTGGGCGTCGTTGAGGCCGGGGACCGCCCGGCGGCCGAGGGCGTCGACCACCCGCGTGGCCGGGCCGATCCGGTCGGCCATGTCCCGGTCGTCGCCGACGGCCGTGATGACGCCGGCGCGGACGGCGAGCGCCTCGGCGCGGGGACGGCGGGGATCGCCCGTGTGGATCTTGGCGTTGCGGACGACGAGGTCCGCCGCGTCGTCGGTGGCACGGGGCACCAGACCACCGACCGGCATCGTGGACACCTGCGACAACCTCCCGGGGGCGTGCAGCGCGGGGGTTCCGGCTGCTTCGCCCTCACGCTAGGGAGTGCGCGGCGGCCCGGTCAGTGATCAGTGCACCGGACGTTGTCCGGCAGTGCACCGCGGACGCGCGGCGGGGTCGCGCCACTCGGCGGGCGACATCCCGTACACGGCCCGGAAGGCCCGGCTGAAGTGCGAGGCGCTGGTGAAGCCCCACTGGCGGGCCACCCCGGCGATGGAGCGGGTGGTGGCGTCGCGCCGGGCGAGTTCGCCGCGGCACCTGCGCAGCCGGCACCGCTGGACGAACTGGCCGACGGTGGTGCCGTCGGCCTGGAAGAGCTTGTGGAGGTAGCGGACGGAGATCTGGTTGGCGCGGGCCACGGCCTCCGGGGTGAGGTCCGGGTCGCCGAGGTGGTCCTCGATGTACTCCTGGATCTCCAGCAGGCGGGCGAGGCCCGGCGTGCCGGGCGCCGCCCGGCTCAGCAGGTCCTCCGCCAGCAGGGTGAGGAGTTCGACGGCGCTGCCGGCCAGGGCCGCGCCGGTCCCCGGCGAGCAGCCCGCCGCCGTGTCCGGGAGCCTGTTCAGGAAGGACGACACCAGCGAGCCCAGGGGGGTCTCGGGGCCGATCGGCGTCGCCAAGAGGGCCCGCCCCTGCTCCTCCCGCAGCCCGAGGATGCCGCGCGGCAGCGCGAGCCACCGGGCGCGGAAGGGCTCGGGGTAGGCGTGTACCAGGGGGCGGGCCGGGTCCAGGAAGACCAGCTCCCCCGGCCGCAGGCGGGCGGTGCGGCCGTCCTGCTCGACCGTGGCGGCGCCGCTGACCAGGAGCTGGACGAGCAGGAGGGCGCCCTCGTCCCCGTCCACCGCGAGTTCGTGCGGGCCGGTGGTGTCGCCCTCGACCGTGGTGAGCCGCAGGTGGCCGAGCCGGAGCGTCCGGGTGGTGCTCGACATGGTGGATGTCCCCCTCGTCCTCGTGCTCATCGTCCGCGTTCCGCGCGCACGGCCGGCGGCCGCGTCCTGTCCCTTTGACCGCCTCCCACGCCGACTGGCCTGTGCGCGCACCGTGCGGAGCACGGCAGCGCACCGGTCGCCGGTGTCCCCTCGCAACGGCGGGCGCGAGGTGCGAGAAAGCGTAGGTGCTTGTGTGAGCGCATCGATGACGTCCTCTCAAGAAGGTGTGCATGTCTGGAACCTCGCACGGAGTGCCCGGCCGGCTGGTGGTGCTGCTGGCCGTCGCCTGCGGTATGACCGTCGCGAACCTGTACTACGCCCAGCCCCTGCTCTCCGAGCTGAGCCGGACGTTCGGCATCGGCACGGCCACGGCCGGCCTGCTGGTGACGCTGACCCAGGTCGGCTACGTGCTCGGCATGGTCTTCCTCGTGCCGCTCGGCGACCGGCTGGAGAAGCGCACCCTGGTCACCGTCCTGCTCACCGTGACGACCGCCGCCCTGCTGGCGGCCGGCCTGGCCACCGGCTTCCCCATGCTGCTCGTCGCCTCGCTGGTCAGCGGGGCCACCTCGGTCGTCGCGCAGATCCTGGTGCCCTTCGCGGCGAGCCTGGCCCCGGACGAGACGCGCGGCCGCGTGGTCGGCAGGGTCATGAGCGGGCTGCTCACCGGCATCCTGCTGTCCCGGACCCTGAGCAGCCTGGTCTCCGACGTCGCCGGCTGGCGCGCGGTCTTCCTCGGCTCCGCCGTCCTCATGGCGCTGCTGGCGGTGGCGCTGCGGCTGGCCCTGCCCCCACACGCCCCGACGACCGCGGTCGCCTACCACCACGTGCTGCGCTCCACGGTGCGGCTGGTGCGCACGCATCCCCCGCTGGTGCGCCGCGGGCTCTACCAGGCGGCGATGTTCGGCGCGTTCAGCGCCTTCTGGACCACCGTCTCCTTCGTGCTGACGGGTCCCGGATTCCGCTACTCGCCCACCGGGGTCGGCGTGTTCGCGCTGGTCGGCGCGGCGGGCGCGGCCATCGCCCCGCTCGCCGGGCGCTGGGCCGACCGCGGCCTGGTGCGCCCGGTGACCGGGGCCGCCCTCGCCGGCGCGGCGCTGGCCTTCGTGGTCGCGGCGGCCGGCCGCCACAGCGTCGTGCTGCTCGCCCTGGCGGCCGTCCTGCTCGACATGGCCGTGCAGACCACGCTCATCCTCGGTCAGCACGTCGTGTACCAGCTCGACCCGGCGGCCCGGGCCCGCCTCAACAGCGGCTTCATCGCCCTGTTCTTCGTGGGCGGCGCGGCCGGTTCCCAGCTCGGCTCGCTGGTGTACGACGCCGCGGGCTGGACCGGGCTGAGCGCGCTGGGGGCCGCGCTGCCCCTGCTGGCCCTCGGGTACTGGGTCACCGAGCGCCGGCCGAGGCCGCCTGCCACTCCCGCGGGGTGACACCGTAGGCGTGCCGGAAGACGCGGCTGAAGTGCGAGGAGCTGGCGAAGCCCCACTGGTGGGCCACCGTCGCGACACTCGGTGCGCGGGGCGTGGTGCGCGCCAGCTCCGCCCGGCAGCGCTCCAGGCGCCGCTGCTGGATCCAGCGGGCCAGGGTGACGCCCTCCGCCTCGAAGAGCTTGTGCAGATACCGGACCGACACGTGGTGGGCGGCGGCGATGGCCGCGGGGGTGAGGTCCGGGTCGGCCAGGTGGCGCAGCGCGTGGTCCTTGACGCGGGCGAGCATGGCGTGGGTCGCCTCGGGCGGGTGGGGGCTGTGCCGGCCGTGCCGCTCCTGGATCAGGCAGGCCAGCAGGTCGCAGGTGAGCGCGGCGAGTCTTCGGCCCTGGGCGGGGGTCACCGACCCGCCGGCCCGGTCGAGGCGCTCCAAATGCCCGGCGAGCAGCGCGGAGGTGGCCTCGTCCCGGCCGAAGGGCGTCGCGGTGACCCCGCTCAGCTCGGTGTCGCTCACCGGGAGGACGGACCGGGGGAAGTGGAAGGAGGTGAAGCGGAACGCCTGCCGCAGCGTCTTGCTGAAGGGCCGTCTGGAGTCCGAGAGCGAGAACTGCCCGGCGCGCACCACTGCCTCCCGGCCGTCCTGCGAGCGCTCGGCGGTGCCTCGGTGCAGGAGCGTGAGGATGAGGTACTCCTTGCCGTCCCGGGCGATCATCCGGGGGCTCCGGGCGACCGACTGCGGCCCGGCGGTGACCGTGGAGACCTGCATGAACCCCCAGCGGCTGCTGGTGATCGTCGCCGCGGCGGGGGACTCCTCGTGCAGGGCGACCTCCAGCGGGACGAACGTCCGGGACACGGCGTCGTGCCAGTAGGCGGCCCGGTCCGGCGCGGACAGGGGATCGGTGGACAGGACAAGGGACATGGTGACTCCTCCGCCGGCTGGTTGACCTGAGGGTGGTCGGCGACAGGTCCAGCACATCGCAACCGCGAGTGAACCACCAGGAAGAAGTTGAGGAAGAAACGGCCCGGACCCGGACGCGCGCGTGGCCGCGGCCGGGGTCTCCGGTCGCGGCCACGCGGGCGGTGCCGTGGGTCTCAGGCGGCGTGCAGCGCCGCCCGCAGCACCGCGGCGGCCTGGGTGATGGCGGCCTCGGCGGCGTGGGTCTCGCGCAGGGCGTTGAGCATGACGAAGTCGTGGATGACGCCCTGGTAGCGCACCGCGGTGACGGCGACGCCGGCCTCACGGAGCTTGCCCGCGTAGGCCTCGCCCTCGTCGCGCAGGACGTCGGCCTCGGCGGTCACGACCAGCGCCGGCGGGAGGCCGGTGAGCTGCTCGGTGCTCGCCCGCAGCGGGGAGGCGGTGATCCGGGCGCGCTCGGACTCGTCGGTGGTGTACTGGTCCCAGAACCACCGCATGGCGTCGCGGCGCAGGAAGTAGCCCTCGGCGAACTGGCGGTAGGAGCCGGTGTCGAAGCTCGCGTCGGTGACGGGGTAGAACAGCACCTGCTGTACCAGCGGGACGCCGCCGCGCTCCTTCGCCAGCAGGGTCAGGGCCGCGGCCATGTTGCCGCCCACCGAGTCGCCGGCGACGGCGAGGCGGGCGCCCTCCAGGCCCTTGTCGGCGCCCTGTTCGACGACCCAACGGGCCACGGTCCAGCTCTGTTCGAGGGCGACGGGGTAGCGGGCCTCGGGCGAGAGGTCGTACTCGGGGAAGACCACCGCGGCCCCGGCGCCGACGGCCAGCTCGCGGACCAGCCGGTCGTGGGTGTGGGCGTTGCCGAACACCCAGCCGGCGCCGTGGATGTAGAGGATCACCGGCAGGGCGCCGGCGGACCCGGCGGGCCGGACGAGACGGGCGCGGACGCTGCCCGTCGGGCCGCCGGACACGGTGATCCACTCCTCGTCGACGGCCGGCAGGTCGACCGGCCCCGCCTGCACCTCGTCCACCGCCTTGCGGCCCTCCGCGGGGGTCAGGTCGTAGAGGTAGGGCGGATTGGCCGTCGCCTCGGCGAAGGCCGCCGCCGCGGGCTCGAGGACCGGCCGGACGGGCTCGGCAACTTCGGACATGAGGGTCTCCCAGGTGGTCGCGGTGCGGTGCCGGTCCCTTCCGGCACCGCTGTGCGCCACGCTAGGAGCCGCGAAGCGGCGCGCGTCGTCCGCCAGTGCACCACCGCTGCTCCGGCAGCGCCCGCGCGGCGGCGGGCGCGGGCAGTGCGCCGAGGGTCATCGCCCGGTACGCGCAGGGGCGCGGCTGCTCGGACCGCGGGCCCTACCGTCACCGGGAGCACCGCACCACCCCGTTCACCCCATCCCAGGAGGCGACATGACCACCAGGACCGTCCAGGAGTTCGGCACCGTCAAGCAGTTCCCGCTGGGGCTCTCGCACGATGCCCGCATGTACGCCTGCCAGCGGCTGAACCGGATCCTGGCGGACACCCAGATCCTCTACGGCCTCTACAAGAAGCACCACTGGCTGCTGCGCGGCGCGACCTTCTACCAGCTGCACCTGCTCCTCGACAAGCACGCCGGCGAGCAGCTGGTCCTCGTGGACACCCTCGCCGAGCGGGTCCAGACGCTGGGCGGCGTGGCAGTGGGAGACCCCCGGCACGTCGCGGAGATCACCTCGATCCCGCGCCCGCCGGACGGCGTGGAGGAGGTCCCCGCCATGCTCTCCCGGCTGCTCAAGGCGCACGAGACGATCCTCACCGCGGCGCACGACGCGGCCGCCCGGACCGCGGAGCTGGGTGACGACGGCACCAACGACCTGCTGGTGTCGCAGGTGATCCGCACCGGCGAGCTGCAGGCGTGGTTCGTGGCCGAGCACCTGGTGGACACCCCGCTGGTGCGGGCCTGACCGCCGCGCCGCTTGACCCTGCCGTTGGCGGCAGGGTCGCAGGATCGGCGCATGGACACCAGCAGCGCGCCGCACAGCGGCCGGATCGTCGTGGTCACCGGGGCCGGCACCGGGATCGGCCGGGCCACCGCACGGGCCTTCGCCGCGGAAGGGGCCTCGGTGCTCGCCGTCGGCCGCCGGGAGGGGAAGCTCCGGGAGACCGCCGACGGCCACCCGGGCATCACCCCGCTGGCCGCCGACCTCACCGCCGAGGGGGAGCCCGAGCGGATCGTGCGCGCCGCGCGGGAGCGGTACGGGCGCCTGGACGTGCTGGTCAACAACGCGGGCATCGTGCGTGGCGGCCGGCTCGACACCCTCGACCCCGAGGCGCTCGCCCCGCTGCTCGCCACCAACCTGATCGCCCCCGTGCTGCTGACGCAGGCCGCGCTGCCCCTGCTGGCCGAGGGCGGCGGGGTGGTCGTCAACGTGAGCACCGCGGTGGGGCAGCGCGGCTGGCCCGGCAGCGCCGTCTACGCGGCGGGCAAGGCCGCGCTGGAGACGCTGACCCGGAGCTGGGCGGTCGAACTGGCGCCGCGCGGGGTGCGCGTGGTGGCCGTCGCGCCGGGCGCGATCGACACGCCGATCGGGGAGCACCAGGGCCTCACCCCGGAGCGCCGGGCGGCCGTGCGGGAGTGGCAGCTGGCGCACACCCCGCTCGGGCGGATCGGCCGACCCGAGGAGGTGGCCTGGGCGATCACCGGGCTCGCGGCGCCGGGCGCGTCGTTCGTCACCGGCGTCGTGCTTCCGGTGGACGGCGGCGCGGTGGTGGCGTGACAGGATCGGCGCCGGAGGTGGGGCCGGTGCGGATCGGCGAGCTGGCGGGGGCGACCGGGACGACGCCGCGAGCGCTGCGCCACTACGAGCAGGCGGGGCTGATCGCCGCCGAGCGGGCGGGCAACGGCTACCGGGTCTACGGCGAGGGTGCCGTGACCCGGGTCCGCAACATCCGCCGGCTGCTCGCGGCCGGTCTCACCCTGGAGGACGTGCGGGTGTTCCTGCCCTGCCTGGACGGTGACGTGGCCGCGGGGCCGCCGTCCGAACGGGGGCTGCGGGTCGCGCGGGAGCGGCTGGCGGTCCTCGAGGAGCGCGTGGCCGCCCAGACCGAGGCCCGCGACCGGCTGGCGGCGGCCCTGCGGGAGGGCACCGGCGGGGTCTCGAAGGCCGTCTAGCGGCCCAGGGCCTTGGCCAGTTCGTCCTTGGTCATCTTGGAGCGGCCGTCGATGCCGCGCTGCTTGGCCTCGTTGTAGAGCTGGTCGCGCGTGGGGCCCTTGGGACCGGTGCGGTTGCCCGAGCGCTGGCCGCCGCGCTGGTACGCCGACTTCGGGTCCTGCGTGGAGGACTTGCTGGCGGTGCGGGACTCCCCGGCGCGGGCGCGCTGCTTGTTGACGGTGCGCGCGGCGATCTCCTCGGCCCGCTTCTCGCCGGCGCCGCGCTCCTTGCTGCTCTCCTTGATCTTCTCGTACTGACGCTCACGCTTGGGGCTGGAACCGGCGGGCATGGCTCGTCCTCTCCTCGTCGCTCGAAGGCCCTCGAAGACCCTCGTCGCTCAAAGACGGGGACGACGGGTGCCCGGTCCGCCGGGGTCCATGCCCGCCGCGCCGCACCGGCTCGGTCAGCGGTCGCCCGCCAGGTCGGCCTCGTCGCGCAGCGGCTCGGCGGGGGCGGCCACCGGCCGGGGCCGGCGCCAGGGGGTCGGGCCCGGCCGGGACACGGTCCGCCACCAGGGGTCGGTGGGCAGTTCGCCGGCGGGTTCGAAGGGCGCGCCGGGCCGGGGGGTCGCCACGGCCTGGCCCGCCTCCTCGCCGGCGTCCCGGGTCCACTCCCCCGGCTCGGCCCAGGGGTGCGGGGCCAGGTTGAAGGTGCCCCAGTGGATCGGCAGCAGGGCCCCGGCGGGCCGGCCGCCCTGGAGGTCGAGGTGGGCCCGTACGCCCTCCTCGGGCGTCATGTGGATGTCCGGCCAGAACTCCGAGTAGGCCCCGATCTGGATCATCGTCGCGTCGAACGGGCCGTGCGCGGCGCTGATGTCCCGGAAGCCGTCGAAGTAGCCGGTGTCGCCGCTGTGGAAGACGCGGTGCCGCTCGCCGGCGACGACCCACGAGGCCCACAGGGTGTGCTGGGTGTTGCGCAGGCCGCGCCCGCAGAAGTGGCGGGCCGGGGTGGCGGTCAGGGTGAGGCCGCCGACGCGTGTCGACTCGTGCCAGTCCAGCTCGCGCAGCCGCCCGGCGGACACGCCCCAGCGCTCCAGGTGGGCGCCGACGCCCAGCGGCACGGCGAACAGGGTGTCGGTGCCGGCCAGCGCCTTGATGGTGGGCAGGTCCAGGTGGTCGTAGTGGTCGTGCGAGATGACGACGACGTCGACCGGGCCGAGGGCGGCCAGCGGCACGGGGGCCGGGTGCAGCCGCTTCGGGCCGGCGAACGGGAAGGGGGAGCAGCGCTCGCCCCAGACCGGGTCGAAGAGCACCCGCTGCCCGTCGATCTCGGCGAGCACGCTGGAGTGCCCCATCCAGGTGAGCCGCAGCCCGGTGGCCGGCGGGCGGGCTAGGTCGGCGAGGGTGGTGGCGTGCACCGGGACCGTGCCGGTCGGGGCGCGGTGGGAGCGCGCCTCCTTCTCGAAGTAGATCCTCGCGAACTCACGTGCCGAACCGGAGGGCCTGGTGCGGGCCTCGCCGCCGGGGTTCTGGAAGACACCGTCGCTGAAATGCGGCGACCTGCGGATCCGCGCCAGGCGCGCACCGCTCGGGTCCGCGCCGAAGGCCGCGGGGCGCAGTGCGCGGAGCCCGGGGTTCAGGGAACGGGGACCGGCCACGGTGCCTCCAGGTGCAGGGATGGAGCTTTCATTATGGTCGTCTCATGTGACGACGACGGCACCCGGTGCCGGGGTGCCGTCCGTGCAGGGTGGCCGCCCGCGAGCCGGCGCGCCCCGGTCACCGAGGCACCCGCCCCCTCCAACCCTCAGGCCACCGCCGTGATCCGCGTCCGGATGTCGGCCGGCGACAGCGTGCCCTTCGCCGTCACGTGGTCCCCCGACGACTGGCCCCGCAGCCGGCGCCCGATCCACGGCACCAGGTACTCCCGCGCCCACTGCACGTCGTCCCGCCGCACGTGCAGCGCGGCGCGCTGCGGCAGCGCCGGCCAGGGCTGGTCGGGGTCGGCCGGGACGGGCAGGCCGAGCACCTGGCCCGCGCGCAGCGCCACCCGGGTGTGGCCCTCGGCGGACAGGTGGAGCCGGTCCAGGTCCCAGGCCCTGCGGTCCTGGACGCCGCGCAGCGACCACAGGTCGAGCACCGGGCACCCGTAGCGGTCGGCGACGGCCCGCACATGTCCGTTGTAGGTGGCGATCTTGCCGCGCAGATGCTTCAGCACGGGCACGCCCCGAGTGTCGAACCCGGTCGTCACCAGCACCCGGCCGGCCGTCGCGGTCAGCGCCGCCACCGCCCGCTCGAAGCGCTCGGCGACCTCGTCCGGGTCGGTGCCGGGCCGGATGATGTCGTTGCCGCCGGCGCAGAAGGAGACCAGGTCCGGTGCGAGGGCGACGGCACGGGGCACCTGCTCGGCCACGACCTGGTCGAGGAGCCGGCCGCGCACCGCGAGGTTGGTGTAGGTGAAGTCGCCCTCGGGCCGCCGGTCGGCGAGCAGGACGGCGAACCGGTCCGCCCAGCCGACCGGCGACCCGTCGGGGCCCTGGTCGCCGACGCCTTCGGTGAAGCTGTCCCCCAGCGCCACGTACGACCCGATCACTGCTTCGCTGTCACTCTTCGAATCGTCTGCCACGTCGGCCCATGATTCACCTCGGAATGTGACCTACGCGACCGTAGGCGGGGCTTGACGAACGGTGAGAAAGGCCACGCCTAAAGTGTTGGCCAATTCAGGAATAACACCGAAGGCCGGACCCGGGGATCGTGGGTCCGGCCTTCGGTGGCGTGGCGGCGGCGTCAGAGAGAGACGCCGTGGGCGCGCAGGTAGGCGACCGGGTCGACGTCGGAGCCGTAGTCCGGCGTCGTGCGGATCTCGAAGTGCAGGTGCGGTCCGGTCACGTTGCCGGTGGCGCCGGAGAGGCCGACCTGCTGGCCCGCGGTCACGGCCTGGCCGGCCAAGACGGACAGCGCGGACAGGTGGGCGTACTGGGCGTAGTGGCCGTCGGCGAGCTTGATGACGACCTGGTTGCCGTACGCGCCGCCCCAGCCGGCGGAGACGACGGTGCCCGCGCCGACGGCCTTCAGGGAGGTACCGGTCGGGACGACGAAGTCGGTGCCGGTGTGGTAGCCGCTGGACCACATGCTGCCGGCCTGGTGGTACGGGGTGCCGATGGTGGCGCCGGCCACGGGGGCGGTGAAGCCGGTGGCGGCGGGCTCGGCCTTCGCTGCGGCCGGCTCGGCCTTGGCGGCGGGCTTCGCCGGCTTCGCGGCTGCGGGCTCGGCCTTGCCTGTGGCCTGCTCGCCGAGGGTGAGCTTCAGACCCGGGCGGATCAGCGACGGGTTGCCGCCGATGGCGTCGCGGTTGTTGTCGTACAGCTTCTTCCAGCCGCCGGACACGTGCTGCGCACGGGCGATCCCGGACAGGGAGTCGCCGCTCTTCACCGTGTAGGTGTGCGCCGTGGCGGCCTTGGCGGGAGCGGGGGCCGCGTGCGCGCCGGCGGCGCCCATCAGCGGGAGCGCGATCGCGGCGCTGCCGGTTCCGGCGACGGCGGCGATGGTGCGGGTGAGGCGGTTGGCCTTGGGACGGCGGTGCTTACCCTTCGCGGGCATGACGAATTCCTCTCCGGCGCCTGCGAGGTGAGCTGTCGGGTGCGGACTGGAGATGCCCGGCCGCGCGGAATGCGCGGCTTTACCCCTAGCCGTTCCGGGAACCGGAACAGGCGGTCTTACCTGTGGGTCCCCCGCTCCTGCCATGGACGGGTGCTTGACGATTTCTGGCTCCGGGCGGCGGCAGGATTGGGCGTCCGTCCGGATCGGAGGTGAACGTAAGTGACGGGGACCCGAGCCGACAAGTGCCGTCTTGATCCTTTATCGGAATTCCTCGTCACCCTGCGTCGATTCGGAAAGCGGGATTTCCCGCAAAGGGCCATAGGAATTACCTGAATTACGTGAACATGACGAGGCACGCACCGTCACGGTTATGACGCTCCTCACGCACCGCCGCACGTCGGACGGGGGGTGTCGTATCGTCGAGCCGTGACTTCATCCAGCCGTAACGTGACCGAGCACGCCCCGTCGGCCGAGCCCGAGCTGACCGGCGTACGCAATTTCCGTGACGTCGGCGGGCTGCCGGCGGCCGACGGGCGCCGAGTGCGGCACGGCGTGCTGTTCCGCAGTGGTCACCTCGCGCACGCGACCGCCGAGGACGCGGCGTTCCTCGCCTCGCTGGACCTGCACACGGTCTTCGACTTCCGCAACGCCGCCGACCAGAAGCTGGAGGGCCCGGACGTCGAGCTGCCGGGCGTGCGGAACGTCAACCTGCCGCTGAGCGACCCGGCCGACGGCGCCGAGTTCTGGAAGATGGTCCGCGACGGCGACCTCGACCAGCTGCGCGCCATCCTCGCCGACGGCAAGGGCGCCGCCCGGATGACCGCCTCCTACCGCTCGATCATCAAGGACCGCACCGCCGAGCACTCCCGGGTGCTGCACGCCCTGGCCGAGGACAGCGTCCCCGCCCTGATGCACTGCGCGGCCGGCAAGGACCGCGCGGGCCTGTCGGTCGCCGTGACCCTGCTCGCCCTGGGCGTGGAGCGCGAGGCCATCGTCGAGGACTACCTGAAGTCCAACGCCACGCACCGCCGTTACAAGGTGCAGCGCGGCTCCTCCTCCGCCTCGGCCTGGTCGCCCGAGGTCATGGAGCTGCTCAACCCGCTCTTCGACGCCCGCGCCGAGTACCTGGCGGCGGCCTTCGAGACGGTCGAGGAGACGTGGGGCGACGTCGACACCTACCTGGAGCGCGGGCTCGGCCTCACCCCGGAGACCCGGGAGCGGCTGCGCTCCCGGATGCTGGCGGACTGAGCCGCCCGCCCGGCTACTTGGCGCCCACCTCGAACAGCAGGAAGAGGAAGGCGCCGAAGACGTGGCCCAGGGCGATGTAGATGAGCAGCCGGACCCACAGGGCCCGCGGGAACTTCTCCTGCATGTCTCTCATGGCGTCTCCCCCAGGCACAGCGCGGTGGTCGGGCTCTGCAGCAGCGTGTGGACGAACAGCAGGTCGCACCCGTCGGCGTCCAGCGCGGCGATCCGGTGCGGGGTGAGCGAGTCGAAGTGCGCGCTGTCGCCAGGACCGAGGCGGTGCACGCTGTCGCCGAGCGCCAGCCGGAGCCGGCCGCGCAGCACGTGCAGCCACTCCTCGCCGGGGTGCACCCGCACGATGTCGCCCTGGGAGCCCTGGGAGTCGTGCGGCACGTGGACCCGCAGCGCCTGCATGCCGCGCCCCGACCCGCCGGCCCGGCGGTACGTCCAGCCGCCGGCGACCGTCGGCTCCATGTCGGCGCCGCGCACCACGGCCTCCCGCTCGGGAGCCGTCTCGCCGAGCAGGTCGGAGACGGTGGTGCCGTAGACGCGGGCGAGGGCGAGCAGCATCGGCAGCGAGGGCTGGCGCTGCCCGGTCTCCAGGCGGGAGAGGTGGGCCGGCGACAGCCCGGCGGCGCGGGCCGCGGCCTCCAGGGTGAGGGCGGCCCGGCGCCGCAGGGCGCGCAGCTGCGGCGCCATGACGGACTCGATGGAAGTCATGCCTCCATTGCAGCCCGGGCTTGCCTTTTGGGCAATCTTCTTGCCTCACAGGCAAAAGCGTCAGCGGTTGGCCACCGCCTGCTTGACCAGCGTCTTCCCGAAGTCCCACATCAGCCCGCCCCCAGTGTGCGCGTCCTCCATCACCTCGGTGAAGGCGTCCACGAACCGGTCCACGTCGTCGGCGTCGACGGTCAGCGGCGGGATCAGCTTGATGACCTCCAGGTGGTCCCCGGAGACCTGGGTGAGGATGCGGTGGCGCTGCAGCAGCGGCACCACCACCATCTGCGCGAACAGCCCCTTGCGCGCCGCCTGGAGCATCGTCCAGCGCCCGCGCAGCTTCAGCGACCGGGGCCGCCCGAACTCGATGCCGATCATCAGCCCGCGGCCCCGGACCTCGGCGAGCAGCTCGTAGCGGTCGACCAGCGCGGCAAGCAGGGACTTCAGCCGGTCCCCCATGGCCGCTGCGTTGGCGACGACCTCCTCGTTCTCCATCACCGAGAGCACCGCGAGGCCGGCCGCCATGGCCTGCGCGTTGGAGCCGAAGCTGGCCGAGTGGACCAGCACCCGGTCCATCGAGGAGTACACCTTCTTGAAGATCCAGTCCTTGCCCAGGGTGGCCCCCACCGGCACATAGCCGCCGGACAGCGCCTTGGCCACGCACACCAGGTCCGGCTCCACGCCGTCCTCGTGCTGGTAGGCGTAGAACCTCCCGGTGCGGCCGAGGCCGGTCTGCACCTCGTCGGCGATCAGCAGCGCCTTGTGCCGGCGCAGCAGCTCCTGCGCGCCGCGCAGATAGCCGGGCGGCGTCTCGTGCACGCCCTTGCCCTGCACGAGCTCCACGATCAGGGCGGCCACGTCGCCCTTGCGCAGCTCGGCGGCGAGCGCGTCCAGGTCGCCGAGCGGGACGGGCGTGTCGGGCAGCAGCGGGGCGAAGCCGTCGCGGAAGCCGTCCTCGCCGTTGACGGAGAGCGAGCCGGTGGTCAGGCCGTGGAAGGCGTGCGTGCAGTACAGGACCCTGGGGCGGCCGGTGGCGAACCGGGCGAACTTCAGCGCCGTCTCCACCGCCTCGGTGCCGCTGTTGCCGAAGAAGACCCGGTCCAGATGGGGGCTGTACGACAGCAGCCGCTCGGCGAGGAGGCCGGGCAGCGGCGGGCAGTCGAAGCGGGTCAGGTCGGCCAGCGAGGCGTCCAGGACGTCGTGCAGCGCCTTGCGGACGACCGGGTGGTGGCGGCCCAGGCCCATCACCCCGAACCCGGCGAGCATGTCCAGGTAGTCGTTGCCCTCGGCGTCCCAGAAGTGGGCGCCCTCGGCCCGCTCGTAGACCTTGTCGAAGCCGATGGTGCGCAGCATGCGCGGGAGCTGGTGGTTGAGGTGCCTGGCGTGCAGCTCGTACCGCTCGGCCCCCCGCTCGGCCAGCAGCGCGCCGAGGTCGAACTCCTTGGTCATTCAGTCTTCTCCTTGCGCGTGTGGCGTGGCGTGCGGCACGTGCGGGACCGGCGCGGGCCGCTCCCCGGCGGCGGCCAGGCCCGCCCCGATCCGGCCGGCGATCTCCACCGGCGTGAGGCCGATGTCGGCGAGCACCTCGGCGCGCGTCCCATGGGCGAGGAACCGCTCGGGGATCCCGAACCGCCGCACCGGCAGGTCCACCCCGGCGTCGCCGAGCGCCAGCGCGACCGCCGAACCCACCCCGGCCGCCCGGCTGTTGTCCTCGACGACGGCGACCAGGCGGTGCCCCGCGGCCAGCGCCGGCAGCGCCGGGTCGACGGGCTTGACCCAGCGCGGGTCCACGACGGTGCAGCCGATGCCGCGCGCGGCGAGCAGCTCGGCGGCCCCCAGGCAGACCGACGCCATCACGCCGACGGCGACGAGCAGCACCTCGGGCCGCTCGTCGGCGCGCAGCACGTCCATCCCGCCCACCCGGTCCACGGCCGGCACCGGCGGCCCGGCGGACTCCTTCGGGAAGCGCAGCAGGGTCGGCGCGTCGGCCACCGCCACCGCCTCGCGCAACTGGGCGCGCAACTGGTCGGCGTCGCGCGGCGCGGCGATGCGCAGGCCCGGCACCACCTGGAGCACGGACAGGTCCCACATGCCGTTGTGCGAGGGCCCGTCGGTGCCGGTGACGCCGGCCCGGTCCAGGACGAAGGTGACCCCGCAGCGGTGCAGCGCCACGTCCATGAGGAGCTGGTCGAAGGCCCGGTTGAGGAAGGTGGCGTAGACGGCGACGACGGGGTGCAGACCGCCGGTGGCCAGCCCGGCAGCGGTGACGGCGGCGTGCTGCTCGGCGATGCCGACGTCCCAGACCCGGTCGGGGAACCGCTCCGCGAAGGGCCCGAGGCCGACCGGGTGCAGCATGGCCGCGGTGAGCGCGACGACGTCCGGGCGCTCCTCGCCGATACGGACCAGCTCGGCGCCGAACACGGACGTCCAGGACGGGCCGCCGCCGGACGGGGCGAGCGACCGGCAGGTGCGCGGGTCCATGGCGCCGACGGTGTGGAAGCGGTCCTCCTCGTGGTCCAGTGCGGGCCGGTAGCCGCGGCCCTTCTCCGTGAGGCAGTGCACCAGCACCGGCCCCCGGGCCTCCGACGCCCGGCGCAGCGCCGCCTCGACCGCGGCCAGGTCGTGGCCGTCGACGGGGCCGAGGTAGGTGAGGCCCAGGTTCTCGAAGAGGCCCGCCCCCCGGTCCTCCGGCCGGCCCCCACCGGTGGCCCGCAGTGCCCCGAGGTGGTCGGCGAGGCCGCCGACGGTGGGCGCGTAGGAGCGCCCGTTGTCGTTGAGGACGACGACCAGCGGCCGGTCCCGGGCGGCGGCGATGTTGTTCAGCGCCTCCCAGGCCATGCCGCCGGTCAGCGCGCCGTCCCCGATCACCGCGACGACGTGCCCCTGCTCGCCGCGCACCCGGCGGGCCTTGGCGAGGCCGTCGGCCCAGCCGAGCACGGTGGAGGCGTGGCTGTTCTCGATGACGTCGTGCGCGGACTCCTCCCGGCAGGGGTAGCCGGAGAGGCCGCCCTTGCCGCGGAGCTTGGAGAAGTCCTGACGTCCCGTCAGCAGCTTGTGCACGTAGCTCTGGTGGCCGGTGTCCCACAGGACGCGGTCGGCCGGCGAGGCGAACACCCGGTGCAGGGCGACGGTCAGCTCCACCACGCCCAGGTTGGGCCCGAGGTGCCCGCCGGTGCGGGCGACCGCGTCCACCAGGAAGTCGCGGATCTCGGCGGTCAGTTCACCGAGTTCCGCGGCGGACAGCGCCTTCAGGTCGCGTGGTCCCCGGATGCTCTCCAGAATCGTCACGCTCGGGCCCCCTTCGGTCCGTGCTGTTCAGCTCACGGTGACGGCCGGCTCCCCCGACGCGCCGTCCTGCTCCATCTGCTCGGCCAGGCTCATGGCCTCCTCGATGAGGGTCTCCACGATCTTCGACTCGGGAACGGTCTTGATGACCTTCCCCTTGACGAAGATCTGGCCCCTGCCGTTGCCGGAGGCGACGCCGAGGTCGGCCTCGCGGGCCTCGCCGGGGCCGTTGACGACGCAGCCCATCACCGCGACCCGCAGCGGCACCTCCATGCCCGTCAGGCCCGCCGTGACCTCCTCGGCCAGCTTGTACACATCCACCTGGGCACGGCCGCAGGACGGGCAGGAGACGATCTCCAGACCCCGCTGGCGCAGGTTCAGCGACTCCAGGATCTGGATGCCGACCTTCACCTCCTCCACCGGCGGCGCCGACAGGGACACCCGGATCGTGTCACCGATGCCCTGCGAGAGCAGCGCCCCGAAGGCGACGGCCGACTTGATCGTGCCCTGGAACGCCGGGCCCGCCTCCGTCACACCGAGGTGGAGCGGGTAGTCGCACTGCGCGGCCAGCTGGCGGTAGGCCTCCACCATCACGACCGGGTCGTTGTGCTTCACCGAGATCTTGATGTCCCGGAAGTCGTGCTCCTCGAAGAGCGACGCCTCCCACAGCGCCGACTCCGCCAGCGCCTCCGGCGTCGCCTTGCCGTACTTCTGCAGCAGCCGGCGGTCCAGAGAGCCCGCGTTCACACCGATCCGGATCGGCGTGCCGTGGTCCTTCGCCGCCTTCGCGATCTCCCTGACCTTGTCGTCGAACTGCTTGATGTTGCCCGGGTTCACCCGCACCGCCGCACAGCCCGCCTCGATCGCCGCGAACACGTACTTCGGCTGGAAGTGGATGTCCGCGATCACCGGGATCTGCGACTTCCTCGCGATCACCGCGAGGGCGTCCGCGTCGTCCTGCGTCGGGCACGCCACCCGCACGATCTGGCAGCCCGACGCCGTCAGCTCCGCGATCTGCTGCAGCGTCGCCCCGATGTCCGAGGTCCGCGTCGTCGTCATCGACTGCACCGACACCGGGGCGTCACCGCCCACCGCCACCGCCCCGACCTGGATCTGCCGGCTCCTCCGGCGCTCGGCGAGCCTGGTCGGAACGGACGGCATGCCCAGGGCGACCGCAGTCATCCCTTGGACCCGGAGGTCGTCTCGCGCATGGCGCGCAGCGACTCCTTGAGCGAGCCCATGGTCGCGAGGACGGCGGTGGGCTCGTAGCCGCAGTGCGCCATGCAGTTGGCGCAGCGCGGGTCCTTGCCGCGGCCGTACTTGTCCCAGTCGGTCTCCTCGATCAGCTCCCGGTACGTCGGCACGTAGCCGTCGCTCATCAGGTAGCAGGGGCGCTGCCAGCCGAAGAGGGAGTAGTTCGGGATCGCCCAGGCCGTGCAGGGGAAGTCGACCTTGCCCTCCAGGAAGTCCAGGAAGAGCGGGGAGTGGTTGAGCCGCCAGCGGCCCCGGTTGCCGCCGGAGAACGCCTTCTTGAACAGCTCACGGGTCTGCTCCACGCCCAGGAAGTGCTCCTGGTCGGGGGCCTTCTCGTAGGCGTAGGCGGGCGAGATCATCATCTCGTCGACCTGGAGGTCGTCGTTGAGGAAGTTGAGCACCTCGACGATGGTCTGCGGGGTGTCGGTGTTGAAGAAGGTCGAGTTGGTGGTCACCCGGAAGCCGCGCCGCTTGGCCTCCTTGATGGCCGCCACCGCCTCGTCGAACACGCCCTCCTTGGCCACCGACTCGTCGTGCCGCTCGCGCAGCCCGTCGATGTGCACGGCGAAGGCGAAGTAGGGCGAGGGGGTGAACTTGTCCATCTTCTTGCGCAGCAGCATCGCGTTGGTGCACAGGAAGACGTACTTCTTCTTCGCCACCAACTGCCGCACGATCTCGTCGATCTGCGGGTGCATCAGCGGTTCACCGCCCGCGATGGACACCATGGGCGCGCCCGATTCGAGCACCGCTCCCACGGCCTGGGCGACCGGCATGCGCTGCTTGAGCACCCCGGCCGGGTGCTGGATCTTGCCGCACCCCTCGCATTTGAGGTTGCAGGCGAACAGCGGCTCCAATTCCACGATCAGCGGGAACTTGTCCCGCCTACGGAGCTTCTGCTCGGCCAAGTATGTAGCGACCTTGATGGACTGACGCAGCGGCATGGCCATTAGGGCTCACCTCCTGGGGAGCGGCAGAGAACGGTGCCATTCGAAGAATGCGGGCAGAACGGATCGCAGGACGCGGAAGGCCGATATTCCACCGCGCACCGTGCTGATCCGGACGAGTTCGTGTTCCGGGGCGTCCACGACCACCCGTACGGCCGCAACGGGGCGGGTGCCCGCGCGGACGGCCGTGTACAGGGTGGCCGCGGACTCCATGTCGACGGCGACGGCGCCGGTCGCGTAGAGGTCGGCGCGCTCGGGGCCGCGCACGACGTGGTCCGAGCCGGTCAGCGGCCCGGTGTGGACGGTGCGGCCGGGCGCCGCGCGGGTGAGTTCCTTCACCAGCCGGTCGGTCCCGATGCAGCCGGTGGTGGCGCGCGGGTCCCGGGTCTCCTCGGCGACGACCAGGTCGCCGGGGTGCATGCCGGGGGCCAGGCCCGCGCAGAAGCCGGTGGCGAGCACCGCCGCGCCGGCCAGCGCGGGGTCGGCGAGCACCCGGGCGACCGACCGCTCGGCCGCCTTGGGGCCCATCCCGGTGCGCAGCACGGTGACCGGACCGCCGGCGGCGCCGCGGTCGCCGGTGCGCAGGGCGAGGTGCTCGATGCCGAGCGCGCAGGCGATCAGCAGCGGGGACGGGCCGGTCGGTGTGTTCATCGGGCGCCCTTCACCTCGAAGGGGTCGCCGTGCACGTACCGGCCAAGGGCGGTGAGCGGGAAGACCTGGCGGTAGAGGTGGTAGTTGATGGAGAAGTCCCAGGGGAAGCCGGTGCCGGTGAAGTACGGCTCGTCCCAGGAGCCGTCCTCGCGCTGGGTGGCGGCCAGCCAGGCGATCCCGCGCTCCACCGCCTGCGACTCCCGCTCCCCGGCCGCCAGCAGGGCCATCAGCGCCCAGGCGGTCTGCGAGGCGGTCGAGGCGCCGCGGCCGCTCCAGCCCCGCTGGTCGGGGTAGCTGCGCAGGTCCTCGCCCCAGCCGCCGTCGTCGTTCTGCACGGACTCCAGCCAGCTGACCGCGCGGCGGATCGCCGGGTGGGAGGTGGGCAGTCCTGCGGCGGTGAGGGCGGGGACGACGGAGCCGGTGCCGTAGACGTAGTTGACGCCCCAGCGGCCGAACCACGAGCCGTCCGCCTCCTGTTCGTCGAGCAGCCAGCGGATGCCGCGCTTGGTGCGCGGGTCGTGGGCGAGGCCCTCGACGGCCAGCATCTCCACCACGTGCGCGGTGACGTCGGCGGACGGCGGGTCGATGACCTCGCCGAAGTCGCAGAACGGCAGCCGGTTGGGGAAGGAGCTGGTGTTGTCGACGTCGAAGGCGCCCCAGGCGCCGTTCTTCGACTGCATGCCGAGGTTCCAGCGCACCCCGCGGCCGATGGCCCGCTCCACCCGCTCGGGGTCGTGGTGGCGCACCCGGCGCAGCGCGAGGACCACCTCGGCGGTGTCGTCGATGTCGGGGTAGTTGTCGTTGTGGAACTCGAACGCCCAGCCGCCGGGCGGGAGTCCGGGCCGCTTGACCGACCAGTCGCCGGGGCGCACCACCTGCTCGCCGAGCATCCAGTCGGCGGCCTTGACCAGCGCCGGGTGGTCCGCGGGCAGCCCGGCGTCGGCCAGCGCGATGGCGGCCAGGCAGGTGTCCCACACCGGGGACTGGCAGGCCTCGATCATCCGGGCGCCGTCCGCGCGCCACACGGCGAAGCGGTCCAGGGAGGCGAGGCCGGCCTTCATCACGGGGTGTTCGAGGTCGTAGCCGAGCAGGTAGAGCGCGATCACCGAGTACACGGCGGGCGGCTGGATGCCGCCCCAGCAGCCGTCGTTCTCCTGGCGCTCGATGATCCAGCGGGCCGCCGAGCGCGTCGCGGCCCGGCGCAGCCGGCGCGGGGCGACCTTGCGGAAGGCGTGCAGCGCCTTGTCGAGGCGTTGGAAGGCGCCGTCCCAGCTGGCCGCGGGGGCGAGCGGCCGGGGCGGGTTGGGCCGGTCCGGGTCGGTGTGCAGCTCGTCCAGCGGGAAGGGCGCCGGGCGCACCGGGCGCTTGGCGGAGACCACGGTCAGCGGCACGATGGTCTGCCGGGCCCAGCAGCCGAAGTCGTAGATGTTCAGCGGCACCCACTTGGGCAAGTAGATGATCTCCGGCGGGAGTTCGGGCAGGTCCTCCCACTTCCACCAGCCGAACAGGGCGAGCCAGATGCGGGTGAAGACGCGGGCGGCGGCGATGCCGCCGCGGGCGCGGACCCACTCGGCGGCCCGGGCCATGTGCGGGGCGTCGGGCGCGTCGCCGGCCAGGCGCAGGGCGACGTACGCCTCGACGGTCGCGGAGAGGTCGCCGGGGCCGCCGTAGAAGGTGGCCCAGGTGCCGTCCTCGCGCTGCTCGCCGCGGATGAACAGGCCGGCCGCCTTGACGGTGTCCTCGTCGAGGATGCCGAGGAACTGGCGCAGCAGCAGGTCCTCGGCGTCCATGGTGACGTTGGTCTCCAGGTCGCCCTTCCACCAGCCCTCGGCGTCCTGCCGGGAGAGCAGGAAGTCGGTGGCACGGCGGGTGGCGCGGGCGGCGGCCTCCGCGGGACCGGCCGGCGGGGCGGCGGGCGCGGCGGTGAGGTCGGTTTCGCTGGCCGAGGCTGCGCGGGACGGCAGGATCGCCCCGGTGCTTCCGTCGGTCGTCGCTGTCATGGCTTCCCCTTCGTGCAGTGTGCAAGTGGTGCTTCTGCTGGGTCCGCCGTCGGCCGGTGCCGTGGTGTCCGTGGCACCGGCCGGCGACTACGCGAGGATTATGCGGCCGATAGTGATCATCTCTTCCGTACGACGACGAAGTCCGCGAGCGCCGTGAACGCCTCCCGCACCCGGTCGGGCATGGTGACGGCGTCCAGGGCCTCGATGGCGACGATGTGCTGGCGGCGGGCCTCCTCGGAGGTCCACTCCCGGCCGCCCGCCTCCTCGATGAGGGCGGCGCGGGCCGCGAACTCCTCCTCGGAGAAGGTCGCGAAGTCGCTGCTCTTGGCGTCGGCGGCGAGGATCTCGCCGAGCCGCTCCGAGGCGGGGCCGCCGGCGGCGAGGGCCGCCACGACCGGGAGCGACTTCTTGCGCTGGCGCAGGTCGCTCCAGGTCTGCTTGCCGGTGGCCTCCGGGTCGCCCCAGATGCCGAGCAGGTCGTCGACGGCCTGGAAGGCGAGGCCGAGGTGGTGGCCGTAGCGCTCCAGGGCGTCGGCGGTGTGCTCGTCGGCGCCGCCGAGGACCGCGCCGATGGAACTGGCCGTGGCGAGCAGGGCGCCGGTCTTGTTGCCCTCCATCTCCAGGCACTCCTCGACGCTGACCCGGTCGCGGTGCTCGTAGGAGATGTCCTGCGCCTGGCCGTCGATCAGGGAGCGGGTGGCGCGGGTGAGCCGGCGGGTGGCGCGGCCCGCCTCGACGGTGCCGAGTTCCAGGAGCACCTCGTTGGCCAGCGCGAACAGGGCGTCGCCGACGAGGATCGCCTGGGCGGGGCCGTGCACCTTCCAGACCGTGTCGCGGTGGCGGCGCTGCTCGTCGCCGTCCATCAGGTCGTCGTGCAGGAGGGAGAAGTTGTGGACCAGCTCGACGGCGACCGCGCCGGGCACGCCGGTCTGCGGGGTGGCGCCGGTGACCTCGGCGGAGAGCACCGCGAGGGCGGGGCGCACGGCCTTGCCGCCGTCGCCGTGGGCGGGGTTGCCCAGGGCGTCGATCCAGCCGAAGTGGTAGGCGGCGACGGTGTCCATGGGAGGGGCGAGACGGTCGACGGCCGCCCGCAGGACCGGCGTGGCCAGGGTCCGGCCGCGCTCCAGGAGCGCGGTCACGTCCACCGTGGTCCGACGATCGGCCTTCGGGGCCGGGGGCACAGTGGGCACAGTTGCTCCTCCAGTTGCGGTGCGAAGAGTGCGGGTGGCGGTCCCGCGCGGGCCGCTCCTCATGCCGCCTCCTCGAGGAAGCCGGGGAGGAGGGCCCGGGAGCGGCCGAGGGCGCCGAGCGCGGCGCCCGCCGCGCCGGCGCCGCTGCGGACCGCGCTCTCCATGGTCGCGGGCCACCCGGTGGCGGTCCACGCTCCGGCCAGGTACAGGCCGGGTGCCTTGGTGCGGGCGCCGGGCCTGAGCCGTCCGACGCCGGGGGCGGGAGCGAAGGTCGCGGTGCGCTCCCGGGTGACGAAGAAGTCCCGTACTTCGGCGCCCCGGGCGCGCGGCAGCAGCCGCTGGAGTTCCGGCAGGTAGCGCTCGCGCAGGGCGGCCACCGGCGCGTCGATCTCGTCCTGGGCGGCGGACTGGGACAGGGCCAGGTACTGGCCGTCGGTCAGGCCGGAGGCGTCGGTGCGGTCGAAGACCCACTGCACGGGGGTGCCGAGGGCGGCGAGGAAGGGCGCGGTCAGTACCGGGCGGTCGTAGACGACGTGGACGTTGAGGATCGGCGCGGTGCCGATGTCGAGGAGCCGCTCGGGGGCGTCGAGCGCCCCCTCGGGCAGCAGGTCGTGGGCCTCGCGCTGGGGCACGGCGAGGACCACGGCGTCGGCGTCGATCCGCTCGCCGGGCAGCTCGACGCTCCACCGCCCGCCGGGCTCGGCGCGCAGCGCGGTGACCCTGGCCCGGGTCTCGGTGCGCACGCCGGCCGCGTTGAGGGCCTCGCGGGCCAGCGTGTCGTGCAGCTCGCCGAGCGGGACCCGGGCCCAGCCGATGTCGGCGGCGCCGGGCTCGGAGAGCAGCCCGGTGCGGAAGACCATGGCGGCCAGCTGGAGGGAGGCGTCGGCGGCGACCGCGTTGAGGGTGGCGACGCCGACCAGGTCCCACAGGGCCTCGACGGCGCGCGGGGACTGCCCGTGGGCGGCGAGCCAGCCGCCGAAGTCCTGGGCGTCCAGGGCCGGGTCGGCGGGGTCGAGGGCCTTGAGGGCGAGCGCGGCGCGGCCGACCCGGGCGCGGTCGGCGAGCGAGAGGTGCGGGTAGGCGGCGAGGCTGCGGCCGAGGTGCAGGGGCACCGGCAGCGGGTCGCGGCGCAGCCGGCCGAGCCGCCGGCCCGCGGGCTTCGCGAGGTCGACGACGGGCACGTCGAGGCGGTCCTGCACGGGGGCCAGGGCGGCGCCGTCGATCCGGTCGAGGAACCAGCGGTAGGCGGTGCAGCAGCGCAGGTGGACGTGCTGGCCGTTGTCGACGGTGAGGTCACCGCGCCGGAAGGAGAAGGCGAGCCCGCCCAGGCGCGGCCGGCCCTCCAGGAGGGTGACGCGCACCCCGGCGTCGGCGAGCGCCAGCGCGGCGGTGACACCGGCCAGGCCACCGCCGACCACCACGGCGTGCCGGCCGGCCGCGCCGATGCCCTGGCTCATCGCGCACCTTTCGTCGAGCGGTCGCCGTGCCGGCCCGCGGCCGACATGATCGGGGACGCGGCGGCGCGCCACGGGGTTGACCGTCCGCCCGGGGGGATTCTCAAGCACGCCTCCTGACGGTCCGCCGGCCGGGGTGCCGGGCGTCGAGGCCGGAGAGGCCGCGCACCGCGACGTAGGCCTTCTCGTGTCCGGGCAGGGAGACGCGACCGCGCAGCACCGACTCCGGGTCGCGGGCGATGCGGTCGAGGAGGCGGCGGTAGATGCCGGCCATCGCGGCGACGCAGGCGCCGCTGCGCCGGTCGAGCAGGGGCAGCAGCCGGTAGCCCTCGGCGAACAGGGCGCGGGCCCGGCGCACCTCGAAGTGCACGAGCCCGGCGAAGTCGGCGCCCTCCGGCGGGACGGGCGCGTGGAAGCCGGCGGCGCAGCCGAACTTGGCGAGGTCGTCGGCGGGCAGGTAGGTGCGCCCGTCCTCGGCGTCCTCGCGGACGTCGCGCAGGATGTTGGTCAGCTGGAGGGCGAGGCCCAGGGTGTCGGCGTACTCGGCGGCGCGCTCGGCGCCCGGGGCGCCCGGCTCGGTGCCGAAGACGCCGAGCGAGAGCCGGCCGATGGCGCCGGCCACGCAGCGGCAGTAGACCTTCAGGTCGTCCCAGGTCTCGTAGGTCTCGCCGCGCAGGTCCATCTGGACGCCGTCGATCAGCTCGTCGAGGCCGTCGAGCGGGATCGGGAAGACCCGGGCGGCGTGGGTGAGGGCGACGGCGACCGGGTCGGTGTCGTCCTCGTCCACCGCGCCGTCGTGGATCCGGGCGAGCAGCCCCCGCGCCTCCTCCAGGCGGACGACCTTGGTGTCCGGCGGCAGCGGGCCGTCGCCGATGTCGTCCACGCGGCGCGAGAACGCGTACAGCGCGGACATCGCCCGGCGCTTGGGCGCGGGCAGCAGCCGGATGCCGTAGGCGAAGTTGCGGGCCTGCTGCCCGGTGACGGTCTCGCAGTAGCCGTAGGCGGCGAGCACCGGCGCGGACGCGGGGGTCTGGGACTCCACGCTCCGGATCACCCCTCTCCTCGCAGGCTCGGGCCCAGTTCCCGCAGCAGCCGGCGCTTGCCGGGCTTGGGCGGGCCGGGAAGTACGTCGTAGTCGGCGGCGGCGATGGCGCGCACGGCCGCCCGTCCCCCCGCCAGGAACCCCGCGAGCAGCAGTCTCAGCCTGCCGTTGACGCTACCCACCAGGGGGGCGCCTTCATTCAGCAGGTCGAGGGCGCGTTGCGCCTCGAAGGCGATCAGGGCGCGCACGGAGGCGTTCGCGGAGGGGGCGGCGAGGTCTGCCTCCTGGACGCGGAAGCGCTTCAGGTCCTCGGCCGGCAGGTAGATCCGGTCCCGGGCGAGGTCCTCGGCGACGTCCTGGAGGTGCTCGACGATCTGCAGGGCGGTGCAGATCGCGTCGGAGCGGCGGATCCGCTCGGGGGTGGCGGTGCCCGTGACGGCGAGGACCAGGCGGCCGACCGGGTTGGCGGACAGCTCGCAGTAGGCGAGCAGGTCGTCGTAGGTCTCGTAGCGGCGGACCACCTGGTCCTGGCGGTTGGCGGCGATCAGGCCGCGGAAGGGGCCAGGGGTGAGCGCGCGGCGCCGGACGGTGGGCTGAAGGCGGCGCAGGATGGGGTGGCGCGGGGCGCTGTCGAAGACCCGGCCGAGGTCGGCCTCGAAGGCGTCGAGCAGGGCGGTCCGGTCCTCGGCGTGCTCGGGGGCCACGCCGAGGAGGGCCGCGTCGGCGCCGCCGGGGGCCAGGTCGCCGTCGCCGATGTCGTCCACCAGGCGGGCGAAGCCGTAGACGGCCATGAGGTCGGTGCGCCAGGCGCGGGGCAGGAAGAAGGGGGCGACCGGGAAGTTCTCGTCGGCCGCCTTGTCCAGGGTGCCGCGCTCGGGGTCGGCGGGGACGGCGCATGCCTCGCGGAGGTGGGGAGTTTCCGTAGCCATTGCCGTCACATCTCCCGTTCTACACTGCCTACCCAATACACACTATTTCGGACACGCCGCCCGGTCGTCGGCGTGGCGCGCCCGCCATGGGGCGTCGGGCATTATCGCCCCATGTGCCGCGTTTCAGGACCGGTACAGCTTACGTTGTACAACTCACGGAAGTCCGCCGGGGTACCGCGCGCATCACAAGAACACACCGATCGGCCCCAAGCTTCCGCCGACCGCCGGGAGTTGACCTTTCCTTTGCAGACGCCGCGGACCCCGCCGGAGGATGCTCCGACGGGGCCCGGCGTGTCGCGGGGGCGCGGCTACTTGCCCGTGAACTTCTCGTACTCCTTGAGCACCTCGTCGGTCGGGCCGTCCATGCGCAGCTCGCCGCGCTCCAGCCAGAGCACGCGGTTGCAGGTGTCGCGGATGGACTTGTTGTTGTGGCTGACCAGGAAGACGGTGCCCGCCTCCTTGCGCAGCTCGCGGATGCGCTCCTCGGAGCGGGCCTGGAACTTGCGGTCGCCGGTGGCCAGCGCCTCGTCGATCATCAGGACGTCGTGGTCCTTGGCGGCGGCGATGGAGAACCGCAGACGGGCGGCCATGCCGGAGGAGTAGGTGCGCATCGGCAGGGTGATGAAGTCGCCCTTCTCGTTGATGCCGGAGAAGTCGACGATGTCCTGGTAGCGGTCCTTGATCTCCTCGCGGGACATGCCCATGGCGAGGCCGCCCAGGATGACGTTGCGCTCACCGGTCAGGTCGTTCATCAGGGCCGCGTTCACGCCCAGCAGGGAGGGCTGGCCGTCGGTGTAGACCTTGCCCCGCTCGGCGGGCAGCAGGCCGGCGATGGCCCGCAGCAGGGTCGACTTGCCCGAACCGTTGGAGCCGATCAGGCCGATGGCCTCACCCCGGTAGGACGTGAAGGAGACGCCCCGCACGGCGTGCACCTTGCGCACGCCCCGCTCCTGACCGCGCTTGACGATGCGGCTGAGGGCGGCCGTCGCGCTGCCCTTGCCGGTCTTGGCGCCGTTGACGCGGTAGACGATGTGCAGGTCGTCGGCGATGACCGTCGGCCTGTGCTCGTCCTGGTACTGCTCAGCCACGGCCGTACCTCTCCTCAGCCTTCCAGAAGTACACGAAGCCGCCCGCCGCGAAGAGCACCGCCCAGCCGAGCGCGACCACCCACACGTGCGGCGGCAGGTTGCCCGAGCCGTACCCGTCGATCAGCGCGAACCGGATCAGGTCCATGTAGACGGCCGCCGGGTTCCACTGGAGCACGTCGGCGACCCAGCCCGGCTGCTCCTTGAGCATCACCGGGATGGAGAACATCACCCCGGACGCGTACATCCAGGTCCGCATGATGAACGGCATCAGCTGGGCCAGGTCCGGCGTCTTGGCGCCCATCCGGGCGACGATCATCGCGAGGCCGGTGTTGAAGAGGAACTGCAGGGCCAGCGCCGGGACGATCAGCAGCCAGGACAGCGCGGGGTAGCTGCCGAAGGCCATGACCACGGCGAACATCACGATCATGGAGAACAGCAGCTGCTGGAGCTGCTGGAGCGCGAACGAGATGGGCAGCGAGGCGCGCGGGAAGTGCAGCGCCCGCACCAGTCCGAGGTTGCCGGAGATGGCCCGCACGCCCGCCATCACCGAGGACTGGGTGAAGGTGAAGACGAACACGCCCGTCACCAGGAACGGGATGTAGACCTCCCTCGGCATCCCCCGGCCGGCCTTCAGGATCAGGCCGAAGATCAGGTAGTAGACCAGCGCGTTCAGCAGCGGGGTGGCCACCTGCCACAGCTGGCCGAGCTTGGCCTGGCTGTACTGGGCGGTCAGCTTCGCCGAGGAGAAGGCGAGGATGAAGTGCCGCCGGCCCACGAGCTGACGGACGTACTCGGCCAGGGACGGCCGGGCCCCGCTCACCGACAGCCCGTACTTGGCGGCGAGCCGGGCCGGGGTGAGGCCGTCGTCGGGCGACACGGGCGGGCTCACCGCGACCGTGCCGTCGTGCGTTGTCTCACTCACTGGGGGAACTCTCGTCTTCGTCATGGGGACACGCGGCCCGTCGGGCCGGGCGGACGCTCTCGGAACGAGCTTCTCAGATCACCGGGGGCCGGCCCAGCCGGGTCAGCCGCCACACGGTACGCCACCGCATCGGCCGGCGGGGACCGCAGGGGGTGGCCCAGCCCTCCCGGAAGCCGCCGAACCATGCCTTCAGGGCCGGCCGCGAGGGGCGGCGGGCCAGGGTGAGCAGCATCCAGACCCCGAGGTAGACCGGGACGAGGAGCGCGGGGAGGTTGCGGCGGGCCAGCCAGACCCGGTTGCGGGCGACCATGCGATGGTAGACCGCGTGCCGCGACGGGGCGGTCGTCGGGTGGTACAGCACCATGTCGGACCGGTAGTCGATCATCCAGCCGGCGTCCAGCGCCCGCCAGGCCAGGTCGGTCTCCTCGTGGGCGTAGAAGAACTCGCCCGGCAGGGCGCCGACCTCGGCCAGGACCTCGGTGCGCACCGCGCTGGCGCCGCCGAGGAAGGTGGTCACCCGCGAGGAGCGCATCGGGTCGGCGGCGCGCAGCCGCGGCACGTGCCGGCGCTGGGTGACGCCGGTCTCCGGGTCGGCGATGCGGAAGCTGACGATGCCGAGCCGCGGGTCGTCGGCGAAGGCGCGGCGGCACAGCTCGGCGGTGTCGGTGCGGGCGAGCAGGCCGTCGTCGTCCAGGAAGAGCAGGACGTCGACGTCCCGGCCGCCGGGTCCGAATGCCTCGATGCCGACGTTGCGGCCGCCGGGGATGCCCAGGTTCTCGGGCAGCTCGACGGTGCGGACGCCCGCGGGCACCTCGGGGACCGGCGAGCCGTTGCCGACCACCACGACGTCGACCGGGTCGCCGTCCTGCTTGGCGACCGAGTCGAGCAGCGCGCGCAGCTCCTCGGGCCGGTTGCCCATGGTGATGACGACCGCGCCGACCCTCAGGGGGGCGGGGGCGCTCATCGCAGCCTGCTGGAGGCGAGCACGGACACCAGGTGCAGCAGCGTCTGGAGCAGCGCGATGCCGGCCAGGACGGCGGTGCCGAGGCGGGTGAAGAACAGGTCGCCGCGGGCCTGGTCCACGATGGCGAGGACCAGGATCAGCAGGGACGCCTCGATGCCGAGGATCAGCCGGTGGAACTTGAGCGCGGCGGCGGCCCGGCGGGCCAGCGCCACCCCCGAGGAGCGCGGCTCCGACGCCGTCTCCTGCACCGGCGCGAGCCCTGCCTGGTGCCGGGCCACCCCGACCAGGTCGGTCTCCGCCTTGATCAGGATCGCGCCGAGCGCGGCCAGGGTGCCGAGGAAGGCCCACAGCCAGTCGATCCGCCCGCTGCCCCACAGGTCGGCGGCGCGCAGCCCGAGGCCGACCAGGACGGCGGCGTCGGTGAGGTAGGCGCCGACCCGGTCCAGGTAGACGCCGCCGAGGGAGTACTGCTTCTTCCAGCGGGCGATCTCGCCGTCCACGCAGTCCAGGAGCAGGTACAGCTGCACCGCCACCACGCCGAGCACGGCGCCCCAGACGCCCGGCACCAGCAGGGCCGGGGCGGCGAGGACGCCGCACACGGTCATCAGGTACGTGAGCTGGTTGGGCGTGATCCTGGTGTTCACCAGGTAGCGGTCGATCCGCAGCGAGACCTCGCGCATGTAGAGGCGTCCCGCCCAGTGCTCGCCGCTGCGCCGGTCCTTGACCCCCGCGGGGTGCACGACCGGGCGTAGTTCAGCTACCGATGGCCTTGACATAGTCGGCGTACTGGTCCTTGATCTGGTCGGTCGTCAGGGCGAGGTGTTCCAGGATCGTGTAGCGGCCGGGCCGGGTCTGGGGGGCGTACTCCACGGCGCGGACGAACTCGTCCGGGGTGAATCCGATCTCCTCGGGCAGCACGGGCAGCCCGTGCCGGCGCAGCACGCCGGCCATGTGGGCCGACTGCTCGTGGGCTCCGCGCAGGTGCATCGCGAAGGCCGCGCCGAGGCCGCACTGCTCGCCGTGGCTGGCGGCGCGCCTCGGGTAGAGCAGGTCCAGGGCGTGGTTGATCTCGTGGCAGGCGCCGGAGGCCGGCCGGGAGTCGCCGGAGACGGACATGGCGATGCCGGTCAGCACCAGCGCCTCGGCCAGCACCTGGAGGAAGCCGTTGTCGCCGACGCCGCCGGGGTGGCGGAGCACGGCCTCGCCGGCCTGGCGGGCCATGGCGGCGGCGAGGCCGTCGATCTTCTCGCCGTTGACGCGGTTGGCCAGCTCCCAGTCGGCGATGGCGGAGACGTTGGAGACGGCGTCGCCGATGCCGGCGCGCACGAAGCGCACCGGGGCCTCGCGGATGACGTCCAGGTCGATGACGACCGCGATGGGGTTCGGCACGCCGTAGGAGCCGCGGCCCGCGTCGTTGTCCAGGGTGGCGACCGGCGAGCACAGGCCGTCGTGCGCGAGGTTGGTCGGCACGGCGGCCAGCGGCAGGCCGACCCGGGCCGCGGCGAATTTGGCGCAGTCGATGATCTTGCCGCCGCCGAGGCCCACGACCGCGTCGTAGTGGCCGCTCTTCATGGCGCCGGCGAGGTCGATCGCGTCGTCCAGGGTGCCGCCGCCGACCTCGAACCAGTCGGCGCCGGGCAGCGAGGGGGCCACCCGGTCGCGCAGCCGGGCGCCGGAGCCGTTGCTGACGGCGACGGCGAGCTTGCCGGAGTGCGAGATGCGCTCGTCGGCGAGGACGGCGCCCAGGTCGTCGAGGGCGCCCGGGCGGATGTCGACGACGACCGGCGACGGGATGAGCCTCGTCAGTACCGGCACGCGATCTCCCGCCCCTTGGCCAGGTCCTCGTGGTTGTCGATCTCGACCCAGCTGACCTCGCCGATCGGCGCGACGTCGACCTTGAAGCCGCGGTTGACCAGCTCCTGGTAGCCGTCCTCGTAGTAGAGCTGCGGGTCGCGCTCGAAGGTCGTCTTCAGGGCGTCGGCGAGGTCGGCGGCGGCCTCGCCCTCGATGAGGGTGACACCGATGTACTCGCCGGTGGCCTCGGCCGGGTCCATCAGCTTGGTGATGCGCCGCACGCCCTTGTCGGGGTCGGCGACGACCTTCATCTCCTCCTCGGCGAGGCTCTTCACCGTGTCGAGGGCGAGGATGATCCTCTTGCCGTCGCCGCGGGCGGCGAGCAGGGTCTTCTCGACGGAGACCGGGTGCACGGTGTCGCCGTTGGCGAGGATCACGCCGTCCGTGAGGGCGTCCCGGCCGCACCACAGGGAGTAGGCGTTGTTCCACTCCTCGGCCTTGTCGTTGTCGATCAGGGTGAGCGTGACGCCGTACTTCTGCTCCAGGGCCGCCTTGCGCTCGTACACGGCCTCCTTGCGGTAGCCGACGATGACGCCGACCTCGGTCAGGCCGACCTCGGCGAAGTTGGCCAGGGTCAGGTCGAGGACGGTGATGCTGTCCTCGGCGCCCTCGGGACCGACCGGCACCAGTGCCTTGGGCAGGGTGTCGGTGTAGGGGCGCAGACGCCGGCCGGCGCCGGCGGCCAGCACGAGGCCGATCATGCGGGTTCTCCTTCGTCGTGTACGGCGGGTGCGCCGGCGCGGTGGGCGGCGACCCAGTAGCGGATGCTCTCCACGAGCACCACGAGCGCCACGGCCACGGCGAGCACCGTGAGCGCGGTCCGGAATCCTGCGGCGGGGAGCAGCGCGGCCAGCACGGCGACCAGCAGTGTGCGGCCCTCGTGCCCCCCCATGGTCCACACCAGCCAGGACGGCGGCGCGCCCGCGCCGCCGCGGATGCGGTAGACCGTGTCGTAGTGATGGTAGGCGACGGCCGCCACCAGTCCGAAAGCCGCCGGCAACGCCCCGTTCACCTCCGCGCGGGCCGCCAGGGCGAGGACGGTGCCGTACTCGGCGGCGCGCGCGAAGGGCGGCACCAGCCAGTCCAGGGCGCTCTTGAGGGGGCGGGCGACGGCCAGGGCGGAGGTGAGGACGTAGACGAGGGCGGACACGGCCGGCCAGGGGCCCCCGAAGCCGGTCAGCGCGGAGGTGGCGGTGACGGCGAGGGCGCCGAGCAGGGCGACGGCCGGGGTCGTGAAGCCGGGCAGCCGGCGGGCGGGCCCGGCGAGCGCGCGGGCGAGGCCCTCGGCGAGCGGTCCCGAGTCGGTGAGGTCGGCCAGGGCGCGGGCGGCGCGGGCGGTCCGGGTGGCCCGGCGGGTCAGCGAGCGCAGCACCCGCCCGGCCGTGGTGTAGGCCGCGGCGAGGGCGCAGCCGACCAGCAGCGCGTAGAAGGTGATCCGGGGTGTGGTGACCGCGGTGAGCACGGCGATCATGGCCCAGCGCTCGCCGATGGGCAGCACGATCATGCGGCGCACCCACACCGTCCAGCCGACGCTGTCGAGCCGGTCGGAGAGGGCGGCGGTGGGACTGGTGTTGGCGTCGGCGTCGTGGTTGGCCTCGGTGAAGGCGAAGTCCACGACGTGCCGGCAGCTCTGGAGCACCATCGCGCCGAGGGCGAGCAGCCACACGTCGTCGCCGCCGCGGGCGGCGCCGAGGGCGAGGCCGGCGTAGTAGGCGTACTCCTTGGCGCGGTCGAAGGTCGCGTCCAGCCAGGCGCCGAGCGTGGAGTACTGCAGGGAGTAGCGGGCGAGCTGCCCGTCGGCGCAGTCCAGGACGAACGAGGCGATCAGCAGGACGCCCGCGGCGACGAAGCCGGCGCGGGTGCCGGTGGCCGCGCAGCCGGCCGCGACCAGGGCGGTGAGCAGCGAGGCGGTGGTGACCTGGTTGGGGGTCAGGCCGCGCCGCGCGCACCAGCGGGCCAGGTAGCGGGAGTACGGGCTGATGCAGAAGGTGGTGAAGAAGCCGTCGCGGGCCTTGACCGCCGACCTCAGGCGTACGGCCTCCTCGTCGACGTGGGCCACGGCCTGCCGCGCCTCGTTGCGTGCCTGCGGCCCCTCGGGCACGTCGGCGACCAGGCTGCCGAGGTCGGGCCGGTGCACGGCGGCGCCGTCGGCGGCCAGCGAGGCGGCGATCCGGTCGGCGAGGTTGCCGACGGCCACGGCGGTGCCGCCCTCGCCGTCGGCGATGCCGGAGGTGTCGCGGGCCATGGCGGAGTTCTCGCGGGCCATGGCGCGGGTGAGCGCCTGCCGGGCCGCGGGCCCGGCGGTGACGGCACCGGGCACGGCGGCGAGCGGGAAGCGGGGGTCGGTCAGGCCGAGGCGCAGCGCGTGCAGGTGGCCCACGAAGCGGGCGTCGACCACGGCGACCCGCTCGCTGCCCGGCACCCGGGCGAGCAGGGTCTCGGCCTCGGCGGCGTCGGGGGCGTGGCACACGGCGAAGCCCAGGGACCGCAGCTCGCCCTCGATCGACGAGCCCGGGACCGGCGGACCGGTGAGGATGGCGGTCGACAACCGAACTCACTCCCTGGGTGCCGGCGCCTGGGCGCCGGGCATGTGCATGGCGGGACGCCCGCGCCTGCGGCTTCCGGACGGCATTCGGCAGAGGTTATCGGATGCTACGAACACCGTGTTCACCGGCCGTTTCACGGTCGGCCGACGCGCTGTGCTCCCGGCTTTGCCGCGGTCATCATCGTGGATCCGGGGCCCGCCCCACAAACCGCCTTCGCGAAACGGGCGTCGGGGAGGCCGCGCGGGCGCCCGGCGCGGGCGCAGCGGGTCGTGCGCGGCCCTGACCTGGGGATCGTTTCCGCAGGTCAGGGGAATGACAACGGTGTTCAGTGCCGCGTTGCCTGATACCCCCCGCCCGTAGTTGACTTGAGCCGGACACACCGCCGCGAGCGACGAACGCCAGATCGAGGGACCACATAGCGAGGGAGGCGGCTTCCCCATGGGGGCTGGGCACGATCACGGACACGCGCACGGGGCGCCGGGCGGCTCCACGGTGACCGCCGCCCACCGCGGCCGGCTGCGCGTGGCGCTGGCCATCACGCTGACCGTCATGGTGGTCGAGATCGTCGGCGGGGTGCTGGCGGACTCGCTGGCGCTGATCGCGGACGCCGCGCACATGGCCACGGACGCGCTCGGCCTCGGCATGGCCCTGCTGGCGATCCACTTCGCCGCCCGGCCGCCGAGCGAGCGGCGCACCTTCGGCTACGCCCGCGCGGAGATCCTCGCGGCGCTGGCCAACTGCCTGCTGCTGCTCGGTGTCGGCGGCTACGTGCTGTACGAGGCGGTGCAGCGGTTCGTCACGCCGGCCGGCACCGCGGGCGGGCCGACCGTGGTGTTCGGCGTGATCGGCCTGGTGGCCAACATGGTGTCGCTGACCCTGCTGGCGCGCGGGCAGCAGGAGAGCCTCAATGTGCGCGGCGCCTTCCTTGAGGTGGCGGCGGACGCGCTGGGGTCGCTGGCGGTGATCGTCTCGGCGGTGGTGATCCTGGCCACCGGCTGGCAGCCGGCCGACCCGATCGCCTCGCTGCTCATCGGGCTGATGATCGTGCCGCGCACCGTCAAGCTGCTGCGCGAGACCCTGGACGTCCTCCTGGAGGCGGCGCCCAAGGGGGTGGACATGGCCCAGGTGCGCACGCACATCCTCGCCCTCGACGGGGTGGAGGACGTCCACGACCTGCACGCCTGGACGATCACCTCGGGCATGCCGGTGCTGTCGGCGCACGTGGTGGTGAGCACCGAGGCGCTGAACGGGATCGGCCACGAGAAGATGCTGCACGAGCTGCAGGGCTGCCTCGGCGACCACTTCGACGTGGAGCACTGCACCTTCCAGCTGGAGCCGAGCGGGCACGCGGAGCACGAGGCGCGGCTCTGCCACTGAGGCTCCGCGCGGGTCTCGGGGACATGCGGGCGTGCGGGAAGTGCCGGGAGTGCCGGATTCGTGCGGCACACTGGGGGCGCCGGGACCGATGCGAAGGATGGGTATGCCGATCACTCCTGCCACCACGACGCACAGCGCGTCGAACGGCACCGCGGACGCGATTCTGTTGGAACTGGTCGACGAGGACGGCGTGACGATCGGCACCGCGGAGAAGCTGGCCGCGCACCAGCCGCCGGGGCGGCTGCACCGGGCCTTCTCCGTCTTCCTCTTCGACGAGCGGGGCCGGCTGCTGCTCCAGCAGCGGGCGCTCGGCAAGTACCACTCCCCCGGTGTGTGGTCCAACACCTGCTGCGGCCACCCCTACCCCGGCGAGGCCCCCTTCGCGGCGGCGGCCCGGCGCACCCACGAGGAGCTGGGCGTCTCGCCGTCGCTGCTCGCCGAGGCGGGCACGGTGCGCTACAACCACCCCGACCCCGCCTCGGGGCTGGTCGAGCAGGAGTACAACCACCTCTTCATCGGCCTCGTGCAGGCCTCGCTGCGGCCGGACGAGGCCGAGGTGGCCGCGACGGCCTTCGTCACGCCGGCCGAGCTGGCCGAGCGGCACGCGCGGGACACCTTCTCGGCGTGGTTCATGACGGTCCTCGACGCGGCGCGGCCCGCGGTGCGCGAGCTGACGGGGGCCGCCGCCGGCTGGTGACGAGCCGCTACGGGGTGTTCTGCCGGGGCGCCGGTACGAGCGGCAGGGCGGCCCAGATCACCTTGCCGCCGCTCGCCGTGTGCGCCACGTCGCAGCTCCCGCCGGCCTCCTGCGCGATCTCGCGCACCAGGAGCAGGCCGCGCCCCCCGGTCCGCGCGTAGTCGGTCTCCAGGGGCGTCGGGCGGTAGGGGTGGTCGTCCTCCACCGACACCCGCACCCACTCGGGGCCGACGGCGACCTCCACGGCGAGCGTCGGGGAGAGCACGGCCGCGTGCCGGACGGCGTTGGTGACCAGCTCCGAGACGATGAGGAGCAGGCCGTACGCGGTGTCCTCGGAGACCGGCACGCGCCGGCGAGCCAGCAGGTCCCGCACCGCGTGCCGCGCCTGCGGCACCGAGGCATCGACGGTGGGGGCGGTGAACCGCCAGACCCCTTCGTAGGGCAGCTGCCCCACCGGGCCGGGCCCGCCCTCCTGGTCGTCCATCGTCGGGTCGCCACCCTTGCGCTCGGTCGTCGCCACACGAAGAGTGTCGAGAACGCGTCGGTCCGCCCCGCAGAACTGAATGCAAGTCAGCGGGTATCGAACGATTCCGACCGACTGCGTATGACCGGGCCACGGGTGGGACTGTTCCTGTCCGGATTGTGCCGACTCGGTGGACCGGTGGCGTTCCGGGGCCGCGATCTAGGATCGCCGGCATGGAGCCTCAGCTGATCTCCCGGGTGGCCGACTCGGTCGCCACCGTCGTCGTCCACCACCCGGCCAAGCGCAACGCCATGACGGCCGCGATGTGGCGGGCGGTGCCGGAGCTGCTCGACGCGCTGGCGGACGATCCGGCGGTGCGGGTGCTGGTGCTTACCGGTGCGGGCGGGACCTTCTGCGCGGGGGCCGACATCTCGACACTGCGGGAGTCGGCCGAGGAGGCGCAGGGGCTCGCCGGACGGGCCGAGGAGGCGCTGGCCGCCTTCCCCAAGCCGACGCTCGCCGCCGTCCGCGGGCACTGCGTGGGCGGCGGGGCGCAGCTGGCGGCCGCGTGCGACCTGCGGTTCGCGGCGCACTCGGCGCTGTTCGGGATCACACCGGCCAAGCTGGGCGTGGTCTACCCGGCGTCCGCGACCCGGCGGCTGACCGCGCTGGTCGGGCCGGCGACGGCCAAGTACCTCCTCTTCTCGGGCGAGTTGATCGACGCGGACCGGGCACTGCGGACCGGCCTGGTGGACGAGGTGCTGCCCGAGGAGGAACTGGACGCGCGGGTGGGCGAGTTCACGCGGATCCTCGCCTCCCGCTCCCTGCTCACCCAGGCCGCGGCCAAGGAGTTCGTCGCCGGGCGCACGGACCGTGCCGCGCACTGGGCCGCCCAGGCAGCCGGCAGCGGCGACACCACCGAGGGGGTCGCCGCCTTCCTGGAGCGCCGGGAGCCGCGGTTCGGCTGGGGCGCCGCCACTACGCCAGGCTGAACCGGCTGTTCTTGTGGAACTCCTCGACCAGGTGGGCCGGGGCCTTGTCCGGTGAGCCCGCGTCGTAGGGCGGCTGGGGGTCGTACTCGGTCATCAGCTGGACCGCCTGGGCGTGCTCGTCGCCGGCGACGCGGCCGACCAGGGTGAGGCCCATGTCGATGCCGGAGGAGACGCCGGCGGCGGTGACGTACTTGCCGTCGATGACGACCCGCTCGCCGGTCGGCTCAGCGCCGAACTCGCGCAGCAGGTCGATGGCGAGCCAGTGCGAGGTGGCCCGGCGGCCGGTGAGCAGGCCGGCCGCGCCGAGCAGCAGGGAGCCGGTGCACACCGAGGTGGTCCAGGTGCTGGCGGCGTCGGCGGCGCGGAGCCAGTCGAACAGCGCGGTGTTCTCCATCTGGGCGAACTGGCCGGGGCCGCCCGGGACGACGACGATGTCCGGCGCGGGGGTCTCGGCGAGGGTGCGGTCGGCGACGAGGGCGAGGTTCCCGGCCTCGTTGCGGACGGGTCCGGACCGTTCGGCCACGAAGACGGTCTCCGCGCCGGGGATGCGGGAGAGGGTGTCGTAGGGGCCCACGGCGTCCAGGGCGGTGAAGCGGTCGTAGAGGACGATGGCGATCTGCATGGTCGCGTTCCTTACGGTGGTGGGCTCTGCCGTGATCGGCTTCGGTGATCGGTGATCGGTGATCGGTGATCGGTGTTCGGTGGTCGGTTCAGGTGGCCGGTGCCGGGCGGAAGCGGCGGCGGTACTCGGCCGGCGGGGTGCCGAGCGCCTTGACGAAGGCGCGGCGCATGGCCTCGGGCGTGCCGTAGCCGCTGGCGCGGGCGACCTCCTCGACGCCGTCGGCGGTGTCCTCCAGGAGGCGCCGGGCGTGCTCCAGGCGGACCCGGTCGACGAACCGGCCCGGCGTCGTGCCGGTCTCGGCGCGGAAGGCGCGGGCGAAGTGGCGCGGGGAGAGCCGGGCGCGGGCCGCGAGGGTCTCGATGTCCAGGTCGGCGCCCGGGTGCTCGGTGATCCTCCCCCACTGCCTTAAGGGCGTGGGAGGTGCCCCCAGCTGGAGGTCCCGCAGCGGCTCGCGCCGGGCGGTCTGGGCGGCGAGCTGGGCGCTGAACTGCGCCTGGTTGCCGGGCCGGCGCAGGAACACCACCAGGTGGCGGGCGACGGTCAGCGCGGCGTCCCGGCCGAGGTCCTCCTCCACCAGGGCCAGGGCGAGGTCGATGCCGGCGGTGACGCCGGCCGAGGTGGCCACGTGGCCGTCGCGGACGTAGATCGGGTCGGGGTCGACCTCGACGGCCGGGTGGTCGCGGGCGAGCCGGCCGCAGTACGCCCAGTGCGTGGTGACGCGGCGGCCGTCGAGGAGGCCGGCCGCGGCGAGCAGGATGGCGCCGGTGCACACGGAGACCAGGCGCTCGGCGCGGGGTCCGTTCGCGCGCAGCCAGTCGATGAGGCGCGGGTCGGGGCTCCGGGTGCCGGCGCCGCCGGGGACGAGCAGGGTGTGCGGTCCGGCGGCGTCGGTCAGGGCGCCGTCCGGGACGACGGTCAGGCCGCTGGAGGTGCGCACCGGGGCGCCGTCCAGGGAGGCGGTGCGGATGCGGTAGCTGCCGGGGGTGCTCGTCTCGGCGCCCGCGAAGACCTCCACGGGGCCGGTGACGTCGAGGCTCTGGACGCCGTCGAAGAGGACGACGAGGACGGTTCGCTGCTGCGCCATGCCCACGATTCTTCGCCCGCCCCGGTACGGCCGCAATGACGAGTACCCCACCTTTCCTGCCATGCCCGCCGGCCCGGCAGCGGCCCCCTAGGGCGCGTACTGAGCGGTTGGTAACCTGCCCGCATGACGACTGCCGCCCTGGAGCCGCGTGCCGGCCGCCGCTGCCACAACGCGCTCAACACCCTGCACTCGGCGCACTACTTCGCGCCCGACACCGGCCGCGAGCTGGGCGCGCTCGGGGTCACCGACCCCCGGGCCGTGAACTTCGCGGTGCGCGCCGCGGCGATGGGCCCGGTCGGTCCAGGACCGGTGACCGCGGCGTTCTACAACTACCGGTACGACCTGGTGGCCCGGCACGTGCCGGCGGTGTGGGCCGTGGCCGCCCCCGACCAGGTCCTCGCGGCCCGGCTGCGCGCCGTCGACAGCATGCTGCGCCGCCTGCTCGGCGAGGACGCGGTCCGCTCCCCCGAGATGACCGAGGCCGCCGAGCTGGCCCTGCGCGCCGCCGAGGGCTGCTCGCGCGGCGCCCGCCCGCTGTACGCGGCCCACGCCGACCTGCCGGTGCCCGAGGAACCGCACCTGGCGTACTGGCACGCGGCGACCCTGCTGCGCGAGCATCGGGGCGACGGCCATGTCACCGCGCTGCTGGCCGCGGGCCTCGACGGCCTGGACGCGCTGGTCACGCACACCGCGACCGGCAAGGGCATGACGCCCCGCTGGAACTGCGCCACCCGCGGCTGGAGCCGCGAGGAATGGCAGGCGGCGCGCGAGCGGCTGACCGGGCGCGGCCTGCTGGACGCCGCCGGCGAGCTGACCGAGCGGGGCGCGGCGCAGCGCGCGGAGGTCGAACACGAGACGGACCGCCTGGACGCGGCGCCCTACGCACACCTGGGCGCCGAGGGCGTGGCCCGGCTGACCGAGCTGGGCGCCGTCTTCGCGCGCCGGGCCCTGGCCGCCGGCGCCTTCCCGGCCGACCTGCTCGGCAAGGACTGAGCCGCCGGCGGGGACCGGGGCCCGTCGCCGGTCGCCCGTCGCCCGGTACCGGCGTCGGCCCCGATCGAGCCGGGCCGGGCCGGGCGGGCATGTCGGCGGCGTCGCGAGGTACACGGTCCTTGACCGGCCCGGACGGGCCGGACCGTAGCAACCGAGTGGAGTGGTCCTTCGTGTTCCGTGCCATCGCAGACGTTTTCCGCCAGATCGGCGGCGCCGTCGGCACTGTGGTGACGCTGCCCTTCCGAGCCGTCGCCCGGCTGTTCGGCGGCGCGTCCTCCAGCGCCCACGGCCACCACTGACCCCGGCGGCCCGCGTCCGACCTGCCCGGGCGGCGCCCTGATCCCCGATTGTCGGCACCACCTGCCACAATTGCCGCGCAACCTCAGTGGAGAAGGCGGTACGGGATCGTGACGACACCCGGGTCCATCCGAGCGGGATCCATCGAAGGCAGGATCGCCGAGGAACTCGGCGTACGCGAGCGGCAGGTGAAGGCCGCGGTCGACTTGCTCGACGGCGGTTCGACCGTGCCCTTCATCGCCCGCTACCGCAAGGAGGCGACCGACGGCCTCGACGACGCGCAGCTGCGCACCCTGGAGGAGCGCCTGCGCTATCTGCGGGAGCTGGAGGAGCGGCGCACCGCGGTCCTCGACTCGGTCCGCGAGCAGGGCAAGCTGACCGAGGAGTTGGCGGCGCGCATCCGCGCCGCCGACACCAAGGCGCGCCTGGAGGACATCTACCTCCCCTTCAAGCCCAAGCGCCGCACCAAGGCGCAGATCGCCCGCGAGGCGGGCCTGGAGCCGCTGGCCGACGGCCTGCTCGCGGACGCCTCGGTGGAGCCGCTCGCCGCGGCCGCCGCCTTCGTGGACGCCGGCAAGGGCGTCGCCGACCCGCAGGCCGCCCTGGACGGGGCCCGCGCCATCCTCACCGAGAAGTTCTCCGAGGACGCCGACCTGATCGGCGAGCTGCGGGAGCGGATGTGGGGGCGCGGGCGCCTCGCCGCGCGGGTCAAGGAGGGCAAGGAGGAGGCCGGCGCCAAGTTCGCCGACTACTTCGACTTCACCGAGCCGTTCACCGCCCTCCCCTCGCACCGCATCCTGGCGATGCTGCGCGGCGAGAAGGAGGACGTCCTCGACCTGGTCCTGGAGCCCGAGGAGCCCGTCGAGGGGCCCTCGTCGTACGAGGGGATCGTGGCGAGCCGGTTCGGCATCGCCGACCGGGGCCGGGCAGGCGACAAGTGGCTCAAGGACACCGTCCGCTGGGCCTGGCGCACCCGCCTCCTGGTCCACCTCGGCATCGACCTGCGGCTGCGGCTGCGGACGGCCGCCGAGGACGACGCCGTGGGGGTGTTCGCCGCCAACCTGCGCGACCTGCTGCTCGCCGCCCCGGCCGGCACCCGCGCCACCCTCGGCCTCGACCCGGGCTTCCGCACCGGCGTCAAGGTCGCCGTGGTCGACGCCACCGGCAAGGTGGTGGCCACCGACGTGATCCACCCGCACGTGCCGGCCAACCGCTGGGACGAGTCGATCGCCAAGCTGGCCCGGCTCGCGAAGGAGCACGCGGTCGAGCTGGTCGCGATCGGCAACGGCACGGCCTCCCGGGAGACCGACAAGCTCGGCGCCGACCTCATCGCCCGCCACCCCGAGCTGAACCTCACCAAGGTGATGGTCTCCGAGGCGGGCGCCTCGGTGTACTCGGCCTCCGCCTTCGCCTCGCAGGAGCTGCCCGGCATGGACGTGTCCCTGCGCGGCGCGGTGTCCATCGCCCGCCGGCTCCAGGACCCGCTGGCCGAGCTGGTCAAGATCGACCCCAAGTCGATCGGCGTCGGCCAGTACCAGCACGACCTGTCCGAGGTGAAGCTGTCCCGCTCGCTCGACGCGGTCGTGGAGGACTGCGTGAACGGCGTGGGCGTGGACGTGAACACCGCCTCCGCGCCGCTGCTCGCCCGGGTCTCCGGCATCACCTCGTCCCTGGCGGAGAACATCGTCGCCCACCGGGACTCGAACGGCCCCTTCACCTCCCGCACCGAGCTGAAGAAGGTCTCCCGGCTCGGCCCGAAGGCGTACGAGCAGTGCGCGGGCTTCCTGCGGATCCGCGGCGGCAGCGACCCGCTGGACTCCTCCAGCGTGCACCCCGAGGCGTACCCGGTGGTGCGGCGGATGGTGAAGACCGCCGGGCAGGAGGTGGCGGCGCTGGTCGGCAACACCTCGGTGCTGCGCTCGCTGCGGCCGGCCGACTTCGTGGACGACACCTTCGGTCTGCCGACGGTGACGGACATCCTGCGGGAGCTGGAGAAGCCCGGGCGCGACCCGCGGCCCGCGTTCAAGACGGCCACCTTCAAGGAGGGCGTGGAGAAGATCTCCGACCTGTCCTCCGGGATGGTCCTGGAGGGCGTGGTGACGAACGTGGCGGCCTTCGGCGCGTTCGTGGACGTCGGCGTGCACCAGGACGGTCTGGTGCATGTCTCGGCGATGTCGAAGACCTTCGTGAAGGACCCGCGGGACGTGGTGAAGCCCGGGGACATCGTCAAGGTGAAGGTGCTGGACGTCGACATCCCGCGCAAGCGGATCTCACTGACGCTGCGCCTGGACGACGAGGCCGCGGCGCGGGGCGAGCAGTCCGGCGGGGGCGGCGAGCGGCAGCGCGGCGGCGGCCGGCCGCCCAGGCAGCGGGGGCAGCAGGGCGGCGGCAGGTCCGGCGGCTCGGGCTCCGGCTCCGGGGGCTCGGGCGGCTCAGGCAAGGGCCGGCCCGCGTCCGCCCCGGCGGCGAGCGGGGCGATGGCCGACGCGCTGCGGCGGGCCGGGCTGGCCTAGACGCCCAGTGCGGGAGGCGCCCCCGGGACTCAGGCGGGCGCCTCGGTCACCTTGCCGTCGGCCACCTCCAGGCGCCGGGTCACCCGGACCGCGTCCAGCATCCGCCGGTCGTGGGTGACCAGGAGCAGCGTGCCGTCGTAGGCGTCCAGGGCGGACTCGAGCTGCTCGATCGCCGGGAGGTCGAGGTGGTTGGTCGGCTCGTCCAGGACGAGCAGGTTGACGCCCCGGCCCTGGAGGAGGGCGAGCGCGGCCCGGGTGCGCTCGCCGGGTGAGAGGGTGGCGGCGGGGCGCATCACGTGGTCGGCCTTGAGGCCGAACTTGGCCAGCAGGGTGCGGATCTCCGCCGGTTCGGTGTCGGGGGTGGCCGCCCGGAAGGCGTCGAGCAGCGTCTCGGCGCCGTGGAAGAACCCCCGGGCCTGGTCGACCTCGCCGAGCAGCACGCCGGAGCCGAGCGCCGCGTGGCCGGCGTCGAGCGGGACCCGGCCGAGCAGGGCGGCGAGCAGGGTGGACTTGCCGGCGCCGTTCGCGCCGGTCACCGCCACCCGGTCCGCCCAGTCGACCTGGAGCGAGACCGGGCCGAGGGTGAAGCCGCCGCGCCGCACCTCTGCGTCGCGCAGGGTGGCGACGACGGCGCCCGAGCGGGGCGCGGAGGCGATCTCCATGCGCAGCTCCCACTCCTTGCGCGGCTCCTCCACCACCTCAAGGCGCTCGATCATCCGCTGGGTCTGGCGGGCCTTGGCGGCCTGCTTCTCGCTGGCCTCGCTGCGGAACTTGCGGCCGATCTTGTCGTTGTCGCCGGCCTTGCGCCGGGCGTTCTTCACGCCCTTGTCCATCCAGGAGCGCTGGGTCTGGGCCCGGTCCTGGAGGGCGGAGCGCCGGTCGGCGTACTCCTCGTACTCGTCGCGGGCGTGCCGGCGGGCGGTCGCGCGCTCCTCCAGGTATGCCTCGTAGCCGCCGCCGTAGAGATTGATCTGCCCCTGGGCCAGGTCGAGTTCGAGGACCTTGGTGACGGTGCGGGTGAGGAACTCGCGGTCGTGGCTGACGACGACGGTGCCGGCGCGCAGGGAGGTCACGAAGCGTTCGAGGCGGTGCAGGCCGTCCAGGTCGAGGTCGTTGGTGGGCTCGTCGAGGAGGAAGACGTCGTAGCGGGAGAGGAGCAGGGAGGCGAGGCCGGCGCGGGCGGCCTGGCCGCCGGACAGGGCGGTCATCGGCTGGTCGAGGCCGACGGTGAGGCCGAGGGACCCGGCGGTCTCCTCGGCGCGGTCGTCCAGGTCGGCGCCGCCCAGGGCGAGCCAGCGCTCCAGGGCGTTCGCGTAGGCGTCGTCGGCGCCGGGGGCGCCCTCGACCAGGGCCTCGGTGGCGGTGTCCATCACGCGCTGGGCCTCGGCGACGCCGGTGCGGCGGGCGAGGAAGGCCCGGACGGTCTCGCCGGGGCGGCGCTCGGGCTCCTGCGGGAGGTGGCCGACGGTGGCGGCCGGCGGGGAGAGGCGCACCTCGCCCTGCTCGGGGGCGGCGAGGCCGGCCAGCAGCCGCAGCAGGGTGGACTTGCCCGCGCCGTTGGCCCCGACCAGGCCGATCACGTCGCCGGGCGCGACGACCAGGTCGAGCCCGGCGAAGAGGGAGCGGTCGCCGTGGCCGGCGGCGAGGTTCTTGGCGACGAGGGTGGCAGTCATCAGGGGGCCGATCTTAGCCAGTGTGCCGCAGCCGGGCCTCTGGCATGAGCGGGTCAGGGGGAAGTGGGTAACGTCCCGGTGTGGATACGGACACCGGCGTGCATACGGGCAGCGGACGGGATTCTTCCGAGGTCGTCGTGATCGGCGGCGGGGTGGTCGGGCTGACGACGGCGGTCGTGCTCGCCGAGCGGGGCAGGCGGGTGCGGCTGTGGACGCGGGACCCGGTGGAGCGCACCACGTCGGCGGTGGCCGGCGCGCTGTGGTGGCCGTACCGGATCCACCCGGTCGCGCTGGCGCACGCCTGGGCGCTGCACTCCCTCGGCGTGTACGAGGAGCTGGCGCTGCGGCCGGAACGGACCGGCGTGCGGATGGTGGCGGGGGTGCTGGGCGAGACGGCGCGGGACGAGGTCGACGCGTGGGCGGCGGCGCGGCTGCCGGGGCTGCGGGCGGCCACCGCCGAGGAGTACGGCGGCTCGGGGCTGTGGGCGCGGCTGCCGTTGATCGACATGTCGACTCATCTCCCCTGGCTGCGGCGGCGGTTGGAGGCGGCGGGCGGGGTGGTCCAGGAGCGTACGGTGGCCGACCTCGCGGAGGCGGGGGCGGAGGCGCCGGTGGTGGTCAACTGCACGGGTCTTGGGGCGCGGGAGTTGGTGCCGGACGCGTCGGTGCGGCCGGTGCGGGGGCAGTTGGTCGTGGTGGAGAACCCGGGGATCCGGACGTGGCTGGTCTCCACGGACCCTTCGTCCGGGGAGACGGCGTATCTCTTCCCGCAGCCCGGGCGGCTCGTGCTGGGCGGCACGGCGGAGGAGGACGCGTGGTCGGCGGAGCCGGACCCCGCGACGGCGGCGGCGATCATCCGCCGCTGCGCGGCGCTGCGGCCCGAGGTGGCGGGGGCGAGGGTGCTTGAGCACCGGGTGGGACTGCGGCCGGCGCGGGAGGCGGTGCGGCTTGAGCGGGTGCCGCTGGCGGGTGGGCGGGTGCTGATTCACAACTACGGGCATGGCGGGGCGGGGGTGACGGTGGCGTGGGGGTGCGCGAGGGAGGCGGCGCGGTTGGTGGAGGGGTGACGGGGGGTTGTCGGGGGGCGGCATTGCACAGCCCTGCGTGCAAGGGTGCCCGGGGTGTGAGCTGAGGGCGGGGCGTGGCGCAGCCCGGCGCAGCGGGGTGCCGCTGCGCCCACCCGTGCCGCCCCAGCGGCACGACTGCCCGCAGCTACGTGGGTGGGTGGGCGGGCGCGGCACGACTGCCCGCAGCTATGCGCGGGGGTGGGCGGGTGCGGCACGACTGCCCGCAGCTACGTGGGTGGGTAGGCGGGTGCGGCACGACTGCCCGCAGAGGCGGCACGGTTGCGGCCGACGGTGACTGCAACGCCCCAGGGGCGCGGGGAACTGCGCGACCAGCCACGACGCGCCCGCAGACGACGGACGAGGGTCAGGCCGCTGGGATCCGCTGTGCGATGGGCGGCGCGGTCACCCCCTCACGCGGCGGCGGGGCGATCGAGGCAACCCGCGGCGCGGACGTGGCCTTCGCGAAGGCGGACGTGCCGCCCACGAACGGGACGCGCACCGAGGTGCGGGCCAGATCGACGGTGACCGTCGGACGGTCGGCGGGCGGGTCGATGAGGTCGCGGTCCGTGCCCGCGATGATCAGGGCGAGGCGATGGCCGGCCGGGACGACGTGGTCGGTGGCGGCGAGGGGCAGGGAGATCGTGTAGGGCCGGCCGGGGACGAGCGGGTGGTCTTTGCCGCCCCGGTGGCCGAGGTCCGCCCAGCCCCGGCTGACGACCGTGAAGTCCACGTCGGCGGTCCGGGCCGCCGTCTCCCGGTAGCAGGCGCTGTCGGCCGCCGTGCTCGCCCCCCAGCAGGTGCGGTCCGTGAGCGTGGTGATGCCCTCACCCGCCGCACCGTAGTCGCGGATGGTGTCGGGCCCGAGGTCGGCGAGGACCGCGGTGAGGTGGGCCGTGGGGGTGCTGGACCTCGCGGTGACCGTCAGGCCGGACGCTCCGGCCAGCCGCAGGTCGCGCGTGAGCGGGCCGGTGACGAAGGACGCCTTCTCCGGGCTCGGGGTGTCGGCCCCGGCGGCCCAGTCGGTCTCGCCCAGCGCCGGGTCGTCGGTGAACGCCTCCGTGCCGCGACCGCCGCGCAGTCCGAGGACACCGTCGGCGGCGGGACGCAGGACGGCCGCGTCGGTGCCGCGCGGCGGCCAGGAGCGGGAGGTCTCCCACTGGTCCGGGTGGCGTTCGACGTCGGCGACGGGCTCCCGGTCGATGCCGTTGTCGTAGCCGAGGAGTTCGTGGTCGAACCAGCGGTGCAGGGTCTCGACCCAGTCGCCGCGGCGGTAGTCGAAGGGGTCGACGTGGCCGGTCTGGGAGAGCCAGATCTTGCGCTCGACGCCCGCCCTGCCGAGGGCGTCCCACCACGGACCGACGTGCTGCATGCGGACATTGAGGTCCTGCATGCCGTGCACGAGGAAGACGCTGGCCTTCACCTTCCCCGCGGCCCGGACGTAGTCGCGCTCGGTCCACAGCGGCGTACGGTCGCCGGTGCGCGGGGCGCCGTCCACGAGCCGCTGCTGCACGGCCGCGCAGCGGGCGCGGGCGTCGGGACTGTCGACGTAGTCGGAGAGCCAGTCGGGTCCGGAGTCGTAGAGCGGGGCGCCCTGGGAGAAGTAGTAGTCGTACCAGGTGGAGATGGCGCTGATGGGCACGATGGTCTTCAGGCCCTCGACTCCGGTGGCGGCGACGCCGTTGGCGATCGTGCCGTCCCAGCTCTTGCCGATCATGCCGGTGCGGCCGTTGGTCCAGGTCGCCTTGGCGCGCTCGGCGCCGGTACGGGTGGTGTAGGCGCGGGCGCGGCCGTTCAGCCAGTCCACGACGGCCTTCGCGGAACGGATGTCGGACGGGCCGCCGACGTCGACGCAGCCGTCGGAGCGGTTGGTTCCGGCCAGATCGACGCCGACGAAGGCGTAGCCGCGGGGCACGAAGTAGTTGTCGTAGAAGAGCGGCATGCCGGTCACCCGGCCGGCGGCGTCATAGGTCTTCTTCTGGCTCTCGTTGCCGCGCCCGCAGCAGGAGTAGTACGGGCTGGCGTCCATGATGACGGGCACCTTGCGGCCCCGCGCGGCGGGCTCGCGCGGGCGGACCACGTCGACGGCGACGCGGTCGGCGCGGCCGTCGCCGTCCCCGTCGTACCCGGTGTCGACCCAGACGGCCTCGCGGATCGCGTCGGCGTAGGAGTAGACGGGTTCGCTGCGGCGCGGGGCGGCGTCCGCGCGTGGCGGGGTCAGGAGCAGCGAGGCGGCTGCCAGGAGGGCGGCGAGGGCCGCGGTCGCGAGCGTTCTCCAGGTCGTGAAGCGGCGCGTGCGTGTCGGCATGCGCGGACGCTACAACGGCCGCCCGCCGCGCAGAAGAGGGCCTCGGGGCGCCGGGGGCGTGTGTCGGCCGAATGGCGATCGTGTGACGGGGGTGGCCATGGACACGACGGGGCGCACAGGTGCTGCATAGAGTCCGAACCGACCACTGTCCCCCACGACTTGGAGCTTTCGTGCACCGCAGAATCCTCGTGCCGGGCGCACTGGGCGCCGCCTCCCTGATGCTGGCGATCCCGGCGTCGGCGGCGGCCCGCACCCCCGGCGCCCCGGGTATCGGCGACCCCTACTACCCGGCCTACGGCAACGGCGGCTACGACGTCTCCCACTACGACCTGCGCCTGAAGTACCAGCCCGCCACTGACCGCCTGGAGGGCACGGCGACGATCCTCGCCAAGGCCACGCAGGACCTCTCCCGCTTCGACCTGGACTTCCTGCTGGACGTGGCCGAGGTCCGGGTGAACGGCGCCAAGGCGTCCTTCACCACCTCCGGCGAGCACGAGCTGGTCGTCACGCCGAAGAGCCCGCTCGCCAAGGGCACGCCGGTCACGGTCGTGGTCCGCTACAGCGGGGTGCCGTCCACGAAGCAGGCGTACGGCTTCAGCAGCTGGCACCGCACGCCGGACGGCGGGGTGGCGGCCAACGAGCCCGAGGCGGCCTGGTGGTGGTTCCCGAGCAACGACCACCCCCTCGACAAGGCCACGTACGACGTCTCCGTGCAGGTGCCGGACGGCACCCAGGCGATCTCCAACGGCACGCTCCAGTCGTCCAGTTCGAGCCTCGGGTGGACCCGCTACAACTGGCGCTCCGACAAGCCGCAGGCCACCTACCTGGCCACCCTGGCGCTCGGCAGGTTCGACGTCACCACGGGTACCACCGACGGCGGCATCCCGATCGTCAACGCCTACAGCAAGGATCTCGGCGCCAACGACGGCGCGGCGCGGGCCAGTGTGGAGCGCTCGGGCGAGGTGGTGGACTGGCTGGCCGGGTTCTTCGGGCCCTACCCCTACAGCGCGCTGGGCGGTTACGTACCGAACACGAACACCGGGTACGCGCTGGAGACCCAGACCCGTCCCTTCTACAGCCCCAGGCAGTTCGCGAACGGCTCGAACGTGTCCGTCGTCGTCCACGAGCTGGCCCACCAGTGGTACGGCGACCTGGTCTCCGTGCGGGGCTGGAAGGACATCTGGATCAACGAGGGCTTCGCGCGCTACGCCCAGTGGCTCTGGTCGGAGCACGAGGGCGAGGGCACGGCCCAGGAGCTGGCCGACTACGTCTACGCCTCGCACCCGGCGGACGACCCGTTCTGGCAGGTGGCGCCGGGCGACCCCGGCCCGGAGAACCAGTTCGACATCGCGGTCTACGACCGGGGCGCGCTGGCCCTCCAGGCCCTGCGGAACAAGATCGGCGACACGGCCTTCTTCACCCTGCTGAAGGGCTGGCCGAAGCGCTACGCCTACGGCAACGCGTCGGTCGCCGACTTCCGCCGCTACGCCGAGGAGGTCTCCGGCAAGCCGCTGGCGGCGTTCTTCGACACATGGCTGTTCGACCAGGCGAAGCCGGCGGTGCCGGCGGCCCGGACGGCTCTCTCGCGGCCGGCGCAGCCGAAGTCGTGGCGCAAGATCGCGGCGACGAACGACGTGCACGAGCACTGACCGGCACGGGAAGGGGCCTGCCCGCTCGGCGGACCGGCCCCTTCGGCCCTGCGCCTACTCCGACAGCCCCGACAGCTCCCGGTCGGCGTTCTCGGTCACCCGGCGGCGGACGCCGAACCAGCCGGCGACCAGCATGGCGCCGATGATCGGGATGAGGTATAGGGTCTTGCGGCCGATGTCGGGGTCGTTGCCCATCAGGACGAGGACGGCCACCAGGAAGGCGATGGTGACGATCTCCGTGACCGGGCTGCCCGGGAGGCGGAAGTGCGGCCGGGTGGCGAGGCCCGCGCGGGCCCGGCGGACGAAGACCAGGTGGCAGAGCATGATGATCACCCAGGTGCTGATGACGCCGAGGGAGGCGACGTTCAGCACGATCTCGAACGCCTTGCTCGGCACGAGGTAGTTCAGGCCGACGCCGAGCACGCAGATGCCGCAGGTCAGCAGGATGCCGCCGTAGGGGACCTGGCTGCGGTTCATCACGCGGGTGAACTTCGGCGCGGAGCCGGCCATCGCCATGGAGCGCAGGATGCGGCCCGTGGAGTACAGGCCGGAGTTCAGCGAGGACATCGCGGCGGTCAGCACGACCAGGTTCATCACGTCGCCCGCGGCCGGGACGCCGGCCTTGGAGAGGACGGTGACGAAGGGGCTCTGATCGCCGGAGTAGGCGGAGCCGGGCAGCAGCAGGGCCAGCAGGACGACCGAGCCGACGTAGAAGACGGCCACCCGCCACATGATCGAGTTCACCGCGCGCGGGACGATCTTCTCCGGCTCGGCGGTCTCGCCGGCGGCGACGCCGACCAGCTCCAGGGCGGCGTAGGCGAAGATCACGCCCTGCATGACGAGGACGACCGGCATCACGCCGTGCGGGAGCAGTCCGCCGTGGTCGGTGATCATGCCGGTGCCCGGGGTGTAGCCGCCCACCTTGTGCTGGGTGGCCAGCAGGAAGATGCCGATCAGCATGAAGGCGACGAGGGTGGTCACCTTGACGATGGAGAACCAGAACTCCATCTCGCCGAAGATCTTCACCGAGATGAGGTTGACGGCCAGGACCACCGCGAGGGCGGCCAGCGCCAGCGCCCACTGCGGGATGCTGGTGAACAGGCTCCAGTAGTGCGTGTACAGCGCGATGGCGGTGATGTCGGCGATGCCGGTGGTCGACCAGTTGAGGAAGTACATCCAGCCGGCGACGTAGGCGCCCTTCTCGCCGAGGAACTCGCGCGCGTACGAGACGAAGGAGCCGGACGAGGGGCGGTAGAGGACCAGCTCGCCGAGGGCTCTGACGACGAAGAAGGCGAAGACGCCGCAGACCAGGTAGGCGATCGCCAGCGCCGGGCCGGCGTCGCGCAGGCGGCCGCCGGCGCCGAGGAAGAGTCCGGTGCCGATCGCGCCACCGATGGCGATCATGTTGACGTGGCGGGCCTTGAGGTCCTTGCTGTAGCCGGCGTCGCCCGCGTCGGCGGGTGTTCCGGTCGCCCGGGGGTGGTCGGCGACCTGTGCCGTGTCGACGGCGTCCTTGCTCACGGGTGGTTCCACTCTCTGGTGCGCCGGGGCGGTGTGCGCCGCCCCGGTCGTCCGTACAGTGACGTGGCCCGCACCACCCTGAGCGGCACAGACCAAGGCAGCACCTTCCCACGACGTTCCGTCGTCATGCGGTGGCCCATGTCACAGAGCGTGACTTCTCACATGATCGGCACGGGGCGTTCACGCGGTGTCCGCGGGTGTCGCAGTTCTGGTGGGACAGCGATACTGCTGCACATGACGACCACCGGTGCCGGTACCGAGGACCCGACCCTCACCGTCGACGAGCTGGCCGCGCGGGCGGGGGTCACGGTGCGGACGGTCCGCTTCTACAGCGGCAAGGGGCTGCTGCCGCCGCCGGTCATCGGGCCCCGGCGGGTCGGGCACTACGGGCGCGACCACCTGGCCCGGCTGGCGCTGATCGAGGAGCTTCAGCGTCAGGGGATGACGCTGGCGGCGATCGAGCGGTACCTGCGGCGGCTGCCGTCCGGGCTGACGCCGCATGACCTCGCGCTCCAGCGGGCCGTGGTGGCGTCGTGGGCGCCGGAGAGTGTGGAGCGGGTCTCGCGGGAGGAGCTGGATCGGCGGGCGGGGCGGGTGCTGAGCGACGGGGAGATGGAGCGGCTGGGGGCGATGGACGTCCTCGCGCTGGACGGGGACGGCTACCGGGTCGACGCAGGGCTGCTCCGTCTCGGGGTCGAGCTGCTGGATGTGCCGTTCTCGCAGGAGACGGTGCTGGCGGCTCGCGCCGCGCTTCTGGAGCATTCGCGTGCCGCCGCCCGGGACCTGTCGCTCCTGTTGCGCGACGCGGTCGCCGAGCGGGACGCGCGGGATGTGCGGTCGTTGTCCGCGGTGATGCATCCGCTGGTGGTGGAGGCGTTGCTGACCACGTTCCAGCGGTCGCTGCGGGAGGAACTGCGAGGGTGGCTGGACGGGGACGCGCCGTAGGAACAGGGGGTGGCGCAGCCCGGCGCGACGGGGTGCCGCTGCGCCCACCCGTGCCGCCCTAGCGGCACGACTGCCCGCAGCGGCGGCACGGTTGCGGCCGACGGTGACTGCAACGCCCTAGGGGCGCGGGGAACTGCGCGACCGGCCACGACGTGCCCGCGGACGGCCGGCTAGCTGAACACCTCCCCCTTCTCCGCCTTCTCCACCAGCAGCGCCGGCGGCGTGAAGCGGTCGCCGTACTGGGCGGAGAGTTCGCGCGCACGGGCGACGAAGCCGGGGAGGCCGCCCTCGTAGCCGTTGATGTACTGGAGGACACCCCCGGTCCAGCCGGGGAAGCCGATCCCGAGGATGGACCCGATGTTGGCGTCGGCCACCGACGTCAGCACGCCCTCCTCCAGGAGCCGCACCGTGTCCAGCGCCTCGGCGAAGAGCATGCGCTCCTGCATGTCCCGGAACGGGATCGAGTGCCCCGGCACACCGAAGTGCTCGCGCAGCCCCGGCCAGAGCCCCGCCCGCTTGCCGTCGTCCCCGTACTCGTAGAAACCGGCACCCCCGCTGCGCCCGGGCCGCTGGAACTCGTCCACCATCCGGTCGATGACCGCCTCCGCGGGGTGCGCGGTCCACGTGCCGCCCGCCTCCTCCACGGCCCGCCGCGTCTCCGTACGGATCTTGCGCGGCAGCGTGAGCGTCAGCTCGTCCATCAGGGAGAGCACCTTGGCCGGGTACCCGGCCTGCGCCGCCGCCTGCTCGACGGAGGCCGGCTCGACGCCCTCGCCGACCATCGCGACGCCCTCGTTGATGAAGTGGCCGATGACCCGGGAGGTGAAGAAGCCGCGCGAGTCGTTGACGACGATCGGCGTCTTGTTGATCTGCCGGACCAGGTCGAAGGCCCGGGCCAGCGCCTCGTCGCCGGTGCGCTCGCCCCTGATGATCTCGACCAGCGGCATCTTGTCGACCGGTGAGAAGAAGTGCAGCCCGATGAAGTCGGACTGCCGCTCGACGCCCTCGGCCAGCGCCGTGATCGGCAGCGTGGAGGTGTTGGAGCAGAGCAGCGCGTCCGGCGCCACGACCTGCTCGATCTCCTGGAAGACCTTGTGCTTGAGGGACGTGTCCTCGAAGACGGCCTCGATCACCGCGTCGCACCCCGCGAGGTCGGCGGCCTCGCCGGTCGGCGTGATCCGGGCGAGCAGGGCGTCGGCCTTGTCCTGGCCGGTCCGCCCCTTGGCGACCGCCTTGCCGCACAGCTTCTCGGAGTACTCCTTGCCCTTGAGCGCGGCCTCCAGGGAGACGTCCTTGAGGACCACCTCTATACCGGCGCGGGCGCAGGAGTAGGCGATGCCGGCGCCCATCATGCCCGCGCCGAGCACGGCCACCTTGGTCACCTTGCGCTGCTCGACGCCCTTGGGGCGGTTGGCGCCGGAGTTGACCGCCTGAAGGTCGAAGAAGAACGCCTGGATCATGTTCTTCGCGGTCTGCCCGGCGGCCAGCTCCACGAAGTACCGCGCCTCGATGACCTGCGCGGTCTCGAAGTCGACCTGGGCGCCCTCGACGGCGGCGGCCATGATGTTGCGCGGCGCCGGGTAGGGGGCGCCGTTCGTCTGCTTGCGCAGGTTGGCCGGGAAGGCGGGCAGGTTGGCGGCGAACTTGGGGTGCGCGGGGGTGCCGCCGGGGATGCGGTAGCCGGGCCGGTCCCAGGGCTGCGCGGACTCGGGGTGGGCGTCGATGAAGGCGCGGGCCTGCGCGAGCAGCTCCTCGCGGGTGGAGACCACCTCGTCCACCAGGCCGTTCTCCAGGGCGCGGCGCGGGTTGTACTGCGTTCCCTGGAGCAGCACCTTCAGCAGCGCGTCGGTGATGCCGAGCAGCCGGACGGTGCGGGTCACGCCACCGCCGCCGGGCAGCAGGCCGAGGGTGACCTCGGGGCAGCCGATCTTGGAGCCGGGGGCGTCCAGGGCGACGCGGTGGTGGCAGGCGAGGGCGATCTCGTAGCCGCCGCCGAGCGCGGCGCCGTTGATCGCGGCGACGACCGGCTTGCCGAGGGTCTCGATGCGGCGCAGGTTCCGCTTCATGGCGAGGCCGCCGTCGAAGAGGTCCTGCGCGGTGTCCGGGGTGACGCGGATCAGGTCGCGCAGGTCGCCGCCGGCGAAGAAGGTCTTCTTGGCGGAGGTGACGATGACACCGCGGATGGCGTCCTTCTCGGCCTCCAGGCGGTCGGCGACCGCGGCGAGGGACGCGCGGAACGCCTGGTTCATGGTGTTCGCGGACTGCGCGGGGTCGTCCAGGACGAGGGTGACGACGCCGGTGTCGTCCTGCTCCCAGCGGATGGTGGTGCTCTCGGTCATCTCAGGGTCTCCGTAGAGGTCTCGGTGCCGCAGGGAGGTCAGACGCGCTCGACGATGGTGGCGATGCCCATGCCGCCGCCCACGCACAGCGTGGCCAGGCCGTACCGCTTGTCCTGGCGCTCCAGCTCGTCGATGAGGGTGCCGAGGATGATCGCTCCGGTGGCGCCGAGCGGGTGGCCGAGCGCGATGGCGCCGCCGTTGACGTTGACCTTGTCCAGGGACAGGCCCATGTCCTTCACGAACCGCAGCACCACCGCGGCGAACGCCTCGTTGATCTCGACCAGGTCGATGTCCTCGATCGACAGCCCCGCCTTGGCGAGCGCCTTGCGGGTGGCCGGGGCGGGGCCGGTGAGCATGATGGTGGGCTCGGAGCCGGAGACGGCGGCGGAGACGATCCGGGCGCGCGGGCGCAGGCCGTAGCGCTCACCGGTCTCCTTGGAGCCGATGGCGACCAGGGAGGCGCCGTCCACGATGCCGGAGGAGTTGCCCGCGTGGTGGACGTGGTCGATCTTCTCCACCCAGTGGTACTTCTGCAGCGCCACCGCGTCGAAGCCGCCCAGCTCGCCGATGTCGGCGAAGGACGGCTTGAGCCCGGCGAGGGAGTCGGCGGTGGTGCCGGGGCGCAGGTGCTCGTCGCGGTCGAGGACGGTCAGGCCCGACCGGTCGCGGACCGGCACGACGGAGCGCTCGAAGCGGCCGTCCTTCCAGGCCGCGGCGGCCCGCTCCTGGGAGAGGGCGGCGTACTCGTCCACGTCGCGGCGCGAGAAGCCCTCGATGGTGGCGATGAGGTCGGCGCCGATGCCCTGCGGCACGAAGTTGGTGGCGAGGTTGGTCATCGGGTCGTTGAACCAGGCGCCGCCGTCGGAGGCCATCGGCACCCGGGACATCGACTCCACGCCGCCGGCCAGGACCAGGTCCTCCCAGCCGGAGCGGACCTTGGCGGCGGCCAGGTTGACGGCCTCGAGGCCCGAGGCGCAGAAGCGGTTCTCCTGGACGCCGGCCACGGTGTCCGGGAGCCCGGCGGCGATGGCGGCGACGCGGGCGATGTCGGAGCCCTGGTCGCCGACCGGGCCGACCACGCCGAGCACGATGTCGTCCACGGCGGCCGGGTCGAGGTCCGGGAAGCGGGCGCGGATCTCGTGGATGAGGCCGACGACCAGGTCGACGGGCTTGGTGCCGTGCAGGGCGCCGCTGGCCTTGCCGCGGCCGCGCGGGGTGCGGATCGCGTCGTACACGTACGCTTCGGTGGTCACGGGCGGGCCTTTCGCTGAGGGTCGGGGGAGGCGGTGAGCTGCGGGACGTCCCAGTCGCGGGCCACGGCCTCGGTGTCCGCGCCGGGCCGGGCGGGCGCGGTGCGCACGGCGGTCGGGGTGGCGGAGAAGCGGGGCGCGGGGGCGGGCTGGGTGGTCCCGGCGTGGTCGGTGAAGGTGGCGCGGGCGGCCAGGTGCGGGTGGTGCGGGGCCTCGCGCAGCGAGAGGACGGGGGCCACGCAGGCGTCCGAGTCCGCGAAGACGGCCGTCCACTCGTCTCGGGTGCGGGACTTGAAGCGGGCGGCGACGGCCGCGCGCAGTTCGGCCCAGCGGGCCGGGTCCTCGCGGGGCGGCACCGGCTCCGGGAGGCCGAGCAGCTCCAGGAAGGCGTCGTAGAAGCGCTGTTCCAGGGCGCCGACCGCCATGTGGCCGCCGTCGGCGGTCTCGTAGGTGCCGTAGAAGGGGCTGGAGCCGTCGAGGAGGTTGGCGCCGCGCCGGTCCTGCCAGGCGCCGGCCGCGAGCATGCCGTGGATCATCGCGGTGAGGTGCGCGGTGCCGTCCACGATCGCGGCGTCCACGACCTGCCCGGTGCCGGTGGCGCGGGCGTGGTGGAGGGCGGCGAGGACGCCGACGACCAGGTAGAGGGAGCCGCCCGCGTAGTCGCCGAGCAGGTTGGCGGGGACGGCGGGGGGCCGGTCGGGGTCGCCGATCAGGGAGAGGGCGCCGGTGACGGCGATGTAGCCGATGTCGTGGCCGGCGCGCGGGGCGAGGGGCCCTTCCTGGCCCCAGCCGGTCATCCGGCCGTAGACCAGGCGGGGGTTGCGGGCGTGGCAGTCACCCGGGCCGACGCCGAGGCGCTCGGCGACGCCGGGGCGGTAGCCCTCGATCAGGACGTCGGCGCGTTCGGCCAGGTCCAGGACGCGGGCGGTGCCCTCGGGCGTCTTCAGGTCGAGGACGACCGAGCGCTTGTTGCGGTTGGTGACGTCGTGGGCGGGGTCGATGCCGAGGCCGGGCCCGCCGGGCCGGTCGACGCGGACGACGTCGGCGCCGAGGTCGGCGAGCAGCATGGCGGCGAACGGGCCGGGCCCGATGCCGGCCAGCTCGACCACGCGGACGCCGGCGAGCGGGCCGTGCGGTGGCGTGCCCGCGGTGCTGCCCGCCGAGCGCCCCGCGGTCGGTGGCGTGGCCATGCGGTCCCCTGTCTGTGACACAACCGATGTAACACCAGCGATGCTAGGAAGGCGTCCCGCGCGGCACAAGGGGTGACCGAGCAAGCGCTTAGTCGATTATGGCCGGACACCGCCGTGGACGCCGCACCTCACGCTAGCCTCGGCCCCGCGCGACGGCGCGCCACGCGCCCCGCGCGGACCACGAAGGGATGCCATGAGCAGGTTGAACAAGGCGGACCGGCCGTACGACGTCGTGCTCTTCGGGGCGACCGGCTTCGTCGGCGCGCTGACCGCGGAGTACCTCGCCGCGCACGCGCCCGAGGGGCTGCGCTGGGCGATCGCCGGGCGCAGCGAGGACAGGCTGCGCCGACTGCGGGACCGCCTGCCGGGCGCCGGCGACGTCGGGGTGCTGCGCGCGGACGTCTCCGACCCGGCCTCGGTGCGGGAACTGGCCGCGCGGGCCCGGGTGGTGGCGACCACCGTGGGCCCGTACGTGCGGTACGGCGAGGAGCTGGTCGCCGCCTGCGCGGAGAGCGGCACCGACTACCTCGACCTCACCGGCGAGCCGGAGTTCGTGGACCTGATGTACGTCCGGCACGACGCGGCGGCGCGGGAGACCGGGGCCCGCCTGATCCACGCCTGCGGCTTCGACTCCGTACCGCACGACCTGGGCGTCCACTTCACCGTGCGGGAGCTGCCCGAGGGCGTGCCGCTGACGGTGGACGGCTATGTGAGCGTCGACGCGGCGTTCTCGGGCGGCACCTTCGCCTCCGCGCTCGGCCAGTTCGCGCGCGGGCGGCAGCTGCGGGCCGCCGCGCGGGACCGGCGGCGGCACGAGCCGCGCCTGGTGGCCCGCCGGGCGGCGGCGCCGGTGGGCGCGCCCCGGTTCGCCGGGGAGGTGGGGTCCTGGGCGCTGCCGCTGCCGACCATCGACCCGCAGGTCGTGCGGCGCTCCGCGGCGGCCCTGGAGCGCTACGGGCCCGACTTCCGCTACCGCCACTACGCGGCCGTGCGCCGGCTGCCGGTCGCGGTGGGCGGTGTCGCGGGGATGGCCGCGCTGCTGACGGCCGCGCAGGTGCCGGCCGCCCGGCGGTGGCTGTCCGGCCGGCTGAACCCCGGGGACGGGCCGAGCCCGGAGAAGCGGGCCAAGAGCTGGTTCCGGGTGCGGTTCGTCGGCGAGGGCGGCGGCGAGCGGGTGTTCACGGAGGTGTCGGGCGGCGACCCCGGCTACGACGAGACGGCGAAGATCCTCGCCGAGGCGGCGCTGTCGCTGGCCCTGGACGACCTGCCCCCGACGGCGGGCCAGGTCACCACGGCGACCGCGATGGGCGACGCGCTGACCGAGCGCCTGCGCGCGGCGGGCATCGTCTTCCGGGTCGCGGCGCGGCGCGCGGCGGTTTGAGACTTCCCGGCGCCCACCTGGCCCCCGACCTGCGCCTACGGCCTTTCGCGAGCGGCGAAGTCTCACTGGGGGCGTCAATGAGAGCCTTGACGGTATGAAGTTCCTTCTGGAGATCACCATGGACGAGGGCGCCGTCGCCGAGGATCCGGCGGGCGAGCTGCAGCGGATCCTGCGCTACTGGGGCGGCAATCTGCACCACTACGAACTCGAGCCCGGTGCGGGGTCGGTGGTGTACGACTCGCGTTACGCGGAGGCGGGCCGCTGGAGCATCACCGGTTAGCCGACGGCCTCCCGCAGGGCCCGGCGGCACAGCGCGTCGGCCCTGCGGGTGGTCTCCGGCAGGCGGTAGGCGGGGGTGAGGGCGAGCGTGTGGGCGCAGGCGGTGGCGAGGTCCACGCGGTGGCCGACGGAGACGTAGACCGGCTTGACCCCGTCCCGGGTCCGCAGCGCGCGCCCGACCTCCTCGGTGCCGGCGAGCAGCGGGGCGCCGCTGCCGCGCTCGGTGGCCGGCTCGGCGTGGGTGAAGGTGAACGGGTTCTTGGCGACGCCGATGGTGGGCAGGCCGGTGAGCACCCCGAGGTGGCTGGCGAGGCCGAAGCGCCGGGGGTGGGCGAGGCCGTAGCCGTCGCAGACCACCGGGCCGGGCGGGCAGGGCAGCGCCTCCAGGGCGGCGAGCACGGTGGGGATCTCCCGGAAGGCCAGCAGTCCCGGCACGTACGGGAAGGAGATCCGGCCGACGGCCGTCGCCTCGGCGACCACCGCGAGCGTGGCCGCGTCCAGGACGACGGCCGCGGCGGCGACGACGTCCCGCTCGTCGTCGTAGGCGACGTCCACGCCGGTCACGCGGCCGGTGCCGGGTGGCGGTCCCGGCTCGTCGAGGACGACCCGGGTGCGCAGCGCGTCCTGGACGGCGCGGGCCTCGGCTTCGGTGGCGGGCCAGCCCGCCGGGACGCGTACGGTCGTCATGGTGGCGCCGAGCCTACGTGATCACCGCGGGAGTAGGCTCGGACCTATGTTCGTGCTGGAGTTGAGCTACACCGCCCCGCTGGACGCCGTGGACGCCGTGCTGGCGGAGCACGTGGCGTGGCTGGACGAGCTGTACGCGCGGGGCGTCTTCCTCGCCTCCGGGCGCAAGGTGCCCCGCGACGGCGGGGTGATCCTCGCCGTCGCCGCGGGGCGGGCGCGGATCGAGGAGATCGCCGCCGGGGACCCGTTCGTGCGGGCCGGGGTGTGCGCGTACCGGATCACCGAGTTCGCCGCCACCAAGACGGCGCCGGCGCTGGCGGGTTACCGGGAGGACCTCGCCTGACCGGGGACGCCGGGGGGTCACCCGTTCGGGGGAACATGGGCCCCACGGGGAGAGTCAGGTCACTCTCGTGCATGCCGGCGGTGACAGAGGTCACTAGCAGAGCGTGTGCACGGATCGGCCGGATCGCACGTCTCCTTCAGTGCCCGGTCGGTTCCGCCCCGGCAGTCCGTCCAGCCGTCACGAGGGAGCAAGCCGTTGCCCACCGTCATCGAGCAGCCCGTCGAGGCGCGTCTGGTCGCCGCGGCACCGCGCATGCCGAGCATCCCGGCCACCCTGCACTACGACCGGAGTGACCCCTTCGCCGTGCGCATGACCTTCCCGGCGCCCGCCACGCTGGAGGGCGTGGAGGTGTGCTGGACCTTCTCCCGGGAGCTGCTCGTCGCGGGGATGCAGGAGCCCGAGGGCCACGGCGACGTGCGGGTGCGCCCGTACGGATACGACCGGACCGTCCTGGAGTTCCACGCGCCCGAGGGCACGGCCGTGGTGCACGTCCGCTCCGGCGAGCTGCGCCGCTTCCTGCACGCCGCCGACGAGCTGGTGCCCCTCGGCCGTGAGCAGCTGGACCTGGACGAGGACCTGGCGGAGCTGCTGCGCGGCACCTGCTGACGCCCGCCCCGGGGCCGGGGTCAGCGGCCCGCCGGCGCCCCCGTCCGCCCGGCCTCCGCGCCCACCGCTCCCCGGACCGCGAGGGCCAGCTCGGCCAGCCCCGGCGCCGCGACCGCGCCCCGCGCGGTGAGCGCCCCGAGCCGCTCCGCACGGGCGTCCCGGTCGCCCCGCCCGTCCGCGAGGTGCGGCAGGGCCGCCGCCGCGAGCACCGCGAGGGCCGCCTCCCGCCCGGTGACCCCGCCCGCGGGCACCGCCCCGCCGAGCAGGTCCCGCGCCTCCTCGCGCAGCGCCCGTGCCGCGGCGGGCCGGGCCAGGACGTGGTCGACCGACGGGAAGACGCCCAGGGCCCGCCGCTTCTCGGCCCGTACGTACCCCTCGGCGACCAGCTGCTCCCGTACGGCGTCGAAGGTCTCCCGGGCCCGCAGCCGCACCCAGCCCCGCCACCGGCGCGGCCGGGACGCGCGGACCAGGTCGAGGAGCCCGTCGAGGACCGCGTCCCCGGTGCGCGGGCCGGGCGCGGCGGGTACCGGGGTGCCCGCGTCGTCGGTGAGCAGGCCGCGCAGGGCGAGGTCGGCGAGGGCGCCGGCGCGCACCAGGTGATGCAGCGGCGCGGTGTCGGCGGCCCGGGGGCGGGCCGGGTCCCAGGCCAGCAGGCAGAGGCGGGCCGGCAGGGAGAGCGAGCGGTCGGGCACGGGAGCCTCCTCGTCGGCCTGCGGCCGGCCCTCCGGCCGGTCGGCGTTCAATCGCGTTGACAGCGCACCGGGCGCTTCTTACGGTGGTCGAGCTTCTGTTGCCGTCGATCGGAGAAGGACGTTGCTCGTCTGAGGTCCTGAGACACCGCGTCACACGTCACGCGCATGCCCGGCATGCCGCGATCGCGTGTGGGCGCCGTGTGTGACCTTGGCCGTACGAGCCGTCCCAGCGGAGCAGGGCCTCTTCCTCCCTCCCGGTGTCTCCATACGCGTTTGCCCCTGACCGCATCACGCAACCGCGGAGGCCCCATGGCTACCTCCATCAGCTGTACCTCGCTCACCTTCGCCTGGCCCGACGGCACCCCCGTCTTCGACGGCCTGGACGCCGCCTTCGGCCCCCGCCTGACCGGCCTGGTCGGCGTCAACGGGTCGGGAAAGTCGACCCTGTTGAAGCTGATCGCCGGCCGGCTCACCCCCGCCGACGGCACCGTCCGGGTGGCCGGCGAGGTCGGCTACCTGCCGCAGAACGTCACCCTGGACACCGCCCAGCGGGTCGACGAGGTGCTCGGCATCGCCGCCCGGCGCACCGCGCTGCACGCCATCGAGGCGGGCGACGCCGCCGAGGCGCACTTCGAGGCCCTCGGCGACGACTGGGACGTCGAGGAGCGCGCCCTCGCCACCCTCGGCGAACTCGGCCTCGGCCACATCGGCCTGGACCGCACCGTCGGCGAGGTCTCCGGCGGCGAGTCGGTGCTGCTGCGGCTGGCCGCGCTGCTGCTCGGCCGGCCGGACGTCCTGCTCCTGGACGAGCCGACCAACAACCTTGACCTGTACGCCCGGAGGCGGCTGTACGCGGCCGTCACCGCCTGGCCCGGGGTGATGGTGGTGGTCAGCCACGACCGCGAACTCCTCGACCTGGTCGACCAGATCGCCGACCTGCGCGGGGGTGAACTCGTGCGCTACGGCGGCAACTTCACGGCGTACGAGGAGGCGCTGGCCGTCGAGCAGGAGGCGGCCGAGCGGATGGTGCGGGTCGCGGAGTCCGATCTGCGCAAGCAGAAGCGCGAACTCGCCGACGCCCAGGTCAAGCTGGCCCGCCGCAAGCGGTACGGGCAGAAGATGTACGAGCAGAAGCGGGAGCCGAAGATCGTCATGGGGGCGCGCAAGCGCGCGGCGCAGGAGTCCGCGGGCAAGCACCGCATCATGCACGAGGAGCGGCTCGCCGAGGCCAGGGAGCGCCTGGACGACGCGGTCGAGGCGGTCCGGGACGACGACGAGATCCGCGTCGACCTGCCGTTCACGGCCGTGCCGCCCGGCCGGTCCGTGCTGACCCTGCGCGAGCTGGAACTCGCCCACGGCGCCCGCGTGGAGGGCGGGTTCGACCTGCACGGCCCCGAGCGGATCGCGCTGATCGGGCGCAACGGCGCCGGCAAGACGACGCTGCTGCGCACCGTCGCCGGGGAGCTGGCGCCGGTGGCGGGCGAGGCGACGGCCCATGTGCCGCTGCGCTTCCTGCCGCAGCGGCTCGACGTCCTGGACGACGGGCTGAGCGTGGTGGAGAACGTGGCCCGGTTCGCGCCGGGCGCGACCGCCAACCGGATCCGGGCACGCCTGGCCCGCTTCCTGTTCCGCGGCGCCCGGGCCGACCGCAAGGCGGCGACGCTCTCCGGCGGCGAGCGGTTCCGGGCGGCCCTCGCCGCGCTGATGCTCGCCGAGCCGGCGCCGCAGCTGCTGATGCTGGACGAGCCGACCAACAACCTGGACATGGCGAGCGTGCGCCAGCTCACCACCGCCCTGGAGTCCTACGAGGGCGCGCTGCTGGTCGCCAGCCACGACCTGCCGTTCCTGCACGGGCTCGGCATCACCCGCTGGCTGCTGATGGAGGAGGGAGAACTGCGGGAAATCACGCCAGAAGCTGTCGGGTATCCGGCCTAGCGTCGGGGGCATGACGCAGAGCAGCAGCGATTTCATCACCCTCACCGGAGCCAGGGAGAACAACCTCCAGGACGTCACCCTCCGCATCCCCAAGGGCCGGCTGACCGTGTTCACCGGTGTCTCGGGGTCGGGGAAGTCGTCGGTCGTCTTCGACACGATCGCCGTCGAGTCGCAGCGCCAGCTGAACGAGACGTTCACCTGGTTCGTGCGCAACCGGCTGCCGAAGTACGAGCGGCCGCACGCGGACGCCCTGGAGCACCTCTCCCCCGCCATCGTGGTCGACCAGCGTCCGGTGGGCGGCCACTCGCGCTCCACGGTCGGCACGATGACCGACGTGCACTCGGTGCTGCGGGTGCTGTTCTCCCGGCACGGCACGCCGTCCGCCGGGTCCGCGACGGCGTACTCGTTCAACGACCCGGCGGGCATGTGCCCCGGCTGCGACGGCCTGGGCCGCACGGTACGCCCGGACTGGGACCGGATCCTGGACCCGGCCAGGTCGCTGGCGGGCGGCGCGGTCCGCTTCCCGCCGTTCGCGGCGGGGACCTGGCAGGGACAGGCGTACACCAACAGCGCGGAGCTGGATCCGGACAAGCCGGTGGGCGACTTCACGGACGCCGAGCGGGACTTCCTGATGCGCGGGCGCCCCGGCAGCAAGGTCACCGTCCGGGGCAGCGGCGGCACCTGGACCACGGACTACGAGGGCCTCGCCGACCGCTTCGAGCGGCTGTACCTCAAGCGCGACCTGTCGGCGACGAGCGAGAAGACCCGGGACCTGGTCGGCCGGTTCGTGGTCGAGGGCCGCTGCCCGCAGTGCGGCGGGGCCCGGCTGAACGCGGCGGCGCTGGCCTCCCGGATCGACGGGCGCTCCCTCGCCGACCTGTGCGCCCTCCAGGTGAGCGACCTGATCCCGGTGCTGCGGAGGATCGACGACCCGGTGGCCCGGCCGGTCGCGGTGGCGGCGGTCACCGCGCTGGAGCGCATCGAGGCGATCGGCCTCGGCTACCTCTCCCTGGAGCGGGAGACCGCGACGCTCTCCGGCGGCGAGGGGCAGCGGCTGAAGACCGTGCGGCATCTCGGCTCCAGCCTGACCGGCATGACGTACATCTTCGACGAGCCGAGCGTGGGGCTGCACCCGCGGGACGTCGGGCGCCTCGGCGACCTGCTGCTGCTCCTGCGCGACCAGGGCAACACGGTGCTGGTGGTCGAGCACGACCCGGACGTCGTCGCGCTGGCCGACCACGTGGTCGACATGGGCCCGGGGGCCGGCACCGAGGGCGGCCGGGTGGTGTTCGAGGGGACGCCCGCCGCGCTGGCCGCCTCGGACACGGTCACCGGCCGGTGCCTCGGGCGGCCCACGTCGGTCAGGGCCGTGCCGCGGGCGGCGACCGGGGAGCTGTGGGTGAAGGGGGCCGAGCGGCACAACCTGCGGGACGTGACGGTGCGGTTCCCCACCGGGGTGCTCACCGCCGTCACCGGGGTCGCCGGGTCGGGCAAGAGCACGCTGGTCGCGGAGCTGACCGGGGCCCACGAGGACGCCGTGGTGGTCGACCAGTCGTCCATCGGCGTCTCGGCGCGGTCCACCCCGGCGACGTACCTCGGGATCATGGACGCGGTGCGCCGGCTCTTCGCCCGGGCGACCGGCACCGAGCCCGGCCTGTTCAGCTTCAACTCCGCCGGGGCGTGCGGCACCTGCGAGGGCCGCGGGGTCATCCACACCGACCTCGCCTTCATGGACCCGGTGACGACGACCTGCCAGGACTGCGCGGGGCGGCGGTTCAAGGAGGAGGTGCTGCGGCTGCGGGTCGACGGCCACTCGATCGCCGACGTCCTGGACATGACGGCCGGGCGGGCGCTGGCGTACTTCACCGACGCGGGCGTGTGCCGGCGGCTGCGCGCGCTGAGCGAGGTGGGCCTCGGATACCTCACGCTCGGGCAGCCGCTGTCCACCCTGTCCGGCGGCGAGCGGCAGCGGATCAAGCTGGCCACCCGGCTGCACCGGACGGGCGCGGTGTACGTTCTGGACGAGCCGACCACCGGCCTGCACCTGTCGGACGTCGACGGGCTGCTCGACCTCCTGGACCGGCTGGTGGACGCCGGCAACACGGTGGTGGTCGTGGAGCACAGCCTCCAGGTCGTCGCGCACGCCGACTGGGTGGTCGACCTCGGCCCGGACGGAGGGCGGGACGGCGGCCGGATCGTCTTCGAGGGCACGCCCAAGGAGCTGCTCGGCGCCGGCGGATCGCACACGGCGGAGCATCTGCGACGGGCGGTGCGGGGCCCCGTCCCCGGGCCCGCAGAGGGCCTCTGATCAGGAGCGTTGGCCAGAGGCTTTACGGAGTGCTTAACCTACGGTCTCGTAACCTACGGTTTCGTAGCCTACGAGGCCGTAGGTTTCCTGGCACCGCTCGCCGGACCGCAGTCCGCTCACGCACGTCCCCTGGAGTACCCGTGACGATCACTTCCGCACATCTCGGCACCTCTGCCGCCTGGACCGACGCCCGGCTGCTGTACGCCCTGGAGGAAGTGGTCGAACGCGAACTGGAGCGGCACCTGAAGGTCGCCAAGGACTGGATGCCGCACGAGTACGTGCCGTGGAGCGACGCGCGCAACTTCCCCGGGTTCTTCGAGGACGGGGCGGCCTGGGAGAAGGAGCAGTCGAAGGTCACCGAGGTCGGCCGGATCGCGCTGGTGGTGAACCTGCTGACCGAGGACAACCTGCCCAGCTACCACCACGAGATCGCCACTCTCTTCGGCCGCGACGGCGCCTGGGGCACCTGGGTGCACCGCTGGACCGCCGAGGAGGGCCGGCACGGCATCGTGATGCGGGACTACCTGCTCGCCTCGCGTGCGGTGGACCCGGACAAGCTGGAGCAGTTCCGCATGGCCCACATGAGCGAGGGCTTCGAGTCCGACAACCGGCACTCGATGCTGCACTCGGTGGCCTACGTCGCCTTCCAGGAGCTGGCCACCCGCATCTCGCACCGCAACACCGGCCACCAGTCGGGCGACCCGGTCTGCGACCGCATGCTGGCCCGCATCGCGACCGACGAGAACCTGCACATGATCTTCTACCGCAACCTCCTCAAGGCGGCCTTCGAGATCGCGCCCGACCCGACGATGCTGGCGGTGCGGGACGTGGTCGTGGACTTCCGGATGCCCGGGCACGGCATCCCCGGCTTCGAGCGGGCCGCCGCGCAGATGGCCATCGGCGAGGTCTACAACCTGCGCATCCACCACGACGACGTGATCCAGCCGGTGCTGCGCTTCCTGAAGGTCATGGAGATCGACGGCCTCGGCCCCGAGGGGCGGCGGGCGCAGGAGGAGCTGGGCCTGTTCATGGGCGGCCTGGACGACGAGGCGAGCCGCTTCGACGAGAAGCTCGCGGCGCGCAAGGCGCGGATGGCGGCGCGGGCCGGGGGCTGAGGCGCCAAGGGCCCGTCACCCGGCTCCCGGCTCCGGGAGCCGGGGCACGCTGGTGATCGTGGAGCGGGTCCCCGACCGGCCGGCCGGTCAGTCGGCGGCGCGGCGCAGGGCGAGGCGTTCCTTCTCGGACAGGCCGCCCCAGACGCCGAAGCGCTCGTCGTTGCCGAGGGCGTACTCCAGGCAGGCCGGGCGGATCGCGCACAGCGCGCAGATCCGCTTGGCCTCCCGGACCGAGCTGCCCGGCTCGGGGAAGAAGAAGTCCGCGCCGGTCTGCGCGCACAGCGCCTCCTGCTGCCAGGCGAGTGCGGGGGTCGCGATCGTGTCGAGATGCATGGGGCGAGCGTGCCGGACGGCGCGAAACGTTCGATCAACGCGCCGTCAACGACGGGCCTCCGGCCGCACCGATGGTCCCCCGCGGGGCGGCACGACGCACGGCGGCGCGCGGGCGTTCGCGGGGGCTCCCGGGTGGTGGAAGACTCGGTGGGGTAGGCGGCCGACCGGCCCCGAGGAGGACGCGATGCTCACGACCCACTTCGTCCCCGGCGCTCCGGACTGGCTCGACGTGAGCGTGCCGGACCTCGACGGCGCCGCCTCCTTCTACGGCGGCCTGTTCGGCTGGCGGCTGGCCCCGGCGGGGTCGGAGTCCGGCGGGTACGGCTACTTCCAGCTGGACGGCCGGACGGCCGCCGCCGGGATGCGGAGCGAGGCCGGGCAGGGGCCGCCGGCGTGGACGGTGTACTTCCACACCCAGGACGCCGAGACCACCGCCCGCGCCTCGCGGGACGCCCACGGCGCCGTGCTGGTGGAGCCGGCCGAGGTGCCGGACAAGGGCACGGTGGCGGTCCTCGGCGATCCGGCCGGGGCGGTGTTCGGCGTCTGGCAGCCGGGGTCGCTGGCCGGGTTCGAGGTGACCGGGGAGCCCGGCGCGCTGTGCTGGGTGGAGCTGTACACGCCGGACGTCGCCGCGGCGGCGGTGTACTACCGCGCGGTGCTCGGCCTGGAGACCTCGGCGACGCCCATGTCCGGCGGCCCGTACACCACCCTCACGCCGGGTGACGCGGACGACGAGGCCATGTTCGGCGGCGTCCGGCCGCTCGCCGACGACCCGGTGGAGACGCGTCCGCACTGGCTGCCGTACTTCGCGGTCACCGACACCGACGCCGCCGTCACCGCCGCCCTCGAACTGGGCGGCACGGTGCGGATGCCGGCCACGGACATCCCGGACGTGGGCCGCACCGCCCGCCTCGCCGACCCCTACGGCGCCGAGTTCGCCCTGCTGACGCCGCTGCCGCGGCGCGGGTAGGCCGTCAGGCGGAGGCGCGTCGGACCAGGGTGGTCGGCAGGATCACCCCGGAACCGGTGGGTGACTCGCCGCCGCTCAGGAGCAGGCGGGCCATCAGGCGGCCCATGCCCTCGATGTCCTGACGGACCGTGGTCAGCGGCGGGTCGGTCTGCTCGGCGACGGGCAGCATGTCGTCGAAGCCGGCCACCGCGACGTCGTCCGGCACCCGCAGGCCCCGTTCGCGGAGCACCCGCAGGGCGCCCGCCGCGGTCAGGTCGTTGGCGGCGAAGACGGCGTCCAGGTCCGGGCGGAGCGCCAGCAGCTCCCGCATGGCCCGCTCGCCGCCGGCCGCGGTGAAGTCGCCGCCCGCGACGAGCGCCGGGTCGGCGCCGGGCCGCACGTCCTGGAAGCCGGCCAGCCGGTCGGCCGCGGAGGTCTGGTCGAGCGGGCCGGTGATGTGGGCGACGCGGGTGCGGCCGAGCCCGGTGAGGTGGCGCACGGCCGCGCGGGCGCCGCCGCGGTTGTCGCTGTCGACGTAGGCCACGTCGTCCCCGCCGGCGTCCCAGCCGGGGCGCCCGCCGAACACCGTCGGCACTCCGGCGCGGCGGACCAGGCCGGGCAGCGGGTCGTCCAGGTGCAGGGAGAAGACGAGCGCGCCGTCCACGTGGCCGCCGGCCAGGTAGCGCCCGACCCGGTCGTGGTCCTCGCGGCCCTCGGTGAGCAGCAGCACGAGCTGGGTGTCGTGGGCCGTCAGCTCCTTGCTGATGCCGCGCAGCTGCTGGGCGAAGTAGGGGTCGGCGAAGACCCGGGTCTCCGGTTCGGCGGCGACCACGGCCACCGCGTCGTGGCGCCGGGTCACGAGGCTGCGGGCGGCCTGGTTCGGCACGTAGCCCAGCTCCTCCACCGCCCGCCTGACCCGCTCGGCCAGCGCGTCGCGCACCCCGTTCGCCCCGTTGACCACCCGCGACACCGTGGCCCTCGAGACCCCGGCCCGCTCGGCCACGGCCTCCAGCGTGGGACGCGGCGCGGTCTCGCTCACTTCGGGACTCCTCGATGGCGGCTGCCGCTCAGGATAGCCCCGTCCCCCACGCGGCCTCGGCGGGCCGTGAGCGCGGCGCCCGAGCCGGCGCGCCCTTCGAGGAGACCGTCGACGATCAGCCGGCCCGTGGCCGGCCGCACGACGTTGCGGCCGACCCCGTGCTCCCCGGCGAGCCGCACGCCCGACGGCAGCCGTGTTCCGTTCCGCGGGGCCGAGGGCCCGTGCCGTCAGTGGTGGTGGTGCTCGGTGGCCCCCTTCGGCTGCGGGGCGGACATCGTGCCCTGGGTGCCGTGGTCGTGCTCCTCGTAGCCCGGGATCGTGCCGTCCGGCTTCTTCACCAGGAACAGGCCGACCATGCCCATGTCGGAGTGGCTCTGGACGTGGCAGTGGTACATCCACGCGCCGGCGCCGACGCCCTCGCCGGCGACGACCTGGAAGCCGAAGGAGTCGGCGGGGCCGCAGATCTTGTTGTCGATGACCTGGCTGGGGTCCTCGGGGCCGGTGAGCATGCCGGTGCGGTTGTCCGCCCAGCGGTGACCGTGCATGTGGAAGGTGTGGTAGTACTCGCCGTGCGTGATCATGACGATCTCGACGCGGTCGCCCACGGTGGCCTCGAAGTTCGGGCCCTGCGGCAGGTTGTTGATCAGCATGTCGTTGAAGACGATCGTGTGCGTGGCGTCCGGCAGGACGTCGCCCTTGCGGCGGACGACCACCGGGCCGTACAGGCCCTTGCGGATGCCGCCGGTGCCGTGCTCGGTGCCGACGACGTGGTCGTGGTAGTGCCAGTAGCCGGCGCTGCCCGCCCGCCAGGTGCCGTCGGCGCGGCGGCCGGGAGCGTGGGTGCGCCAGGTGTAGGTGCGGGTGGCGCCGGGCTCGACCTCGCCGTGGTTCATCCTGGTGCCGTCGCTGGAGATCTCGTAGTCCAGGCCATGGACGTGGAGGCTCGCGGTGACGTCCATGGTGTTCTCGAACTCGATGTGCAGGGTGTCGCCCTCGGTCAGCTCGATCAGCGGCCCCGGGATGCTCGCCTTGCCCTTCTCCAGGCCGTAGCCCAGCTGGCCGTCGGCGAGCTTCTCGGCGTACATCTTGAGGTGGCGCACCTGCCCGCCGGCCGGCGCCGTGCGGGCCGCGACGGCGGCGGCCGGGGCGGCGCCGGCCAGCTCGGGACCGATCGACAACGATGTCGCGGCGGCGGCGCCGCCCAGCAGCACCCGTCGGTTGAAAGCGCGTCTGTCCATGCCGAACTCCCCACAGTGGTATGGGCTCAGGGCCTGTGGGACGGTACCGGCCGCCTCCCGGTTTTTCCACACTCAGGACAAAGTTCGGTCGATCCTGGTGATACCTCTTGGCGAACCGTGCAAAGAGGTCTAGCTTCCTCAGCGCTGTCGCTGCGACCGAGGAGGGTGGGTCACCACATGCGGTTGACATCGCATCACATGCCCGTGCACCACGGAGGATCGAGCACCAAGGCCCGGCACAGACGGATCTGGGCCGCGTCCCTGACCGCGGGCCTCGTCACGGCCGGCCTGCTGTCGGGCACGTCCGCCAGCGCCCGCCCGGCGCCGGATCCGTCCCTGACAACGATGTCCGTCAAGTCGCCGCCCGGCGGCTCCGACGTGCGCGTCCTGGTCTTCTACGGCTCCGCCGCGGCCGGCGACGAGTCGCCCGTCGTGAACGCCGGCATCGCGGCGATCGAGCGCATCGGGCAGACGGGCCCGGCCGCGGAGCGGTTCACCACCGAGGCCACCGGCAACGCCTCGGTCTTCACCAACGAGCGCAAGCTGGGCAAGTACAACGCGATCGTGTTCCTGACCGGCGGCGGCGACGTGCTGAACGCCGAGCAGGAGGCCGGTCTCGAGGCGTACATGGAGGCGGGCGGCGGCTTCGTCGGCGTCCACGACGCGGCCCGCGCCGAGCCGTACTCGGACTGGTTCACCGGCCTGGTGGGCGCCCGCCCCGCCGCCGGCGCCGCGCCCGCCGTGCAGCGGGCCACCGTGGAGGTCGGCGACCGGCGCAACCCGGCCACCAAGGACCTGCCGCTGGAGTGGAAGCGCCCCGACCAGTGGCTCAACTGGGCGAAGAACCCCTCAGGCGAGGTGCACACCGTCGCCCGGGTCCGCGAGTCGACGTACCAGCCGGGCACCGGCGCCAACGGCACCGACCACCCGGTCAGCTGGTGCCGGGACTACGACGGCGGCCGGTCCTTCTACACCGCCATGGGCGGCACGGCGTCGTCGTACGACGAGACCGACTTCCGCGCCCATCTGCGCGGCGCCCTGATGTGGACCACCCGCCTCGCGCAGGCCGACTGCAAGGCCACCATCACCGCCAACTACCAGGCGGAGCGGCTCACCCAGCCCAACCAGCCGGGGCAGAACGACCAGATCGGCGAGCCGCACGGCCTGGTCACCGCGCCCGACGGCCGGGTCTTCTACATCGGCCGCGGCGGCGCCGACGCCTCCCAGCCGGTGATCACCGACTGGAACAACCCGGACGTCGGCAAGGGCAAGGGCCAGATCCACGTCTACGACCCGAAGACCAAGAAGGTCACCCTCGCCGGCGAGCTGACCGTCTTCGGCAACAAGGGCGGCGGCGAGGAGCTGACCAAGGTCGAGGAGGGCCTGCTCGGCATCGAGCTGGACCCGCGCTTCGCCGAGAACGGCTGGGTGTACCTGCACTACACGCCGCACTCGCAGATCAACCGCGACACGCACATGGCCGAGCGGCGGGTCTCCCGGTTCACCTACAACAACACCACCGGCAAGCTGGACATGGCCAGCGAGAAGGTGCTGCTGAAGTGGCCGGTGCAGATCCACAGCTGCTGCCACGCGGGCGGCGGGCTTGCCTGGGACTCCAAGGGCAACCTGTACATCGCCACCGGTGACAACAACTCCAGCGGCTTCAGCGACGGTTACTCGGGTAACAACCCGCAGCCCAACTTCAAGGGCGTCTCCTTCGCCGACGCGCGCCGCACCGCCGGCAACACCCACAACCTCAACGGCAAGATCCTGCGCATCCACCCCGAGCAGGACGGCACCTACACCCTCCCCGAGGGCAACCTGTTCACCGGCAAGGAGACCGCCGAGGGCGGCGGCAAGACGCGCGGCGAGATCTACGTGATGGGCGTGCGCAACCCGGCCCGCATCTCGGTCGACAAGGCCACCGACACGCTCTACGCCGGCTGGGTCGGCCCGGACGCCGGCGCCCCGTCGACGACCTGGGGCCCCGCCAAGTACGACACCTTCGCCGTGATCACCAAGGCGAGCAACCGCGGCTGGCCGTACTGCATGGGCAACAAGCAGCCCTACCGGGACCGCAATCTGCCCGACCCGACCAAGCCGCTGGGCTGGTACGACTGCGACCACCCGAAGAACGAGTCGCCGAACAACGACGGCCTGGTCAACCTGCCGCCGGTCACCGGCAACAACATCTGGTACTCCCCGCAGGGCGGCGGCCCCGACTACCCGCGCGACGCCAACGGCGTCCCGTCGTACAAGGAGTCGGAGGCCACCTACAAGCTGCCGTGGCTCAAGGGCGGCGGCCAGGCGGCGATGGACGGCCCGGTCTACCGCTACGACGCCGCGAACTCCAGCGCGGTGAAGTGGCCCGAGTACTGGGACGGCAAGTGGTTCGTCGGCGACTTCTACGACGCCGACCAGCCGCGCAACGCGGTGCTGATGGACCCGAGGACGCAAGGCGACGGCGGGATCCCGGTGCACTCGGAGTCGCTGAAGAAGATCGTGCCGGTCGGCGACAGCGGCATCAAGAACCTGATGGACTGGAAGTTCGGCCCGGACGGGGCGCTGTACGTCCTCGACTACGGGCGCGGCTTCTTCACCTCGGACGCCAAGTCGGCGCTGTGGAAGGTCACCTACAAGGGCGGCGGGCCGACCCCGGCCGCCGGCCGGCTGGCGAGGGGGACTCAGTGACAGGCAAGCGAAGAGTGTGGGCCGCCCTGCTGGCGGGCCTGCTGCTGGTGCTCGGACTCCAGACGACCACGTCGGCGGCCGGGGCACGCGAGGACCGGCCCGAACAGGCCGCCGCCGCACAGGTGCTCACCTGGACGGCCGGCGACGACATCACCAAGTACGGCAGCGCCCCGGAGACGGCGGTCGCCGGACCGGCCACCATCGTCTTCGAGAACAGCGCGGCCACCGGCAACACCACCGGCATGCCGCACACGCTGACCTTCAGCACCAGCGACCCGGAGTACAACACCGACGTCCAGCTGAACATCCTGGCCAACCCCGGTGACGACCAGGGCGGCAAGCACACCGCCGAGGTCACCCTCTCCCCCGGCCGCTACTTCTACCACTGCACGATCCCGGGCCACACCAGCATGACGGGCGTGCTGACGGTGACCGAGGGCGGCGGCGGTGACGACACCACGGCGCCGGAGACCTCGGCGAAGGTGACCGGCACCCAGAACGCGCAGGGCGACTACGTCGGTTCGGCGACCGTCACGGTCACCGCCACCGACGCCGACTCCGGCGTGGACCGGGTCGAGTACGCGGTGGGCGCCGACGGCGCCTGGCAGCCGTACACCGCGCCGGTCGTGGTGGACCAGGTCGGCGAACAGACCGTGCGCTACCGGGCGTTCGACAAGGCGGGCAACGCCGCCGCCGAGAAGAGCGAGACCTTCACGGTGGCCGCTCCGCCGACCGACGACACCACCGCGCCGGAGACCTCGGCCACGGTCAGCGGCGAGAAGGACGCGAACGGCAATTATCTCGACATGGCGACGGTGACCGTCACCGCGTCCGACACCGGTTCCGGCGTCAACACCATCGAGTACGCGATCGGTTCGGACGGCGCCTGGCAGCCGTACACCGGGCCGGTGATGGTGCACCAGGTGGGCGCGCAGACCGTGCGCTACCGGGCCACCGACAAGGCGGGCAACGCGGCGGCGGAGAAGAGCGTGCAGTTCACCGTCGTGGCCGCCCCGCCGCAGGACACCACGCCGCCGGTGACCGGCGCGACCGTCAAGGGCACCAAGAACTCCGCCGGCGCGTACGTCGGCCGCGCGGAGGTCAGCGTGAGCGCGACCGACGAGGGCGGCTCGGGCGTGGCCGGGGTGGAGTACTCCCTGGACGCCGGCCCGTACCTGGCCTACAGCGCGCCCGTGGTGGTCGACCGGGCCGGGCGGCACACCGTGGCCTACCGGGCGAAGGACAAGGCCGGCAACACCTCGGCGTCGCTGAGCGTCAGCTACTCGGTGGTCTCCGGCGGCGGGGTGCCGGCGCCGGGCTGCCCGGAGTACGACGAGCGGCTGACGGTGATCGTCGGCACGGTCGACACGGGCGTGCCGAACCGGGTGACCGACAACCGGTGCCGGATCAACGAGTTGATCGAGGACGAGAAGGAGTGGACGTCCCAGGCGCTCTTCGTCAAGCACGTGGGTGAGGTCACGGCCGCGCTGAAGGCCGAGGGCGTGATCGACCAGCGCGAGGTGAAGGCGATCAAGCAGGCGGCCCGCGATTCCGGCATCGGCACGCCGGGCCAGACCGACGGCTACCGCACCATCCTCGGCGAGGACCCGGCCACCTTCGCCAAGTGGGAGCAGGTGGGTGGCGGTTCGTTCACGCGCAACGCGGACGGCTCGATCACCAGCGGCACCACCAAGGACGGCCTGGGCATGCTCTGGTTCCCGGAGCGCACCTACGGCGACTTCTCGCTCAAGCTCCAGTGGCGGGACGACGCCCCGGGCACGGCCAACGCCAACGGCGGCATCTTCGTGCGCTTCCCGCAGATCCACGACCACCCCGAGGAGCCGCGCCCGGAGTGGGCGGCGATCAAGTACGGGCACGAGATCCAGGCGTTCGACAGCCCGAGCGGCGACATGTACAAGTCGGGTTCGATCTACGGCTTCGACCGGGTGGGCCTCGCCGGCGCCCAGGTGACCCAGAAGGGCACCTGGAACGACTACGAGATCCGGGTGGTGGACCAGCACTTCTCGGTCTTCCGCAACGGCGTGCTGATCAACGAGTTCGACAACATCGGCGGCCAGGACTTCTACCCGGCACGCTCGGACGACCCCGGCACCGACGGGCGGCGCTGGGCGGCCGGTTACCTCGGACTCCAGGTGCACAGCACGACGGACGTCATCTCCTACCGGGACGTCCGGGTCAAGGACCTGTAGGGCCGTACTGAGAGATCCCGGGCCGGGTCAGGACTGCTTCCTGGCCCGGCTCGGCTGCACCCGCCGGGGCTCGCCCGGCATCTTCGGGTACTCCGGCGGGTACGGCAGGTCGCCCAGGTCGTGGTCGCGCTCGTCCTTCGCCGCCAGCTCCAGGAGGGCGTCGAGGGGGTAGGCGTGGTCGTCCATGTCCGCGTGCACGTCGCCGACCTCGGCGAAGCGCGCGGGCATCGTCGTGATGTCGAAGTCCGCCGGGCGGGCGTCGGCCACCTCCTCCCAGCGCAGCGGCGCGGAGACGGGGGCGCCGGGGCGCGGCCGCACCGAGTAGGCGGAGGCGATGGTGCGGTCGCGGGCGGTCTGGTTGTAGTCGACGAAGATCTTCTCCCCGCGCTCCTCCTTCCACCACTTGATGGTGACGTGCTCCGGCATCCGCCGCTCCAGCTCCCGGCCGACGGCGATGGCCGCGCGCCGCACCTGGGTGAAGGTCCAGCGCGGCTCGATCGGCACGAACACGTGCAGCCCGCGCCCGCCGGAGGTCTTGGGCCAGCCGCGCACCCCGTACTCCTCCAGGAGCGGGCGCAGTTCGTGGGCGGCTCGCACGGCGTCCTCGTAGCCGGTGCCGGGCTGTGGGTCGAGGTCGATGCGCAGCTCGTCGGGGTGGTCGACGTCGGCGCTCCGCACCGGCCAGGGGTGGAAGGTGAGGGTGCCGTACTGGGCGGCCCAGACCACGGCGGCCTGCTCGGTGGGGCACATCTCGTCGGCGCTGCGACCGCTGGGGAAGGTGATGTGCGCGGTGGGGATCCAGTCGGGCATGCCCTTGGGGGCGCGCTTCTGGTAGAACCACTCGCCGCCGACGCCGTCGGGGTAGCGCTCCAGGGTGGTCGGCCGCTCGCGCAGGGCACGCAGGATGCCGGGGGCGACCGCCTGGTAGTAGCGGGCCACGTCCAGCTTGGTGTAGCCGTGCTCCGGGAAGAAGACCTTGCCCGGGTTGGACAGCCGGACGGTGCGCCCGGCCACTTCCAGTTCCACCGCTTCCGCCATGCGGCCACGGTAGGCGCGGTGGACGTACCTCGCACATCAGGCGAAACGGGTCGCCGACTCCTAGAGTCGGCTCATGGACCTCCCCGTCATGCCGCCCGTGAAGCCGATGCTCGCCAAGTCGGTGGCGGCCATCCCGCCGGGCATGCACTACGAGGCGAAGTGGGACGGGTTCCGCGCGATCGTGTTCCGCGACGGGGACGAGGTGGAGCTGGGCAGCCGCACTGGCAAGCCGCTGACCAGGTACTTCCCCGAGCTGGTGGCGGCGGCGAAGGAGCGGCTGCCGGAGCGGTGCGTGGTGGACGGCGAGATCGTGATCGCGCGGGAGGGCCACCTGGACTTCGACGCGCTGAGCGAGCGCATCCACCCGGCCGACTCCCGGGTGCGCACGCTGGCCGAGCGGACGCCCGCCTCATTGGTCGTCTTCGACCTGCTGGCCCTCGGCGACGAGTCCCTGCTCGGCGCGGAGCTGTCCGAGCGGCGGGCCCGCCTTGAGGCGGCCCTGGCGGGGGTGACGGCGCCGGTGCACGTGGCGCCGGCCACCGAGGACGTCGAGGTGGCCCGGCGGTGGTTCGAGGAGTACGAGGGCGCGGGCCTCGACGGCGTGGTGGCCAAGCCGCTGGACCTGCGCTACCGGCAGGACGAGCGGGCCATGTTCAAGGTCAAGCACGAGCGCACGGCGGACGTCGTCGTGGCCGGGTACCGCCTCCACAAGAGCGGCCCGGTGGTCGGCTCGCTGCTGCTCGGCCTGTACGACGACCGGGGCGCGCTCCAGCACGTCGGGGTCAGCGCGGCCTTCCCGATGAAGCGCCGGGCCGAGCTGATCGAGGAGCTGGCGCCGCTGCGCATGGACGACGTGCGGGGCCACCCGTGGGCCGCCTGGTCCCAGGAGGCGGCCCACGAGTCGGCGCGGCTGCCGGGTGCGCCGAGCCGCTGGACGGGCCGCAAGGACCTGTCCTGGGTGCCGCTGCGACCGGAGCTGGTGGCCGAGGTGGCGTACGACCACATGGAGAACGGCGCCCGCTTCCGGCACACGGCCCGCTTCCGCCGCTGGCGCCCGGACCGGACGCCCGAGAGCTGCACCTACGCGCAGCTGGAGGAGCCGGTGCGCTACGACCTGGCGGAGATCCTGGGCGGCGGCTGAGGGCCGCCCAGGAGGCTCAGGGCCGCATCAGCACCTTGACCGCGCCGTCCTGCTTCTTCTGGAACATCTCGTAGGCGTGCGGCGCCTCGGCCAGCGGCACCCGGTGGGTGGCGAAGTCGTCCACGCCGAGCGGGTCCTCGTCGGTGAGGTACGGCAGGATGTCGTCGCTCCAGCGCCGGACGTTGGCCTGGCCCATCCGCAGCTGGAGCTGCTTGTCGAACATGGTGAGCAGCGGCATCGGGTCGGCCTGGCCGCCGTAGACGCCGCTCAGCGAGACGGTGCCGCCGCGGCGCACCAGGTCGATGGCGGTGTAGAGGGCGGTGAGCCGGTCCACGCTGAAGCGCTCGGCGAGCTTGCCGCCGAGGGCGCGGGGCAGCGCGCCGGCGGCCGTCTGGGCGAGCTTGGCGGCGGCGCCGCCGTGCGCCTCGGTGCCGACCGCGTCGATCACGGCGTCCGGGCCGCGCCCGCCGTCGGTCCGGTCGCGGATGGCCTCGATCAGCTCCTTCTCGCTGTCGAAGGAGGTGAGGTCGAAGGTCTCCACGCCCCGGGCCCCGGCCCTGGCCAGCCGCTCGGGCACCAGGTCCACGCCGAACACCCGCCCGGCGCCCCGGGCGAGGGCGATCCGGCAGGCCATGTCGCCGATCGGGCCGAGGCCGAGCACGGCGACGGTGCCGCCGCGCGGCACATCGGCGTAGGCGACCGCCTGCCAGGCGGTGGGCAGCACGTCGGAGAGGTAGACGAAGCGGTCGTCCGAGGGCCCCTCGGGCACCTTGATCGGCCCGAACTGGGCCTGCGGCACCCGCAGGTACTCGGCCTGGCCGCCGGGCACGGCGCCGTAGAGGCGGGTGTAGCCGAAGAGCTGGGCGCCCATGCCCTCGCCGGTGACCTGGGTGGTCTCGCACTGGGTGGGCAGTCCGCTGCCGCACATGTGGCAGTGCCCGCAGGCGATCTGGAAGGGGACCACGACGCGGTCGCCGGGCCTGAGGTCCGTCACCTCCGGGCCGACCTCCTCCACGATGCCCATCGGCTCGTGCCCGAGGATGTCGCCCGGGGTCATGAACGGCGTGAGCACCTCGTACAGGTGCAGGTCGGAGCCGCACAGCCCGGTGGAGGTGATGCGGACGACCGCGTCGGTGGGTTCCTGGATCGCCGGATCGGGCACGTCCTCCACCCGTACGTCCCGCTTGCCCTGCCAGACCACTGCCTTCATCGCCACGCACTCCCTCCGGTGTGGCGGCCGGGTACCCGGGCGTCACCCGCCGAACCGCTGTGACTGGGCCGAACAGCGGATACCGGGTGCATTATCAGATTCCGTCGGGTATGGCACTGCTTGCTGTCAAAAGCGCACAATCTATGCCAAGGAACGGGCGGACAGGTGGTCGGTATGCGACAGAGAACGCACATCCGGGGTGGTGCCGTACGGGTGCTGCTGACCGCGGCGATGGCGGGGGCACTGGCGGCGGGCTGCACCTCGGGGCCCGGCCCCGACCAGGACGGCCGCGCCCCGGCCCCGGCCACGCCGACCCGGGCGCCGGAGACGCGGGATCCAGGCGGTGAGCCCACCGCCACCGGCTCGGTGCTCGCCGTCAAGGTCGACAACGTCGGCGCGGCCCGACCGCAGACCGGCCTGGACGCCGCCGACGTCGTCTACGCGGAGCCGGTCGAGGGCGGCCTCAGCCGGCTCATGGCGCTGTACGCCACGCGGCTGCCGGCGGCGGTCGGACCGGTGCGCAGCGCCCGGGAGTCCGACCTGGAGCTGCTGCGCCAGTTCGACCGGCCGACGCTCGCCTTCTCCGGCGCCCAGCACAAGCTGCTGCCGCTGATCGACCGGGCCCCGCTGCGGGCCGAGCCGGCCGACGAGTCCTCGGACGCCTACGGCCGCGACGCCGACCGGCCCGCCCCGCACAACCTCTTCCTGCACCCCGCCCGGCTGCTCCCGGCGCCGGCCGGCCGGGCCGCCCTGACCACCGGCTTCCGCTACGGCGACGCCCCCGCCGGCGGCAGGCCCACGGCCTCCCGCACGGTCCGCTACCCGGCGGCGTCCTTCGGCGTCACCTGGTCGCCGGAGCGCGACCGCTGGCTGGTCTCCCTGGACGGCACCCCGGCGACCACGTCCGACGGCGAACGGCTGGCCCCGGCGACCGTCGTCGTGCAGCACGTGCGGGTGCGCGACTCCGCCTTCCACGACTTCCTGGGCAACGCCTCGCCCTACGTGGAGTCGGTGGGCTCCGGAAGCGCGGAGGTGCTGCGCGACGGCCGCAGCCTCGCGGCGCGCTGGAAGCGCGGCGCGGCGGCGGACGGCACGGCGTTCACCGCCGAGGACGGCACACCGATGAACTTCGCCAAGGGCCAGGTGTGGGTGGTGTTCGCGGCGACGGAGTGACGTCTAACGCGTAAGACCGTCAGGAGCGCCGTGCGGGCGCGGTCCGCGAGGCCGTCCGCGCCGCAGGACTCCGCGAGCGCCAGGCCGCGTTCCAGTTCGGCCGCCGAGCCGGCGAGCAGTCCGTGTTCGACGCGGGCGGCGGCGTGCTCGTACTGGCAGGGCGAGGCTTCCAGATAGGTGACGGCCTGGGCGGCGAGCCGGACCGCGCGCGGCCCGCTCTCCAGGGCCGCCGCGCAGCGCAGGGCCTCCCCTATGGCGGTGTCGGTGCCGAAGCGCTCGGCCTGGCGGCGGGCGTCGGCGGCCAGCCGGGCCGCCCGCTCGGGATCCTCGGCGGCGAGCGCGCGGGCCAGGTCGGTCGCCCAGGGGACGACCACCGGGTTGTGCCGGCCGCGGGCCGCCGCGGCCTTCTCGGCGGCCTCCAGCTCGCTCACGCCCTCCGCGGTGCGGCCGGTGGCCAGCAGCAGGCGGCCCCGGACCGAGCGCGGGTCGGGCAGCACGATGGTGGACGGGTAGGGCGGCGCGAAGCCGTACTGGTCGGCGAGCGAGGCGGCCTCCTCGACGTGGCCGCGGGCGAGCAGCGTGTCGACGAGGTTGCAGGTGGCCGACCAGTACAGCGGCAGCCCGCGCCCGACGCGTTCGGCGATGCGCAGCGACTCGCGCAGGGACCGCTCGGCCTCCTTCAGCCGGCCGCGCCTGCGGTGGCCGAGCCCGACATAGGCGTACGCGAGGGAGAGGTGGCCGCCGCCGTAACCCGCGCTCTCGTAGGCGCGCAGGGCCTCGGTGAACAGCGCCTCGGCGCGGTCCAGGCGGTCGGTGTACGCGTAGGCGCTGGCCAGCATCATCGGCAGCTCCAGGCCCCACTCGGTGTCGGTCCAGCCGAGTCCGGGTGCGAGGCGGCCGTTGACCAGGGCGCGGTCGCAGTACTCCACGACCTCCTCGGCGCTCTCGCCGTGCGTCATGGCGTCGAAGCCGCGCAGGATGAGCAGGGCCCGCTCCGAGTTGTCCCGCCCCGTGCAGGACGAGGCGAGTTCGGCGAGCCGGGCGGAGCGGCCGGGTGAGGGCGTCTCGCCGGCGTGTATGCCCTCCCACATGAACTGCACGGCCTGCAGCCGCAGTCGGGCCGCGGGGTCGGGGTTGCGGGCGGCCTCCGCCTCCACGGTGCGCAGGGCCTGGTCCAGCTGGTCGTTGTGGAGCAGCGCCTGGGAGAGCCGGAAGACGGCGTCCACGCGCTGGTCGCCGTCGAGGCCGTCCATGGCGAGGGCCTCGCTCAGGTGGCCGATGGTGGCGTCGAGCCGGGTGAGCAGGGTGGCGCAGCCCAGTTCGTAGAGGACCCGGGCCTTGGTGTCGGGTGACGGCGGTTCCTCGAGGGCGCGTTCGAGGCAGCGGCGGGCCGCGTCGGGGGCGCCGACGGCGAGGTGTTCGCGGGCGGCGTCCCGCAACTGCCACACGATGTCCTGGTCGTTGTCGGGCAGGACGTGGAGCAGGTGGCGGGAGGCGACGGCGGCGCCGAGTCCGCGGTCGGTGACCAGTTCGGCCGCGATGCCGTGCATGGCCCGGCGCAGCCCCGTGGGGATGGAGTCGTAGACGGCGGTGGCGATCAGCGGGTGCAGGAACTCCAGCTCGCCGTCGGTCGTCCCGCGCGCCTCCGGGTCGGCGTCGGCGAGGATGCGGGCGTTGCGAAGGAGTTCGGCGCAGCGGGCGGCGTCCACGCGCTGGAGGGTGGCGAGACCGGAGACCATGTCGACGGTGATGCCGGTGCTGAGGATGGCCGCCGCCCAGGCGAACCGGGTCGCGTCGATGCCGAGCTGGGTCAGCCGGGCGACGAGGCCGCCGCCGCGGGCCGAGCTGTTCAGGGCGCGCAGTTCGCCGGCGTGGGCCTCGACCGGGTCGAGGGCGCTGTCGCGGACCTTGGCGAGGAGTTCGACGGCCTCGTAGGGGTTGCCGCCGGTGACGGCCCACACCTCGCGGCAGAACGGGGCGTCGGCGTGGGCGCCGAGGGCGGCCCGGGTGAGCCCGGCGGTGGACTCCGGGGTGAGGGCGGTGAGCCGGGCCAGGGGCAGCCCGGCCGCGGTGATCTCCTCCAGGTGGCGGGCCCGGTCGCCGGTGGCCTCGCCGGGACGGCGGGCGACCACGACGAGGACGGAGGTCTCCGTGAGCCGCCCGGACAGCGCGGTGAGCCAGCGCAGGGTCTCCAGGTCGGCCCAGTGGGCGTCGTCGATCAGCAGGACCAGGGGCCACTCGCGGTGGGCGAGCCGGCACACCGCGGCGACCAGGCCCTCGCACACGCCCTGCGGGTCGGCCTGCCCCTCGCCGGGCTCGGCGATGCCGAGGGCGGGTCCGGCGATGCCGTACCAGTCGCCCAGGTACTCGCGGGCCTCCTCCGGGAGCATGGACACCAGGGCGGGCTGGAGCAGTTGCCGCACGACGTTGTAGGGGACGGAGCGCAGGGTCTCGCCGCCGCGCGCCTGCCAGACGGTGGCGCCGCGGGACTCGGCGACACGGCGGGTCTCGGCCAGCAGGGCGGTCTTGCCGAGCCCGGCCTCGCCCTGGCAGACCAGCAGGGTGCCCGGTGACGAGCGGTCGGCGCACAGGGTGTCGATCGCCCGCGTGATGGCGGCGACCTCGTCGTCGCGCTCCCACAGGGCGGCCGAGGCGGCCGTGGGCCGTACCTCCGTCATCCCGCTACCTCCCCAAGTCGCCCGGACGGCGTCGGGTCGAGCCTAGCCCGCCGACCGCCCGCGTGGGGCGTGCCGGGGGCAGTGGTTGCCGTCCGGGAGCACATACGGTAAAGCGCCCCGACACGCCGCGACCATCAGCGGCGACGTGTTCCTGACCCGCCGTCAGCCGGGGGGCCTCTCATGCCGCTTTCACCGACGCCTCCTACGGTGTCCCCATGACGCACGCGACTCCTCCCGGGTGGTACCCGGACCCCGGGCAGACAAGTGACGGTCCCGCCACCGAGCGATGGTGGGACGGGACGGCGTGGACCGGGCAGGTCCGCCCCGCAGGGCAGGCCGGGGCGCAGCCAGGGGCGCCGGTCGCGGCCCCTGGACCGTACGGCCCCTACCCCGTGCACCCGGGCTACCCCGGCCACCCGGGGCCGCCGGCGCGGCGCCGCACCGCACGGCTGGTCATAGCCGGCGTGGTGGCCGTCGTCGTGCTCGCCGGCATCGGCGTGGGCGCCACCCTGCTGACCGACGGGGACGGAAAGGGCGACCGGGCCGACTCCCGGCGGGCGGAGCCGCGCACCCCGGGCGGGCAGGACGGGCCGGGACGGTCGGCCGGGCCGGACACCCCGGACGCTCCGAAGAGCGACGGCGGCCCCGTGCCGGACCCGGTCAGCGGCATCAGCCTGCCGGTGCCGGACGGCTGGAGCGGCTCGCAGCTGTCGGTGGGCGCCGCGGTGACGTCCGACGACAGCTACCCGTGCCCCGGCGACGCCTCCGCGTCCTGCACCAAGGGCGGCGCCTACTCGGCGCCCGCGAAGGCGCTGGGCACGAAGGGCACCACCGCGCAGGAGGTCGCGAAGGCGGACATCGCGGCGAACGCCGAGGAGTCCTACGGCGGCAAGTCGTACGGCGGGATCACCTCGCACCAGGTGCTGGCCTCCAAGGCGGTGACGGTGGCCGGGCAGCGGGGCTGGCTGGTGCGCTGGAAGGCGGTCACCAGCAAGGGGTCGGACGGCATCGTGGAGTCGCTGGCCTTCCCCGCCCCGGCGGGCGCGGAGTCCCTCGTCGTCGTCCGCTTCGGCGTCGACGAGGAGCAGACGGCGGCCGTCATCGACGAGATCACCCGCGGCATCGAGAAGTCGTCCGCCGGCGGCGGGGGCAACGGCCAGGACGTCTGAGCGCGGGGCGGAGGTCCGGGCGGGGGGGGGGGGGGGGGGGGGGGGGGGGGGGGGCCCCCCCCCCCGCGCGCGGGGGCGCGCGCCCCCCCCCCCCCCCCCCGCGCGGCCCCCCGCCCCCCCCGCCCCCCCCCCCCG
>NZ_JBIDAQ010000008.1:0-171553 GCF_043202555.1 Streptomyces sp. NPDC048182 | reverse complement strand
GCCGCCGGGGGGCGCGGGGGGGGGGGGGCCGGGGGCGCGCGGGGGGCGGGGCGGGGGGGGGGGGGGGGGGGCGCGCCGGCGCCCCCCCCCCCCCCCCCCCCCCCCCCCCCCCCCCCCCCGGGGGTGCGCCGCCCCCGTCCCCACGGTGCGGCGCGGCCGGGCCGCCGTCCGGTCATCCCGCGGACGGCGGCCCGGGGTTCAGGTGAGGCCGAGCGCCGGCAGCACGACGGCCTCCACGAAGCGGACGAGGTACTCGGCGTCCGCGTACGCGCCCTCCACGACGGGGCGCATCCGCAGCACGCCGAACATCTGCGCCGGCACGTACTCCAGGGCCGGGTGGGCGGCGTCGACCTCGCCGCGCGCGACCCCGCGCCGCAGGATCTCCCGCAGCGCGGCGATCTCCGGCTCGACCAGCGCCTCGCGCAGCGCCCGCTGCAGCTCGGGGTCCTGCATGACCGCGTGGCCGAGCGCCTGGAGCAGGGTGTCCTTGCCGGACCACTCCCCCGCGATGCGCGCCGCCTGGCGCAGGTCCTCGGCGAGCGAGCCGGTGTCGATGCCGGCGAAGCGCACCCGACGGCTGGAGCGCAGGGCGGCGGCCACGAACTGCGGCTTGGTCTTCCACTGCCGGTACAGCGTGGACTTGCTGCACCGGGTGCTGGCGGCGATGCCCTCCATGGTCACCGCGTCGTAGCCGCACTGGCGGATCTGTTCGAGCACGGCGTCGAAGAACTCCTGCTCACGCTCGGGCGTGATCTTGGAGCGGCGCGAGGCGCCGACCGTGTCCGGTCGGTCCGCGGCCTGCGACGTCATCGGCTGTGCTCCTCGTGCTCGGGCGGGGCGCCGGGGGCCCCGCGTGGTCCAGTGTGGCGCACCGGACCCTCGACCCACTATCGATACGCCAGTGTACCGGTACCGAATCGTATCGGTACACTGGCGTATCGGAACGAGGTCGTATCGATGGAGACCGGATGAATGCCCGCACCGAGCCTGCGCCCGCCGGGCAGGACGCGTCCGCGCGCCCGCGCCCGCCACTCGTCCGCGAGCTGCTGCTCGTGGCGGGGCTCTTCCTCGTCTACAAGCTCGGCCGGCAGCTGGCCACGGGCCACACCGCCGAGGCATTCCGGAACGCGCACCACGTGTGGGACCTCGAACGGACCCTGCGGCTGCCCGGCGAGGGCGCGGTGCAGTCCCTGCTGCTGCACGGCGACACCCTGGTCCACGTCGCGAACACCTACTACGCGACGATCCACTTCCCGGCCACGGTGGCCCTGCTGGTCTGGCTCTACCTGCGGCGCCCCGCGCACTACGTCTGGACCCGCCGCGTCCTGGCCGCGGTCACCGCCGCCGCCCTCGTGCTGCACCTGGCCTTCCCGCTCGCCCCGCCCAGGATGCTGGCCGCGACCGGCCTGATCGACACCGCCCGGGTCTACGGACCCTCGGTGTACGGGCCGCCGCGCACCGACGAGCTGTCCAACCAGTTCGCGGCGATGCCCTCGCTGCACTTCGGCTGGGCGCTGATGGTGGCGGTCGGCCTGATCGTGGCGACCCGCTCGCGCTGGCGCTGGCTGTGGCTGCTGCACCCGCTGCTCACCCTGCTGGTGGTCGTGGGCACCGCGAACCACTACTGGCTCGACGTGCTGGTGGCCGCCGCCCTGCTCGGCCTGGCGCTCGCGGTGATCCGGCCGCCGCGACCGGTCGGGCACACCCTCACCGTGGCCCGCGGCGGCCCCGCGCCGCACCGGCGTCCGCTGCGGCGGCACGAGCCGGCCGGGGTGTCCCGGTGACCGCTGCCCTGGCGGCCGTGCTGCTGTCCCTCGTCTCCGCCGTCGCCTACGCCGCCGCCGCGGTGGCCCAGTCCCGGCTGGCCGCCCGGCGCCCCGCCGGGGGCGCGCTCGGCATGCTGGCGAGCGGCGCCTGGTGGTGGTCGGTCGCGCTCAACGCGGGCGCCGCGCTGCTGCACGTCGTGGCTCTGAAGTACGGCCCGCTGACCGTGGTCCAGCCGCTCGGCGCGCTCACCCTGGTCGCGGCGGTGCCGCTGGGGGCGCGCCTCGCCGGGCGCCGGGTGAGCGCCGTGGAGTGGCGCGGCACCGGGCTGACCCTGCTCGGCCTGGGCGCGCTGCTGCTCACCGCGTCCGGGCCGGCGCCCGACGACGTGCTGACCGTGCCCGAGGCGCTCACCGTCTCCGGCGCGACGGCAGCGCTGATCGGCCTGTTGTCCCGGCCGGGCGCGCGCCCCGGGCTGCGCCACGCGACGGCCTCCGGCCTCGCCTCGGGGGTCGCCTCGGCCCTCACCCAGACCGTCACGGTGGCGGTCACCGACCGGTCGGGTCCGCTGCTGAGCCTCCAGGTGGTCGGGGTGGCGGTGCTGGTGGCGGCCTTCGCGGCGGGCGGGCTGCTGCTGTCGCAGACCGCCTACCGGGGCGGCCTGGGCGCCCCGCTCGCGGTGGTCACCCTGGCCAACCCGGTGGCCGCCGCGGCGATCGGCGTCACCCTGCTCGGCGAGCGGCTGCGGGGCGGGGCCGGCGGGGTGCTGCTCGCCCTGTGCGGCGCGGCGCTGGCCGGCTGGGGCGTGGTCCAGCTGAGCCGGGCCACGCCCCGGGGGCCGGAGGGCGCGGGCGCAGCGGAGACCGCGGCAGCGGCGGGCCTGGTGCCCCGTCAGCGCGGGGCGCGCCACCTGACCCGCCGCTGATCCCGCTACACCGTGGCGATCGCCGGGTCGCTCACCCCCGGCAGGCCGGTCTCCACGTGTCCGGCGAAGCGCCGCAGGAAGCCCGGGTCGGCCGCGGAGGTGACGCTGAGGTCGTACCAGCGCGCGCTCGCGGCGAGGTCGACGGTGTACTGCACGGTGGCACCGGGGCGGACGCTGAAGGTCTTCCCCGGCAGCCCGTAGCCGCCGGTCAGCTTGAGACCGACCGTCCCGGTACCGGCGTTGGTGAGGGTCAGCTGGACGTTGCCGCCGCTGTGCCGGGCGGTGACCTCGGGTCCGGCCTTCTTGCCGGGGCCCTTGAAGACCCGCAGGAAGCCGTTGGGGCCGTGCACCGTGAGGTCGACGTTGCCCGCCGAGTACACGGTGTTCCAGCTGTCGGCGATGGTCTTGCCCGCCTCGGTGGTGTACGGCCAGGGACCGTCGGTCCGGCTGCCGGAGGTCACCAGGAAGGCGGCGCCGGCGGAGGGCCCGGAGGCGAAGGTCAGCTTGAACTTGCCGTCCGCCACCGACGCCGCCCCGTCCACGTACGGCGCGTACCGCAGCGGGCGGGCCGGGCGCTGGCCGCGCTCCTGGCGGGGCAGGGCCGGGTCGGCGGGCGGCGTCGGGTGGTAGTTCGGGTGGCGGACGCGGTCCGGCGGCTGGTAGTCGGCCGTGTCCGGAAGGCCGGCCGGGCGGCTGTCGGGGCGGGCGAAGTCGAAGGCTGCGGTGAGGTCGCCGCAGATGGCGCGGCGCCAGGGGGAGATGTTGGGTTCCTTGACGCCGAAGCGGCGCTCGATGAAGCGGATGACCGAGGTGTGGTCGAAGGTCTCGGAGCAGACGAAGCCGCCCTTGCTCCAGGGGGAGACGACCAGCATCGGCACCCGCGGGCCGAGCCCGTAGAAGCCCTCCACGTGCCCGGCGTCGCCCTTGAAGACGTCGAGGGAGACGTCGACGGTCGACAGGCCCATGGCGGCGGACTTCGGCGGCAGCGGCGGCACCACGTGGTCGAAGAAGCCGTCGTTCTCGTCGTACGTGATGAACAGCGCCGTCTTCGCCCACACCGCCGGGTTGGAGGTGAGCGCGTCGAGGACCTGGGAGACGTACCAGGCGCCGTAGTTGGACGGCCAGTTGCCGTGCTCGGAGAACGCCTCCGGGGCGGCGACCCAGGAGACCTTCGGCAACGTGCCCGCCTTGACGTCGGCGCGCAGCCGGTCGAAGTAGCCCTCGCCCTTGCGGGCGTCGGTGCCTGTGCGGGCCTTGTCGTAGAGCGGGTCGCCGGGCTTCGCGTTGCGGTACTTGTTGAAGTACAGCAGCGAGTTGTCGCCGTAGTTGCCCCGGTAGGCGTCGTCGATCCAGCCCCAGGAGCCGGCGGCGTCGAGGCCGTCGCCCACGTCCTGGTAGACCTTCCAGGAGACGCCGGCCTGCTGGAGGCGCTCGGGGTAGGTCGTCCAGTCGTAGCCGCGCTCGTCGTTGCCGAGCACCGGGCCGCCGCCCTTGCCGTCGTTGCCGACGTGGCCGGACCACAGGTAGTAGCGGTTCGGGTCGGTGGAGCCGATGAAGGAGCAGTGGTACGCGTCACAGATCGTGAAGGCGTCGGCGAGCGCGTAGTGGAACGGGATGTCCTCACGGGTCAGGTACGCCATGGTGGTGGTGCCCTTGTTGGGCAGCCAGGCGTCGTACTTGCCGTTGTGGAAGGCGGCCTGGCCGTCCGGCCAGCCGTGCGGCAGCCCTTCCAGGAACTGCATGCCGAGGTCGTCGGCCTGCGGATGGAAGGGCAGCACCTCGGTGCCGTTCTTGGTCTGGTGGAACACCGACTTGCCGGAGTCCAGGGTGACCGGGTGCGGGTCGCCGAAGCCTCGGACACCCTTCATGGTGCCGAAGTAGTGGTCGAAGGAACGGTTCTCCTGCATCAGGACGACGATGTGCTCGACGTCCTCGATCGACCCGGCGGCGTGGTTCGCCGGCAGGGCGGCGGCGCGCTCGATGCTCGCCGAGAGCGCGCTGAACGCCGCGGTGGCACCCGCGAGCTGGAGGAAGCGACGCCTGTTGACTTCGGGCATGGGTGTGGGGCCTCTCGCGTGGGGGATGTGCGGGGTCGGCCGGCCGGACGGGTGCCGGTGGTGACGGAAGTCGCGCGAAAGGAGTGTTTCAGGAGCACCAAACGTCAGGGAAGGGTTCGGTGGCGGCTGCGTGAAGTCGTGGCTACGACCGGGGGTGGCGGCCAGGCGGATCAGCGCGCTTATTCCGCGCCTCGGAGCGCAAGATCGTGCGCGAGGTCGGCAATTCCCCGACAGCCGACCCGGCGGGGCTCAGGAGCGCGGCGCCTGCGCCGTCGAGCCCCGCACCACCAGCTCCGGCTCGAACAGCAGCTCCTCGGCGGCCACGGAGCTGCCGTTGATCTGCGCGTTCAGCAGCTCCACGACGGCCCGGCCCATGGCCTCGATGGGCTGCCGGACGGTGGTGAGCGGCGGCTCGGTGCAGTTCATCAGCGCCGAGTCGTCGTAGCCGACGACGGAGATCCGGGACGGCACGTCCAGGCCCTTGCGCCGGGCGGCCCGCACCACGCCGAGGGCGAGGGGGTCGCTGGCGCAGATGAAGCCGGTGACGCCGCGGTCGATGAGGCGGGAGGCGGCGGCGTGGCCGCCCTCGATGGAGAACATGGCGCGGGCCACGTGCTCCTCGGGCACCTCGGCGAAGCTCCGCGCGGCGGCCAGCTTGCGCTGCGAGGGCATGTGGTCGCCGGGACCGAGGACCAGGCCGATCCGCTCGTGCCCGAGTGAGGCCAGGTGCCGCCAGGCCTGTTCGACGGCCACCGCGTCGTCGCAGGAGACCCCGGGGAAGCCCAGGTGGGCTATGGCGGCGTTGACCAGCACCACGGGGATGTTGCGCTCGGCGAGGCGCTCGTAGTGCTCGTGCGGGGCGTCCGCCTGGGCGTAGAGCCCGCCCGCGAAGACCACGCCGGAGACCTGCTGCTGGAGCAGCAGATCCACGTACTCGGCCTCCGAGACCCCGCCCTTGGTCTGCGTGCAGAGCACCGGGGTGAGGCCGAGCTGGGCCAGCGACCCGCCGATGACCTCGGCGAACGCCGGGAAGATCGGGTTCTGCAGCTCCGGCAGGACCAGGCCGACCAGCCGGGCGCGCTCGCCGCGCAGCTGGGTGGGCCGCTCGTAGCCGAGGACGTCGAGGGCGGAGAGCACCGACTGCCGGGTGGCCTCGGACACGCCGGGTTTGTTGTTCAGCACCCGGCTGACCGTGGCCTCGCTGACCCCGACCTTCTTCGCCACCTCAGCAAGTCGTCGCGTCATGGGCGCAAGAGTAGCGCAAGGGCTGCAAATCATTTGCGGTCAGTCCGCCGCGGGCACGACCCTCAGGTGCGATCCGGCCCGCCTCGGCCGACGGGTCTCCCGCAGGACCAGGGTGAGCCGACGGTACTCCAGTTCCGCGAGCGAGCCCGGGGTCTCGACCACGACGCGGCACTCGGTGGCGTTCCGGCGCGGATCGGGGTCGTGCAACGGCCGGACGGCGCCGTCGTGTTCGACCGCCGCGCGGCCGACGGCCCGGACCCAGTGCGGCAGGCCCTGGCGGTAGGCGGCCTCCATCAGCGGGTCCTGCGCGATGTCGCGGCGGACGGTCTGCAGGGCGTGGTCGTGGCCGTGCCGCTCCAGGGCGGCGGCGAAGTGCGCCAGCATCGGCAGGCACCAGCTCGCCTCGTGCTCGGCGAGGACGGCCGGGGCGTCGGGGTGGAAGAGGACGAACCGGAGGAAGTTGTCGTCCGGCATGGCCGTCGGATGCGGTCCCGCGCCCCGGAAGAGTGTCCGGAAGGCGCCGTTGGCGAGGACCACGTCCCAGCGGTGGTCGACGAGGACGGACGGGTGGGGGACGGCCTCCATCAGTGCGGCGTAGTCCTGCAGGTAGGCCAGGGTCTCGGGGGTCGCGGGAGCGGGCCGCGGTGCCGGCCGCCGCCCTCCTGCCTGAAATGCCATCGGGAGGTCACCCCTCTTGCCTCTGCGGCCTTCTCGCGGCTTCCCGATCCTGGGGCCCCGACGCATGAGGTGTCAACTATCGTGGCATTTCCTGCCTGTTGACGGCTGAAATAGGCCACAGTTGTGGCGAGACCTGGATGTGAGTTCGAGCAGGGCGCTAATCTCCCGGGAGTTCATGGCAACCGCGTGTGAGAAGTGTGAGAAGCCTGCTTGTGAGAAGCCGGTGAGGCTGTGAGAGATGTAGGAGACCTGTCGGTGAGCGGTGGCTTCGAGGGTCAGGATGCCCAGCCGGCGGCCACGCTGCCCGCCGTCGTCGCCCGCGTCACCGCGCTCGCGGACCGGCTCGGCGTGCCGCACGCGGCGGTCTTCGACGTGGGCCGGCTCTCCGCCGCCTGCGGCGTGCCCGAGGCCGTGGCGGCGAGCCTGCTGCGGGGCCGCCCGGCGGGCGAACCCGACGTGCAGGCCCGGTTCCTGCAACGCCTCGACCTGCTGCGCCGCACCCGCCTGAAGCCCAACGGCCGCCGCCACACCCAGCAGGAGATCGCCGACGGGGCCGGGATGTCCCGGCAGCAGGCGGGCGCCCTCATCAACGGCGACCGGCGGCCCACCATGGAGCACTGCGACGCCATCCAGCGCTTCTTCCGGGTGCACGCCGGCTTCCTGACCGCCGAGGACCCCGAGGCGCTGGCCGGCGCGCTGCGCCACACCGAGCAGGAGCTGCTCCAGCAACTGGCCGACCGGGAGCGGGCGGCGGCCGGTCCGGAGGACCCGCTGGAGCGGCTGCTCCTCGACCACGGGGTGCGCGGGATCGCCTGGCGGGCCGCCCAGCTCCCCACCGACCAGCACCGGGACAAGGTCGCCGAGTGGCTGGACATGCTCCTGGAGAGCGTCAAGCGGCCCGAGAGCTGACCACCCGCCCGCGACGGGTCGTCAGGCCCCGTTGTCAGTGGCGGGCGGCAAGCTGGTGTCGGGCCGCCGCGGTGCGGGGGGCCCGCTGCCGCCGACGCCGCCACGGGGAGCCGACCGATGACGACCACCGCTGTCCCGACCGACCGTGAACGCACCGCCGTGCAGGCGTATCTGCGCCTGCTGCACACCGTCCGGGCGGGCCTCGACCGCGCGGGTGGCGCCGCCGGGGCCCCGTGCGGCCCCCTGGCCGTTCCCCCGTCCGTGCTGGCCGAGGCCGACGAGGCGCTGGCGGCGGCGGGCCTGGCGGGGAACGAGGAGGGCTTCCTGCGGCTGGTCGGCGGCTGGTGCCCGCGGCCCTGATCCGTGCGGCCGCCCCGCGGGTCAGCCGTGCGGGACCGTGACCGCGGAGGCCACCAGGCCCCGCCGGGCGTTCCAGCGGCCCGCGAAGGCGGTGACGGGACGGCCGCCCACCAGGGGCCCGGGCACGAGGAGGGTGGCGAGCAGCGTGCCCCGGCGGGGGTCGGCGGGGTCCACCGCGATGCGGATGTCGGCCTCCGAGAAGTCCAGCCACCGCCCGGTCAGCGGGAACCACGCCTTGTAGACCGACTCCTTGGCGCTGAACAGCAGCCGGTCCCAGTGCACGCCGGGGTGGTCCGCGGCCAGCCGGGCCAGCCGCTCCGCCTCGGCGGGCAGCGCCACCGCGGCGAGGACGCCCTCGGGCAGCGGGCCGTCGGGTTCGGCGTCGATGCCGAGCGAGGCGAGGTCGGCGGCGCGGACCAGGGCGGCGGCGCAGTAGCCGTCGCAGTGGGTCATGCTGCCGGCCAGGCCGTCCGGCCAGACGGGCGCGCCGCGTTCGCCGGGCAGCACGGCCTGCGGGGGCACGCCGAGCTTCGCCATGGCGCGCCGCGCGCAGGACCGTACGACGGTGAACTCGCGGCGGCGCTTGGCGACCGCGCGGGCCACCGCCGCCTCCTCCTCGGGGAACAGCGGGGTGTGGCCGGTCTCGTCCTGCCCGTGGGCCTCCACGGTCACCACGCACTCCGGCAGCAGCTCCTCGATCACCGGTCGGGGTCCTTCCTCGGCAGGATGCGGCGCAGCCGCCCCGGCGGCTCGGTGCGCTTCCGCCACTCGCGCGGGTAGCCCACCGACACCTCCTCGAAGCGGACGCCCTCGTGCCAGGTGGTCCGCGGGATGTGGAGGTGTCCGTAGACCATGGTGTCGACGCGGAACCTGCGGTGCCAGTCGGCGGTCAGCCGGGTGCCGCACCACATGGCGAACTCGGGGTACCACAGCACCTCGGTGGGGTGCCGGTCCAGCGGATAGTGGTTGACCAGGACGGTGGGCAGATCCTCGGGCAGTTCCGCGAGGCGGGCCTCCGTCGCCGCCACCCGCTCGCGGCACCACGCCTCGCGGCTGGGGTGCGGGTCGGGGTGCAGCAGGTACTCGTCGTTGCAGACCACGCCGGTGCGGTGGGCGTAGGCCAGGCCCTCCTCCTGGGTGGCGCAGCCGGGCGGCAGGAAGGAGTAGTCGTAGAGCAGGAACAGCGGTGCGACGACCGCCGGGCCGCCGGCGCCCTCCCAGACGGGGTAGGGGTCCTCGGGCGTGGTGACGCCCAGCTCCCGGCACATCGCGACCAGGTGCGCGTAGCGGGCGGCGCCGCGCAGCGTGACGGTGTCCTTGGGGTGGGTCCACAGCTCGTGGTTGCCCGGGGTCCACAGGACGCGGGCGAAGCGGCCGGCCAGGGTGGCCAGGGCCCAGCGGACGTCCGCCACGGTCTCGGCGACGTCGCCGGCCACCAGGAGCCAGTCGTCGTCGGACTCGGGGATCATCTTCTCGACCAGCGCGCGGTTCTCCGCGTAGCCGATGTGCAGGTCGCTGACGGCCCAGAGCTGTCCCCGGCCGCTGCCCGTCGGTGCCATCCCCCGCCCCTCCCGGCCGGACCCCCGTGGGCCGTGGCCGTCCGAGGTCACGAGATCACACCCCGGCGCCACCCCACAAGGGCCACTCAGCGCAGGTGGGCCAGGCCGGGGTGGGCACGGGCGTAGCCGTCGAGGAGGCGGCGGGCGACCGTGACGGAGTCGACCAGCGGGTGCAGGGCGAAGGCGCGCAGCGCGGCGGCGCGGGAGCCGGTGCGGGCCGCTTCGAGCACCTCGCGCTCGACCGCCTTGACGGCGGTGACCAGGCCGGCGGCGTGCGCGGGCAGCGGATCGGCGGCGAGGGGGTGGGCGCCGTTGGCGTCGACCAGGCAGGGCACCTCGATCACGGCGTCGGCGTCGAGGGCGGCGAGGGTGCCGCGGTTGCGGACGTTGAGGACCAGGGTGGTGCGCTCGTCGCGGGCGACGGCCCGCATCAGGGCGAGGGCGATCTTCTCGTAGCCGCCGGAGAGGTCCTCCGGCTCGCGCTCGCCGGCGCCGGCCGTCTCGCGGTTCTCCGCCATGTAGGTGGCCTCGCGCTCGGCGCGGGTGCGGTCCCAGGTGGCGAGGGCGGGGGCGGCCGGGTCGCGCATCGCCGCGTAGAAGCCGTGCTGCTGGTCGCGCAGGAAGGCGCCGCGGGTGCGGTCGGCCTCCCGGTAGGCGCGGACGGCCTCGCGGTCGAAGTAGTAGTAGTGCAGGTACTCGTTGGGGATCGCGCCCAGCGCGGCCAGCCAGTCGGCGCCGAAGAGGCGGCCCTCCTCGAAGGAGCCGAGCAGCGCGGGGTCGGCAAGGAGCCGGGGCAGCTGGTCGCGGCCGTCGACGCGCAGGGCGCGGACCCAGCCGAGGTGGTTGAGGCCGACGTAGTCGACCTGGGCCCGGTCCGGGTCGGCGCCGAGCGCCCGGGCGACGCGGCGCCCGAGGCCGACCGGGGAGTCGCAGATGCCGATGACGCGGTCGCCGAGGTGGCGTGACATGGCCTCGGTGACCAGCCCTGCCGGGTTGGTGAAGTTGATGACCCAGGCGTCGGGGGCGAGGCGGGCCACCCGGCGCGCGATGTCCTCGGCGACGGGGACGGTGCGCAGGCCGTAGGCGATGCCGCCGGCGCCGACGGTCTCCTGGCCGAGGACGCCCTCGGCGAGCGCCACCCGCTCGTCCTCGGCGCGGCCGGCCAGGCCGCCGACGCGGATCGCGGAGAAGACGAAGCCGGCGCCGGTGAGCGCCTCGTCCAGGTCGGTGGTGGCGGCGACCTCGGGGGCGTCCGGTACGCCGGCGGCCTGCTCGGCGAGCACCCGGGTCATCGCGTCGAGGCGGGCGGCGTCGACGTCGTGCAGGACGACGCGGGTCACCCGGCCCGCGCCGCGGTCGGCGAGGAGCGCCCCGTACACCAGCGGCACGCGGAATCCGCCGCCGCCCAGAATCGTCAGCCTCACGTCCGCGTCCTCTCCGGTCGGGCACCAGCACTGTCGGCTTCCGCCGATCATGACACGCGTCCGGCGCGGGACCGTCCGGTTCGGCATGTTCGCGGCCCGTTCGCGGCTTTCACGGGATGAACTCGGGGGCCCGGTCGCCGCTTTCTCGGCTTCACGTCTTGACGGCCCGTCGCGCCGGGAGCACATTGACCGCAGTCCCGTCTGAGAGCGCTCTCAACGCGTCGCGCACCCCCACCCGCACCGGAGAGGCAAGCCCCACATGACCGAGACCACCCGCACCCCTGCCCGCTCACGCCCGCTGCGCCGGGCCCTGCTCGCCGCCGTCGGCGCGCTCACCCTCGCCGCTGCCGCCGCCGTCACCGGCCCGTCCGCCGGCGCCGCCGCTCCCCCGCCCCCGTCCGGCTGGACGCAGGTCTTCGCCGACGACTTCGACGGCGCGGCCGGCTCCGGCGTGAACACGGCCAACTGGCAGTACGCGACCGGCACCTCCTACCCCGGCGGCGCCGCCAACTGGGGCACAGGGGAGATCGAGACGATGACCACCAGCACGGACAACGTCTCCCTCGACGGCGGCGGCAACCTGCGCATCACGCCCCGGCGCGACGGCGCCGGCAACTGGACCTCGGGCCGGATCGAGACCAGACGCACCGACTTCCAGCCCCCGGCCGGCGGCAAGCTGCGCGTGGAGGCGCGCGTCCAGATGCCGAACGTCACGGGCGCCGCGGCGCGCGGCTACTGGCCGGCGTTCTGGATGCTGGGCGGCCCCTACCGGGGCAACTACTGGAACTGGCCGAGCGTCGGCGAGATCGACATCATGGAGAACGTCCAGGGTCTCAACACCGTCTGGGCCACGCTCCATTGCGGCACCTCGCCCGGCGGCCCCTGCAACGAGACCACCGGCATCGGCGGCAACACCCCCTGCCCCGGCACCACCTGCCAGGCCGGCTTCCACACCTACCGGGTGGAGTGGGACCGCTCGACGGCCGTCGAGGAGCTGCGCTTCTACGTCGACGGGGTCAACTACCACACCGTGCGCGCCAATCAGGTCGACGCGACGACCTGGGCGAACGCCACCAACCACGGCTACTACGTCATCCTGAACGTCGCGATGGGCGGCGGCTTCCCGGGCGCCTACGGCGGCGGCCCGGACGGCGCGACCGTGCCGGGGCACCCGATGCTGGTGGACTACGTCCAGGTGCTCACCTCCGGGGGCGGCGGCACCACTCCCCCGCCGACCGGCAACCGCGACGCCTACGGCACCCTCCAGGCCGAGTCCTACGACGCCCAGGCCGGCACGATGACGGAGACCACCACGGACACCGGCGGCGGCAAGAACCTGGGCGCGCTGGCGAACGGCGACTGGGTCCAGTACAAGGGCGTCAACTTCGGCTCCAGCGCGGCCCGGCAGTTCAGCGCGCGGGTCGCGAGCGGCGCGGGCGGCGGCGTCAGCGGCCTGGTCGAGGTCCGCCTCGACAGCCGCTCCAACGCCCCCGTCGGCAGCTTCGCGGTCGGCAACACGGGTGGCTGGCAGAACTGGCGCACGGTGCCGGCCAACATCTCCGGCGTGACGGGCACCCACGACGTCTACCTGACCTTCACCAGCGGCCAGCCGTCGGACTTCGTGAACGTCAACTGGTTCACCTTCGCCCACTGACACGGGTGGTTCCGCGCAGTTCCCCGCACCCCAGAGGCTTTTCAGGGGCGCGGGGAACTGCGCGAGCAACCACGACGCACCCGCACCCGACGAAGCACCGCCACCCCCGTCACCGGAGTTCCGCCCGGAACGCCGCAGGCGTATGCGCCGTGTGCTGGTGGAAGAACTTGGAGAAGTTGGCCGGGTCGGGAAAGCCGATCGCCGCACCGACCCGCGCGATGGGCAGATCCGTGTGGGCCAGGAGCCGCTTGGCCTCCAGCACGACCCGGTGGTCGATGAACCCCTTGGGGGTCGACCCGGTCGCGGCCCGCACCACCCGGACCAGCGTCCGCCGGGAGTACCCGAGCGCGTCCGCATACGCGCTGACGCTGTGATTCGTGGCGAAGTCCCGCTCCACCGCGTCCCTGAACAGGGTGAAGGCGGTGTCCGACCGCCTCCCCCGCGCCGCCTCGGCCGAGCTCGCGGCGAGGTGGGCGAGGCGCAGCAGGAACGCGGAGAGCGTGTGCCGCAGCACCGCGGTGTGCAGGCTGAGCGGCAGCGTGGTGGCGTCCTCGTACTCGCGGCGCAGCTGGTCGAGGGCCGCGGTGAGCGCGGCAAGCCGGGCCGGGTCGGGGCGGAGCAGCGGCGGCAGGTCGTAGCGGTAGAGGCCTGCGGCCTCGACGGTGGCGCGGGGCAGGAAGCCGGGCTGCATGGTGAGCGCGGTGCCGCGGTACGCGCCGTCCGGGGAGAAGCGGTGCACCTGCCCGGGCCGGATCCAGAGCAGGTCGCCGGCGCGCGCCTCGTACTCGGTGAAGTCGATCATGTGCCGGACCGGGCCGCCGGTGAAGAGCATCACGATGTGGAAGTCGATACGGTGCACCCCGCGCAGCGGGGCATGCGTGTGCCAGGCGCGGCCACCGCTCATCGGGCCCACCTGCATGCCGACACCGAGGAGGCTGCGATCGACCGGGAAGGGGAAGGTTCTGATCCCGCCGTCGTCTTGTTCGTGTTCGTCCGCCATGTCCTTCTCGCGCCGTGCGGCCGGGCGCGTCCGCGCCCGGTGGTGTCCCACTTTCACCACAGGCTGGCACACCCCGACCTTCATCCTCAAAAGTCAGACTTTTAAGTTTGAACATGTCAGACCGGGTACGACGCCCGCATCGAGGATTTCTTGAAGAAGATGAGCACTGTGAACCGAGCACCCACGACCGCGCGGATGATGACCACCGCCGACGTGCGTGCCGCCGCCGACGTGCTGCGCCCGGTGCACGAGGCGTACGAGGCGTACGAGGAAGCCTTCGGCGGGGACCGCTTCACCGCCCTCGCCGGGACGGGCGCGCACCGCCGGCGCCCCCTGTGGGCGTCCACCGGTGTGAAGGACCCCGCATATCGGGACACCCTGTACGTGGAGGAGCTGGTCGCTCCCGGCACCGTGAACACGATGCCGGAGGCCACCCTGGCCGCCACCGCCGAGCGCGGCGTGGTCCGGGGTGACACGGTCACCGGTGGGTACGCCCAGGCAAGGGCGGACCTGGCGGCGGTGGAGCGGCTCGGTGTCTCCTACGGCGAGGTGGTGGAGCAGTTGGAGCAGGAGGGCGTGGCCAAGTTCGAACAGGCGTGGCAGGACCTGCTCGACGCGGTGACGAAGTCGCTGGACGACAAGGGAGTTGACGGGGAATGAGTGAGGAGCAGCCCGCCACGGCGGGTCGTGAGACGAAGGCGACGAAGGAGGCCAAGGAGGCGCGGGCGGCCGAGGAGGCCGCCGGGACGCAGCACACCGAGCAGGCCGAGCGGGCGGAGAAGTCCGCCGCCGCCCGGGGCGCGGGCAAGGCCGAGGGAGGCAAGGCGCCGGCCCGCGGCCGGGCCCGCACGGCGAAGCCGGCCGGCAAGGACACGGCCGCGGCGAAGAAGGAGAAGGCCGCCGACGAAGCCGCCACGCCGCTCGACTGGAGCAATCCGCTGCGCGACCCGGACGACCGCCGGCTGCCGCACATCGCGGGCCCCTCCGGGCTGGTCATCTTCGGCGTCACCGGCGACCTGTCCCGCAAGAAGCTGATGCCGGCCGTGTACGACCTCGCCAACCGGGGTCTGCTGCCGCCGGGCTTCTCCCTGGTGGGCTTCGCCCGCCGGGACTGGGAGGACCAGGACTTCGCGCAGGTGGTGCACGACGCGGTCAAGGAGCACGCGCGCACCACCTTCCGCGAGGAGGTGTGGCAGCAGCTCTCCGAGGGCATGCGCTTCATCCCGGGCGACTTCGACGACGACACCGCCTTCAAGGCGCTGCACGACGCGGTCGAGGAGCTGGACGCCTCCCGTGGCACCAGCGGCAACTACGCCTTCTACCTCTCGGTGCCGCCGAAGTTCTTCCCGAAGGTCGTCCGGCAGCTCAAGAAGCACGGCCTGGCGGACGCCCCGGAGGGCTCCTGGCGCCGCGCGGTGATCGAGAAGCCGTTCGGCCGCGACCTGGCCAGCGCCCGGGAGCTGAACGCGCTGGTGCACGAGGTCTTCGACCCCGAGCAGGTCTTCCGCATCGACCACTACCTGGGCAAGGAGACCGTCCAGAACATCCTGGCGCTGCGCTTCGCCAACCAGATGTACGAGCCGATCTGGAACCGGTCCTACGTCGACCACGTGCAGATCACCATGGCCGAGGACATCGGCATCGGCGGCCGGGCCGGCTACTACGACGGCATCGGCGCCGCCCGCGACGTCATCCAGAACCACCTCCTCCAGCTGCTCGCGCTGACCGCGATGGAGGAGCCCGCCTCCTTCGACGCGGCCTCGCTGCTGACCGAGAAGCTGAAGGTGCTGAAGGCGGTGCGGCTGCCGGACGGCCTCGGCGAGCACACCGTGCGTGGCCAGTACGCGGCCGGCTGGCAGGGCGGCGAGCAGGTGCCGGGGTACCTGGAGGAGGAGGGCATCGACCCGTCCTCCAGCACCGACACCTACGCCGCCGTGAAGCTCGGCATCGACAACCGGCGCTGGGCGGGCGTGCCCTTCTACCTGCGCACCGGCAAGCGGCTCGGCCGCCGGGTGACGGAGATCGCGGTGGTCTTCCAGCGCGCCCCGCACTCCCCCTTCGACTCCACGGCGACCGAGGAGCTGGGCGAGAACGCCATCGTGATCCGCGTCCAGCCGGACGAGGGCATGACGGTGCGGTTCGGCTCCAAGGTGCCGGGCACGTCGATGGAGATCCGGGACGTCTCGATGGACTTCGCCTACGGCGAGTCGTTCACCGAGTCCAGCCCGGAGGCGTACGAACGGCTCATCCTGGACGTGCTGCTCGGCGACGCGAACCTCTTCCCGCGCCACCAGGAGGTCGAGGAGTCCTGGCGGATCCTCGATCCGGTCGAGGAGTACTGGGCCACGCACGGCCGGCCCGCGCAGTACGACTCGGGCGGCTGGGGTCCGAAGGAAGCCGACGAGATGCTCGCACGAGACGGACGGAGCTGGCGCAGGCCATGAGGATCGACCTGACCGACACCACGGCAAGCAAGGTCAACAAGGCGTTGGTGCAGGGCCGCCGCGCCATCGGCACGCCCGCGGTGGGCATGGTCCTGACGATGGTGATCGTCACGGACGAGGAGAACGCCTACGACGCCATAAAGGCCGCCGAGGAGGCCTCGCACGAGCACCCCTCGCGGACCCTGGTCGTCATCAAGCGGCAGACCCGCAACCTGCGCGAGCGCACCCGCTCCCACCTGGACGCCGAGGTGCGGGTCGGCTCGGAGGCGGGCACCGGCGAGACGGTGGTGCTGCGCATGTACGGCGAGGTCTCCGAGCACGCCGACTCGGTCGTGCTGCCGCTGCTGCTCCCCGACGCCCCGGTGGTGGTCTGGTGGCCGGTGGACGCCCCGGACGACCCGGCCAAGGACCCGCTGGGCGCGCTGGCCCAGCGCCGGATCACCGACCTGTACGCGGTGGACCGCCCGATGGAGGTGCTCGCCCGCCGGGTGCGCACCTACGCGCCCGGCGACACCGACCTGGCCTGGACCCGGCTGACCCTGTGGCGCTCGATGCTGGCGGCGGCCCTGGACCAGGCCCGGGTGCCGGTGACCTCGGCGGCCGTCGAGGCCGAGGCGGACAACCCGGCCGCGGAGCTGCTGGCCCGCTGGCTGGAGGCCCGCCTCAGGGTGAGCGTCGACCGGGTGGTCACCGAGGGCCCGGTGGTCACCGCCGTACGCCTGGGCACCGCCGGCGGTGAGATCGTCATCGACCGGCCGGAGGGCCCGCTGGCCACGCTGACCCTGCCCGGGCAGCCGCCGCGGTCGCTCGCGCTGAAGGTCCGCACCACCTCAGAATTGATCGCCGAGGAGCTGCGGCGCCTCGACGCCGACGAGATGTACGCCGTCGCCCTGCGCGGCGAGGCCACCGAGGAGACCCCTGTCCATGTCTGACACCCCCGAGCTGACCCGGCGCCCGGAGTGGGCCGCGCTTGAGGACCACCGCGCCGAGGCGCTCCAGCGGCCGAGCCTGCGCGAGCTGTTCGCCGAGGACCCCGGCCGCGCCGAGCGGTACGTGGTGCGCGTCGGCGACCTGCGCATCGACTACTCCAAGCACCTGATCACCGACGAGACGCTGGCCCGGCTCCAGGAGCTGGCCGCCGCCACCGGCGTCGCCGGGCTGCGGGACGCGATGTTCCGCGGCGAGAAGATCAACCTGACCGAGGACCGGGCGGTGCTGCACACCGCGCTGCGCGCGCCCCGGGACGCGGTGGTCGAGGTCGACGGCGAGAACGTGGTGCCCAAGGTGCACGCCGTGCTCGACAAGATGGCCGGCTTCGCGGACCGCGTGCGCTCCGGCGACTGGACCGGCTACACCGGCCGGCGCATCCACAACGTCGTCAACATCGGCATCGGCGGCTCCGACCTCGGCCCGGCGATGGCCTACGAGGTGCTGCGCTCCTACACCGACCGCGAGATGGTCTTCCGCTTCGTCTCCAACGTGGACGGCGCGGACCTGCACGAGGCGGTCCGGGACCTGGATCCGGCGGAGACGCTGTTCATCGTGGCGTCCAAGACCTTCACCACCATCGAGACGATCACCAACGCCACCTCGGCCCGCACCTGGCTCCTTGACGGGCTCAAGGACGACGCGGCCGTCGCCAAGCACTTCGTGGCGCTGTCGACCAACACGGAGAAGGTCACCGACTTCGGCATCGACACCGAGAACATGTTCGAGTTCTGGGACTGGGTCGGCGGGCGCTACTCCTACGACTCGGCGATCGGCCTCTCCCTGATGATCGCCATCGGCCCGGACCGCTTCCGGGAGATGCTCGACGGCTTCCGCATCGTCGACGAGCACTTCCGGAACGCCGAGCCGGAGGCCAACGCCCCGCTGCTGCTCGGCCTGCTGGGCATCTGGTACGGCAACTTCTTCGACGCGCAGACGCACGCGGTGCTGCCGTACTCGCACTACCTGTCGAAGTTCACCGCCTACCTCCAGCAGCTCGACATGGAGTCCAACGGCAAGTCCACGCAGCGCGACGGGCGCCCGGTGGAGTGGGAGACGGGGCCGGTGGTGTGGGGCACGCCCGGCACCAACGGGCAGCACGCCTACTACCAGCTCATCCACCAGGGCACCAAGCTGATCCCGGCCGACTTCATCGGCTTCGCCCGCCCGGTCGAGGAGCTGAGCGAGGGGCTCAAGGGCCAGCACGACCTGCTGATGGCCAACTTCTTCGCCCAGACCCAGGCCCTCGCCTTCGGCAAGACGCCCGACGAGGTCCGCGGCGAGGGCGTGCCCGAGGAACTGGTCCCGCACAAGACCTTCCACGGCAACCACCCGACGACCACGATCCTCGCCCGCGAGCTGACCCCCTCGGTCCTCGGCCAGCTGATCGCGCTGTACGAGCACAAGGTGTTCGTGCAGGGCGCCGTGTGGAACATCGACTCCTTCGACCAGTGGGGCGTCGAACTGGGCAAGGTCCTCGCCAAGCGCGTCGAGCCCGCCCTCAGCGAGGGCGCGGACGTCCCCGGCCTCGACCCCTCAACGGCCGCGCTGGTGGCCGCCTACCGCGAACTCAAGGGAGAGCACTGACATGCAGATCGGTCTTGTCGGCCTGGGCAGGATGGGCGCCAACATGCGCGACCGCCTGCGCAACGCCGGTCACACCGTCGTCGGTTACGACACCAACCCGGAGAAGGCCGACGTCGAGAGCCTGGTCGAGCTGGTCGACCAGCTGGAACGGCCGCGTGCGGTGTGGGTGATGGTCCCGGCGGGCGCCGCCACGCAGAACGTCATCGACCAGCTGGGCGCCCTGCTCAAGCACGGCGACACGGTCATCGACGGCGGCAACTCCCGCTGGACGGACGACGAGAAGCACGCCAAGGAGCTGGCCGCGCGCGGCGTCAACTTCGTGGACGCCGGCGTCTCCGGCGGCGTGTGGGGCCTGAAGAACGGCTACGCGCTGATGGTGGGCGGCGAGGAGGAGACGGTCACCTCCCTCAAGCCCATCTTCGACGCCCTCAAGCCCGAGGGCCCCTACGGCTACGTCCACGCGGGCAAGGTCGGCGCCGGGCACTTCTCCAAGATGGTCCACAACGGCATCGAGTACGCCATGATGCAGGCGTACGCCGAGGGCTGGGAGCTGCTCGAGAAGGTCGACTCCGTGGACAACGTCCGCGAGGTCTTCCGCTCCTGGCAGGAGGGCACCGTCATCCGCTCCTGGCTGCTCGACCTCGCGGTCAACGCCCTGGACGAGGACCCGCAGCTGGACAAGTTGCGCGGCTACGCGGAGGACTCCGGCGAGGGCCGCTGGACGGTCGAGGCGGCCATCGACAACGCGGTGCCGCTGCCGGCCATCACGGCCTCGCTGTTCGCCCGCTTCGCCTCCCGGCAGGACGACTCCCCGCAGATGAAGATGATCGCCGCGCTGCGCAACCAGTTCGGCGGCCACGCGGTGGAGGCGGCCAAGAAGTAACGCCCCTGGTTCGGCGTCCGCGCCCCCGTCCGGCCGTGCCGGGCGGGGGCGTTGACGTACCGCCCGGGGGCGGGACAGAGTCCTTCGCTGATGGAGATCACCGATCTGACACCGGCCGAGACGCGGGTGTGGCGGGCCTACGCCACCGGCGCGCACGTGGACTTCCGCACCGCCGACGACGAGGACGCGGCCGACGGCGCCGGCTGGGGCGCCGGACGCAGCGTGCGCGCCGCCGTGCTGCGGGCGCTGCTGCTCGACGGGCCGCGCCAGGACGGGGAGATCCCGGCGCTCGACGTGGCCGGTGCGCGGATCAGCGGCCGCCTCGACCTGTCGTACGCGAGTGTCGAGGACCCGGTGCGGCTGCGGCACTGCCACTTCGAGGAGCCGCCCCGGCTGTACGCCGGCCGCCTGCGCGAGGTCAACCTGAGCGAGTCGGTGCTGCCGGGTCTGGTCGCGCACGCGGCCCGGGTGGACGGCGCACTGCGCCTGACCAGGGCCCGCTGCCACGGACCGGTGCGGCTCGGCGGGGCGGAGGTGAGCGGCAGCCTGTACCTGGAGAGCGTGCGCGTGGACGCGCCGGACGAGACGGTGCCGGCGCTCCAGCTGAACCAGGCCGTGCTCGGCGCCGACCTGTGGGCGCCGGGGCTGCGGGTGCGCGGGGAGGCACGGCTGACCGGGATCCGGGTCACCGGGACGGTCAACCTCGCCGAGGCGGTCCTCGACCACGCCGGTGGTTCGGCTCTGTACGCCGAGACGCTGACCGCCGACGCCGACGTGCTGCTGCGGCGGGCGGAGCTGCGGGGGCGGTGCGAGCTGCGCGGGGCGCGGATAGCGGGGCGGCTCGATCTGTCCCACGCCCTGCTGAGCAACCCCGGCGGCATCGCCCTTCGGGCGAGCAGCTCCGAGATCGGCGAACTCTGGCTGCGCCAGGGCCCGGTGGTGAAGGGATCCCTCAACCTGCGGCGCACCCGCCTCGACGTGCTGTTCGTGGAGCCGGAGGTGCTGCCGGACGAGGTGTACGTCAACGACCTGACCTACACCTCCCTCCTCCCGCACGAGCCCGCCGCGCGCCGGCTGCCGATGCTGGAGCGCGGCCCCGACCCGTACCTGCCCTTCACCTACGAGCAGTTGACCGCCGCCTACCGCCGGATCGGCGACGAGGACGCGGCCCGCCGGGTGCAGCTGGCCAAGCAGCGACGGCACCGGCGCACCCTGCCGTGGTACGCCCGTCTGTGGGGGTACCTCCAGGACGCCACGGTCGGCTACGGCTTCCGCCCGCTGCGGGCCGGGATCTGGCTGCTGTCGCTGCTCGCGGTCGGCTCGGCGGTGTACCGGGTGCATCCGCCGCCGCCCCTGAAGCCCGCCGAGGCCCCGGAGTTCGACCCGGTCTTCTACACCCTGGACCTGCTGCTGCCGGTGATCTCCTTCGGGCAGGAGGGCGCCTTCGCGCCGCTCGGCTGGTACCGGACGCTGTCCTACGTCCTGATCGTCACGGGCTGGATCCTGGCGACCACCGTGATCGCCGGCCTCACGCGGACGGTGAGCCGCGGCTAGGACTACATGTCCGCGACCGCGTCCAGGTGGGGCAGGACGTGGTCGAGGCGTTCGCGCTTGGTGCGCAGGTAGGTGATGTTGCTCTCGCAGGGCGCGATCAGCAGCGGCACCCGCTCGGCGACCCGGATGCCGTGCCGCTCCAACGCCTCCGCCTTGCGCGGGTTGTTGGACATCAGGCGCACCGACCGGACGCCCAGGTCGGCCAGGATGCGGGCGGCCACGCCGTAGTCCCGGGCGTCCACCGGCAGCCCCTGGGCGAGGTTGGCCTCCACCGTGTCCAGGCCGTCCGCCTGGAGGGCCATCGCGCGCAGCTTGGCGAGCAGGCCGATGCCGCGTCCCTCGTGGCCGCGCAGGTACACCACCGCGCCGGCGCCCTCGGCGGCCACCGCACCGAGGGCGGCGGCGAGTTGGTCGCCGCACTCGCAGTGCCGGGAGCCGAAGGCGTCCCCGGTCAGGCACTCCGAGTGCAGCCGCACGAGCGCGTTCTCGGCCGCGAGGTCGCCGTGCACCAGGGCGACCTGCTCGATGCCGCGTTCGTGGTCGAAGTAGCCGACGGCGCGGAACGGCCCGTGCGCGGTGGGCAGCGGCGCCTCCACGACGCGCTCCACGTCCGTGCGCCGAGCCGCGTTTCCGCCGAGGATGCCGGAGGTGTCTGTCATGATGCTCGCGTTCCTCACCTGGGACGACCTGAGACGAAGGGCCGTGCGGACATGGATGGTGCGCTGCTGCCGTCGGACACCACGGAGGACGTGCGCCGGCGGGGCGCCGGGGCGGCACGGCAGGTGGCGGTGCTGCCGGTGGGAAGCTTCGAGCAGCACGGCCCGTATCTGCCGCTCGCCACCGACACGCTGGTGGCGTGCGCGGTGGCCCGGGAGATCGCCGCCGCGTATCCGGTGCACCCGCTGCCGCCGGTGACGATCGGCTGCTCGCACGAGCACGCGGACTGGCCGGGCACCGTCAGCGTCTCCGCGCCCACCCTGTACGCCGTGGTCCGGGACGTGGCCGACTCGCTGCGCCGCTCGGGCGTGGCGGCGCTCGTGGTGGTGGGCGGGCACGGCGGCAACTACGTGCTCGGCAACGTCGTCCAGGAGGCCACCGCGCGCGGTGAGCGCATGGCGCTCTTCCCGGCGCCGGAGGACTGGGAGGCGGCGCGGCAGCGGGCGGGGCTGGCGACCTCGCTGCTCACCGACATGCACGCCGGGGAGATCGAGACCTCCGTACTGCTGCACGCGCACCCGGACCAGGTCCGCCCCGGCTACGAGGCGGCCGACCACGTCGCGGACGACCGGCGTCATCTGCTCTCCCTCGGCATGGCGGCCTACACCGACTCCGGCGTCATCGGGCGTCCTTCCCTCGGCACGGCGGAGAAGGGCGCGGCGCTGCTCGCGAGCCTCGCGGAGTCCTTCGCCGGGTACTTCGCGCTGCTGACCGGCGAGGCGGGGCGCCCCTGACGCGGCACGCCCGCGCCGGCGCGCCGGCCAGCGAGCAGGACGGCGGCGCCCGGCAGGCTCGCCACGAGCCCGAGCACCCCGTACGCCACGGACACCCCGAGCCCGTTGGCCGCGCCGAGCCCGGCAGCGCCGAACGCCCAGGCGGTGACGGTCTCGCGCGGGCCCCAGCCGCCGACGCTGAGCGGCAGCGCCATGGCGAGCAGGGCGAGGACGGCGGGCGGCGCCAGCACGGCCGGGGAGGCGGTGCTGCCGGCGGCCCGCGCGGCGAGGGCGAAGGTGGCGAGGTGGCCGGCCAGGACGACGACCGAGGCCGCCGCGATCCCCGGCCAGTCCCGGCGGACGGCTCCCAGCGCCTCCCGCGCCGCGCCCGCGCGCCTTCTCAGGAGCAGGACGACGGCGAGCGCGCCCAGGACGGCCGCCCCGGCCCACGGCGCGAGGTGCCGGGCGGTGGCCGGCACCGGGGACGGCAGGGTGAGCAGCACCCCGGCGCCGACGACGAGCAGCGCGAGTTGGCCCGCCGCCCGTTCGAGGACCACGGCCCGTACGGCCCGGCCCAGGTCCCCCGCGTCCCTGCCGTGCCGCACCGCGCGGTGCACGTCGCCGAGGACGCCGCCGGGCAGGGCCGCGTTCAGGAACAGGGCGCGGTAGTAGGCGGCGACGGCCGCGCCGAGCGGCAGCCGGATGCCGAGGCCCCGGGCGACCAGGGCCCACCGCCACGCGCTGCACACCGTGGTGACCAGGCCGATGCCCAGCGCCGCCGCCAGCGTGACCGCGTCGAGGCCGCGCACCCCGTCGAGCAGCGCGCCGGTCCCCAGCCGCCACACCAGGACGCCGAGCAGGGCCGCGCCGGCGAGGGTGCCGAGGCGGCGGCGCAGGCGTGGGGCGGCGCTCATGTGGCGCCGCCCCGGGCCAGCAGGTCGCTGTGGTGGACGACGACCCGCAGCGCACCGGCGCGGCAGGCGGCGAGGCGGTCCCGGAGGTAGTCCTCCGCCCGGCCGGCCAGCTCGGGGCGCTGCTCGACGGCGGCGCCGACCCAGCCGCGCAGCCACTCCTCGGTGAGCGCGGCCTGGTCCGGGCCCAGCCGCCAGGGGCTGGCGTGCACCCGCACGGTGGCGCCGTACCCGGCGAAGGCGTCCGCCGCGACGGCGACCGCGTCCGGGCCCAGCAGTCCGCCGCGCCGCTGGTGGGCGTTGAACGCGGCGGCGAGCTGCCCGTCCAGCGGGTCGGCCGGTGTCAGGTCGACGCGGCCGGCGACGGAGAGGGTCAGCAGCGCCGGGCAGCCCGCCCCGGCGCAGGCGCGGGCGAGGGCGCCGACGTCCTCGGCGGTGAGGACGTCGAGGAGCGCGGAGGCGGTCACGAGGGAGGCGCCGGCCAGCGCGTCGGGGGTGAGGCGGGCCAGGTCGCCCCGCCGGGTCTCGATGGTGACGGGGGCGCCGTCGGCGGCGGTGCGGGGCGCGGAGGCCGCGGCGAGGCCCAGCAGGTGGGGGTCGCGGTCGTGCAGGACCCAGTGCTGGGGGCCGGGGAGCCGCGGGGCGAGCCAGCGGCCCATGGAGCCGGTGCCGCTGCCGAGGTCGTGCACGGTGAGCCGGGGGCCGGTGAGGCGCTCGCGCAGGGCGTCCAGGGGTTCGCGGGCGCGGGCGGCGGCGTCGGCGGGTTCGCGCAGGCGGAGCCAGTCGGGGGCGTAGCGGGGAAGGTCGGCCGGTTCGGTTGCCGGTCTCATGTCATCGCCGCCGTTCCGCCGGTGGGGGCCGGCAGGCCGGCCAGGACGGCCGCGAGGCTCCGCGCGGTGGCCGCCCAGCCGGTGAGGGCGGCTCGACGGGCGCGGGCGGCGGCCCTCAGGCGGCGCCGCACGTCGGGTTCGCCGAACCAGCCGCGCAGTTCGGCGGCGAGCGCGGCGGGGTCCTCCGGTGGCACGAGGATGCCGGGCACCCCGCCGTCGGGGGCGCGGCCGAGCGCCTCGGGCAGGCCGCCGACGTCCGTGGCCAGCACCGGGATGCCGCGGGCGAGGGCCTCGGTCACCGCCATGCCGTAGGTCTCGGCGTAGGAGGTGAGGACCATCAGGTCGGCGGCGGCGAACTCGGCGTCCAGGTCGGCGCCGGACTTCGGGCCGGCAAGGACCAGCCGGTCGGTGAGGCCGTGCCGGGCGATCAGGGCGCGCAGCTCGGCGACGTAGCCGGGGTCCTGGGTGAGCGCGCCGACGCAAACGCAGGTCCAGGGCAGGTGCGGAGCCGCGGCCAGGGCCTCCACCAGCCGGTGCTGTCCCTTGCGCGGGGTGACCGCGGCGACGCACAGCAGCCGGGAGACGCCGTCGGTGCCGGGCGCGAGGGGCGCGATGTCCGCGCCGGGGGCGGCCTCGTGGACCCGGCCGGGGTCGAGGCCGTGGTGTGCGATCAGGCGGCGGACCGCCCAGTCGCTGGTGGCGACGACGGCCGGGACGGCGCGGAGCACCTCGCGCTCCCGGGCGTCGAGTTCGGCGGCCGTGGCCGGGTCGAGGCCGGTCTCGTCGCCGAGCGGGAGGTGGACGAGCACGGCGGTGCGCAGCCTCCGCGCCTGCGGGACGACGACCTCGGGCACACCGCAGGCCACCAGCCCGTCGAGGAGGACGACCGCGCCGTCCGGCAGCCGGCCGAGGCGCTCGGCGAGTTCGGCGCGCGCGGCGGCGTCGGGCCCGGGCCAGTCGCCGGTCACCGGGAGGCGGCGCACCCGCCAGCCGAAGCCGGGCAGGTCGAGGGTGACGCGCCGGTCGTAGGCGTTGCCGCCGCTCGGCGCGGCCGGGTCGTCCACGCCGCCCGGCATGACGAAGTGCACATCGCGCAGGGACATGGGCGGTCCGGGGTGGGTGTCGGTGCCGCTCGCGGTCTTCGGGGCGGCGCGGGTCGGGGCGGGCGTCACAGCGCACGCTCGTAGCTCGCCCAGGCGACGTGCGACTCGTGCAGCGTGACGCCGAGGCCGGTGAGGCCCCGGGCGCCCTCGCCGAGCGCGCCGTCGTGGACGCGCTCGGCGAGCCGGTCGGCGACGACCTTGGCCAGGTACTCCGTGGAGGTGTTCACGCCCGCGAAGGCCGGCTCGTCGTCCAGGTTGCGGTAGTTCAACTCGCCGACGATCGCGCCCAGCTCCCGGGTGGCCAGGCCGATGTCGACCACGATGTTGTCCTCGTCCAGCTGCTCGCGCCGGAAGGTGGCGTCGACCAGGAACGTCGCTCCGTGCAGCCGCTGGGCGGGCCCGAAGACCTCGCCGCGGAAGCTGTGGGCGATCATCAGGTGGTCGCGGACGGTGATGCTGAACAACGGCGTCCTCCAGGTGTGGCGCTTCTGTCCGTCCGGGCCGCCGCCGGGCGGTCCGGTTGCCGTCCAGTACGGCCGGGTCCCGTGTGGTGTTCAGTCGGCGGCGTCGTATCGGATGCGGTGGCACAGGGCCGGCAGCCGTCCGGCGGCCAGCGCGGGGAGCACGTCCGGCAGGTCGGCGAACGCGGACTCGCCGGTGATCAGCGTATCGAGGGCGGGGTCGGCGAGCAGGTCGAGGGCGAGGGCGAGCCGGTCGGCGTGGGTGCGGGTCGCCGCGCGCGCCGGGGAGACGGTGCCGACCTGGCTGGCGCGCAGGGTGAGCCGCCGGGAGTGGAAGGTCTCGCCGAGCGGCAGCGCGACGGGCCGGTCCCCGTACCAGCTCAGCTCCACGACGGTGCCCTCAGGGCGCAGCAGCTCCAGGGACCGGGCGAGGCCCCGCTCGGTGGCGCTGGCGTGCACGACGAGGTCGCGGCCGGTCAGGGCGTCGGCGGGCGTGGCGAAGCCGGCGCCGAGCGCCTCGGCGGTCGCGGCGCGGGCCGGGTCGGTGTCCACGAGCTGCACGCTGACGCCGGGGAAGCGGGCGAGGAGCGCGGCGACCGAGCAGCCGACCATGCCGCCGCCAACCACGGTGACCCGGTCGCCGAGCAGCGGCGCCGCGTCCCACACCGCGTTGACGGCGGTCTCCACGGTGCCGGCCAGGACGGCGCGGGCGGGCGGCACGGACGCGGGTACGGGGGTGACGGCGGAGGCGGGGACCACGTAGCGGGTCTGGTGCGGGTAGAGGCAGAAGACGGTGCGGCCGGTGAGCGCGGCCGGGCCCTCCTCGACCACGCCGACGCTGAGGTAGCCGTACTTCACCGGTGCGGGGAAGTCGCCGTCCTGGAACGGGGCGCGCATCACCGCGTGCTGGCTCTCGGGCACCCGGCCGTCGAAGACGAGGGTCTCGGTGCCCCGGCTGACGGCGCTGTACCGCGTGCGTACCAGGACCTCGTCGGGTCCGGGCGCGGGCAGGTCGACGTCGCGGATGGCGCCCCGGCCGGGGGCGTCGAGCCAGAACGCGCGGGCCGTCCGTGTCATCGCACTCCTCCTGAACGGTCGGGAAGCCGCCCGCGTACCGAGGGCAGGCCGCGCCCCCTCGGGCGGCGGCGTCGATCGACTCTGTCACACGGCCGGAGGATGTTCCGTGGCCCTGAACCACACGTACCGGGCGGGTTCCGTCCAGCAGGAGGCGGCCGTCGGGATGGGCGCGCAACTGCTCCTCCTGATGCTGCTCCGCACCCCGCTCGGCCTGGGCGCGGCCGGCTGGCTGACCGGGCTGGCGTTCGCGTGCGCGACGTGGGCGGTGCTCGCGCGGGCGCTGCGCCGGTCCGGACTGCGCTCCTTCGGCCCGGCCAACCGGGTGACGCTGGGCCGGGCGGTCCTGGTCGGCGGGGTCACCGCGCTGGTGGCGGACTCCTTGCCCGGCGGGTCCCCGGTGCCGCCGCTGGTCGGCCTGACGGCGGTGGCGCTGGTCCTGGACGGCGTGGACGGCCGGGTCGCCCGGCGCACGGGCACCTGCTCCCCGCTGGGGGCGCGCTTCGACATGGAGGTGGACGCCTTCCTCATCCTGGTCCTGAGCGTGCACGTCGCCCTGGACCTGGGCGCCTGGGTGCTGCTGATCGGCGCGATGCGGTACGCCTTCGTCGCCGCGGCGCGGATCTGGCCCTGGCTCACCGCGCCGCTGCCGCGGAGCACGGCCCGCAAGACCGTGGCCGCCCTGCAGGGGGTGCTGCTGCTGACGGCGGGCACCGAGATCCTGCCGCGCCCGTGGAACACCGGGGTGGTGCTGCTCGCCCTGGCCCTGCTGACATGGTCGTTCGGCCGGGACGTGACGGGACTGTGGCGAGCCGGCGGCCCGCGCCGCGGCGTTGTCAGTGGGTGCCACTAGGTTCGATCTCGTTCCGCCGAGGTGGCGTGAGCAATCCCCTTCGCATGCATGGGAGATGGTGCGTTGTCGGTGTGGGAGAGGTCGAGCACGGCACGCGTGGTGCCGGTGGCGCGGGCGCGGAAGCTGGCCAAGGTGCCGTTCGTGGAGCTGGCCGACGGCCGGTTGCAGGGCGTGGTGTCCAGCGGGTCGGACATCGGGCGGGTCTACGTGTCGTCGGTGGCTGCGGGGACGTACGCCTTCGCGTGCAGCACGAACAACAACCGCCCCTGCGGTGGCGCGCGCGGCACGTACTGCAATCACCTGCGGGCGCTGGTGGCCGAGGCGGTGCTCCAGTACGGCGGTGAGCGCGTCGCCCGCTATCTGAAGGTGGACCCCGGCGCGGCGGAGGCCGACGCGCAGACGGTCATCGGCGCGATGACGGCCACCCGGCCCGCGCAGGACGACGGTTCGGCGGCGGCGCAGGTGTTCAGCCGCTTCCTGCGCCAGCTCGCCTATCTCGAACTGCCCGCCTCCACCTTGCCCTTGGCCGAGATGCAGTGGTTCCCGACCACGCGGGCGGTGGCCTGATGCGCGCCGACCTGCTCACCGCGCCCCTCGCCGGGCTCGACGAGGCCCTCGCGGCCGTGGACGGCTTCGACGAAGCGCTGACCGGCGGCCTGTTGCGACCCGGGCCCGGACAAGCGGCCGGCCTCGCGGGGCTGGCGGACGCCGTCGCCGGGTCGCCGCTGGCCGCGCGCGTCGCCGAGGCCGCCGAGAAGACGGCCGCCGCTGCCGCGGGCGAGGACCACTTCGTCGCGCTCGCCGCCGCCCGCTGCGCCCTGCTCGGCTCGGTGCACGACGCGCTGGCGGAACGGGTGGCGGAGATGCTGGGGCGGCCCGTCGAGGCCCCCGCGGGGGAGCCCGGCCCCTCGGGCGCCGGGCCCGCGGGCAACCTGCTCGCCGCCGCCCGCGGCTGGCTGTGCGAGCTGGCCCGGGCCGGCTGGCGGGGCCTCGACCACGACACCGTCGCCGGGGCCGCGCCCGTGGTCGCCGCGTTGCTGCCCGACCCGGCGCTGCGCCGGCTCGCGGTGCTGCTCGACGGCTTCGCCGCCGAACTCGCCGCGTCCTGCCCCGGGTCGGCCCTGGAGCGGGTGCCGGCGCGCCGCTGGGCCGACCTGTGGTCGCGGGGGCTGCTGCTGACCCTGCCGGGTGCGGCCCGTACGCCGGTCGTGGGCGCGGTGACCGGCCGGCTTCTGCCGCTCGGCGTCGACCTCCAGGAGCACGCCACCGCCGTGCAGGCGCAGGTGCACGCCGTGTTCGAGCCGGCGGACGGCGGCACGGCCCGGCTGGTGCGGGCCTCGGTGTCCGCCGCGAAGCCGGACACGGTGGTCGGGGCCGGCCTGTGGCAGCTGCTCCGGCCGCACATGTCCCTGCTGGCGGCGGCCGGCGAGGGCCGGGCCGTGGACCTCGACGCCATGCCGGTCACCGCCGAGGGCGACCTGGTCTGGGACGAGGACCGGGCCCGCACGGGCGAGCCCGCCGAGGCCCTCGCCACCGCTCGAGTGGCGCTGCCCGCCGCCGCGGCGTTCCCGGTCGCGCCCCTCGACCGGCACCCGGCGCGCATCGCGGCGCCCGCCCTCCTGGAGGGGTACGCCGTGGAGGACGGGGCGGACGGCATGGTGTTCCTGCTCGCCGGGCACCGGCTGGCCGTCGACGCCGGCCGGGTGCCGGCCGCGGGGCCGCTCACCCGCGAGGCCCTCGCCGCGTCCGGCGCCTGTGTCGGGCTGCTGCGTTGGGACGCCGGGGAGTTCCGCCTCCAGCCGCTAGCCGTGGAGCGGACGGTGCGGGGGAAGGGCGTCGCCGTGCACGCCGGGGCGTGGGCCGGGGGCACCACCGACAAGGCCGGCGTACGCGCCGAGAAGGCCGCCGCCGACGCCGTGACGGTGCTGCGCGAGCGGGCCGGGAAGCTGCTGCGGAAATGACCGACGAGACGTCACACGAAGCGTCCGGACACGAAGCGTCCGACGCGCTCGACAACCGGCGCCAGGTCCTCTACTGGCGGCTGCTGGCCCGGATCTTCGACCACGAGGAGCAGGCCGGCCTGGAGTCGGTGAGCCTCGCGGTGGTCGAGGACCTCGGCCTGCCGCCCGCGCTGCTCGACCCGGACGCCTCGGTCGACTCCGTCGTGCAGCGGCACCCGGAGCTGGCGGCCGAGTTCGACGGCCTGATGGTGCCCGAGCCCGAGGAGGACGGCGTCCGCGACCGGGCCGCCGAGGTGCGGCGCGCCGCGCTCGCCTCGAAAGTGCTGCTGAACGTCTTCGCGGCCCGCCCCGGCACGGTCACCGCCGGGCAGCTGTCCCGCTGGCAGTCCGACGCGGACCGGCTGGAGAGAGCGCTCGGCTGCCGCCCGGGTGAGCTGCGCGGCGGCCGAGCCGGCGGCGGACCGGAGACCGGCCAGGAGATCAGCCGGGAGATCGGCCCGGAGCTGGCCGCCATCGAGGGCGACCTCGTCCACCGCATGCACCTGCGCGAGGTGCTGGCCGACCCGCACCTGGCCGCCCGGCTCACCCCGAGCATGTCCCTGATCGAGCAGTTGCTGCGGGACAAGGACAACCTCTCCGGCGTCGCCCTCGCCAACGCCAAGGCGCTGATCCGGCGTTACGTCGAGCAGCTCACCGAGGTGCTGCGCACCCAGGTGGAGAAGGCGAGCGCCGGCGAGCTGGACCGCTCGGTGCCGCCCAAGCGGGTCTTCCGCAATCTCGACCTCGACCGCACCATCTGGAAGAACCTCACCAACTACAGCCCGGCGGAGGAGCGGCTCTACGTCGACCGCCTCTACTACCGGCACACCGGGCGCAAGACGACGCCGCAGCGGCTGATCGTGGTGGTCGACCAGTCCGGCTCCATGGTCGACTCGATGGTCAACTGCACCATCCTGGCGTCCATCTTCGCCGGCCTGCCCAAGGTCGACGTCCACCTGATCGCCTACGACACGCAGGCGCTCGACCTCACGCCCTGGGCGCAGGACCCCTTCGAGACGCTGCTGCGCACCAAGCTCGGCGGCGGCACCGACGGCACCGTGGCGATGGCGCTGGCCCAGCCCAAGATCGCCGAGCCGCGCGACACGGTCGTCGTCTGGATCTCCGACTTCTACGAGTGGCGGAGCCAGGAGCTGTTCGAGTCCATGGCCGCCGTCCACCGCTCGGGCGCGAAGTTCATCCCGGTCGGGTCGGTGACCAGCTCCGGGCGCGGCAGCGTCAACCCGTGGTTCCGCGAGCGGTTCAAGGACCTGGGCACGCCGGTGATCTCCGGCCACATCAAGAAGCTCGTGCACGAGCTGAAGACCTTCCTCGGCTGACGAAAGGCCCTGACATGTCCGACCTGCTGCGCGCCCCCGCCGAGATCAAGTACGCCGAGGAGCTGGACTGGCTGGAGTCGGTGGACGACGGTCCCAAGCCGTTCTCCTGGCGCCTCTCCCCCAAGATGGTCCGCCTGTTCGTCCTCGGCTCCGAGCGCGCCGACGGCCTGGAGCGGGACATCGCCCCGAAGTGGTTCGGCGACCGGAGCTTCGTGGAGCGCTCCATCGTGACCCTCGCCTCCGACCGCGGCCTGCTGCTCATCGGCGACCCCGGTACCGGCAAGAGCTGGCTGGCCGAGTTGCTGTCCGCCGCGATCAGCCGCAACTCCACGCTGGTGGTGCAGGGCACGGCCGGCACCACCGAGGACCACATCAAGTACTCGTGGAACGTGTCCATGGTCATCGCCAAGGGCCAGTCGCGGGAGTCGATGATCCCCTCCCCCCTCATGACCGCGATGGAGGCCGGCGCCATCGGCCGCTTCGAGGAGCTGACCCGGTCCACCAGCGACGTCCAGGACGCGCTGATCTCCATCCTGTCCGAGAAGTACATCTCGGTGCCCGAGCTGGAGAGCGGCGGCAGCGACAACATCGTCTTCGCCAAACCGGGGTTCTCGGTCATCGCCACGGCCAACAGCCGCGACCGGGGCGTGAACGACCTGTCGTCCGCGCTCAAGCGCCGCTTCAACTTCGTCCGCATCCCGGTGGTGACGAACAAGAAGAGCGAGGCGGAGATCGTCCGCTTCCGCACCGAGGAGCTGCTGCGCCGGCACTCCCTCGACCTGGAGGTCCCGCCGACCCTGCTCGACGTGCTGCTGCAGAGCTTCGCCGACCTGCGCGCCTCCGCCGCCGCGGCCGGCAGCGACGACGAGAGGCTGGAGTCGGCCCTGTCCACGGCCGAGCAGATCGGCGTGCTGGAGGACGCGGTCCTGCACAGCACCTTCTTCGGCGAGCGCGCGCTGACGGCGCGCACCCTCGCCTCCTCGCTGGTCGGCTCGCTGGCCCGCCGTGAGCCGGAGGACCTGGCGATCCTCAACAAGTACCTGCACGGGGTGGTCGAGCCGCGCGGCAAGGAAGTGGGCGGCGCCTGGCCGGAGTTCCTCGAGGGCGGGCGCGACGCGATCGCCACCCTGTCGTGACCGCCTCCCCGGAGAGCGGCGGCGCGTTCGCCGCGCTGCGCGGGCAGCTCCAGCAGGCGGCGGCCGAGTTCGCGGGCGGTCCCGACGCCCTGGAGGGCATCCTGCTCGGCATGGTCGACGACGTCGACCGGGCGGTGCGCGAGCCCTTGGAGATCTTCCCCGTCTGCCACCACTCGCCGGCCTCGGCGACGGCCATGGCCCGGCGGCTGCGCGAGAAGCAGCCCAAGGTCGTCTACCTGGAGCTGTGCGAGGACCTGGCCCCGCTCCTCACCGAGCTGCGCAACTGCCGGCTCCCGGTGGCGGTGCAGGCCTTCGCGGGCGACGTCGACGGCTTCCCCGCCGAGTGGGCGCCGCTGTCGGTGGTCGCGCCGGTCACCGAGGCGTCCGCCGAGTACCAGGCCATCGCGTACGCCCTGGACACCCCGGGCGTGGAGCTGGTCCTCGTGGACCGCTCCGCGGACCACGTCTTCCAGTGGGACAGCCGCGGTCAGGAGCCGGAGGCCGCCCCGGACGACTCCGAACGGGCCACGGACGAGGCCGGGTTGCACGGTGAGGCCGTCGGCGTGGAGATCGGCGACCTGCGACCGCGTTTCGCGGAGCTGGAGGAGCACCTGCTGCGGCACGGCAAGGTGCGGCACTGGTCGGAGTGGTGGCACCAGTACGTGGAGGTGCCCCTCGGCGACAGCGGCCACGACGCCTACCGGCAGGTGATGTTCCTCGTCGGCAGCCTGTTCCGGCGCCTCGCCCCCGGGGCAGGCGACCGGGTCCGGGTGGACGAGGAGCGCGAGCGCTACATGTGGACGCGGATGCGCGAGCACCTGCGGGCGACCGGCACCGACCCGGCGGACTGCCTGTATGTGTGCGGGGCGTTCCACGCGGCCAGCCGGGTCGCGGAGTTCGGGGTGCACGGCAGCGACACGTACGCGGTCTCCCCGCGCACGGCCACGACCTGGCAGTACGGGCTGATCCCGTCCAGCCACGCGGCGATCGAGGCGCAGTTCTCGCTGGCCCCGGGCTCGGTGTCGATCGCGGCGACGGAGTGGGCGAAGAGCCTGAAGCGCACGAAGGTGCGGCCGTACCGGCTTGCGGGGCAGGCGGGGGTGAGGAAGAGCGCGGCCAGGAAGGCGCCACCGGCGCCGGTGGCGGCCGGGGCACCCGCCTCGGACCGGCTGTCGGGCTTCCTGAGCCGGCCACCCGTGCTCGACGCCCTGGACGAGGCCGAGTTGCTCGGCTGGTCCGTGGACATCGTGCGCGCCGCCCGCCGAGCCGGCTACTTGGCCTCCACCGCCGACGCGATCGCCGTCTTCGAGACGTCGATCCTGCTGGCCGGCATGCGCGACCGGGTCAAACCGACGCCGTACGACTTCCAGGACGCGGCGGTCACCTGCATCGAGAAGGACAGCGTGCCCGGGCGGCGGGACGTGCGACGCCTGGTCGAGATCATGATGGGCGGCGACCGGGTCGGCAAGGTCGGCTACGAGGCGCTGCCGCCGCTCGCCCGGGACGTGCACGACCGCCTCGCGCCGCTGGGCATGCAGCTCCAGCAGCGGGGTGTGCGGCGGGCGTTGCTGGACATGGCGGGACGGCCGGAGCTGCGGCCCTGCTCCGACCTGCTCTGGATGCTGCGGCGCCTCATGCCGGCCGGCGCGGCGCGCCCGATCATGGGCGAGCTGCGCCTCGGCGAACGGTCGATCCAGGAGTCCTGGGACCTCGCGCTCGGCACCCACCAGCGGGCCCTGATCGAACTGGGCTACGAGGGCGTCAGCGTCGAGCAGGTCCTGGAGCAGCGGCTGCGCCGGGAGGCGTACGGGGAGCAGGCGACGGCGGCGCGGGTGCTGGCCGCCGTCGAGGACGCCGTGCTGTACCTGGGCAGCCGTCGCCTCGCGGACGAGCTGGGCGCCCACGCGCTGAAGGTGCTGGGCGCCGAGCGCGGGGTGGCGGGCGCGCCGGAGGTGCTGCGCCGGGTGCGCGGGCTGCTGGCGTACTACCGCACCGCCGAACCGGTGCTGCCGGCGTGGATCGAGTCCTTCGTGAAGGCCGGGTACGCGCACTACTGCACGCTGCTGCCGACGGCGTTCCGGGACGAGGACGCGACGGTGGGGCAGGTCGCGGCGATGCTGGGCTTCCTGTTCGGCATGGAGGGCCTGGCGCTGTCGCTCGGCTGCGACCGGGCCCAACTGGAGCTGGCGGTCGCCCAGTCGCACCCGCGGGACCAGGCGCGGACGGCCCTGCTCTGGGCGGCGCAGACGCATCTCGGGGTGCTGCCCCGGGAGGAACTGCGTTCGCGGTGCGCGGCGTTGCTCGCCGACCCGCTGGCGGTGCCGGCCTACCCGCGCTACCTCAGCGGCTTCGTGCACGCCCTGGAACCGGTGCCGGGCCTCGCGGACGTGGTGGTGGAGGCGGTGTCCAACGCCTTCGCGCGGCTGCCGGACACGGTGCTGCTGCCGTGGCTGCCGCTGCTGATCACGACGTTGCGGTCCGGTGCCGCCGACCTCGCGCCGCGCCTGGTCCGCGAGGCCGGCCGGACCTTCCCGGACCGGCCGGCCGACCTGGACGCGTGGACGCCGCCGTGGCGGGCGCCCGCGACCCCGGCGCCCACCCGGCGCGCGGATCCCGGCGGTCGCCGGGGTGCCGTCCTGTTCCGCGCCCACCCGGCCACGTGCGACGCGGTCGCGTCGCTGCTGGGCTGCGCGGACGGCTGGTCGGATCCCGCGGCCCCTGCCGCGTCGGGCACGGCGCTCCTGGCCGCGCACTCGGCGACGGCCGAGGCGCTGGCGGCCCTGCTGCCCGGTGGGGCGGGCGTCGGGTGAGGGCTCAGGGCGCGAGGTGGGGAAGGGTGAACTCGGGCGCGGCGTAGGGGCCGGCCTGGGGTGCGGCGGGGTCGGGCGGGAGGTCGGCGCCGGGGATGCCGCCGGCGTGGACCTCGGCGTCGTCGAGGGGGGCGTAGTCCAGGACCGCCGGGTCGGGCAGCTCCCAGAAGCGGCGGGTGTTGGCGGAGACGGCGTAGACGGTGGCGAAGCGCGTGGTCTCCGGTGCCGTCAGCGCCGCCCGGACGTAGCCGACGGTGTCGCGGGGGCTCAGCCAGGTGGCGAGGTGCCGGGGTTCGGTGGGCTCGGGTTCGAAGCTGCCGATGCGCAGGCAGATCACGGAGAGGCCGAACTTGTCGGCGTAGAGCCGTCCCAGCGCCTCGACGGCCGCCTTGCTGACCCCGTACAGGCCGTCGGGGCGCACCGGTTCGTCGGGGGCGGTGCGATGGCCGGCGGGGTGGAAGCCGGTCACCCGGTTGCTGCTCGCCAGCACCACGCGCCCGATGCCGGCTCGCCGGGCGGCTTCCAGGACGTGGTGGGTACCGAGCACGTTGGCGCCGAGGAGATCGGGCAGGGGGGCCTCGTCGGGGATGCCGCCGAGATGGAGGACGCGGTCGGCGCCGGCGAGGGCGGAGCGCACGGCGGCCTCGTCCCGGAGGTCGGCCGGGCGGACCTCCTCATTGCCGGCCTCGGGCCGCAGCGGTGCTCGGTCGACGAGGAGCAGACGCTCGGCCTCGGGGCGCAGGGCCCGCCTGACCACGGCTCCGATGGTGCCCGCGGCACCCGTGATCGCCACTGTGCCCCACCGCATGACGTCTCCCTCCCGCTGTCGGCGACTGCCGCCGGCATCCGTGTTCACACCGTACGCACCCGGACCCCGGCCGCCGCGGCGGCCAACGTCTCCCGCGTCGCCGGCCTCGGCTACCTGGGCATGCTCGCGGGCCCGGCCGTCATCGGCTGGCTCACCCGCTACATCCCCCTCAACACGGCCTTCTTCCTCCCGGTCGCCTGCTGCGCCGTCGCCGCCCTCACCGCCGGGTCCCTCCTCCCGGCCCGGCCGGCCGACGACACACCGCCCGACCGGCTGGCCGCGCCGGAAGGGGCGGGGCACTGAGGGCGGCGAAGGACGCCCGCAGGGTCCTACCGGCGTCTCACCCCTTCTGCTCCACCCGCACCCAGTCCACCTCCGCCTGCACTCCCCCGCCCGCGACGCGGTCGACGCTGGACTGGGGCAGGCCCCAGTAGGGGGTGGTGACCTTGTTCCAGCCGGCCGGGTAGGCGCCGCCGAGGGCGAGGTTGAGGATGACGTACTGGTTGTGGTCGAAGACCCAGGCGCCGCGGGTGGACTCCAGCTTGTTGCGGGTCGTCTCCTGGACGAGGCGGTCGTCGACGGAGAAGCGCATGGCGGTCGGGGTCCACTCCACCGCGTAGGTGTGCCACTGGTCGGACCGGCCGCCGGCCGGGTAGGTCTGGCGGGCGCCGATGTTGCCGTCGGCGGAGTAGCCGGGGCCGTGCAGGGCGGTGCTCGTCCAGTCGGCGTAGCCGATGTTCTCCATGATGTCGGTCTCGCCGGAGGCGGGCCAGGAGACGGAGGGGTCGTCGACATTGCTGCCCAGGAGCCAGAAGGCGGGCCAGAAGCCGTCGCCGACGGGCAGCTTCATGCGGGCGCTGACCTTGCCGTAGGTGAAGTCGAACTTGGTGTTGGTGTCGATGCGCCCGGAGGTGAAGTCGTAGGTGCCGCCGCCGGCCCGCGTGCAGCCCTTGCAGTACTTGGCGCGCAGCACCAACGCGCCGTTCTCCTGGCGGATGTTGTCCGTCGAGTCGACGTACGCCTGGGACTCGCCGTTGACCGAGCCCATCTCGGTGCCGGTGCGCACCACCCGCCACTTGGCGCGGTCCAGGGCGGCGGAGGTGAAGTCGTCGAAGAACGTGGTGCGGTAGGCACCGGACTGCTCGCCGGGCAGGGCCGGGTAGGCCGCCGCCGCGCTGCCGCCGGTGCCCCAGACCTGGAACTCGTAGAGGGAGTAGCCGAACTGGGCGGTGGCGGGTGCCGGGTTGTAGAAGGAGCGGCGCTCCTTGCCGAGCATGCGGACGTAGCGTCCGGTGGCCGGCTGCGGGAGGCGGACCGTGTCGTGGCGGCCGGCCGCGTCGCCGGGGGCCTTGATGTCGGCGCGGCGGGCCGAGACTTCGGCGGCCGACGGGCGGTAGACCGTGCGCCAGGTGCGGTTGTCGTCGGAGACCTGGAGTTCGTAGTCGACGGCGTAGGCCGCCTCCCAGTACAGGTCGACCGTGTCGATGGTGGAGCGGGCGCCGAGGTCGACGGAGACCCAGCGGTCGGCGTTCCAGTCGCTGGCCCAGCGGGTGGCGTCGCCCTTGAGGGAGTCGGGCCAGCCGCCGTCGGTCACGAAGGCCGGGGAGTTGCCCGCGTGCTGGTAGACGTTGGAGTAGGCGGGGTGGTTCAGGGCCAGGTTCGTACGCGTGGTGGAGGCGGGGGCGGGTTCGCCGCCGTAGACCTTGAAGGAGTAGAGGGAGTAGCCCCAGGGGGTGGCCCGTTCGACGCCGCGCATCCGGACGTAGCGCGCGGTCACCTCCTGCGGGTAGGTGTGCGCGGTGACCGAGCCGCCGGTGCCGGCCGTCTCGGTGTAGAACGGCGTCCAGTCGCTGCCGTTGCGCGACGCCTCCAGGACGTAGCGCTTGCCGTAGGCGGCCTCCCAGTCGAGGACGACCCGGTCGACGCGGAGGGTGGCGCCGAGGTCGACGCGGATCCAGGCGGTGTCGCTGAAGTCGCTGGACCAGCGGGTGCCCGCGTCGCCGTCGAAGGCCAGCCCTGGCGCCGTTCCGGCGTTCTCGCTGCCGGAGGCGGTGACGGCGGCCGGGGACGCGGCGTAGGCCCCGGCGGCGCGGTCGGTGTCCCAGGTCGCCGCCGCGGCGGCCGGCGCGGCGGAGGCGGGGGCGGTGAGCGCCTGGCCCGCGGTGAGCAGGGTCAGCGCGGCCAGCGCGGTGAGCAGGGTGCGGGGGGTACGGGATGGCATGCGGCTCTCCTTCGAGCGGCTGGTGCGTCTCGGTCACGCACCTCAGATGTGTCATGCACCTGACATTTCCGGGGCCGAGTCCGAGAGGCGCGGACTCCCGCATCCGCGCCTCCCCACGGGCTTGGGTCAGGCGGCCTCGCGCCGCCCCGCCCGCCGACCGTGCTCGGCGATGATCTCGGTGTACCGCCGCCCGCTGCCCTTGATGGTGCGGACCTGGGTGGCGTAGTCGACGTGGACCAGGCCGAAGCGCTTGTCGTAGCCGTAGGCCCACTCGAAGTTGTCGAGCAGCGACCAGGCGAAGTACCCGGCCAGCGGGGCGCCCTTGCGGGCCGCCGAGGCGCAGGCGGCCAGGTGGCCGGCGAGGTAGTCCTGGCGCTCGGGGTCGTCGATCGTGCCGTCGGGGCGGACCACGTCCGGGAAGGACGAGCCGTTCTCGGTGACGTAGATGCTGCGCGGCCCGTACTCCTCGGTCAGCCGCAGCAGCAGGTCCTCGATGCCGCTGGCGTCGATCTCCCAGTCCATGCCGGTCCGCGGGACACCCTCGCGGCGGACGTCGCGGACGTGCGGGGCGGGGGCGGACGGATCGGCTGCGACCGTCTGCGGGAAGTAGTAGTTCAGGCCCAGCCAGTCCAGCGGGGCGCCGATCAGCTCCATGTCGCCCGGCTGCTCGGGGAGTTCGACGCCGTACATCTCGCGCATGTCGGCCGGGAAACCGCGGCCGTGCACCGGGTCGAGCCACCAGCGGTTGGTGTGCCCGTCCATCCGGCGGGCCGCCGCGAGGTCCTCCTCGCTGTCGCTCGCCGCGTGGACGGTGGACAGGTTGTTGACGATGCCGACCTGGGCGCCGGGAACCGCCGCCTTGATCGCCCGCATGCCGAGGCCGTGGGCGAGGAGCAGGTGGTAGGAGGCCCGCACGGCGGCCGTGAGGTCCGTCCAGCCCGGGGCCATCACCCCGTCCAGGTGGCCGATCCAGGCCGAGCACAGGGGCTCGTTGAGGGTGGCCCAGTGCGTGACCCGGTCGCCGAGCCGCTCGGCGACGACGGAGGCGTACGCCGCGAAGTGCTCGGCGGTCGCCCGCTCGGGCCAGCCGCCGCGGTCCTGGAGCGCCTGCGGCAGGTCCCAGTGGTAGAGGGTGACGGACGGGGTGATGCCGGCCTCCAACAGGCCGTCGATCAGCCGGTCGTAGAAGGCGAGGCCCTTGGCGTTGACCGGGCCGTCGCCACCCGGCAGGATCCGCGGCCAGGCGACGGACAGCCGGTAGGCGTTGGTGCCCAGGCGCCGCATCAGGTCGATGTCCTCGCGCCAGCGGTGGTAGTGGTCGCAGGCGGTGTCGCCGTGGTCGTCGTTGTCGATCTTGCCCGGGGTGTGCGAGAAGGTGTCCCAGATCGACGGCGCTCGGCCGTCCTCCGCGACGGCTCCCTCGATCTGGTACGCCGAAGTGGCCGTGCCCCACAGGAAGTCGTGCGGGAGTGCGGCGAGGTCGATGGTCACGGGGGTCCTCTCGGGGTCGGGTGCGCCGGTCCTCGGGTGCGGGCCGGTCACTTGACGGCTCCCGCCGTCAGGCCGGCGACGAGGTAGCGCTGGAGCAGCAGGAAGCCGGCCACCACGGGGACGCTCACGACCAGGGAGGCGGCCATGATCTGGTTCCAGTACACGTCGTTCAGCGTGGAGTAGGCCTGGAGGCCGACGCCCAGGGTGCGGGTGGTGTCGTTGGTCATCACCGAGGCGAAGAGCACTTCGCCCCAGGCGGTCATGAAGGCGTAGACGGCGACCGCGACGATGCCGGGGACGGCGGCCGGCACCACGACCTGGAAGAGGGCGCGCAGCGGGCCGCAGCCGTCCACCAGCGCCGCCTCGTCCAGGTCGCGCGGCACCGAGTCGAAGTAGCCGATCAGCATCCAGATGGAGAACGGCAGCGAGAAGGTGAGGTACGTGATGATCAGGCCGATCCGGGAGCCGAAGAGCGCGACGCCGGTGGCGTTGCCGATGTTCACGTAGATGAGGAACAGCGGCAGCAGGAAGAGGATGCCCGGGAACATCTGGGTGGACAGCACGGTCACCGAGAAGAGCCGCTTGCCGCGGAACTCGTAGCGGCTGACGGCGTACGCGGCGAAGACCGCGACGACCACCGAGCAGACCGTCGCCGTGCCCGCCACGATCAGCGAGTTGGTGAAGTACTTGGCGAGCGGGACCGTCGACCAGATGTCGATGTACGGGTCGATCGTGAGGCCGCTGGGCAGCCAGTGGAACTTGCCGGAGACGTCCTCCAGCGGCTTGAGCGAGCTGGAGACCATCACGTACACCGGCAGCAGCACGAAGCCGGTGAGCAGGGTCAGGAAGACGCGCCGCGTCCAGACGAAGGAACGCGGGGCGGCCATGGCGGCGGCCCTAGACATCGGCCGGCCTCCTCTCCCGGCGGGCCTTGCGCGCCTTCGGCGTGCGGGTGGCCCGGGACGTCACGAACAGGTACACGCCGGTCACCACGAGCAGGAAGAGCAACAGCAGCACGGACATCGCGGAGCCGGTGCCGAAGTTCCAGTTGACGAACGACGACTGGTAGATGTGGATGGAGATCAGGTCGGCGGACTCCGGGGCGGACTTCCCGAACAGCACGAAGGGCGTGTTGAAGTCGTTGAAGGTCCACAGGAACAGCACCAGGACCAGGACCTGGTTGACCGGGCGCAGCGACGGCAGCGTGATCCGGCGGATCTGCTGCCAGACGCCGGCGCCGTCCAGGGCGGCGGCCTCGTACAGCTCGCCGGGGATGTTCTGCAGGCCGGCCATCACGATGAGGAAGGCGAACGGCCAGCCCTTCCACACCGAGACGGTCAGCAGCGCCCAGAAGGCGTTGTCGCCGATCAGCCAGAAGGAGGGCTGGTCGGTGAGGCCGAGCTGGTCGTGCAGGACGTGGTTCACCAGGCCGTTGTCGTGCTGGAACATGAACGCCCAGGTGATGACGGCCGCGTAGACCGGCAGGGCGTACGGCACCAGGAAGATGGCGCGCAGGATGCCGCGCCCGCGGAAGGCGTCCTGCATGCAGATCGCCGCGGCGGTGCCGAGCAGCCAGCACAGGCCGACCGACAGCAGGGTGAAGCCGACGGTGACCAGGAAGGAGTGGAGCAGCGCCTCGCCGACCGGGGCGTCGAAGTCCACCGACATCTGGTAGTTGTCGAACCCGCTCCAGGGAGCGTTGGTCCAGTCGCGGATGAAGAACTGCGTCAGCTCTTTGAAGCTCATCGCGATGCCGATGACCATCGGCACCAGGTGGACGAGGAGTTCGAGGAGCAGAGCCGGCAGGAGCAGCAGGTAGGGCAGTCCGATGCGGCGGATCCGCCCGGTGCGGCGGCGGGGGCCGCGCGCCGCACCGGGGGAGATCTTGCCGACCGTCCGCTCGCCGGGCTGCGCCGAGGCGGTGGTGGTCGTCATGGGTCGGTCCGAGTCCGTAGCGGTCAGGGGGTCCGGGTGGGTTCCGGTGCTCACTTCTTCGGCATCTGCTGCTGGGCCTTGGTGAGCTTGGCCTTCACCGACTCGGTGGTCACCGGGCGGCCGGCGGCGGCGTCGGCGAACAGCTCCTTGACGGCGGTGCCGACGGCGGTCTCGAACTGCGACTCGTCCGCCACCTGGGGCAGCGCGGAGGCGCTCTTGGCGAGGGTGTCGCGCAGCACGGAGGTGGTGGGGCTGTTGAACGCCGGGTCGGTCTGGGCGGTCTTGACCGGCGGGATGGAGCCGTACGCCTTGTTGAGGATCTTCTGCTCGTCGTCGCTGGTCATGAACTTCACGAACTTGGCGGCGCCGTCGAGGTTGTCGGTGTTCTTGAACACCGAGATGTTGATGCCGGCGACCATGGAGTTGGTGGCCTGGGCCGTGCCGGGGGTGCCGGAGGCGACGGGGGCGGGGGCGACGCCGTACTCGTCGTCCTTCATGCCCATCGACTTGAAGGTGGCCGAGGCGGTCTGCCACAGCACCATCGAGGTCTTGCCCTTGACGAAGTCGCTCAGGGACTGGTTCTGCGCGTACTCGGCGTTACCGGGGGCGATGATCTTGTCGGCGGCCATCAGGTCGACGTACTGCTTGACGGCCGCGACCGCGCCGTCGGAGGTGAAGTCGGGCTTGCCGTCGGCGGTGAAGAAGTCGGCGCCGTGCTGTTTGCCGAGGACGAAGATCTGGTGGATGTTGTTCGAGAGGTTGGAACCCTCGGCGCCCAGGCCCCACTTGCCGCCCTTGGCTATCTTCTTGCCGGTCGCGACCAGCTCGTCCCAGGTGGCCGGCGGCTTGGTGATGCCCGCGTCGGCGAACATCTTCTTGTTGTAGTAGAGCGCGTACGACATCGAGTACAGCGGCACGGCGGCCGGGTCCTGGCCCTGGACGCCGGTGGAGCCGAGGGCGGAGTCGACGAAGCGGTCCTTGCCGCCGATCTTGCCGAAGTTCTCGGCGTTCCAGGGCAGCAGGGCGCCGGTGGCCTGGAGGGAGGCGCTCCAGGTGTTGCCGATGTTGAGGATGTCGGGGCCCTGGCCCGAGGTGGTGGCGGTGAGGATGCGGTTCAGGAGGTCGGACCAGGGCACGACCTCCAGCTTCACCTTGATGCCGGTCTGCTTCTCGAACTTGTCCAGCTCCGGCTGGAGGACCTTCTTGTCGACCTCGATGCTGGCACCCTGGTTCGAGGCCCAGTAGGTCAGCGTCTTGGGCGAGTCGTTCGATCCGCCGCCCGAGGAGGAGCCCCCTCCGCAGGCCGAGGCGGCGAGTGCGAGAGACATGGTGACGGCGCCTACGGCCGCGGCTCGGATGCTGCGCATGGCTTCTGGGTCCCTTTCCGGGAGGCGAGAAGTCCGAGGACGACTTGCGGGAGCAGCGACACCCCGTTCGCTTCCCGAAGCCCCTCATGGCTTAATTTAGGACGTGAGTTAAACCTCAAGAGAAAGCCCCGTCAAGGCATCGCGCACGACCGGTCGGACGGCGGAAGCGGCCGGAGCGGGGCCCTGACGCCTGCTACGGGCGGCCACACCCGCCATGACCTGCGACGGGAGCGCCGCGTCGGCGTTCTGCAACGGTTGGGTATCGACGCCCCGGCGCGCCGCCCGACGCGGGGCCGGGCGCGGGTCTCGAGTTCGGATCACGGCGACGGCGGACCGGCCGGCCCCGAGCGACGGAGGACCGGCCGACCCCGAGCCGGGGGACGGCCACGTGGCCCCGGCCGGAGGCGCCGACGGTCGGCTGCCGGCACCGCGCGCCCGGCGCCGGGACGGGGGACGCTGCCGGCACGGCGGCACGGACAGGCCCACCGAAGGCAACCCGGCGGGCCGCGACGCTCCGGTACGACGCTCCAGGGCGCCGCAGAGGGGACCGTGCGGCCCTGCGCGCACCCGCCCCGGCCGGGGGCTACGGCACCGGTTGCCCTCACCGCACCGCGCGCCCGGCGCCGGGACGGCGGACGCTGCCGGCACGGCGGCACGGACAGGCCCACCGAGGGCAACCCGGCCGGCCGCGTCGAGCACACCGGTGGGTCGCGACGCTAGGGTACGGCGCTCCCGGCCGCCGCAGAGCCGAGCCGGAGCGGCGGGGCGGTCTTCCCTGCGGCGTAGGAGAGCGACAGCGACGGGCCCCGGTGCGGGCCATCCCCCGAGGCGCAGGAGAGCAACAGCGACGGGGCTCCGGTGCGGTCCTGCGCGCGTCCGCGAGGTGCTTCGCGCGCCGCGCCCAGCTACGCCCCGAACCGGGCCACCAGGGGGGAGTCAGGCCGAGTCCCGGACCACCAGTCGCGGGTCGAAGAGCACCGACGTCGGTTCCGTGCGGGTGCCCCGGATGTGGTCGTCGAGGAGGGCCGACATCCTGGCCGCCATCTCCTCCACCGGCTGGCGGACGGTGGTCAGGCGGGGCCGGCAGGTGACGGCCACGCTGGAGTCGTCGAAGCCGATGACGGCCACGTCCTCGGGCACCCGGCGCCCGTGGTCGCGCAGGACCTGCACGGAGCCCTGCGCCATCAGGTCGTTGGCGGTGAACACGCCGTCCAGGTCGGGGTGCTGCTCGAGGAGGGCCGTCATCGCCGCCATGCCGCTGTCGACCGTGAAGCCGCCCTCGGCCACCGGGACGTGCGCGTGCCCGTGCCGGGCCAGGGTGTCCCGGAAGCCGGCCAGCCGCTCCTGGCTCGCGGCGACGGCCAGCGGCCCGGTGACGGTGGCGACCCGCCGGCAGCCCCGGCCCAGCAGGTGCCCGGCGGCCAGCGCCCCGCCCGCGCGGTGCGCGAGGTCGACGTAGCTGAGCGGCACGGGCCGCCCCGGCCGGGCGAAGAGCACCGCCGGCAGCCCGGCGTCGGCGAGCAGCGCGGGCAGCGGGTCGTCGGGGTGCGTGGAGACGACGAGCGCGCCGTCGGCGCCGCCCTGCCGCAGGAACCGTACGACCTCCTGCCGGGCCTCGGGCGTCTCGGCGAACATCAGCACCGGATGCATCGAGCGGGGCCGCAGGTGCCCGACGACGCCGCCGACCACCCGGCCGAAGAAGGGGTCGGCGAACACCCGCGTGGCGAAGGCGTCCTGCTCCGTCTCCGAGGCGTCGCCCGCGCCGGAGACGACCAGCGCCACCGTCGTCGTGCGCCGGGTCACCAGCTGCCGCGCGGCCTGGTTGGGGGCGTAGCCCGTCCGCTCGATGGCCCGGCGTACCAGGTCCTGGATCGCCGGGTCCACATTGCGGACGCCGTTGACCACCCGCGAGACGGTGGCCCGGGACACGCCTGCCTCCCGGGCCACGTCTTCCAAGGTCGGGGCCTGTCTGCTCATCCCCGCACCTTACCGACGGGACCTCCCCCCGTGGTAGAGCGCTCTCCTGCGCTCAAGAGGTCCCGTCGGCCGCCGACACCTCCACCTCCGCCGCCAGCGGCAGCTCGCCCGCCGAGCGGCCGGCCAGCACCCGGCAGGGCCCCGGCTCGGTCCGCCAGCCGTGCTCCTCGGGCGACCAGTGGCGCAGCGCCCGGGCCGGCACCCGTACCTCGGCCGTCACCGCCTCCCCCGGCTCCGCGCGCACGGCCGCGTACCCGGCCAGCCACCGCTCCGGACGCTCCAACGCCGAGTCAGGACGGGCCAGGTAGACCTGTACGACCTCCCGCCCGGCCCGCACCCCGCTGTTGCGCACCCGCACGCGGACGAGCAGGTCCTCCCCCGACAGCACCACCGGCGCGACCGCCAACCCCTCGTACGCCCACGAGGTGTAGCCGAGCCCGTGCCCGAACCAGTAGGCGGGCTCCCGGCGTTCGCGCAGCCAGCCGCGGTGGCCGACGTGCAGCCCCTCGGCGTAGTCGAGGCGGCCGGCGTCGTCCGGGCGGACCCGGGTCACGGGGGCGTCGGCGAGCGCGGCCGGCCACGTGGTGGGCAGCCGCCCGCCCGGCTCGGCCCGGCCGAAGAGCACGTCGGCGAGCCCGCCGCCGCCCTCCTGGCCCGGGAACCAGGCGAGGAGCAGCGCGCCCACCGCGTCCCGCCAGGGCAGTTCGACCGGCCCGCCGCTGTTGACCACCGCCACCGTGCGCGGGTTGGCCGCGGCGACCGCGCGGACCAGCGCGTCCTGCGTCGCGCCCAGCCCGAGGCCGGTGCGGTCGCGCCCCTCGCACTCGCCGTACTCGGTGGTGCCGACGACCACGATCGCCGCGTCGGCGGCACCGGCCGCGCGGGCCGCCTCGGCGACGGACGCGGCCACGTCGGGGGCGGGCGGGGCGGCGCTGACCACGACGGCCCGCCCGGTGCCCGGGGCGAGTTCGCGCCGGGCGACCAGCAAGGCGTCCTGGCCGACACCCAGTTCGGCCTCCGCACACCGGGCGGGCGGGTCGACGTGGATGACCGCGGGGTCGTCGGTCTCGGGCGGGAAGTCGCCGTCGAGCAGGGTCCGTCCGTCCAGGGCGAGGCTCATCCGGCCGAAGCCGGCCACGCCCAGCGTCCAGGTACCGGCGGTGCGCGGCCTCAGGCGGGCGCTGACCTCGACGGTGTGCGCGCCGGGCACCAGGCGGGGTTCCAGCAGGCGCCCGCCGCCGCGCCGTTCGGCGTACAGCTCGGCGCCGTCGGCGTCCAGCATCCGCAGCAGCACGCCGGGCCGCCCGGAGCGCGGGTCGGTGCACTCGGCCTGGTCCAGGGCGGGTGCGGGGCCGTCCGGGCGGGGGCCCGGCACGTGCAGGACGCGGGCCCGGCCACGCAGGGCGGCGCGGACGCCGTCCAGGACGGACACCTCGTCCTGCGGGAAGACGCCGGCGCTGCCGCCGCCCTGGGTGCGGGTGCGGGCGGCGTGCGCGCCGACGACGGCCACGGTGGTGAGCCGGCCGGGGTCGAGCGGCAGGACGTCCCGGTTGGCCAGCAGGACGGCGCCGGCGGCGACCGCCCGGCGGGCCAGCGCCCGTACCTCGCGGGTGCGGAGACGGACCGGGGCGGGCGGCCGGGTGTCGCCGAGCGCGCCGAGCCGCGCGGCCAGGCGCAGCAGGCGCCGCGCCTTGTCCTCGACGGCCTCCTCGGACACCTCGCCGTCGGCCACCGCCCGGGCGAGCGCCTCGCCCCAGGGCCCTTCGGGTCCTGGCATGGCCAGGTCGAGGCCGGCCCGCGCGGTCTCCAGCGTGGTGCGCACCGCGCCCCAGTCGGAGACCACGACGCCGTCGAAGCCCCACTCGCTCTTCAGCGGGTCGGTGAGCAGCCGGTTGGCGGTCATGGTGGTGCCGCCGACCGCGTTGTACCCGGCCATCACCAGGCGGACGCCGGCCGCGACGGCCGCCTCGAAGGGAGCGAGGTAGACCTCGCGCAGCGCCCGTTCGCCGACGCGCACGTCGACGGTGAGCCGGTCGGTCTCGGAGTCGTTGGCGACGTAGTGCTTGGCGGTGGCCGCCACGCCGTGCGCCTGGACGCCGCGGATCAGCGCGGCGCCGATGCGGCCGGTCAGCTCCGGGTCCTCGGAGAGGCACTCGAAGTGCCGGCCGCCCAGCGGGCTGCGGTGCAGGTTGAGGGTGGGGGCGAGGAGCACGTCCACGCCCTTGCGGCGGGCCTCGGCGGCGAGCAGTCCGCCGATCCGTTCGACCAGCGGTTCGTCCCAGGTGGCGGCGAGCGCGGAGGCCGAGGGCAGCAGGACGGAGGTGCTGCGCTCGTCCCACGCCTGGCCGCGGACCCCGGCGGGGCCGTCGGACAGCACCATCTCCCGCAGTCCGACGGCCGGTTCGGCCCGGGTCCGCCAGGTGGTGGCGCCGCTGAGCAGCGACACGCGGGCCTCGACGGTCAGTTTGCCGAGCAGCCGGTCGATCTCTTCGTCACTCGTCTCCACCCGGGACTCCCCCCATGTCGTTCCTCTGCCGCTACTTGTAGACGCCGAACTCGTACAGCGAGTAGCCGTACCCGGTGCCGCGTGCCGTGCCGTTGACCCGCACGTAGCGGCCGGTGCCGGAGACGTCGAGGTCGTCCACGCCGCCGTTGCCGTCGGTCACGGTGCGCACGGTCTGCCAGTTGGTGCCGTCGTCCGAGACCTGGATCGTGTAGGCCCTGGCGTACGACGCCTCCCAGTACAGCTGCACGTGCTTGATCGCGGTGCGGGTGCCGAGGTCGACGCGGAGCCACTGCGGGTCGCTCCAGTCGCTGGCCCAGCGGGTGCTGCCGTTGCCGTCGACCGCGTTGGCCGCGGTGCAGGGGCAGTCGCCGTAGCTCGCCTGGAAGGACGAGGCGGTGGCGGGCCTGCCCTGGGAGACGTTGGTGCCGTTCACCGCCGGCGGCACGACGCGCACCGAGCGGGTCTCGACGCCGACGTTGCCGTGGCCGTCGGTGGCCTTGACGTACACCTTCCAGACGCCGGGCCGGTCCGGCGCGGTGATGCGGAACCGGCCGCCGCCGAGGTCGGTGAAGGGCACCGGGGTGAGCTGCTTGCCCTGGTCGATGTAGTTGCTGTTGGTCAGCACCTGGTAGGAGAGCGCGTCGCCGTTGGGGTCGGTCGCCTTCGTGGTCAGCACCAGGTCCTTGCCGGCCTGCACCTTGCCCGCGTCGCCCTCCACGCCGAGCGGCGTGAGGACCGGCGGGGTGTTGTCGCGGGAGGTGTCGCCGCCGTAGGCCCGCTTCACGGCGTAGTACGACAGCCGCTTCTCGCCGGCGGGCAGCAGGTTGAACCAGATGCCGCCGAAGTCGTACTCGGTGCCGTAGTGGAAGAGGGTCGCGCCCAGGGCGACGCCCCGGTGCCCGGTGACGCAGTTCCACGCCTTGGTGTACCCGTCGGCCTTGGCCTGGTCGGTGGGCTCCAGCGGTACCCCGTTGGCGTCGTCCGGCACCTCCCACTCGCCGGCCGGGCCGGTCTCGGTGACGATGTACGGCTTGGTGTAACCGCCCTGCTGCCAGGCCGCCTTGACGTCGCAGACCGCGTTGTAGGAGTTGACGGCGTACAGGTCGAGGTCGGGGGCGTTCTTCTTGTAGTACGGCCACGCGCCCACCCAGGCGTCGGTCGAGGTGACCGGGTGGTTCGGGTCGACGGCGTGGATCTTCTTGGTGACGTCGTTCACGAAGGTCGTGTAGGCGTCGCGCTGACGCTCCAGCTCGGTACCGCTGTAGCAGTTCTGCAGGCCGAGCACCGACTCGTTGCCGACGTTCCACATCAGCACGCCTGGGTGGTCCTTGTACTCCTGCACCCAGCGCGGGAACTCGGCGAGCATGTTGTTCTTGTACGTCGTGTCGGTCACGTAGTTGACGCAACCGCCGCTGCCGGGGCCGCCGCCGGGCTGCAGCCAGAAGCCGGCGATGACCTTGATGCCGTTCGCGGCGGCGGCGTCCAGGAGGGGCTTGCTGCTGGCGTCGGTGCCCCAGGTGCGGATGGTGTTGGCGCCCATGGACTTCACGTCGGGCAGGTAGCGGGGCGCGTCGGTCGGGGACGGGCCCCAGGTCAGGCCCTTGATCTGGTACGGGCTCCCGTCGACGGTCAGCTGCCAGTTGCCCTGGCTGCCGGTGACCTTGACGACGCTGCCGGCGGCGTGCGCCTGCCCGGCGGGCAGTGCGGTGAGGAGACCGGCGGCGAGCAGGGCGGCGGCAGCGGGGGCGGCGAGTCTGCGGGCGGGCGTGCGCGTCGGGTGGGCGGTGCGGGGTCGGCTCATGTGGGGTTTCTCCGGGGAGTCGGGCCGGGGGCGGCTCCTCGTCCCGGGGAGCCGCCGTGGGGGGAAGGGTTCGGTCAGGGGAGTTCGTAGCGGTCGTTGAGCGCCGCGCCGGCCTCGGGGTGGGTCTGGTCGTAGCCGCGGGCGTCGCACTGCAGGCCGCCGACGATGCAGTGGTCGACCATGGCCTTGAGGGTGCGGTCGTCCCAGGCGTTGAAGAAGTCGTAGTGGAACGAGTAGCTGGGGCCGCTGGCGAGCCGGAGCTTGGAGAGGTCGCCGTTGACCGGGAAGGCCATCTTGAACTCGATCATCGGCAGGGCGACCGGGTGGTCGGCCGGGCAGATGTTGTTGTTGGTGCCGGGGTTGACCACGGGGTAGGCCATGTGGCTCTTGTGGTCCGGCGTGTCGAGGTTCCTGCCGTCCCAGCAACTCGGCGCCTGCCAGCGGATGTTGACCTGGACGTCCGGCCGGCTCGGGCAGTTCTTGGGGAAGTCGACGTTGAAGAAGCTGTCGCCGCACTCCCAGCCCTCGACGAAGCCCTTGTGGTTGCGGAACTCCGTCGCGCTCTGCATCGGGTTGCCGACGACGTAGCGCAGCCCCTTCGGGAAGGGCCGGACGCTGGTGTAGTCGGTGACGCCGGCCTTGTAGTAGATGACCTGCGGGCCGACGGGCAGCACCGGCTTGTCGCCGTTGTACATGGTCGGCATCCAGTAGCCCGACCTGTCGCCGGGCGCCAGACAGGTCGTGGTGCCGGCGTCGAGCGAGGCGGTGGTGCTGTAGGCGTTGGTCGTCCGGTTGCCCATGAAGGTGTGGTCGTGGGACTTGCCGGGCTGCTGCGCGTAGACGATCGGGTCGTCGGGGGCGGTGTGGGTGACCGAGCAGTTGGCCTGGAACTCGTGGAAGTAGCGGTGCGGGGGCTCTTTGGTGGACGGACTCACGCCGGTGACCGGCGGGTTGGCGGGGATGTAGCCGTCGCCGTCCGGGTCCTCAGGGGAGGACTTGGTGGAGACGGCCATGGTGTGCCCGGCGTGGACGGCCGGGCCGGTGGCGTCGGCGGTTTCGGTGGGGCCGGCGTTCGCGGCGACCGTGCCGAGTCCGACCGAGGTCAGCAGCAGGGCGCTCGCGATCAGGGTGCCGGAGAGGTATCTCGATCTCCGTGGCATGGAGACCTCCTGAGCTCGTCGTCGAGTCTCTGAACGGGGGGTTGGGAGAGCGCTCTCCCGAGTCGGAGTGTTGGGCGCGCGGCGGAGGGTGTCAAGGGATCCGGCACGGATTCAACGGCGGCCCTGCGCACACTTGTTGAAAGCAGTGGGCGGAATCGGTCGCAGGTCTTGACGCGTCGTTCACTCGGCTGAAACATGCTCGCTCAGAGAGCGCTCCCCCAACCCCCACGATGTTCACTTCCCGAACAGGAGAGCCGCCCCCATGTCCTCCTCCACGCCCACGCCCCCCTCCCCCGCCGGCCCTTCCGCGCCCGAACCCGCCGCCCTGCGCAGGCGCACCGTCCTCGGCACGGCCGCGGCGGCCTCCGCGGCGGCGGCCCTCGCCTCGGTGCCCGGGACGGCGTCCGCCGCGCCCGCGTCCCCCGCTTCGGCGGCCGGCCCCCGCGCGCTGCCCGGCGGCGGCGACCTGGGCCCGAACGTCATCGTCTTCGACCCGGCCACGCCGAACATCCAGGCCCGCCTCGACGACGTCTTCCGCCGCCAGGAGTCGGCGCAGTTCGGCACCGGCCGCTACGCGCTGCTGTTCAAGCCGGGCACCTACCGCGGCCTCAACGCCCAGCTCGGCTTCTACACCTCCATCGCCGGCCTCGGCCTCTCCCCCGACGACACCACGATCAACGGGGACGTGACGGTCGACGCCGGCTGGTTCGGCGGCAACGCCACGCAGAACTTCTGGCGTTCGGCGGAGAACCTCGCCCTGGTGCCGGTCAACGGCACCAACCGCTGGGCGGTCGCGCAGGCGGCGCCCTTCCGCCGGATGCACGTGCGCGGCGGCCTCAACCTCGCGCCCGACGGCTACGGCTGGGCGAGCGGCGGCTACATCGCCGACAGCCGGATCGACGGCCAGGTCGGGCCGTACTCGCAGCAGCAGTGGTACACCCGGGACAGCTCGGTGGGCGGCTGGGTCAACGCCGTCTGGAACATGGTCTTCTCGGGTGTGCAGGGCGCCCCCGCGCAGAGCTTCCCCAACCCGCCGTACACCACCCTGGACACCACGCCGATATCCCGCGAGAAGCCCTTCCTCTACCTCAACGGCACCGAGTACCGCGTCTTCCTGCCCGAGAAGCGCACGGCCGCCCGCGGCGTCTCCTGGGGCAACGGCACCCCGCGCGGCACGTCGTTGCCGCTGAGCCAGTTCTACGTCGCGAAGCCCGGCGTCTCGGCCGCCACCCTCAACGAGGCCCTCGCACAGGGTCTCAACCTCCTGCTGACGCCGGGCATCTACCACCTGGACCGCGCGCTGACGGTGAACCGGGCGAACACGGTCGTCCTCGGCCTCGGCTACGCCACGCTCATCCCCGACAACGGCGTCACCGCGCTGAAGGTCGCCGACGTCGACGGCGTCCGCCTGGCCGGCTTCCTCCTCGACGCCGGACCGGTCAACTCCCCGACCCTGCTGGAGGTCGGACCGCAGGGCGCGTCCCGGGACCACTCGGCCAACCCGACCACCGTGCAGGACGTGTTCGTGCGGATCGGCGGCGCGGGGGCGGGCAAGGCGACCACCAGCATGGTGATCAACAACCGGCACACCATCGTGGACCACACCTGGGTCTGGCGCGCCGACCACGGCACGGGCGTCGGCTGGGAGACCAACCGGGCCGACTACGGCGTGGTGGTCAACGGCGACGACGTGCTGATCACCGGCCTGTTCGTGGAGCACTTCAACAAGTACGACGTGCAGTGGAACGGCCAGCGGGGCCGCACGATCTTCTTCCAGAACGAGAAGGCGTACGACGCCCCGAACCAGGCCGCGATCCAGAACGGCTCGATCAAGGGCTACGCCGCCTACAAGGTCGCCGACTCGGTCACCGCGCACGAGGCGTGGGGCCTGGGCAGCTACTGCTACTACAACGTGAACCCGTCCATCGTGCAGCACCACGGCTTCGCCGCCCCCAACCGCTCGGGGGTGCGCTTCCACGACCTCCTGGTGGTGTCGCTGGGCGGCAACGGGCAGTACGAGCGGGTCATCAACGACACGGGCGCGCCCACGTCGGGGACGTCCACCGTGCCGTCGACGGTGGTGTCCTACCCCTGACCGGCTCCGGCGCCGGCCCTCCCGAGGCGGGAGGGCCGGCGTCGTCACGCCAGGCGGCGGAGCACCCGGGTCTCCCGCCACCCCGGGCAGATCGAAATCGGCCAATCAGATCAAGCCGCACCGCGCTTCGCCCACAGCACCCGCTCAAGCACTTCGCATGCGGAGGCATCCGTGACGGACCGGCTTCGAGGCCTTGAGGGTGCCGGCGCTTTCCAGCCATGAATTGCCGAACCTTTGCGTGCCCCATACATGTAACCCTTATGCTCACCGGCGCCCGGAGGAGTGGACCAGACCACTTCTCGATCGGGCGGTGGCCCGCGACCAGCAGGCGACGCCCGCGTCCTCTCTCTCGACGGCCCAGCCAGGCCAGCGGTGCGGCGCGGCCTGAGGCCGCCGGGCCAGGCCCGTGCACCGACCGGTCACGGGTTCTCCGTTGAAGGAAGCAAGGGAATCTCCCGTGGGGTCCAGAAGAAGAAGGTACAGACCCGTGGTGGCCGCGGCGGTCGGCGCCGTGCTGGTCGGCGGCCTGTTCCAGGCCGTTCCCGCCACCGCCGTGCCGAAGGCGGAACCTGAGCCCGGTCCTCCTGTGCCGCGGTCGTCCGGACGGGTAGCGGATCCCGACACAAAGCTGGGGAAGGGCTGGCAGACCTCTCCGGACCGGGCGGTGACCGCTGCGGCCGACACCGACGGCCTGCATGTCCTGGTCGCGGACAGCACGAAGGCGTATGTGTGGAAGAGCGCGGCCACGCTGTCCGAGCCGGGCATGCCTGCCGACTCCTGGGTCGGTAATCAGTGCGTCATGGACGCCGATCACATCGCGGCCGTCTACGCTCCCCGCTCGTTCACCAACAAGCCGGATCTGATGCAGGGCGGTGCGTTCGCCGCCGTCGTCGACATCAAGACCGGCGCGGTGACCAAGCTGCCGTTCACCGCCTCGCTCGCCTACTTCGATCCGTCCTGCAACACTCGGACGCACACGGCGGCGTTCACCGCCTTCCGCGGTATGAACGAACTCCGCGGCATGAAGACCCGTGTGCTGACCGTCGACACGGCCGGGAAGACGACGCGCACGGCCACCCTGTCCGGTGAGGTCACCAGCGCGGTCCCGGTCGAGGACGGCACCGTCGCCGGACGCGGGCACGATCTGGTCCACATCGACCGATCGGGAACGGTGAAGAGGCTCGCCGCCGCGGACAGTACGCCGTTCGACATCCGCCCCACCGCGAGCGGGCAGATCGCTTTCGCCGACCGCAAGGGCGCCTCGACGGCGCGGGCCAAGCTGTTCACGGGAAACGGTGAGCCCGCCGTCCTCGCGTCCGGCAGGCTCGGTGACCTCGACCTGATGTCGGGCGCGGCAGGTCGAGTGTTCCTCACCGGCCATCCCACCGGCGGCGTGCGCACCGAGGCAACCGGCGTCACCAGGATCGAGGCGCCCGCCGACACGGACATATCGAGCCATGGCCGCTTGGCAGTCGTGGCGGTCCTCACTCCCGGTGTGCAGGCAGGTCTGGCGAGGGTCAAGGACGCGGGCCGCGGTTTCAGCAAGGAGAGCGCCACCGGTCAGCAGCGTGCCGCGCAGTCGCCCCAGCAGCAGGCGTCGTCCGAGCCGACGACAGTGACCTCGACGGCGACCACCACCGGCATGGAGCTGACGCAGCGCGTCCAGCCTGCCGACTCCGGCGCCCCCGCGTCCGCGATGTCGCCCGCGCTCACCGCCGCCGCCACCACCGAGGCAGCGGCCCAGCCGACGCGGACCGCGGCGGCGAGCAGCGCGTCCACGACCCCGGTCGACACCGACCGCTGGTGCTCGATCTCGCGCAACGACGTGAACGCGCAGGCGTTGCAGCCGACCCCCAACCAGGTCGAGTGGGCGGTCGACATGGCCGTGCGCGGCGACCTGACCGCCGGCTGGCTCAAACAGGGCGGGTACCGCAACCAGACCGGGATGAGCACAGTCGACCCGCAGGGGCTCTTCCCCGTCCCGACGCTGAAGGGCGGCGGCCGGATCCCCGCCAACGTTCTGCTGGGTGTGCTGGCGCAGGAATCGAACCTGTGGCAGGCGGAGTCCGGCGCGATCCCCGGCCAGACGGGCAGCCCGCTTGCGGCTGTGGACGGCTACTACGGCCACCAGACCGGCGGCTCGACCGCCGACTACTGGAAGATCCGCTGGGACGATTCGGACTGCGGCTACGGCGTCGGCCAGATCACCGACGGCATGCGCCTGGCCGGGCACGAGAAGCCGGGCGAGACCAGTCTGCCCGCGGCCAAGCAGAAAGCGGTGGCGGTCGACTACGCGACCAACATCGCCGCCTCTGTCCAGATCCTCGCGGACAAGTGGAACGAGGTCCACACCGATGGGCAGGAGGTCACCGTCAACGACGACGACCCCTCGAAGGTGGAGAACTGGTTCACCGCGGTGTGGAACTACAACCTCGGATTCAACCCTCCCACCCCGCACAGCAACGGGCCGTGGGGGCTCGGCTGGTACAACAACCCCGCCAACCCTATCTACAAGAAGAGCTGGGGCCACCCCTTCATGGACACCAGCTTCGATCCCGACGCGAACCACGATGCGGCGCACCCGCAGGACTGGCCCTACGAGGAGAAAGTGATGGGCTGGTCCGCCTGGTCCATCGACACCGGCTACTCCTACGGCACCGACGGCCGGCAGGACTGGCAGGGCGAGTCCGGATTCTCCTCGGCCGGCTTCTACCCGGCCTGGTGGATCAACGACACCGAGCGCAGCCAGGTCTCCCCGGACCTGACCGTCTTCTGCAACAGCTACAACGACTGCGACTCCGTCATCCCGCCCGATTGCACGACCGAGGCTTGCTACTCCCAGTACTGGTGGCACGCACCCAACGCGACATGGAAGGACGACTGCGCCACCACCTGCGGCCACGAACACATCAAGTACGAGACGCTCAGATCCGAACCGGGCCGTGGCTACCGACTCAAGAACGGTGAACCTGTCTGCTCCGGTGCCCCGGCCGGATCCCACGTCGTCGCCCCCGTCCCCAACGGAACCGAATCATGGAGCGACTGCGGCCAGATCACATCGTCCGGCAGCTTCCAGTTCGCCTTCAACCCCGATTCCGACAACCAGTACGAGGCCAAAGCCGACCTGCATCAGATCGGTGGTGGCTACGGCGGCCACTTCTGGTATGCCCATGCCCGTGACGATGCGCATCTCGGCGGCGTCGCCGGCCCCCTGACCGTCACCGGAACCTGGACGCTCGGCCAGAGTCTCGCCTGGTCCCGCGTCTTCGTGCACCTGCCCGACACCGGGGCCCACACCCAACAGGCCCACTATGTGATCAAGGGTGTGGACGGCGGCGATCGTGACCGCTACGTCAACACCCACTACGGCGAGAGCACGTGGGTGGAGCTCGGCGTCTACCACTTCACCGGCACACCACGCGTGGAGCTTTCGAACACCACGGACGACGGCAGCGCCGACGACGACATCGCCTTCACCTCCATCGCTTTCCAGGAACTGCCCGGCAAGCCGAAGGACATGGTCGTCGTCATGGGCGATTCCTACTCCTCCGGCGAGGGCGCCGGGACCTACTCGCCCGAGTCCGACCGGGACCACGACGAGGAGACCTGGAACGCCTGCCGGCGCAGCGACAACTCCTGGGCCCGCAAAGCGACACTGCCCGGCGCCACATCCACCATCGGAGCACTGAGCGACGCGCACGCGTCCTCGGTCGACTTCCTCGACGTCGCCTGCTCCGGCGCCTTCACATGGAACGTCCGCGGCAAGAGCACCGATGATCAGGGCAACGACTACGACACGTGGCCCGTGTCGTGGGACGACCGGAGCAAGTACGCCAGGACGGACGGCCAGTTCCACGAGATGGGACAGATCAAATCCGGTGTCCTCAGCAGGGACACGACCCTCGTCGCCCTGACCGTGGGCGGGAACGACGCGGGCTTCCCGAGCGTGATGCAGATGTGCGCCACCACCGGGTGCCCGTCCGAGGACGACGTCAGCGGCGACATCGACGACACCATCCCGAAGATCGAGAAGGTGCTCCGGGAGATTCACACCCAGGCACCCGATGCCAAGATCATCCTCATGGGGTATCCGCAGCTCTTCAACGAGGACTCGCTCACCTGCGTGAGCGGCGTCGGCGGGGCGGGCATGATCCGCGTCAACCTCATGGCTCGAACCATGGCGGACAAGCAGGAGCAACTGGTCACATCCCTGCACGAGGCAGGTCTTCCCGTCACCTACGAGTCTCCCGACAGTGATTTCGAGGGCCGCCGCGCCTGTGACGATCCGGAAGGGATCAACAAGATCGTGAAGGCCCCCGCGGGAGACGGGGACTTCCGATGCGAGCTGGGGGGAAGCTGGTGCATCAGCCGCGAGAGCTACCATCCCAACAGCGTCGGCACCACCGCCTACGCCCGCGCCTTCACACGTGCCGTGAACAAGCTGTGAGCCGCCATGCCTGAGAACCGAGGGAGGCCGAGAGAGCCGGTGGAGAACCATGGCCACTCGGCGCCGTGGGCAAAGGCCCTGGCCGCCGTGATCCTCCTCGTTCTCGTCCCCCTGGCCGCCTGGTTTCTGATCTCCCTCCAGAGATCGGACGCCTTCTCCTGGTGAGATCCGAGAAACAGGAGAGCCCCGGCCGAAGCCGGGGCTCTCTCTTCTCACTGGTGTCCGAGGGGGGACTTGAACCCCCACGCCCGATAAAGGGCACTAGCACCTCAAGCTAGCGCGTCTGCCATTCCGCCACCCGGACCAGGTGTCTGTCGCCGTGGGGTGGTCCCCGGGGCGACACGACAACCATACCAAGCTTTGGGAGCGCCCTTCACCTGCGTTTCTTGTCAGTGGCGGCGCCTGCGCAGGGCGGCCAGGTTGTCGTAGCTGATCTTGGCGTAGCGCAGTGACTGTCCGAGGTCGGTGGCGCTCGGGGCGTTGTCGTCCTCGATCATCGGGTTGCGGTAGTCGGTGTTGCCGACGCGGGTGAAGAAGGTGCGGTAGTCGATGACGCCGGTGCCGAAGGGGACCATCTCGTAGCCCTGGCCGTTGGTGGTGCTCACCACGCCGTCCTTGGCGTGGAAGAGCGGGTAGCGGTGGTTGTAGCGGGTGACGACGGCCGCCGGGTCGAAGACCTGCTCGCGGGTGGTGCCGTCGGGGGCGGTGTAGGTGTGGAACTTGTACTGCGCGACGTGCGCCCAGAAGATGTCCATCTCCAGCCAGACCAGCGCCGGGTCGGTGATCTTCAGGAAGTACTCCAGCTTGCGGATGCCGGAGCTGCGGGTCGGGCGGCCCTGGTCGTCCAGGGGGCCGGCGTCGAGCAGGAAGCCGTAGGCGGCGTCGTGGTTGTGGGTGTAGAGCTTGATGCCCTCGCGGCGGGCGATGCGGCCCAGCACGTTCCACTTGTCGGCCGCCACGTCCCAGTCGGCCCGGTAGGAGCTGCCGGTGGGGTCGCCGCCGGTGCCCATGTGGTCCATGCCGAGGATGTTGGCGATCTCCAGGTGCTTCTTGAAGGTGTCCAGGTCAGGGGTGGTCAGCGGCCAGGAGGACGGGATGAAGCCGTGGTTGCCCTGGGCGCGCAGGCCGTACTCGTCCAGCCAGCGGCGCAGCAGCTTGGCGCCCTCGACGGACTCGAGGTTCGCGCCGCCGGGGGCGTTGGCGTGCTGGCCGTAGCCGGCGAACTCCACCTGGCGGTACCCGTAGCGGGCGAGCTGCTTGAAGACCTCGCGGAAGCCGGAGGGCAGGTCGGTGGAGAGGGGGTCGCGGCCGGTGGCGTCGCGGACGGTGTAGAGGATGATGCCGCGCTTGCGGGCCGGGACCAGGACATCGTTGCCATGGCCGTGGTCGTGGTCGTGATCGTGGTCGTGGTCGTGGCCGCCGTGGTGGTCGCCGGCCAGGGCCGGGGACGCGCCGAGGACGGGGGCGGCGATCGCGCCGGCCGCGACCGCCGTGCAGGTGCTGAGGAAGCGGCGGCGGCCGACGCCGAGGGTGCGGCGCAGGGCCTCGTCCGGGCCGTCGGCGGGGGTGCGGGCGGGGTCGGGGGACATCAGGGTCACGGGTGCCTGCTTTCTGGGTCGTGGCCTGCGCCGATGCGGGCGGGGCGGGCCGTTGTCAGTGCCGCGTGGTTCACTTTCGGTGGTCGGGAAACAGCGGAGCGTGTCAGCCGAGTCCGGCCAGTCCGAGCAGGAGTTGCTTGACGTCGGTGGCCGCTACGCGGTCGCCGACAGCGCGGGGGGTGGAGCAGATGAGGAGCGGACCGTCGTCGTCGCTCGCCGGGAGGCGGCCGTGGCTGCCGCGAATAGGTGCGGGGTCCAGGGGCACGACCGCCATGCGGTAGCGCATGCCGAGCTTCTTGCGGGCCAGGGCGGTGGCCGCCTTGACCTTGACGTAGGGGTCGAGGGGGTCCATGAACAGCTCGACCGGGTCGTAGCCGGGTTTGCGGTGGATCTCGACCAGCTGCGCGAAGTCGGGCGCGCGGGCGTCGTCGAGCCAGTAGTAGTACGTGAACCAGGCGTCGGGCTCGGCGACGGCGACCAGCTCGCCTGCGCGGGGGTGGTCGAGGTGGTGGGCCTTCTTGCCGGCGTCGTCCAGGAGCTGGTCGATGCCGGGCAGCCCTTCGAGGGCGGCCCGGACGGCGTCCAGGTCCTCGGGGCGGCGGACGTACACGTGGGAGATCTGGTGGTCGGCGACCGCGAAGGCGCGGGAGGCCATCGGGTCGAGGTACTCCATGCCGTCCTGCGTGTGCACCTCCAGGAGGCCGGCGCGGCGCAGGGCGCGGTTGATGTCCACGGGCCGGTCGGCGCGGGTGATGCCGTACTCGGAGAGCGCGACGACGGTGCGGCCCTCGGCGCGGGCGTCGTCCAGGAGCGGGGCGAGGGCCACGTCGAGGTCGGCGGCGGCCTTGAGGGAGCGGGGGTCGTCGGGGCCGTAGCGCTGGAGGTCGTAGTCGAGGTGCGGGAGGTAGCACAGGGTCAGGTCGGGGTGTCGGGTGCGCTGGATGTGCCGGGTGGCGTCGATGATCCACTGGCTGGAGACCAGGTCGGCGCCGGGCCCCCAGAAGTGGAACAGCGGGAAGGTGCCGAGCTTCGCCGTCAGCTCGTCGTGCAGCTCCGGCGGCCGGGTGTAGCAGTCGGGTTCCTTGCGGCCGTCGGCGTAGTAGACGGGGCGGGGGGTGACGGTGATGTCGGTGTCGGCGCCCATCGCGTACCACCAGCAGATGTTGGCGACGGTGTAGCCGGGGTGGACGCGGCGGGCGGCGTCCCACAGCTTGTCGCCGGCGACGAGCCCGTTGTGCTGGCGCCACAGCAGGACGTCGCCGAGTTCGCGGAAGTACCAGCCGTTGCCGACGATGCCGTGCTCGGCGGGGTGGGTGCCGGTGAGGAAGGTGGACTGGGCGGCGCAGGTCACGGCGGGAAGGACGGTGCCGAGGGCGGCGCGGGAGCCGGTCGCGCCGAGCCGCTTGAGGTGGGGCATGTGGTCGAGGAGGCGGGGGGTGAGGCCGACGACGTCGAGGACGAGGAGCGGGGTGGGCCGCTGGGCCGGGTCGGGAGAGGTCACGGCAGCTCCTTGAGGCCGAGGTCGGTGAGGAGGTCGCGGGCGAGGGTCAGCTCGGCGGCGATGCCGTCGGTGAGCTGGGCCCGGCCGCGGGGCCGCAGCTCGGGCGGCAGGGCCTGCCAGGTGTAGGTCTCCACCTCCAGGTGGCGGGTGAGGGGCCGCGGGCCGCCGACGAGGCGGGCCAGCGCGGCCTTGAGGACGGGGAGGGTGGAGGTGAGGGGCGCGGCGGGGGCCGCGTGCAGCGGGACGTGGAAGTGGGCCCGCCAAGGGGCGGCGTCCGGCAGGGCGTCCGTGGTCAGGGCCTCGTCGAGGTCGTCGGTGCCGAGCAGCCCCGCGTCGGTGGTGGTGCGGGTCTGGTGCAGGAAGCGGGGCTCAGCGAAGGCGGCGAGGGCCGCGCGGACCTCGGGGCGCGCGGGGTGCTCGGCGTGCAGGGCGGCGGAGAGCTGGGACTTGACGACGGGGACGCCGGCGGCGGCCAGGGCGTCCAGGGCGGTGTCGGGATCCTCGAAGGAGGTGGCGAGATGGCAGGTGTCGAGGCAGAGGCCGACGCGGTCGGGGCGGCCGAGCGCGGTGAGCGGGGCGATGGCGTCGCGGGTGGTCTCCACCACGCAGCCTGGCTCGGGTTCCAGGCCGATGCGGACCGAGCGGCCGGTGAGGTCCTGGAGCGCGTCGAGGCGTTCGGCGAGGGTGGCGAGGGTGGCGAGGGCGGCCTGGGCCTTGTCGGCGCGGGCGTCGTCGTAGGCGGTGCGCCAGGCGAGCGGCAGGGTGGAGACGGTGCCCTCGGTGACGTCGTCGGGGAGCAGCGCGGCGAGGAGGCGGGCCAAGGAGGTGGTGTGGTCCAGGCGTTCGGGGTCGGCCCAGTCGGGGCGGTAGACGCGGTGCTTGACCTCCTCGGCGCCGAAGCCCTCGTAGGGGAAGCCGTTGAGGGTGACGACCTCCAGGCCGCGCCGGTCGAGTTCGGCGCGCAGACCGCGCAGCGCGGCGGGGTCGGTGATCAGGGCGTGGGCGGCGCCGCGGGCCAGCCACAGGCCGATGCCGAGGCGGTCGCGGCCCAGGCGGCGACGGACCGGCTCGCAGTGGTCGCGCAGCTGGGCGAGGACGCCGTCGAGGGTCTCGGCGGGGTGCACGTTGGTGCAGTAGGCGAGGTGGACGACGGAGCCGTCGGGGTGCCGGAAGCGCATCGCTCACTCCCCGCCGCGCAGCACGGAGTTGCCCTCGTGAGTGGGGTCCGGCGCGGCCACGTCGAGTTCCAGGCGGCCGCTGAGGCCGTAGAAGGCGACGGGGTTGCGCCACAGCACCCGGTCGACGTCGTCCTCGGTGAAGCCCTCGGCGAGCATCAGGTCGGCGACCTTGCGGGTCTTCAGCGGGTCGCTGTTGCCCCAGTCGGCGGCGGAGTTGACCAGCACCTTCTCCGGGCCGTACTCACGCAGGATCGCCACCATCCGGGCCTCGTCCATCTTGGTGTCGGGGTAGACGGAGAAGCCGAGCCATGCGCCGGCGGCCCTGGCCTCCTTGACGGTGGTCTCGTTGAGGTGGTCGACCAGGACGCGGTCGATGTCCAGGGCGGACTCGCGGACCACGTCCAGCGTGCGGCGCAGTCCGGCCAGCTTGTCGCGGTGCGGGGTGTGCACGAGGGCGGGCAGGCCGTGGTCGGCGGCGAGTTGGAGCTGGGCGGCGAGCGCGGTGTCCTCGGCGGGGGTCATGGAGTCGTAGCCGATCTCGCCGACGGCGACGACGCGGTCCTTGACGAGATACCGGGGCAGGTCGTCCAGGACGGGCAGGCAGCGCGGGTCGTTGGCCTCCTTGGGGTTGAGGGCGATCGTGCAGTGGTGCGCGATGCCGTACTGGGCGGCGCGGAAGGGTTCCCAGCCGAGCAGGGCGTCGAAGTAGTCGTGGAAGGAGGCGGGCGAGGTGCGGGGCTGGCCGAGCCAGAAGGCGGGCTCGACCAGGGCGCGGACCCCGGCGGCGTGCATGGCCCGGTAGTCGTCGGTGGTGCGGGAGGTCATGTGGATGTGGGGGTCGAAGATACGCATCAGGACTCCTTGCCGTGGGGGCCGTGCGAGGCATGGTGGCCTTGCGAGTCGTGGGGGCCGGCGGGTTCGGTCAGGGCCAGGACGCGGTGCAGGTCGTCGGGGACGGGGCGGCCCGCGGCGGTGCGCTCGGCGGCGTAGTCGGCGAGCATGCGGGCGAGTTCGGCGTCGGCGCGGGCACGGCGATCCAGAGCCGCTATCCGGTCCACCGGGACGCCGGTGAACAGGCACTTCAGTACGGCGTGCCGCCACTGGTGGGCGTCGAGGTGCCGGGCGGCGTACGGGCCGAGGGCGGCGGCGACCAGGCGGGTGTCGTTGGTGCGCAGGGCGTCCTCGACGAGCGGGAGGGCGTCGGGGCCGGGCACGAGGTGGGGCAGCGCGTGCAGCACGGCGCGCCGCTCGTCGGCGGTGCCCTGGGCGTAGACGCGGGCCAGGGCGGCGTGGTCGGCACGGGCCGCGTGCAGGATCAGGACGCGGGCGGCGTCGGCGTGCGCGGGCCCGCAGCGGCGGCCGGCCTCGGCGAGGCGCAGCTCCCAGACGGAGACGGGCCCCTCGGTGCGGGGGTGGGCGGCGGCCTCGTCCATAGCCTGGTCCAGCCAGGCGCGGGCTGCTCCGCCGAGGCGGGCGGTGAGGTCGGCGCGCAGGTCGGCCGGGGTGGTGCCCTCGGGTGCGCGGACGGTCTCGTTCGGGTGCGTCATCGGGCGGGGCTCCCTTCGGTGCGGCCGGCGGTGGCCGCCGCGTGGAGGAACGGGAGGGAGTGCGCGGCGTGGTGGGGGCCGGCGTGGGAGTGGCGGGGCAGTTCGACGACGGTGAGGCCCTGGTAGCCGGTGTCCGCGAGGGCCGCGAGGACGGGCGGAAAGTCGATCTCGCCGTCGCCGAAGGGGAGGTGTTCGTGGACGCCGCGGCGCATGTCCTCGATCTGCACGTGGCGCAGCCAGGGGGCGGCGGCGCGGACGCAGTCGGCGGGCGGGAGGGGTTCGAGGCACTGGCAGTGGCCGATGTCCAGGGTGAGGCCGAGGTGCTCGGGGTCGCCAAGGGTGCGGCGCAGCCGGTGGAAGCCGTCGAGGGTGGCGAGGAGGTGGCCGGGCTCCGGTTCGACGGCGAGGGGGACGCCCGCGTCGGCGGCGGCCTCCAGAACGGGGCCGAGGGAGTCGGCGAGCCGCAGCCAGGCCGTGTCCTCGTCGGTGCCCGGCGGGGTGGTGCCGCTGAAGCAGTGCACGGCGTACGCGCCGAGGTCGGCAGCGACCCGCACGGCGCGGACCAGGAGGCCGGTGCGGCGGGCGCGGTCGGCGGGGTCGGGGTCGAGCAGGCCGGGGCCGTGCTTGCGGCGCGGGTCGAGGACGTAGCGGGCGCCGGTCTCGACGGTCACGCCGAGGCCGAGCGTCTCCAGCCGGCGGGCGACGTGGCGGGTGCGGGCGGGCAGGTCGTCGGCCGTCGGGTCGAGGTGCATGTGGTCGAGGGTCAGCCCCACGCCGTCGTAGCCGAGGTCGGCGAGGAGGCCGAGGGCGTCGTCGAGGCGGAGGTCGGTGAGGCCGTTGGTGCCGTAGCCGAAGCGGAGCCCGCCGGGGGTGCGGGGGTGGCTCATGTGATGCTCACCTTCTTCGCGAACCGCCGGCCCAGCGGGGCGAGGGCCGTCACGAGCAGGGCGGCGCCGGTGGCTCCGGCGCGGACGGCGAGGGCGGCCTGGAGGGGGATGGTGGCCCGGATGCCGCCGCCGACGGCGCGTTGGACGAGCGGGGGTGAGGGGTTGAGGGCGGCGTGGAAGTAGGGGCGGGCGGCGGTGGCGGCGTAGAGGGCGCCGAGGGCGGTGGCGGCGGCGGACCGGGTGCGGGCGTCCGACGGGCCGGGCGTGTTCGGCACAGCTCGGTCCGCCGCGGTTCGCGGGGCGTCGGGGCGGGTCACCAGGCCGGTCAGCAGGGTCGTCGTCGCCAGGGCCGCCAGCGGGGGCAGCGGGGAGCCGCCCCGGGTCTCCTCGCGGGATACGGCGGTGACCGCGAGGGTGTGGGTGGCGAGCAGGGCGGCGGAGGGCAGGGCCGCCCCGGTGGTGCCGCCGGTCGCCGCCGCGCCGAGGAGCAGGTCGAGGCCCCGGGCGGCGGCCATGGCGGCGGGGCCGGCCGGGGTGTGCTTGAGGGCGAGGTCGTAGGCCCAGACGGTGGCCGCGAGGGGGGCCGCGACGGCGAGGCCCTGGCGGCCGGCGCGGGCGGCCAGGGCCAGGCCCGCGGCGGTCAGGGCGCCGGCCGCGGCCAGGGCGGCGGCGGGGCGGATCCGGCCGGAGGGGATCGGGCGGTGAGGGCGTTCGGCGGCGTCCTCCGCGCGGTCCGCCCAGTCGTTGAGGGCCATGCCCGCCTCGTAGAGGCAGAGCGAGGAGCCGACGGCGAGCAGCGTACGGGGCCCGGGGCGCAGCCCGGCCGCGGCGGCGCCGGCGAGGGCGTCGCCGGGGACGGTGAACAGGGCGGGGAGACGGAGGAGTTCAGCCCAGGCGGAGGCGGTGGCGGCCGTGGGTTTCGCGGCAGCCGCGACCGACGCCTCGCGCGGCGGGGGCGGACTGCTCAACACCGGTGTGTTACCGGCCGCCGCCCTCTCCTTCAGGGCCCTCACCTGCGCTCCCCCGCACCGGCGTCGGCCCCGTCCCCGCGCAGCTCCTCCCCGAACCGCACCAGCTCCGCGTACTGCTCCCCAAGACCCGCCGGCCCCTCCCCCACCGGGTCCTTGAAGAAGAAGCCCAGTTCGCCCAGCGGCCCGGCGCGGCCGGCCTCGTGGGCGCGGGCGGTCAGGCGGGCGAGGTCCAGGACCAGGGGTGCGGCCAGCGCGGAGTCGCAGCCCTGCCAGGTGGTCTGGAGGACCATGCGCGCGCCGAGGAAGCCGTCGAAGGCGATGTGGTCCCAGGCGGTCTTCCAGTCGCCCAGCGCGGGGACGTCATCGATGTGGACCTGCCCCTCCACGGGACCGCCGAGCGTGTCGGCGAGGACGCGTTCCTTGCCGGCGTTCTTGGCCGCCGCGGCGGCCGGGTCGGCGAGGGCCGCGCCGTCGCCGCCGCCGAGGAGGTTGGTGCCGGACCAGGCCCGCACGGCGAGCGCCCGCTGGGCGAACATCGGGCCGAGCACCGAGCGGAGCAGCGTCTGGCCGGTCTTGCCGTCGCGGCCGGCGTACGGCAGGCCGCTGTCGGCCGCCGGTGCGGCGAGCGCGGGGTGGTGCAGACCGGTGGACGGGGTGAAGTTGACGTAGGGGCAGCCGGCGCGCAGGGCCGCCGCCGCGTACAGGGAGCTGGGCGGCAGGGCGGCGCCGGCCGCGACGGGCTCGGTGGAGGCCACGTTCACCACCACCGTGCGCCGGGCGCCCACGCGCTCGGCGAAGTCGCGGAGGTCGGCGGCGAAGGCGTCGATCAGCTCGTCCTCGCCCCGGGTGTCGCCGGGCAGCGGGCCGCCGGGGCGGATGTCCCGGTCGGCGGCGGCCAGTTCGGCGTGGACGGCGGAGGGCAGACCGGGCGGGAGCACGCCGCCGGCGGCGAGGGCCTCGGCCCGTTTGGGCAGCGGGCAGTCCAGGGTGTCGTGCCCGCCGAACACGAGCGAGGACAGGGCGGGCAGCCCGGCGCCGGCGAAGGCGGGGGTCTCGGTGACCATGCCGACCGGCGGGTGCAGCCCCGCGGTGACGGCGGCGCAGCCCGCGACCACCGTGGTGGCGACGGAGCCGCGGGCCCCGACCAGCCAGACACCGGTACGGGAATCGGAACGGGACGCGGACATGGGCGGCCTCCTTGTCGAGCACGAGCACGTCGATCGGGCGCTTCAGGGGGGAGGGAGGCGGCGGGCGGGGGTCCGGCGTCCCCCGCCCGTCGCCGTTCGTGCGGCGAGGCCGGCGCGGCCTCAGCCCGTGGTGAACGTGAAGTCGTCCACGTCGTACAGGGCGCCCGTGCCCTTCCCCTTGAAGACCAGGAAGAGCGTCGTGGTGCCCTTGGGCGCCTTGGTGAGGTTCGCCGAGACGTCCTGGAAGGTCTCCCAGCCGCCGGTCACCGGCACGGTGGCCTTGCCGAGCAGGGTGCCCTTGGCGGAGCCGGCCCGGATCTCCAGGGTGCCGCCGGCACCGCCGGAGGCGACGCGCGCCGTGACCTCGGTGGCGTTCTTCAGGACGTACGGCGTGAAGGAGATCCAGTCGCCGTCGTGGATCTCGCCGACCGTCTTGCCGCCGTGCGCGGCCTCCTTGCTGATCACCGAGACGCCGGAGGAGTCGCCGAAGTGCTCGGCCTGCCGGTGCCGGGGCTGGAGGACGTGCCGGGTGTGCGTGGTGAGCGCGGCCTGGCCGCCGCCCCCGTTGTCGGTGTACTCGGCGTCGAGGACGCCGAAGATGTTGGCGTTCTCGTCGTGGCCGCCGTCGGCGCTGGTCTTGATGGTGCCGGTGCAGCCGTTGGCCGAGGTGAGCGGGTGGCCGTGGGTGTCGTGGCCGAGGACGAAGGTGACCTTGACCTTGGCGCAGTCGATCGGCTTCTTGTCCTCGGGGTCGGTGACCTTCACCTGGAACGGTATGTCGTCACCGAAGCTGAAGAGCGTGCCGTCCGCCGGGAGTTGCAGCTTCACGGTGGGCGCGGTGTTGCCGACCACGACCTGCACGCTGGAGCTGCCGGTGCGGCCGGTGGTGTCCTTCGCGGTGAGGGTGGCGGTGTAGGTGCCGTTCTTCCGGTACGTGTGCGACGGGTTGGCCGCCGTGGACTTGGTGCCGTCGCCGAAGTCCCAGGCGTAGGTCAGCGCGTCGCCGTCCTGGTCGCTGGTGCCCTTCGAGGAGAAGCGCACCTTCAGCGGGGCCTGTCCCGAGGTGCGGTCGGCGGCGGCCTGCGCGACGGGCGAGTGGCCGTCGGTGGCGTTCTCGATGCGGTACAGGCCGGAGTACTCGTCGCCGCCGAACCAGGCGGTGCCGTAGTCCAGGACGTAGAGCGCGCCGTCGGGGCCGAAGGCCATGTCCATCACCTGGGTGCCGGTCCAGGGGATGTCCCCGATGGACTGGATGGTGCCGTCGGCGTCGCTGGTGATCCGCTTGATCCAGCGGCGGCCGAACTCACCGGCGAAGAAGTCGCCGTCGTAGATCTCGGGGAACTTCACCGGCGAGTCGAGGGCGGGGTCGTAGTGGTAGACCGGGCCGCCCATCGGGGACTCGGAGCCGTCGCCGAACTCGGGCACGGACACGCCGTCGTACGGGATCCAGGCCGGCTGCGCCGGGGGCAGGTCGGTGAGGCCGGTGTTGTGCGGGGAGTCGTTCTTCGGGGCCGCGCAGTCGAAGGTCGCACCGGACGCCTTGGTGGCGAAGTCGTAGTCCACGTACGGGTCGTTGTCGCCGGTGCAGTACGGCCAGCCGAAGTTGCCGGGCTTGGTGACCCGGGCGAACTCGACCTGGCCGGCCGGGCCGCGCTTCGGGTCGGCGGCGCCGGCGTCGGGGCCGTAGTCGCCGACGTAGAGGATGCCGGTCGCCTTGTCGACGCTGAAGCGGAAGGGGTTGCGGAAGCCCATGGCGTAGATCTCGGGCCGGGTCTTCTCGATGCCCGGCGGGAAGAGGTTGCCCTCGGGGACCGTGTACGAGCCGTCGGCCTGGACCTTGATGCGCAGGATCTTGCCGCGCAGGTCGTTGGTGTTGCCGGCCGAACGCTGGGCGTCGAAGGCCGGGTTGCGGTCGGCGCGCTCGTCGATGGGGGTGAAGCCGTCGGACTGGAACGGGTTGGAGTCGTCGCCGGTGGAGAGGTAGAGGTTCCCGGCGGCGTCGAAGTCGATGTCGCCGCCGACGTGGCAGCAGGTGCCGCGGGAGGTCTTGACGTCGAGGACCTGCTTCTCGCTGGCCGCGTCCAGGGTGCCGTCCTGCTTCAGCACGAACCGGGAGAGCCGGTTGACGCCGTCGAAGGGGGCGAAGTCGGCGGCGGTGCCGGTCTCGGGGGCGTCGCCCTCGGGGGTGTCGAGCGGGGGCGCGTAGTAGAGGTAGATGAAGCGGTTCTGGGTGAAGCCGGGGTCGACGCCGACGCCCTGCAGGCCCTCCTCGTCGTGGTTGTACACGTCGAGCTTGCCGGCGAGCCTGGTGGTGCCGGCCGCGTCGGTGAGGCGGAGTTCGCCGTCGCGGGAGGTGTGCAGCACGGAGCGGTCGGGCAGCACGGCGAGCGACATGGGCTCGCCGACCTCCGGTTCGCCCTTGGCGAGGGTGACCTGCTGGAAGTCCTCGGCGGCGGCGGGCGGGGCGGGGTGGTGGGCGGCCGGGGCGGCGCCCGCGTGGGGGGCGGCGAGGGTGAGCGAGGTGCCCGCCAGCAGGGCGCCGCTGAGCAGGGCGAGCGACTGGCGGAAGGACGGGCGCCGGCCGCGGGCCGGGGGTGTGGGGGGATGGGGATGGGTGGTGGCGGTGGTGCGGTCGTTCCCGTGCACGAATGCCTCCGATGCGGGAGCCGGTGGGGCGGGGCGGGTGCGCGGGCCGGTGCCGGGATGCGCCGTCATCCCGGGGGCGGCCGATGTCGGGGGTCGGATCAGTTGCCGAACGCCGCGTCGAACGAGGCGGACGGCGGTTCGAAGTCGTACGCCTTCAGGCGGGTGAGGGCCTCGGGAACGCCCTGGAGCCGGTCCATGCCGGCGTCCTCCCACTCGACGGAGACCGGGCCCCGGTAGTCGATGGAGCGCAGCATCCGGAAGACGTCCTCCCAGGGCACGTCGCCGTGACCGGCCGAGACGAAGTCCCAGCCGCGGCGCGGATCGCCCCAGGGCAGGTGGGAGCCGAGGCGGCCGTTGCGGCCGTCGAGGCGCTTGCGGGCCTCCTTGCAGTCGACGTGGTAGATCCGGTCCCGGAAGTCCCAGAGGAAGCCGACCGGGTCCAGGTCCTGCCACACGAAGTGCGACGGGTCGAAGTTGAGGCCGAAGGCCGGGCGGTGGTCGACGGCCGCGAGGGCGCGCTGGGTGGTCCAGTAGTCGTAGGCGATCTCGCTGGGGTGGACCTCGTGCGCGAACCGCACGCCCTCGGTGTCGAAGACGTCCAGGATCGGGTTCCAGCGGTCGGCGAAGTCCTGGTAGCCGCGGTCGATCATCGACTCGGGGGCCGGCGGGAACATGGCGACCAGGTGCCAGATGGCGGAGCCGGTGAAGCCGACGACGGTGTCCACGCCGAGCCGGGCGGCGGCCCGCGCGGTGTCCTTCAGCTCGGCGGCGGCGCGCTGCCGCACGCCCTCGGCGTCGCCGTCGCCCCAGATGCGGGCGGGCAGGATGGCCTGGTGGCGCTCGTCGATGATGGCGTCGCAGACGGCCTGGCCGACCAGGTGGTTGGAGACCGCCCAGCACTTCAGGCCGTACTTGTCGAGGAGTTGGTGGCGTGACTCGACGTAGGCCGGGTCGGCGAGGGCCTTGTCGACCTCGAAGTGGTCGCCCCAGCAGGCGAGTTCCAGGCCGTCGTAGCCGAAGTCGCGGGCGTGGCGGCAGACCTCCTCCAGGGGCAGGTCGGCCCACTGGCCGGTGAAGAGGGTGAAGTCGCGCGGCATGGTGTGTACGGCCTCCTTCGGGGCGGTGGCGTGGGCGTGGGCGTCAGGGGGCGATCGGCGTGTAGACGGAGTTCTTCTCGGCGCTCTCCTCCACGGCGGCGAGCACGCGCTGCACCTGGAGGCCGTCCGCGAAGGAGGGCTCGGGGCGGCGGCCCTCGGCGAGGGCGTGGACGAGGTCGCGGACCTGGTGGACGAAGGTGTGCTCGTAGCCGAGGCCGTGGCCCGGCGGCCACCAGGCGTCGAGGTAGGGGTGCTCGGGCTCGGTGACGAGGATGCGGCGGAAGCCGGCGTGCGCGCCGGGCTCGGTGTGGTCGTGGTACGACAGCTCGTTGAGCCGTTCCAGGTCGAAGGCGAGGGAGCCGCGCTCGCCGTTCAGCTCGATGCGCAGGGCGTTCTTGCGGCCGGTGGCGTAGCGGGTGGCCTCGAAGGTGGCGAGGGCGCCGGAGGTGAGGCGGCCGGTGAAGACGGCGGCGTCGTCGACGGTGACCTCGCCGGTGACGCCGTCGGCCGACCCGGCGGTCAGTCCCTTGGCGGCGCCTTCGGGGAGCGGGCGTTCGCGGACGAAGGTCTCGGTGAGCGCCGATACGCCCGCGACCCGGTCGCCGGTCACGTACTGCGCGAGGTCCACGATGTGCGCGCCGAGGTCGCCGAGTGCGCCGGAGCCGGCCAGTTCGCGGCGCATCCGCCAGGTCAGCGGGGCCTGCGGGTCGACCAGCCAGTCCTGGAGGTAGCTGACCCGCACGTGCCGCAGGCGGCCGACGCGGCCCTCGGCGACCATGCGCCGGGCCAGCGAGGTGGCGGGGAGGCGGCGGTAGTTGAAGCCGACCATGGCGAGCAGGCCGCGCCGGGCGGCGTCGTCGGCGGCGAGGGTCATCGCCTCGGCCTCGGCGACGGAGTTGGCCAGCGGCTTCTCGCACAGGACGTGCTTGCCGGCGGCGAGTGCGGCGAGCGCGATCTCGGCGTGGCTGTCGCCGGGGGTGCAGATGTCGACCAGGTCGATGTCGTCGCGGGCGATCAGGGCCCGCCAGTCGGTCTCGGTGCTCGCCCAGCCGTGCCGGTCGGCGGCGGCCCTTACCGCGCCGGGGTCGCGGCCGCAGATGGCGGCCTGCACCGGGTTCAGCGGCAGGTCGAAGACGCGGCCGGCGGTGCGCCAGCCCTGGGAGTGGGCGGCGCCCATGAAGGCGTAGCCGACCATGCCCACGCGTAGGGGGGGCCGGTGCGTGGTCGCCTGTGCGGCGTCGGCCTCTTCCCTCGCGGCGGGTCCTGCGGCCGGCGGCGCCTCGGCCCCCTCGGGCTGCTGCGGCTGTCCCATGCGGTTGTCCTCCTGGTCTTGGTCTCACGGTGGGCCCCGGTGCGGGTCCCTGCGGCGGGCTGGTCGGGCTCGCCGGGCGCGGTGCGGTGCCCTCCGGGCGGGGGCGCGGTCCCTCCCGGCGGGCGCGGTCCCTCCCGGCGGAGGCGCGGTCCCTCCCGGCAGACGCCGACCGACGCTGGATACGCGCCCCGGCGCGGATGCGGACCCGGGGGGCGTGGCGCAGCCCGGCGCTGCGGGGTGCCGCTGCGCCCACCCGTGCCGCCCCAGCGGCACGACTGCCCGCAGCTATGCGGGAGGGGGGAGGGGGCCGGGCGCGGCACCACCGCCCGCAGCTGCGCGGGAGGGTGAGCGGGCGCCGCACCAGCGCCCGCAGCTGCGCGGGAGGGGGGTCGGGCGTGGCACCACTGACCGCGGCTACGCCGGTCCGCGGGGCCCCCGCCGCCCGGCAGGGCCGGCGGGCCGCCCGGTGGGCCCGTCAGCGGAAGCCGGTGGACATGTACTGGGCGACGTTCTCCTTGTCGACGACGGCCGAGTAGCAGGTCAGCGAGGTGGGGATCTCGAACTCGGCGAGGCCGGCGACCCCCTTGGACTGGCCGAGCGCGCGGGCGAGGTCGATGGCGGATGCGGCCATGGTGGGCGGGTAGAGCACGGTCGCCTTCAGTACGCCCTTGTCCTGCTCGATGGCCTGGAAGGCGGAGAGCGCGCCGGCGCCGCCGACCATCAGGAAGTCGTCGCGCCCGGCCTGCTCGATGGCCCGCAGCGCGCCCACGCCCTGGTCGTCGTCGTGGTTCCACAGGGCGTCGAACTTCGACTGGGCCTGGAGCAGTTGGGCCATCTTGGCCTGGCCGGACTCCACCGTGAAGTCGGCGGCCTGGCGGGCGACCTTCTTGATGTTCGGGTAGTTCTTCAGCGCGTCGTCGAAGCCCTGGGTGCGCTGCTTGGTCAGCTCCAGGTTGTCCAGGCCGGCCAGCTCGATGACCTTGGCCCCGGACTTCCCCTTCAGCTTCTCGCCGATGTAGTGCCCGGCGCTCAGGCCCATGCCGTAGTTGTCGCCGCCGATCCAGCAGCGGTACGCCTGGGGGGTGTTGAAGACGCGGTCGAGGTTGACCACCGGGATGCCGGCCCGCATGGCCTTCAGACCGACCTGGGTGAGGGCCTTGCCGTCGGCGGGCAGCACCACCAGGACGTCGACCTTCTTGTTGATGAGGGTCTCGATCTGGCCGATCTGCTGGGCGGTGTCGTTGGACCCCTCGGTGATCTCCAGGGTGACGTCGGAGTACTTCTCCGCCCGCTTCTTGGCGTTGTCGTTGATGGCGTTGAGCCAGCCGTGGTCGGCCTGCGGGCCGGCGAAGCCGATAGTGACCTGCTTGCCAGGCTTGTCGTCGGTGGCCGGCTGGTCGTTCGCGGCCGGCTTGTCGTCGTCGCTGTCGTTGCTCGTGCATCCGGTGAGGAGGGCACCGGCGGAGACGGCGGCGGCTCCGAAGAGCAGTCCTCTGCGACTCGTGTTGAGCTGCGGCATGGTGGCGGGAACCCTTTCCTCAGGTCGTGCTTGCGGTACGGCGCTGGACCAGCACGGCGGCGACGATGATCGCGCCCTTGGCGATCTGCTGGACGTCGCTCTGCAGGTTGTTCAGGGCGAAGATGTTGGTGATCGTGGTGAAGATCAGGACGCCGAGCACGGAGCCGACGATGGTGCCGCGCCCCCCGCTGAGCAGCGTGCCGCCGATGATCGCGGCGGCGATGGCGTCGAGTTCGTAGAGGTTGCCGTTGGTGTTCTGGCCGGAGCCGGCCAGGACGATCAGCAGGAAGGCGGCGATGCCGCAGCACAGCCCGGACAGCAGGTACAGGTAGAGCCGCTGGCGCCTGACATCGATGCCGGCCAGCCGCGCGGCCTCCGCGTTGCCGCCGACGGCGACGGTGCGGCGCCCGAAGGTGGTCCGGTTCAGCACCAGCCAGCCGATCACGGTGACGGCGGCGAACACCAGCACCAGGGGCGGGATGCCCAGGAGGTAGGAGTCGCGCTCGCCGAGGTCGAGGACGGAGTCGACGGTGACGACCTGGGTGCGCCCGTCGGTGATCTGCAGGGCCAGGCCGCGCGCCGAGGCGAGCATGGCGAGGGTGGCGATGAAGGGCACCATCTTGCCGTAGGCGATGAGCACCCCGTTGACCAGCCCGCAGCCGACGCCGACCACGACGGCGGTGAAGAGGATGCCGGTGAAGCCGAAGTCCTGGGTGGCCACCGTGGTCGCCCACACCGAGGCGAGGGCGACGATGGCGCCGACGGACAGGTCGATGCCGCCGGAGATGATCACGAAGGTGACGCCGACGGTCACCACCCCGATCACCGACGCCTGGGTGAGCACCAGTTGGAGGTTGCGGGTGTCGAGGAACGCGTCGGGCTGGGTGATGCCGCCGATGAGGATCAGTACGGCGAGCACGCCGAGCAGGGAGAGGGTGCGGACGTCGGCGCGGGCCACCAGGCCCCGCCAGGCGGGCGGTTCGTCCACCGCCGGAGCCGTCTTGCCGGTGCCGCCCCGTGGCGGGGACACGTGCTGCGTCATGACGCCGGGCTTCCTTCCATCACGAGGTCGAGTACGCGGTGTTCGTCGAGTTCGCGGGCGGGCGCCTCGTGCACGACGGTGCCCTCGCGCAGGACGAGGACCCGGTCGGCGAGGCCGAGGACCTCGGGCACCTCGCTGGAGACCAGCAGCACCGCGAGGCCATCGTCGGCGAGGCGGCGCACGACCGCGTACAGCTCGGCGCGGGCGCCGACGTCGACGCCGCGGGTCGGCTCGTCCAGGAGGAGCACCCGGCAGCCGCGCAGCAGCCAGCGGGCGAGCACGGCCTTCTGCTGGTTGCCGCCGGACAGGGTGCGCACGGGCACCTCGGGGTTGTCGGGCCGCAGCGACAGTTCGCGGGTGGCGGCGCGGGCCGCGCCGCGTTCGGCGCCGCGGTCGATCCAGCCGCCGCGGGAGAAGCGGGACATGGCGGAGACGGAGACGTTGCGGGTGACGGACTCCAGCATCAGCAGCGCCTGTGCCTTGCGCTCCTCGGGCGCGAGGCCGAGCCCGGCGCGTACGGCGGCCCGGACGCTGCCGGGCCGCAGCGGGCGGCCGTCGACCAGGACCTCGCCGGTGCTCGCCCTGCGGGCGCCGTAGATGGTCTCCAGGACCTCGGAGCGGCCCGAGCCGACGAGCCCCGCGAGGCCGACGATCTCCCCGGGGCGGACCTCCAGGTCCAGCGGCGCGAACTCGCCGGCCCGGGACAACCCCCGTACGGTCAGCACCGGTTCACCCGCCGGGGGCGTCACGGGCCGGTCGGGGAAGACGTACTCGACGTTGCGCCCGGTCATCAGCGCGACCACCTCGCGGGTCGGTGTCGACTCGGCGGGCAGTCCGCCGGCCACGGCCCGGCCGTCCTTGAGGACGGTGACCCGGTCGCCGATGCGGCGGATCTCCTCCAGGCGGTGGGAGATGTAGACGACGGCGACGCCGTCGGCGGTCAGGTCGCCGACGATGCGGAAGAGGTTGGCGACCTCGTCCGGGTCGAGCGCGGCGGACGGCTCGTCCATCACGATCAGCCGCACCTCGTGGGAGAGCGCGCGTGCCATGGAGACGATCTGCTGCTGCGCCGCCGAGAGGTCCCCGACGAGGCGGCCCGGGTCGATCTCGGGGTGGCCGAGCCGGGCGAGCAGCCGGGCGGTGGACGTGCGGGCGGTGCGGCCCCGTACGACGAAGCCGGCGGCGGTCGGTTCGTGGCCGAGGTGGACGTTCTCCGCCACCGACAGGTGCTCCACCAGGTCGAGTTCCTGGTAGATGGTGGCGATGCCGAGGCGCATGGCGGCGATCGGCGAGCGGAGGACGACCTCCTCGCCGCGCCAGCGGATGGTGCCGGTGTCGGGCTGGTGGGCGCCGGCCAGGACCTTGATGAGGGTGGACTTGCCGGCCCCGTTCTGGCCGAGCAGGCAGTGCACCTCGCCGGCCTGGACGTCGAGGTCGACGCCGTCGAGGGCGCGGACGCCGGGGAAGGACTTGGTGATGCCGGACATGCTGAGCAGCGGTGCTTCTGGTGCCATGTGAGGTCCCCTCGGCGGGCGTGCGGGCCGGTGTCAGGGCAGGGCGGGGCAAGGATCGGGGCAGGGCGGGGCAAGGACGGGGCACCGGGCGGTGCCTGCGCGGATCGGAAGCGGGTGGTGCCTACTCGGGTGGGAAACCGGGTGGTGCCTACGCGGGTGAGAACAGGTGGTCGCTGATCAGCCGGGCCGCGCCGATGACGCCGGCGGTGGGGCCCAACTCGCCCAGGACGATGGGCAGGTTGCCGGTCGCCAGGGGCAGCGACTGGCGGTAGACCTGGGTGCGGATGGCGGCGAGCAGGTTGTGGCCGAGGCCGGTCACCCCGCCGCCGATCACCACGAGCCCGGGGTTGAAGAAGCTGACCAGCCCGGCGATGACCTGGCCGGTGCTCCGGCCGCCCGCGCGGATCAGGTCGAGCGCGGTGGCGTCGCCCGCGGCCGCCGCGGCGGCGACGTCGGCGGCGCTGAGGCCCCCGTTCGCCTCCAGGCGGGTCGCGAGTTCGGCCGAACTCCCCTGCTGGGCGGCCTCCGTGGCGTCGCGGGCCAGGGCCGCGCCGCTGAAGTGGGCCTCCAGGCAGCCCCGGTTGCCGCAGGCGCACGGGCGGCCGTCGGGGACGGCCTGGATGTGCCCGATGTCGCCGGCGCTGCCCGTCGTACCGCGGTAGACCTCACCGCCGACGACGATCCCGCAGCCGATGCCCGTACCGATCTTGACGACGAGGAAGTCGTGCACGGTGCGGGCGACGCCCGCGTGCTGCTCCCCCAGCGCCATGAGGTTCACGTCGTTGTCGACCATGACCGGGCAGCCGAGTTCCTGGCTGAGCGCCTCCCGGACGGGGAAGCCGTCCCAGCCCGGCATGATCGGCGGGGCGACCGGCACGCCCTCGGGGAAGCGGACCGGCCCCGGGACGCCGACGCCGGCGCCGTCGAAGCCCTCCGCGAGCCCGGAGGCGCGCAGCTTGGCGGCCATGGACAGTGCCTGCTCGAAGACCGCGACCGGCCCCTCGCGGACGTCCATGGGCTGGTTGATGTGTCCCAGGATCTCCAACTCGGCGTTGGTGACGGCGACGTCGACCGAGGTCGCGCCGATGTCGACGCCGAGGAAGCGGAGTCCGGGGTTGAGCCGGATGTTGTGCGAGCGGCGCCCGCCGCGGGAGGCGGCGAGTCCGTCGGCGACGACCAGGTCCGTCTCCAGCAACCGGTCCACCTCGACGGCCAGCTTGGACCGCGAGAGGTCGACCTGGTCGCCGAGCTGGGCCCGGGAGTTGGGGCCGCCGTCGCGCAGAAGCTTCAGGAGCCGGGCCTGGTGGGCGTTCGCGGGTCGTGCCGTCATGCGTCTCACGAACCCCTCCCGGTCACCGGCCATGTCCTTGGCTTGCTTTCGAGGGGAACGTAGCAGTGGGCGTCGGGCGTGGGAAGAAGTCGCGCAGGAATTGCCTCCCACTTTCTCCACTCAGTGGACAAAGGAAAGGGCGGTATGGCACAAACCGGGCCGCGCGGGCCGTCGGTGGACGGGTCAGGGGCAGCGGACGACCTGTCCGGCATAGGAGAGGTTGCCGCCGAAGCCGAACAGCAGGACCGGGTCGCCGCTGCCGATCTCGCCCCGCTCGACCAGCTTGGACAGGGCCAGCGGGATGCTGGCGGCCGAGGTGTTGCCGGACTCCACGACGTCCCGGGCCACCACCGCGTTGACCGCGCCGATCCGCTGCGCGAGCGGCTCGATGATGCGCAGGTTGGCCTGGTGCAGGACCACGGCCGCGAGGTCGGACGGGTCGGTGCCGGCCCGCTCGCACGCCTGGCGGGCGATGGCCGGCAGCCGGGTCGTGGCCCAGCGGTAGACGCTCTGGCCTTCCTGCGCGAACCGCGGGGGCGTGCCCTCGATGCGCACCGCGTTGCCCATCTCCGGCACCGACCCCCACAGCACCGGGCCGATCCCCGGCTCCCCGTCCGGCGCGCAGCCCTCCACGACGGCGGCCCCCGCCCCGTCACCGACCAGCACGCAGGTGGTGCGGTCGGTCCAGTCGGTCACCTCGGACATCTTGTCCGCGCCGATCACCAGCGCCCGGCGCGCGGCGCCGGCCCGGACGGCGTGGTCGGCACTGGCCAGGGCGTGGGTGAAGCCGGCGCACACGACGTTGAGGTCGAGCACCGCGGGGGACGGCATGCCGAGGCGGGCGGCGACGCGGGCGGCGGTGTTCGGGGAGCGGTCCACGGCGGTCGAGGTGGCGACGAGGACCAGGTCCACGTCGGCGGGGGCGAGCCCGGCCGCGGCCAGCGCCTTCGCGGCGGCGTGCGCGGCCAGCTCGTCCACCGGCTCGTCGGGGCCCGCGATCCGCCGGGTACGGATCCCCACCCGGCTCCTGATCCACTCGTCGCTGGTGTCGACCAGATTGGCCAGGTCCTCGTTGGTGAGCACCTTGGCGGGCTGGTAGTGACCGACGGCGGTGATGCGCGAGCCGTGCATGAGCGGGACCCCTCGGTGCCTCGGGTACGGGATCCACCAGTGTGATCAGGTACTCACCGGTACGAGGGCAGGTGAAGCGACAGGAATCGGGCGCCCGCCTTGTCGGCTTCGGTCAGCGTCGGCAAGGGAGTCCGGCGCGGCGGCGACAATGGGGGTCATGGGACGAGTCACACAGCGACGCAAGGTACTGCGCATACGGGACGGCCGGGTCTCCACCCGCCCCGACACCCTGGTCGCCGAGGAGCCGCTGGAGATCCGGCTGAACGGCAGGCCGCTGGCGATCACGATGCGCACTCCCGGCGACGACTTCGCCCTGGCGGTCGGCTTCCTGGTCAGCGAGGGCGTGCTGGCCCGCCGGGAGGACCTGAGCAACGTCGTGTACTGCGCGGGCGCCACGGCCGACGGCTCCAACACGTACAACGTGGTCGACGTGACGACGGACCCGGACCTGCCGGTGCCCGACATCACCCTGGAGCGCAACGTCTACACGACCTCCTCGTGCGGCCTGTGCGGCAAGGCCAGCCTGGACGCGGTGCGGACGTCGGCCCACTGGGCCATCGCCGACGCGCCCCCGGTCCGCGTCACCCCGGACCTGCTCGCGACCCTGCCCGACCGGCTCCGCTCGGCGCAGCAGGTCTTCGACCGCACGGGCGGGCTGCACGCGGCGGCGCTGTTCACGGCGGACGGGGAGCTGGTGGACGTACGGGAGGACGTGGGCCGGCACAACGCGGTGGACAAGCTGGTCGGCCGCGCCCTCCAGGACGGCGGCCTGCCGCTCTCCCGCTCCCTGCTCCTCGTCTCGGGGCGGGCCTCCTTCGAGCTGGCCCAGAAGGCCGTCATGGCGGGCATCCCGTTCCTGGCGGCGGTCTCGGCCCCGTCGTCCCTGGCGGTGGACCTGGCCCAGGAGACCGGCCTCACGCTGGTGGGCTTCCTGCGGGGCGGGTCCATGAACGTGTACGCGGGCGAGGACCGGGTGGCCCTGGAGACCGCAGTCGCGGGCGGGTGACACGGCGGCCGGCCGACGCCCCCGGAGGCCGGCGCCCGGCGCGGACGCCCGTCCCAAGGCGACACGCGCGTGATCATATGGACGCGTCCCGGGCCGGGGCGTCCTGATCTACTGAGCGCCGAGCGCCGGACGGATCAGCCCATCCGGCGGGCCGCCCGAGAGGCCGATCCGTCCATGCCGTCACCCCTGCGCGCCCCGCTGCTCGCCGCACTCGCCGCCGCCCTGCCCCTGGCGGTCACGCCGCAACAGGCCGGGTCGGAGCCCTCGCCGCGGGCCGAGGAGTTCGCGCAGCAGGTGCTGTTCCGGGCCGACCGGGACCCCGGCTACGCCTGCTTCCGCATCCCGGCGGTCGTGCGGACGCGGCCCGGCACGCTGCTCGCCTTCGCCGAGGGACGCCGCGGCACCTGCGGGGACGCCGCCGACATCGACCTCGTCCTCAAGCGCTCCACCGACGGCGGGCGTACCTGGGGCCCGCTGCGCGTGGTCGACCCGGGCGGCGGCGACACCCACGGCAACCCCGCCCCGGTCGTCGACCGCGCGACCGGCCGCGTGCTGCTCCTGGAGACGTACAACACCGGACGCCCGGACGCCGGCGACTGCGCGGTGCCCTGCGACCGCACGCCCCGGCTCCGGTCGAGCGACGACGACGGCCTGACCTGGTCGGCGGCCCGGGACCTGAGCCGGGAGATCCTGCCGCCCGGGTGGAACTCCTGGTACGCCACCGGCCCCGTGCACGGCGTCCAGCTCACCCGGGGCCGGCACCACGGGCGGCTGGTCGTCGGCGTGAACGCCGAGACGTGGGACGGCACCCGCGTCACCGCGAACCACGCCGCGCTGGTCGTCAGCGACGACGGCGGCGCGCACTGGCGGATCGGGGCCACCGACACCTGGCGGGTCCAGGCGGACGGCACCTTCCGGCAGAAGCCCTCGGAGCTGACCCTCACCGAGCGCGCCGACGGCTCGCTCCTGGTCAGCGGCCGGGAGGACGCCGGCACCGACCCGGGCCACCGCACGCAGGCCGTCAGCCGGGACGGCGGCGACAGCTTCACCGCCCCCTTCGCGACGCTGCCCGACCTGTACACCCCGCGGGTGCAGGGCTCCCTGCTGCGCCTGGGCGACCGCATCCTGCTGGCCGCCCCCGCCGACCCCGACCGCCGCCGCACGATGGTGCTGCGCTCCTCCTACGACGGCGGCGCGAGCTGGGACAGCGTGGACCGCGGCACGGTCGTCACCCGGGACTGGTCCGGCTACTCCGACCTGGTCGACGCCGGCGGCGGCACGGTCGGGCTGGTCTACGAGGCCGGGGCGGCCGACGCCCGGGACGAGATCCGCTTCGCCCGCTTCACCGAGGGTTGGCTCCGCCCCCGCCGGGGCCCCGACCCGACCACGCCCGACCTCGCGCCGGGTGCCCGCCCGGCGGCGGTGCTCGGCGGGGCCGTGGCGGCGGGGGGTGCGGTCGTGTTCGACGGCGTCGACGACGCCGTACGCCTGCCCTACGCCGAGCGGCTGCGGCTGGGGGCCGGGGAGTTCACGGCGTCGACGCGCTTGCGGTACACCGCGTCCGGCGGGGAGCAGCCGCTGCTGTGGATGGGCGGGGTCGGCGGCCGTCAGCCGCAGGTGTGGCTGCGGGCCGAGCCGGCGCGGGGCCGCGTCCAGGGCCTGATCACCGCCCGGGACGGCGCGGCGCCCCCGCGCTCGGCCTCCGTGCGGCACCCGGCCGCGCTGAACGACGGCGTCTGGCACCGGCTGACGCTGCGCCGCGGGGGCGGCCGGCTGACCCTGTTCGTGGACGGCGCCGAGAGCGCCTCCGCGCCGGACGTGCCGGGCTCGGTCAGCCGCGACTCGCCCTTCGGCGTGCACGTCGGCGAGCGCCCGGACGGGCGGGCCCGGCTGACGGGCGCCGTGGCCGACGTACGGGTGTGGCGGCGGGCGCTGACCGACACGGAGATCGCGACCGGGCGGCCGGCCACCGCCGGGACGGTGCTCCGGCTGCCGCTGGACCGCGTCACCGCACCCGGCTGACACCGGCCCCCGCCCGCGCCGTGCTCAGCCGGACCCGGTCCCGGTGCCCACCACCGTGCGCCCCGCCTCCGACGCGTCCGACCCGTCCGACGCCGCCGCCTCCTCGGCCGCCTCCGGGTCGTGGGCGCGGCGCTTGGCGATGACCGCGCAGACCATCAGCTGCATCTGGTGGAACAGCATCAGCGGCAGCACGGCGAGCGACGCCTGCGCGCCGAAGAGCACGCTGGCCATGGGCAGGCCCGAGGCGAGGGACTTCTTCGACCCGGCGAACTGGATCGCGATCCGGTCGGCCCGGCCGAAGCCCAGCGCCCGCGCCCCGTACCAGGTCAGCAGCAGCATCACGGCGAGCAGGACGGCCTCCACCCCCAGCAGCCCGGCCAGCCGCAGCGGGCTCACCTGGTGCCAGACGCCCTGCACCATGCCCTCGCTGAACGCGGTGTAGACGACCAGCAGGATCGAGCCCCGGTCGACCAGGCCGAGCACCTTCTTGTGCCGGGTGACGAAGCCGCCGATCCAGCGGCGCAGCAGCTGCCCGGCGACGAACGGCACGAGGAGTTGGAGCACGATCTTCACCAGCGAGTCCGCCGAGAAGCCCCCGCCGCTGTTGCCCAGCAGGGCCGCGGCGAGCAGCGGCGTGACGACGATGCCCACCAGGGAGGAGAAGGAGCCCGCGCAGATCGCCGCGGGCACGTTGCCGCGGGCGATGGAGGTGAAGGCGATCGAGGACTGGATGGTGGACGGCACCAGGGTGAGGAAGAGCAGGCCCTGGTAGAGCGGGTGGCTCAGCAGGACGGGCACGAGCCCGCGGGCCGCCAGGCCGAGCAGCGGGAAGAGGACGAAGGTGCAGGCCAGCACGGTGAGGTGCAGGCGCCAGTGGCGCAGCCCGTCCATCGCCTCGCGGGTGGAGAGCCGGGCGCCGTAGAGGAAGAAGAGGAACGCGATGGCGGCCGTGGAGGCGCCCGAGGCGACGTCCGCGCCGGTGCCCCGGGCGGGCAGCAGGGCCGCGAGGCCCACCGTCGCCAGGAGCAGCAGCACGTAGGGGTCGACCGGCGTCCGGCGCGGCCATCGCAGGCGTTTCACGGTGCTCCGTTGCTCGCAGGGTGTGGGGGTTCCGGCTCGGACCGGCTTCCCCTCCGTCTCCTCCATCCTGCTCTCCCGCCCGACGATCGGGAATCCGGTACACCGCTCTGACTGTCATCACGTTCCGCGATGGGCGGGTAGCGTGGTCACCGTGTACGACCCCTCCCACCTGCGCACGTTCCTCACCGTGGCGCAGACGCTGAGCTTCACGCAGGCCGCCCGGCGGCTCGGGCTGCGCCAGTCGACGGTCAGCCAGCACGTGCGCCGCCTGGAGGACGCGGCCGGGCACCAGTTGTTCACCCGGGACACCCACTCGGTGGAGCTGACCGAGGACGGCGAGGCGATGCTCGGTTTCGCGCGGCGGATCCTGGAGGCGCACGAGCAGGCCACCGCCTACTTCACCGGCACCCGGCTGCGCGGCCGGCTGCGCTTCGGGGCGTCGGAGGACTTCGTGCTGACCCGGCTGCCGGAGATCCTGGAGGGCTTCCGGCACGACCATCCCGAGGTCGACCTGGAGCTGACGGTGGAGCTGTCCGGCACCCTGCACGAGCAGCTGGCCGCCGGGAAGCTGGACCTGGTGCTGGCCAAGCGGCGGCCCGAGGACCCGCGGGGCGAGCCGGTGTGGCGGGACCGGCTGGTGTGGATCGGCGCGGAGCGGCTGCGCCTCGACCCGGACCGCCCGGTGCCGCTGATCGCCTATCCCCCGCCGGGCATCACCCGCGCGCTCGCCCTGGAGGCGCTCGGCCGCCAGGGCCGGGAGTGGCGGGTGGCGTGCACCAGCGGCAGCCTCAACGGCCTGATCGCGGCGGCCCGGGCGGGCCTCGGCGTGATGGCCCACTCGCGGGGCATGATCCCGCCGGGCCTGGTGGAGGTGGCGGACCGGGCCGGGCTGCCCGAGCTGGGGCGGGTCGACTTCGTCCTGGTGCACGGCCGCCGGCGCCCCTCGGCGCAGAGCGCGGCGGACGCCCTGGCGCGGGCGGTCCTGGCGGGCCAGGACCGGTTGCAGCGGCCTCAGCGGCCAGGTCTCGCGTGAGCGGCCTCAGCGCCCCGGCCTCGCGTAGGTGAGCTGCTTGATCCGGCGCAGGAAGGGCGACGCCTCCACGTGCCGCACGCCCTCCAGGTGCCCGAGCGGGCCGCTCAGGTAGGCGTACAGGTCGGCGGTGCTGCGGGTGACCGCCGTGACGATGATGTTGGACGGTCCGGCGGTGGCGGCGGCGTGGGCGACCTCGTCGTGCCCGGCCAGCGCCTCGCCGACCCGGTGCAGGGCGGCCGGCTCGGTGGTGATCCACAGCACGGCGGCGGTGGGGTAGCCGAAGATCTCCGAGTGGTACTCCACGTCGATGTAGACGGCGCCGGAGGCGATCAGCGCGGAAAGGCGGCGCTTGACGGCGGACTCGGAGCGGCCGGTGGCGCGCTGCAGCTCGGGGTAGGAGGCGCGTCCGTCGCGTTCCAGGACGGCGAGCAGCGCCTCGTCCTCGGGTTCCAGGCGGGCCGGTCCGGGCGGCGCGGCGCCGGTGTCGGGGCGCAGCGCCTCGATCTGGTCGTCGGTGAGCACGCCGAACTTGCGCAGCCAGCCGGCCGGGCCGCCCCAGAAGCGGTGCAGCATCTGGTGGGCCCGGATCTCCAGCACGCGCGGGGTGCGCGGCAGCTGGCCGAGGAGCAGCTCGTCGCGGGCGCCGGCGCTGCGCGGGCGGGTGCCGAAGATGACCTCCGTGCCGCCCGCGGCGAGGCCGATCCAGTTGGTGTCGGGCCGCTTGGCGAGCGCGTCCGCGATGGCGAGCGCGCTGTCCGGGACGCAGCGCAGCCGCAGCGTCCAGTGGTCCTGGCCGAGCCGGTCGGCGTCGCGCACGGCCACCACGCGCAGCCCGCCCTCGGCGCTCAGCCGGCGGTAGCGGCGGGCGACGGTCTGGTCGGAGACGCCGAGCACGTCACCGAGCCGGCTGAAGGAGGCCCGGCCGTTGACCTCCAGGGCGGTGAGCAGTTGGAGGTCGAGCTGGTCGAAGGTGTCGGATTCCATCCGCATGCCGGTCACTCCCGTCGGATTCCGTCGCGCACGGCCCGCGCACCGGCTCGATCTGGCTCCAGGCACCCATCGTACGGAGGGCCGCGCGAAGGACGGCGGCCAGGACGGAGAAGAGGGACATGCGTACATGGGGGCCGCTGACCGCGGTGTGCCTGGGGACGTTCATGCTGCTGCTGGACGTGACGATCGCGGTCGTCGCGCTGCCGGACATGGCGCACGGGCTGCACGCGTCGCTGAGCGATCTGCAATGGGTGATGGACGGGTACGCGCTGGCGCTGGCCGCGCTGCTGCTCGGCCTGGGTGCCGCGGCGGACGTGCTGGGGCGGCGCCGGGTCCATGTGGTGGGCGTGGTGCTGTTCGCGGTGGCGTCGGCGCTGTGCGGGCTCGCCACCGGGCCGGAGATGCTGATCGCCTCCCGGGCGCTTCAGGGCATCGGCGGCGCGGCGATGTTCGCCACGACGCTGCCGCTGCTCGGCTCGGTCTACCAGGGCCGGCAGCGCTCGGCCGCGCTCGGGGTGTGGGGGGCGGTCAGCGGCGCGGCGGCGGCCGTGGGGCCGGTGCTCGGCGGGCTGCTGACCGACGGCCCGGGCTGGCGGTGGATCTTCTGGGTGAACCTGCCGGTGAGCGTGGCGGCGGTCTGGCTGACGCTGCGGGTGGTGCCGGAGTCGCGCGGGGCGAGCGGGCGCCGGGTGGACTGGGCGGGCACGGTCGTGTTCGCGGTGTTCGCCGGCGCGGTGACGTACGGGGCGGTGCGGGCCGGGTCGCACGGCTGGACGGCGGCGGGCACGCTCGCGTCGTTCGCGGTGGCCGCGCTGGCGCTGGTCTGCTTCGTCGTGGTGGAGCGGCGGGTGGCCGATCCGCTGATCGACCCGCGGCTGTTCCTGCGGCCCGCGTTCTCCGGCGTGATGCTGGGCGCGATGGCCTTCAACGGGGCGGCGTTCGGCGTGCTGGTGTACACCTCGATCTGGCTCCAGACGCTGCTCGGCATGAGCCCGGTCCGCGGCGGCCTGGTCTTCCTGTGGATGTCGCTGGCGTCCTTCGTGGTGGCCGCGGCCGGTGGGCGGCTGCTGCACGGGGTGCCGGCCCGGTTCACCATCGGGGGCGGTCTGCTGCTGGTCGCCGTCGGGCAGTTCTGCATGGCCTTCCTGGACGCCTCCTCCAGCGCGTCCGACCTGGTGCCGGGTCTGATCCTGGTCGGCGTGGGCACCGGCCTGGTGTCCCCCGGCATCGCGGGCGCTGCCCTGGCGGCGGTCCCGCCGGAGCGGGCCGGCATGGCGGGCGGCGCGGTCAACACCTTCCGGCAGCTCGGCTACGCCCTCGCCATCGCGCTGTTCGGCACGGTGCTGACCTCGCGGATGGCCGACACCCTGCCGCACGACGCCGCCCAGGGCCTGGCGGGCGGCGCGGCGGGCGCCCTGCGCGGTCCCTTCGGCGACCGCACGCTGCACACCGTGTTCGCCGAGGGCCTCAACGCCGCGGCGGTGACGGCGGGCGTGGTCGCGGCGGTCGCCGGGGTGCTGGTGCTCCTGGTGGTCCGCCCGGACCGTGCGGGCCGGGGCCCGGCCGCGCCGCAGGCGCCCGCGCCGGCGGCCACCCGGGAGCAGGCGGCCGGGTCACGGTCGTAGCGCGGGCGGACGGAGAGCCCTCGTACCGTGGGTGAGCGGGTCGTACAGATTCGGTGGAGATCGGCGGGCGGACCCTCACCCAACCGCCGGATCTCTGTCCGGAAACTGTCCGACCCTTCCCCATGTGAGCGCATTTCCCCCCGCTGACCAGCGGGGACGCCCCCGCCGCCCGGTCCCGGCGCTCCCGCCGCCCCCGCCCCGGGTGGGGTAGCTTTCACCGCGCCGTGCGGGGCGACCAGGAACCGGGAGGGGAGCGGGGAGCGGGATTGCGCGAGTTCACCAACCCTGCGACGGCGTCGGCACCACCCGTGGGCGGTCTTGCCGACGTCGTCTTCGAGTACGCCGCCGAGGACCCGGAGCGGATCGCCCTGGGCCGCAAGGACGCCGCCGGGCACTGGCAGGACGTGACCGCGGCGGCCTTCCGCGACGAGGTGCTGGCCCTGGCGAAGGGCCTGCTCGCACAGGGCGTGCGGTTCGGCGACCGGGTCGCGATCATGTCCCGCACCCGCTACGAGTGGACGCTCTTCGACTTCGCCCTGTGGACGATCGGCGCCCAGGTGGTGCCGATCTACCCCACCTCCTCGGCCGAGCAGTGCTTCTGGACGCTGTACGACGCCGAGGTCACCGCGGCGGTGGTGGAGCACGAGGACCACGCGATGACGATCGCCACCGTCATCGACCGGCTGCCGCACCTGCGCGGTCTGTGGCAGCTGGACTCGGGGGCGGTGCAGGAGCTGTACGACGCGGGCGCGCACCTCGACGACCAGGTGGTGCACCGGCATCGCGAGGCGCTCACGCCGGACGCGGTCGCCACCGTCATCTACACCTCGGGCACCACCGGCCGCCCCAAGGGCTGCGTCATCACGCACGGCAACCTGATGTACGAGGCGGACACGGTCATCGCCCGCTGGGAGCCGGTCTTCCACTCCCGGCGGGGCGACGAGGCGGCCACCCTGCTGTTCCTGCCGCTCGCCCATGTCTTCGGCCGGATGGTGGAGGTCGCGGCGGTGCGCGGCCGGGTCCGCCTCGGCCACCAGCCGCAGCTGCACGCCGCCGCGCTCCTGCCGGACCTGGCCGCCTTCAGGCCGACCTTCATCCTGGCCGTGCCGTACATCTTCGAGAAGGTGTTCGGGGCGGCCCGGCGCAAGGCGGAGAAGGAGGGCAGATCCGGGCCCTTCGAGAAGGCCGTCGACGTGGCGGTCCGCTACGCGGAGGCGGTGGAGGCGAAGGCGTGGGGCATCGGACCGGGACCCTCGGCGGGCCTGCGGATGCAGCACCAGCTCTTCGACAAGCTCGTCTACGCCAAGGTCCGTGAGGCGATGGGCGGCCGGATCCGCAACGCCATGTCGGGCGGCTCGGGGATGGACCGCCGCCTCGGGCTGTTCTTCGCAGGCGCCGGCGTGCAGATCTACGAGGGCTACGGGCTGACCGAGTCCACCGCGGCGGCCACCGCCAACCCGCCCGAGCGGACCCGCTTCGGCACCGTCGGCCGGCCGGTGCCGGGCGTCACCGTGCACATCGCGGACGACGGCGAGATCTGGCTGCGCGGCGACAACGTCTTCCGGGGCTACCTGAACAACCCCAAGGCCACCGACGAGACCCTGCACGACGGCTGGCTGGCCACCGGCGACCTCGGGACGCTGGACGAGGACGGCTACCTCACCATCACCGGGCGCAAGAAGGAGATCCTGGTGACCTCGGGCGGCAAGAGCGTCGCGCCCGGCCTGCTGGAGGAGCGGGTGCGCGACCATCCGCTGGTCCACCAGTGCATCGTCGTGGGCAACGACCGCCCCTACGTCGCCGCGCTGGTCACCGTCGACCAGGAGGCCGTCGAGCACTGGCTGACCATGCGGAACAAGCCCCGGCTCGGCCCGGCGGAGCTGGTGCGCGACGCCGACCTGGAGACGGAGGTGCGGCGGGCGGTGGTCGCGGCGAACACGCTGGTCTCCCAGGCGGAGTCGATCCGGACCTTCCGGATCCTCGCCCAGCCCTTCACCGAGGAGCACGGGCTGCTCACCCCGTCGCTCAAGCTCAAGCGCAGGGCCATCGAGAAGGCATACACCGGCGAGGTCGAGGCACTGTACAGAGCGTGAGTCCCGCCGGTCAGGAATGCGCCCCGTCCTGTGATCGTTGACGATGGGGAGTACCACCTGACCACAAACGAAGGATCAAGAGCTCGTGAGCAGCAAGGTCCCCCCGATCATCCTGAACAACGGCGTCGAGATGCCCCAGCTGGGCTTCGGTGTCTGGCAGGTGCCGGACGACGAGGCCGAGACCGCGGTCGCGACGGCCCTGGAGGCCGGATACCGCAGCATCGACACGGCCGCCGCTTACGGCAACGAAGAGGGCACCGGCAAGGCCATCGCCGCCTCCGGCGTGGCCCGCGAGGACCTCTTCGTCACCACCAAGCTCTGGAACAAGGACCAGGGGTACGACGCCGCCCTGCGCGCCTTCGACACCTCCGTGGGCAAGCTCGGCCTGGACTACGTGGACCTGTACCTGATCCACTGGCCGCTGCCGTCGAAGGACCGCTACGTCGACACCTACAAGGCGTTCGAGAAGCTGCACGCCGACGGCCGGATCAAGGCCATCGGTGTGTCGAACTTCCTGCCGGAGCACCTGGAGCGGCTGATCTCCGAGACGTCGGTCATCCCGGCGGTCAACCAGATCGAGCTGCACCCGCACCTCCAGCAGCACGCCGCCCGTGAGTTCCACGCGGAGCAGGGCATCGCCACCGAGGCGTGGTCCCCGCTCGGCTCGGGCAAGGGCATCCTGGAGATCCCGGCGATCATCGCCATCGCCCAGAAGCACGGGCGCACCCCCGCGCAGGTCGTGCTGCGCTGGCACATCCAGCTCGGCAACGTGGTGATCCCGAAGTCCGTGACGCCGTCGCGGATCAAGGAGAACATCGACGTCTTCGGCTTCTCCCTGGACGACGAGGACCTCGCGGCGATCTCCGCCCTCAACGAGGACCGGCGCACGGGTCCGGACCCGGCGACGTTCGACATGGCCTGAGCCGCCGCTCGGGCTGGAAGGGGCCCGGTCGCCGCGACCGGGCCCCTTCGCCGTGCCTCAGTTGGGCTGGCCCACCGGCCGGACGACCACGGTGTTGATGTCCACGCCGGCCGGCTGCTCCAGCGCCCAGACGACCGACGCGGCGATCTGGTCGGCGGTGAGCAGGTGGCCCGGGGGCAGGCTGCCCAGGCCGTCCCAGAACGGGGTCTCCACCCGGCCGGGCGCGATCAGCGTGACGCCGACGCCCCACTCGGTGACCTGGCGCCGGGTGTTCTCCGCGAGGCCGGTCACCGCGAACTTGGTGGCGCCGTAGAGGTTGCCCGGGGTGTTGACGAACCCGGCGACGCTGCCGACCAGCACGATCCGCCCGCGGGTCTCCTTCAGCGCGTCGATGGAGGCGCGGATCAGCAGGGCCGGGCCCAGCACGTTGGTCAGCACCATCTCGGACCACCCGGCCGGATCGCCCTCGGCGACCGAGTCGTGGGTGGCGGACCCGGCGTTGGCGATCACCGTGTCGAGACGCCCGAACTCCTTGAGCGTCGCCTCCACGGCCGCCCGCACCTGCTCGTGGTCGGCGGAGTCGCCCGGCAGGGTCAGCAGCCCCTCGGGCTCCCCCAGCCCGGCGCGGAAGGCGGCGAGCCGCGCCTCGCCGCGCCCGGTGACCGCCACCCGCTGCCCCTTGCCGAGCAGCCGCTCGGCGACGGCGGCGCCGATGCCGCTGCCGCCGCCGGTGATGAGTGTGACGGGTGCGTCGGTCATGATGTCCCCCTGAGTCGTTCGTCGAGCTGGGACCCGGAGTCCATCACTTGGAGCGCTCTCGAAGTCAACTCCCCCGCAATGTGCGGCTACTTCACGGAGCCGGTGAAGACGGCGGCGTCCAGCTCGTAGTCGGGGGCGACCTCGATCTGCACGACCTTCTCGCCCTTGGGCAGCTCGCAGCCCCAGGTGATGCTCAGCGACCGGCCGGCGAGCAGCTTGGTGGACGGCCCGCCGCTCAGGCCGCCCGCGCTGTCGAAGACGGCCTCGCCGGGGCGCCCGTCCTTGCCGTAGGCGCAGTTGACGGTGAGCAGGGTGGCGTCGAGCGTCTTCTTGCCGTCGTTCTTGAGCTTGACGGTGAAGCGCAGGTAGGGCGCACTCTCCGGGATGGCGGTGTCGGTCGACACGGCCCGCTTGAAGCCGGCGAGGCTGACGCTGACGCCGCCGTCGTAGGCGCGGGTCTCGTCCAGCGCGAGGATGCCGTCGTCGGCCGGCTCCTCGGGGGCGGGCTCGGTGTCCTCCTCGTCGGCGACGGGCTCGTCGGCGCCCACGGTCTGGGTGACCGTGACGGTCGGGGCGGGCGCCGCCTCGTCCTTGCCGTCGCGCGTGACGGCGACGGTGACGGCCACCGCGACGGCCGCGGCCGCCACGGCGGAAGCCGCGGCGATCAGCGCCGTGTGGTTCCTGCGTGGCGGGGGCGGCGGCATCGGCGGCCCGAAGCCCGGCGTGGGCGGCATGGCGGGTGGCGGTGCGTACTGGTTCACGGTTCCCCCCGGAACTCAAGTGGTGGTGCGACGCATCATCTCCCGACGGTCGGCGAATGGGAAAAAGGCCCGGGGATCACGCCTTCGCGAAGGCCCGCAGCGTGTAGACCGGGTCGGGGCGCGGCCGGTCCTGGTCCGGCAGGGCCGCGAGGCGCTCGGCGAAGCCGTCGGCGCCCGGGTCGCCCGGCGGCAGCGTGACGAACCAGCCGCGGCGGAGGTCGGCGACGGTGCTGCGCGGGCTGCGGCCCTGGCCGTGGCCGGTGAAGCGGGCGGTGCCGGCGGGGCGCAGGCCATGGGCGCGGGCGTGCGAGGCGACCTCGCCCGAGGCGTCCACGACGGGGCTCGGCGGGCGGGCCGCGAGCACGGCGTCGATGTCACTGCCGACGTTGTGCGCGGCGCCCTTGTCGACGGTGGTGACCCACACCCCGCCGGGCCGCAGCACCCGCGCGCACTCGGCGGCGACGGCGGCCAGTTCCTCGGCGCCGCCGAGGAGGTGCAGCAGCCACACGGTGCTGACGGCGTCGAACACCCCGTCCCGGAAGGGCAGTCGGCGGCTGTCGGCCCGTACGACGGCACCGGGTAGCCGGGGTGCCGCGCGGCGGACCATCTCGGGCGCGAGGTCGGCGCCGGCGACCCGCAGGCCGTCCCGGCCGGCCGCGAGGCGCCGGGTGACGATGCCGGTGCCGCAGGCGGCGTCCAGCAGGGTGCGGGCGCCGGGCGGCACAAGGCCGAGGACGGCGTCCGCAGCCGCCGCGGCCCGGGGTTCGCCGCCGCGCAGGGCGTCGTATGCCTCGGCTTCCTTGTCGTAGTCGAGCATGCGGCTCATTGTGCCCCGTGGCCCGGGGCCAGGGCCTCCACCCTGCGGGCGAGCTCGAAGTCCTTCTCGGTGACGGCGCCGCCCGCGCTGTGCGTGTGGACGGCGAGGGACACCGTGTCGTAGCCCAGGGTCAGGTCGGAGTGGTGGTCCAGTTCCTCCTGCACCTGCGCGACGTGGACGACCATGGCCGCCGCCGCCGGGTGGGAGGCGAGCCGGTAGGCGCGGGTGAGGCGGTCGCCGTCGAGGGCCCAGCCCGGCAGCTCGGCCAGCCGGTCCTCGATCTCCTGCTGCGACAGCGGTGCGACGGGCATGACGGTGCTCCTCGGCGTGGGGGCGGGCGGCCTCTCCGCCCGCCCTCAGCCTGCCATGTCGGTGGCGTCGGCTACGGTTCCCTGCCATGACCGTTCTCGCGTCCGGCACCGCCCCCGCCGCCCAGGGCGTCGGTCCGCTGCTGCGGGCCTGGCGGGAGCGGCGCCGGGTCAGCCAGTTGGAGCTGGCGCTGCGGGCGGACTCCTCCGCCCGGCACATCAGCTTCGTCGAGACGGGCCGCTCCCGGCCCAGCGAGGAGATGGTGCTGCGCCTCGCCGAGCACCTGGAGGTGCCCGTCCGCGAGCGCAACGCCCTGCTGCTCGCGGCCGGTTACGCCCCGCGCTACCCGGAGACCCCGCTGGACGACCCGGCCCTGGACGCGCTGCGCGAGGGCATGGAGCGGCTGATCCGGGGCTACGAGCCGTATCCGGCGCTGGTGGTGGACGCCACGTACGGGGTGCTCGCCGCCAACCGGGGCATCACGATGCTCCTGGACGGCCTCCCCGAGCACCTGCTCACCCCGCCGGTCAACGCCATGCGGCTCACCCTGCACCCGGAGGGCCTGGCGCCGCGCATCCGCAACCTGCCCGAGTGGCGCGGGCACCTGCTGGAGCAGATGCGCCGCGAGATCGCCCTGCACCGCTCGCCGGCGCTGCGGGAGTTGTACGAGGAGGTCGAGGCGTACCCGGTGCCGGCCGGCGCGCGCGCCGTCGAACCCGCCGAGCCGGTGCCGTACTTCGCGCTGCCCCTGCAGATCGAGCACGAGGGCCGCGTGCTGTCGTTCATCTCGTCCATCGCCACCTTCAACACCCCGATGGACGTGACCGTCGCGGAACTCGCCATCGAGACCCTGCTCCCGGCCGACCGGGCGACGGTCGACCACCTTCACGCACTGCTGCCCTGACGCCCCTTGTGGGACAGGCGGGGTGACATGGCAGACTGCGGGCAAAGACGGGCCCGTTGGGGAGGCGTGGCGTGAGTGAGCGGCGGGCCGCACCCACCGTGGGCCAGGTGGTCCTCGGCAGACGGCTTCAGGAACTGCGGGAGACGGCGGGCCTCAGGCGCGAGGAGGCCGCCAAGGTGCTCCGCGTGGCCCCCGCGACCGTGCGGCGCATGGAGATGGCCGAGGTCGCGCTGAAGATCCCGTACGTGCAGATCCTGCTGACGGCGTACGGCGTGCCCGACCCCGAGGTGGCGTCGTTCATCGCGCTGGCCGAGGAGGCGAACCAGCCCGGCTGGTGGCAGCGGTACCACGACGTGCTGCCCGACTGGTTCAGCCTGTACGTCAGCCTGGAGGGCGCCGCACGGGTGATCCGCTCCTACGAGCCGCACTTCGTGCCGGGCCTGTTCCAGACGGAGGAGTACGCGCGGGCGGTCCTGGAGGCCGGGACGATAGGGAACGCGGGCCGGGAGTCGGTGGAGCGGCACGTGTCCCTGCGCATGGAGCGGCAGCGGCTGCTCGACCGCCCGGACCGGCCGCACCTGTGGGTGGTGATGGACGAGACGGTGCTGCGCCGCCCGGTGAGCATCGACGGCCGGGTGATGCGCGACCAGCTCGACAAGCTCCTGGAGATCGCCGCCCGGGACGGGGTGACCCTCCAGGTCGCCGAGTTCGCGGACGGCCCGCACCCGGGGACGTACGCGCCCTTCACGCTGTTCCGGTTCGCCGAGCCGGAGCTGCCGGACATGGTGTTCACCGAGTACCTCACCGGCGCCCTGTACCTGGACTCCCGGGCGGAGGTCTCCGCGCACCTGGAGGTCCTTGACCACATGACAGCGCTGGCCGCGTCGACGCAGCGCACCGAGAAGGTCCTGCGGGAGTACCGCGAGTTCTACTGACGATCGTTCGACGCCCCGTTCTCCCCCCCCCCACGCCCAGGCCCCGGTCACACCGGCTGACCACCGCCCACCCGAGCCCGAGGAGACGACCCCGCATGACCGCACCCGACGCCGCGCACCCGCCCGTCGACACCAGCCGCCCGCATCCGGCCAGGGTCTACGACTGGTGGCTGGGCGGCAAGGACAACTACCCGGTCGACGAGGAGCTGGCCCGCAGGATCCTCGCCGTGGACGACACCGCGGTGCGCGGGGCCCGCGCCAACCGCCGGTTCATGCAGCGGGCGGTCCGCACCGTCGCCGAGGCGGGCGTCCGCCAGTTCCTGGACGTCGGCACCGGCATCCCGACCGAGCCCAACCTGCACCAGGTCGCGCAGTCCGTCGCCGCCGAGGCGCGGGTGGTGTACGCCGACAACGACCCGATCGTGCTGCGGCACGCGGAGGCGCTGCTGAACGGCACGGCGGAGGGCGGCACCGACTATGTGCACGCCGACGTCCGGGACCCGGACACGATCCTGCGCCTGGCCGGCGAGTCGCTGGACTTCTCCCGGCCCGTCTCGCTGTCCCTGGTGGCCCTGACCCACTACCTGGGCGACGCGAAGGACGGCGACGACGTGCACGGCCTGCTGGGGCGCTACGTCGCCGCCCTCGCCCCCGGCAGCTTCCTGATCCTCTCCCAGGTCACGCCCGATCTGAACCCGGAGGCGGTCGGCAAGGCGGCCGCCCTGTTCGCCCGTGGCGGCACGCCGTTCCACCCGCGCTCGCTGCCCGAGTTCGCCCGCTTCTTCGACGGCCTGGAACTGCTGGGCCCCGGCGTCATCCCGGTGACCGGCTGGCGCCCGGACCCGGAGGACGTGGCGGTGCAGGCAGAGGGCATCGTGCCGGTGTACGCCGGGGTGGCGCGCAAGCTCTGAGCGAGCGGGGTTCCCCGCCTGGCGGAACCCTGACCCGTACGGGCGCCGCGGACGGGTGCGCTCCCTCGCTCGCCCCTAGGTTCGTCAAGGACGGCCCGAGGGGCGAGCGAGGGAGCGCGTACGTGACCGACACCCGGACACCGCCCACCGAACCGGGCGCGGCGCTGCTCCGCGCCGGCCGGTTCTTCCGGCCCGGCACCGCGGCGCCCGACCTGCACAGCATCGGGCTGGTCGGCGGCCGGGAGTCGGACGCGTTCTACCGGGACCGCTGGAGCCACGACAAGACGGTCACCTCCACGCACGGCGTGAACTGCACCGGCTCCTGCCGCTGGCAGGTGTACGTCAAGGACGGGATCATCACCTGGGAGACCCAGGCGACGGACTACCCGTCGGTGGGCCCGGACCGGCCCGAGTACGAGCCGCGCGGCTGCCCCAGGGGCGCCGCCTTCTCCTGGTACACCTACTCCCCCACCCGGGTGCGCTACCCGTACGTGCGCGGGGTCCTGCTGGAGATGTACCGGGAGGCCAAGCGGCGGCTGAAGGACCCGGTGCTCGCCTGGGCCGACCTCCAGGCCGACCCGGAGCGCCGGCGGCGCTACCAGCGGGCGCGCGGCAAGGGAGGCCTGGTGCGGGCGAACTGGGACGAGGCGGTGGAGATGGTCGCCGCCGCCCATGTGCACACCATCAGGACCCAGGGCCCCGACCGGATCGCCGGCTTCTCGCCCATCCCGGCGATGTCGATGGTCTCGCACGCCTCCGGGGCCCGCTTCCACTCCCTCATCGGCGCCCCGATGCTGTCGTTCTACGACTGGTACGCCGACCTGCCGGTGGCCTCCCCGCAGGTCTTCGGCGACCAGACGGACGTGCCGGAGTCGGGCGACTGGTGGGACGCGGCGTACCTGATCATGTGGGGTTCGAACGTCCCGGTGACCCGCACCCCGGACGCCCACTGGATGGCGGAGGCCCGCTACCGGGGCCAGAAGGTCGTGGTGGTCGCGCCTGACTACGCCGACAACGCCAAGTTCGCCGACCAGTGGCTGCACCCGCACCCCGGCACCGACGGGGCGCTGGCCCTGGCGATGGGCCACGTGGTGCTCAAGGAGTTCTTCGTCGACCGCGAGACGCCGTTCTTCGCGGACTATGTGCGCCGCTTCACCGACCTGCCGTTCCTGGTGACGCTGACGGAGCGGGACGGGGCGCTGGTCCCGTCCAAGTTCGTGCGCGCCGCCGACCTCGGGCAGGGAGGCGAGGACGCCCAGTGGAAGACGGTGGTCCTGGACGAGGCGACCGGCCGCGTCGTCGTCCCGAACGGCTCCCTGGGCTTCCGCTGGAACGAGGCCGACCAGGGCGCCTGGAACCTCGATCTCGGCGAGGTGCGCCCCCGCCTCGGCCTGCACGGCCTCGATGCGGCGAGCGGCGTGGAGGTGCTGCTGCCCCGCTTCGACACCGAGGGCGGGGAGCACGGGCAGGGCCGGGGCGAGGTGGTCCGCCGGGGCGTGCCGGCGACGCGGCTCGGCGGCCCGGACGGCCCGCTGGTGACGACGGTGTTCGACCTGCTGCTCGCCCAGTACGGCGTGGCCCGGCCGGGGCTGCCGGGTGACTGGCCCTCCTCGTACGAGGACGCCGAGGCGCCGGGCACCCCGGCGTGGCAGGAGACGCACACCTCGGTGCCGACGGCGGCCTGCGTACGGGTGGCCCGCGAGTTCGCGCGCACCGCCGAGCGGTCCAAGGGCCGCTGCATGATCCTCATGGGCGCCGGCACCAACCACTGGTTCCACTCCGAGACGATCTACCGCGCCTTCCTCGCCCTGCTCCAGCTCACCGGCTGCCAGGGCCGCAACGGCGGCGGCTGGGCGCACTACGTGGGCCAGGAGAAGTGCCGCCCGGTCACCGGCTGGCAGACGCTGGCCGCCGCCTCGGACTGGTCGCGCCCGCCGCGCCAGATGATCGGCACGGCGTACTGGTTCCTCCACACCGACCAGTGGCGCTACGACCGCTTCGGCGCCGACGTGCTGGCCTCCCCGCTCGGTGAGGGCCGCCTGGAGGGCATGACCGGCGCGGACTGCCTGGCGCTCTCCGCGCGCACCGGCTGGATGCCGTCGTACCCGACCTTCGACCGCAACCCCCTGGAGCTGGGTGAGGCGTTCGGCGACCCGGTCGCCAAGGCGGTGGCCGAACTGCGCGCGGGCACGCTGAAGTTCGCCTGCGAGGACCCGGACGCGCCGGAGAACTGGCCGCGCATCGTGACGCTGTGGCGGGCCAACCTGCTCGGCTCCTCGGCGAAGGGCGCCGAGTACTTCACCAAGCACCTCCTCGGCACGCACTCCTCGCTGCGCGCCGAGGAGGCGGCGCCCGGCGAGCGGCCCCGGGACGTGGTCTGGCGGGAGGAGGCCCCGGAGGGCAAGCTCGACCTGCTGCTGTCGCTGGACTTCCGGCACACCTCCTCCACCCTGCTCTCCGACGTGGTGCTGCCGGCCGCCACCTGGTACGAGAAGCACGACCTGTCCAGCACGGACATGCACCCCTACGTGCACGCCTTCACCCCGGCGGTGGACCCGCCCTGGCAGGCACGCACCGACTTCGACACCTTCAAGGCCCTCGCGGAGAAGCTGAGCGAGCTGGCCGTGGGCCATCTCGGGGTGCGCAAGGACCTGGTGGCGGCCCCGCTCCAGCACGACACCCCGGGCGAGATCGCCCAGCCGGGCGGGGTGGTACGGGACTGGCGGCGCGGCGAGTGCGAGCCGGAACCGGGCCGGACCATGCCGAACCTCGTCGTGGTGGAGCGGGACTACACCGCCATCGGCGCGAAGTTCGCCGCGCTGGGCCCGCTGGTGGAGGCCAAGGGCCTGCCCGCCAAGGGCATCACGCTGAAGCCGGACGACGAGGTGGAGCGGCTGCGCGAGCTGAACGGCCCGGTGCGCGGCGGCCCCGCCGACGGACGCCCCTCGCTGGACACGGCGGTGAAGGCGGCCAACACCATCCTGCGGCTGTCCGGCACCACCAACGGCCGCCTGGCCGTGCAGGGTTTCCACACCCTGGAGGCCAAGACGGGCCAGGAGATGGCGCACCTGGCCGCCGAGCACGAGGGCAAGCGGGTGACGTACGCGGACACGCAGGCCGCGCCGGTGCCGGTGATCACCTCGCCGGAGTGGTCGGGCAGCGAGGCGGGCGGGCGGCGCTACACGGCGTTCACGCTCAACACCGAGCACCTGAAGCCCTGGCACACGCTCACCGGGCGCCAGCAGTTCTTCGTCGACCACGACTGGATGCACGAGCTGGGCGAGGCGCTGCCGGTCTACCGCCCACCGCTCGACATGCACCGCCTGTTCGGCGAGCCGCGCCTCGGCCCGGACGGCGAGCGCGAGGTGACGGTCCGCTACCTCACCCCGCACAACAAGTGGTCGATCCACTCCGAGTACCAGGACAACCTGTTCATGCTGTCACTGTCCCGGGGCGGCCAGGGCATCTGGATGGCGCCGCAGGACGCGGACGCCATCGGGGTGGCCGACGACGACTGGATCGAGGCGGTCAACCGCAACGGCGTGGTGGTGGCCCGCGCGATCGTCTCGCACCGCATGCCGCCCGGCACGGTGTACATGCACCACGCCCAGGAGCGCACGGTCAACACGCCGCTGGCGGAGACGACCGGCCGGCGCGGCGGCATCCACAACTCCCTGACCCGGCTGATCCTCAAGCCCACCCACCTGATCGGCGGCTACGCCCAGCTGTCGTGGGCCTTCAACTACCTGGGCCCGACGGGCAATCAACGCGACGAGGTGACGGTCATCCGCCGCCGCAGCCAGGAGGTCGAGTACTGATGCGCCCGATGGCCCAGATCGCCATGGTGATGAACCTCGACAAGTGCATCGGCTGCCACACCTGCTCGGTCACCTGCAAGCAGGCGTGGACCAACCGCCGGGGCATGGAGTACGTCTGGTTCAACAACGTCGAGACCCGCCCCGGGCAGGGCTACCCGCGCCGCTACGAGGACCAGGAGCGCTGGCAGGGCGGCTGGGAGCTGAACCGGCGCGGCGCGCTGCGCCTGAAGTCCGGCGGCCGGCTGAAGAAACTGGCGGGCCTGTTCTCCAACCCCAAGCTCCCGGAGATCAAGGACTACTACGAGCCCTGGACGTACGACTACAAGAACCTCATCGACGCCCCGCTCGGTGACGACTTCCCGGTCGCCCGGCCCGTCTCGCAGCTCGACGGCAAGCCGATGAAGATCGGGTGGTCCTCCAACTGGGACGACAACCTCGGCGGCGCGCCCGCCTACGGCGACCTGGACCCGATGGTGGCGAAGGTCCGCCAGGAGACCTCCGAGAAGGTGAAGTTCGCCTACGAAGAGACCTTCATGTTCTACCTCCCCCGGATCTGCGAGCACTGCCTCAACCCGTCGTGCGTGGCCGCCTGTCCGTCGGGGGCGATGTACAAGCGGGCGGAGGACGGCATCGTCCTGGTCGACCAGGACCGCTGCCGGGGCTGGCGGATGTGCGTGACGGGGTGCCCGTACAAGAAGGTGTACTTCAACCACCGCACCGGCAAGGCCGAGAAGTGCACCTTCTGCTACCCGCGCATCGAGGTCGGCCAGCCGACGGTCTGTTCGGAGACGTGCGTGGGCCGGCTGCGCTACCTCGGCGTGGTCCTCTACGACGCGGACAAGGTGACGGCGGCGGCCGAGACTCCGAACGAACGGGATCTGTACGAGGCCCAGTTGGGGCTCTTCCTCGACCCGGAGGACCCCGAGGTGCGCCGGGCCGCGGAGGCCGCGGGGATCCCGAACGACTGGCTGGAGGCGGCCCGGCGCTCGCCGGTGCACGCGCTGGTGAGCAAGTACAAGGTGGCGCTGCCGCTGCACCCGGAGTACCGGACGATGCCGATGGTCTGGTACATCCCGCCGCTCTCCCCCGTGGTGGACGCCCTGACCGAGACGGGTCACGACGGCGAGGACGCCGGGAATCTCTTCGGCGCGATCGACACGCTGCGCATCCCGCTGGAGTACCTGGCGGAGCTGTTCACCGCCGGCGACGTGGGCCCGGTCCGCGCCTCCCTGGAGAAGCTGGCCGCGATGCGGGCGCACATGCGTGCCCTGAACCTCGGCGAGGACCCGGATCCGGCGGTCGCGGCGGGGGTCGGGATGCCGGCCCAGGAGATCGAGGACATGTACCGCCTGTTGGCCATCGCCAAGTACGAGGAGCGGTACGTGATTCCGACGGCGGCCGTCGGCGACGCGCACCGACTTGAGGCGTCGGCGCTGCCGGACACGTGCAGCCTCGACGTCGACGGCGGGCCGGGCATGGGCGGGGACGGGCCGTTCGGCCTGGACTCGGGGCGCAAGCGGCTGCCGCTGGTGCCGGTGGAGAACTTCCACATCCTGCGCCGGCGGCAGACCGCGGACGACGAGAGGGAGGCGTGATGGCCGGCTTCGAGGTGCTGTACCAGGCGGCGGCGCTCTGCCTGACCTACCCGGACGAGGACTTCCGGGCCCGCCTGCCGCTCCTTCGCGAGGCGGCCCCGCAGCTGCGGGAGTTCACCGACCACGCGACGGCGACGTCGGACACCGACCTCCAGTCCCACTACGTGCAGGTCTTCGACTTCAAGAACCGCCACAGCCTCTACCTGAGCTGGTGGACGGACGGCGACACCCGGCGGCGCGGCATGTCGCTGGTCCGCTTCAAGGAGCACTACCGCGCGCACGGCCTGGAGCTGACCGGCGAGGAGCTGCCGGACTTCCTGCCGGCGGTGCTGGAATTCGCCTCCCGCACCGGGGACATCGGCATGCTCACCGAGCACCGCGACGCCCTGGACCAGCTCCGCTCCCGGCTCACCGCCGCCGGCACGCCCTACGCGTGCGTGCTCGACGCGGTGTGCGCCACCCTGCCGCCCGCCCCCGCTGGAGCCCGTACATGACCACCTTCCTCTGGGCCGTCCTCCCCTACGCCGCCTTCGTGCTGCTGATCGCCGGCCTGGTGTGGCGCCGCCGCTACGACCGCTTCGGCTGGACGACGCGCTCCTCGCAGGTCTACGAGTCGAAGTTGCTGAACATCGCCTCGCCGGTCTTCCACTACGGCATCCTGTTCGTCCTCGTCGGCCACCTGATCGGCATCTTCGTCCCGGAGTCCTGGACCAACGCGGTCGGCGTGAACGAGCGCGCGTACCACCTCTTCTCGCTCATCGGCGGCACCGGCGCGGGCATCCTCACCGTCGCCGGCATCGCGCTCCTGGTCTACCGCCGCCGCACCAAGGCCCCGGTCTTCAAGGCGACGACGGCCAACGACAAGACCATGTACCTGTTCCTGCTGGCCGCCATCATCCTGGGCATGGTGGCCAAGCTGTCCCACTCCTCGGGCGAGGGCTACAACTACCGCACGACCATCGGCCCCTGGGCCCGCAGCCTGTTCACCCTCCAGCCGAAGACGGAGCTGATGGTCGGCGTCCCGACCCTCTACCAGATCCACGCGGTGGTCGGCATGCTCCTGATCGCGATGGTCCCGTACACCCGCCTCGTCCACATGTTCAGCGCCCCCTTGCCGTACCTGGTCCGCCCGTACGTGGTCTACCGCTCCCGCGACCCCCACCAGCTCGGACCGCGCCCGGACCGGCGGGGGTGGGAGCGGGCGGGGATGTGACGGCGGGGCCAGGGCAGTGCTGGGCCGCGCTGGCTCCATCAGGTCGGCCTGCGCCGCCCGTCCCTGCGCGAGGGCGTGCGGATCAATCCCCAGGCGCGGATCGTGGAGTGCGGTTCTGCCGAGGGCGGGGTCCTCGTCGCCCTGATGCCGCACGACCTGGACCATCTCCTCGGCGCCCTGAGCCGGGCCGGAGGCCGGTGAGCGGTACGCCGGCCTCCGGGCAGCCGCTCAGGCGAGCTTCGCGTCGAGGGTGATCGTCGTGCCCTTGAGGGCCTGGCTGACGGGGCAGTTCTGCTTGGCGTCGTTCGCGGCGGCGCGGAAGCCGTCGTCGTCCAGGCCGGGGACGGTGCCCTCGACCGTGAGGTGGATGCCGGTGATGCCCTCGCCGGGCTGGAAGGTGACGTCGGCGGAGGTGGTGAGCCGGGTGGGCGGGGTGCCCGCGCCGGCCAGGCCGTGCGACAGCGCCATCGCGAAGCAGCTGGAGTGGGCGGCGGCGATCAGCTCCTCGGGGCTGGTCTTCCCGTTCGCCTGCTCGGCCCGCGAGGGCCACGACACCGGCTGCTCGCCGATCCCGGACGAGTCGAAGGCGACGACACCGCTGCCCTCGAGCAGGTTGCCTTCCCAGACGGTGTGTGCGGAGCGCGTGGTGGCCACGGGGTTCCTTTCGGATCTGTTGCGCCGGGGGCGGTGGGCTCCCTCAACGGGAGTCCACCGCCTCATACGATCACACTTATCCGTGCCCCGCTGGGCGGAGTTCAGCGCCGGCGCCGCGCCGTCATGACCGCGTACACCAGCACGCCCGCGAAGAGGAACAGCACGCCCTGGTAGACCGCCGCGTACCCCGCACCCGCCACCAGCCAGAGCGAGAAGGCCGCCGCCACGGAGGCGATCACGGCGTCACGGATCAGGCGGGGGCGGTTCACCTCCCGTCCGGACGCCAGATGGTGGAGCTGGGCGGCGGTGGCCAGGAGGTAGGGAACGGTGGCGGTGAAGGTGGTGACCAGGACGAGGACCTCGAAGACCTTCGCCGAGCCGGCCGTGTAGTTGTAGACGGTGAGCAGGGAGGCCAGGACCACCGTCACCGCCACCCCGGAGGTGGGGACACCCCGGCGCCTGCGGGCGAAGAAGGCGGGGAACAGGCCGTCCTTCGCCGCCGCGTACGGGGTCTGGGCGCTGAGCAGGGTCCAGCCGTTGAGGCAGCCGGTCATCGAGACCAGGGCGGCCAGCGCCACCGCCCAGCCGCCCCAGGTGCCGCCGAACATGGCGTTCACCGCGTCGGAGAAGGGGGCCGTGGAGGTGACCAGGCGGTCGTGGGCGACGGTTCCGAAGACGGAGAGGGTGCCCAGGAGGTAGACCAGGGCGGCGCCCGCCGTGCCGATGACCGTGGCGCGTCCGACGGTGCGGCGGGGGTTCTTGACCTCGCCGGCGCTGACCGCGGCGGACTCCACGCCGAGGTAGGAGAAGAGCAGGATGGCGGCGGAGGCCGACACCGCGCCGACGGTCGAGCCGTCGCCGGTGTGGAAGGGGCCCAGATTGCCGGCGTCGAAGAAGAACAGGCCGCCGACGGCCACCAGGAGCAGCGGCGCGAACTTCAGCACCGTGGAGACCAGCTGGACCGCGCCCACGTAGCGGGTGCCCGCGAAGTTGGCCAGCGCCGGCAGCCACTGGAGGGTGAGCGCGGCCAGGCAGGCGCTCCAGCGGTGGTCGTTCACCGGGATCAGGACGTCCAGGTAGCCGACGGCGGCGACGGCGAGGGCCGCGTTGGAGACCCAGGTCGTGATCCAGTACGCCCAGGCGGCGAGGAAGCCGGCGAAGTCGCCGAAGGCGGCGCGGGCGTAGACGTAGGGGCCGCCGGTGCGCGGGTCGCGGGCGGCGAGGCGGCCGAAGACCAGGGCGAGCGCGATGGCGCCGACGGTGAGGACGCCGAAGGCGAGCAGGCTGACGGTGCCGAACGGGGCGACCGAGGCCGGGAGCAGGAAGATGCCGCCGCCGATGATGTTGCCCATGACCAGGGCGGTGGCGGTGGGGAGGCCGAAGCGGCGGGTGTGGCGTCCTGGGGCGTCCGCGGGTGCCTCGGTGGTGTCCTGCGGGGCCGGTGGGGTGGGGGCGGTCCCGGGGGCGTGCATGGGTGGTGCGCCTCTCAGAGGGTGGGGGGTCGGCCCGGGATCGCCTGGGCCGCCGACCATCGTCGGGGAGGGGCCGGCGTGGTGCCAAGTCAGGCGGATTCGTCCTGCGGGACGGTGTCCGGCGCCGGAAGTATTGCGTCGGTACGCCCGTCCGACAGGGGATCGTTCAGCGGGACCTGCGGGCCGCTGCCCTCGCGGAGCCAGCGGCGCAGGATGTGGTGGATGTGCTCGGCGCCGGCCGGCTCCGAGCCGTCGGCGGTGGGGGCGGACAGGACCCTCGGGGAGAGCAGGAAGGCGTGGGACTGGGCGCCGCCGAGGCCGCCGTGGGAGCCGATCTGCTCCTCGAAGGCCAGCACCTCGCCGTCGGCCGGGTCGTGGAAGGAGTTGACCATGATGTCGGCGGTGTGCGGGAAGGCGTGGGTGCGGCGGATCGCGTCCGCGGCGCCGGGGCCGAAGGGGGCCAGCGGGGCGGAGTCGTCGGTGAGGCGGTCCAGGGGGACCTCCACGCCCCGCGCGCCGAGGACCACGCCGTCGTGCTCCTCGCTGCGCACCAGCAGGAAGCCGACGCCGGGGTGGTTGGCGAGGGTGGGCAGCAGGGCGGGGTGGCGGGCGTCGATCTCCTCCCGGCTCATCCGGTGGTGCACGTCGGGGAAGGAGACCAGGCCCAGGTTGCCCGAGGCGAGGACGACGGGTTCCGCGTGCCGGCCGGCGTCCGGGTGGTGCTGCCGGGCGCCCTCCTCGACCGGGCGGTGCAGCGCGGCCCGCACCGTGTTGCGGGCCTCGGCGCCGCTGCGGGTGCGGCGCGCCCGGCGGGGCACGGGCAGCCCGCAGCCGGCCTTGACCAGGTCGGCGAGGGTCAGCCCGTAGCGGGCGCGGAAGGTCTCGCCGGGGCTCTGGCCGTGGTCGGAGAGGAGGACGAGGCGGTAGGGGCGGGGGGCGTGCTCGGCGACGTTCTCGATCAGTGCGAGGGAGCGGTCCAGGCGGCGCAGCACCTTGGCGGCGTCGCGGCTGTGCGGCCCGGAGTGGTGCGCCACCTCGTCGTAGGCGATCAGGTCGGCGTAGACGGCGGTGCGGCCGGCGAGCATGTCGCCCATCACCGCCGAGACGACGACGTCCCGTTCGACGACGGTGGCGAAGGCGCGCAGGAAGGGGTAGAGGCCGCCGCGGGAGACCCGGGGGCGGACCTTGTGCAGGCGGGCGCGGGTGGACTGGCCGATCTCGCGGCCGACCTCGGCGGCGAAGGACAGCGCGGTGCGCACGGCGTTGGCGGGGTCGCTGAAGTAGGCGAAGTAGCCGGATCTGGAGCGGGTCTCGCGGCTGCGGCGGCGGGTGGCGATGGACAGCACGAGGGCCTGCTCGTCGGCGCCGCCGCCGAAGAGGTTGCCGCGGCTGGCGCCGTCCAGGGTGAGCAGTCCGCCGTCGCCGGTGCGGGCGACGGCGCGGCGCTGCAGCTCGGCGGCGCTGGTGGGCCGGTTGCAGACCACGACCTCGCCGCTGTCCTTCTCGTACCAGCGGAAGGCGGGCACGTCGTTGTTGCTGCCGTGCAGGATGCCGAGCTGGCTGGCGCCGGTCTGGCTGGACCAGTCGGTGCGCCAGCTGGTGAGCCGGTGGGTGGCGGAGGCGCCGTCGCGGCCGAGCCAGCGGGCGACGGTGGGCATGGCACCGGCGTCGACGGCCTGCAGCAGCACGTCGTGGCCGACGCCGTCCAGCTGCACGAAGACGGTGCCGGGGTCGACGGGGCAGGGCGGCGTGGCTCGGCGGCGGCGGTCGGCGAGGCGGTAGAGCCGGCGCCGGTAGGCGTCGTCGTCGCGGACCGCGAGCGCGGCCCCGGTGGCCGAGGCGACGGCGGACATCACGGCGGCCACCACGACGGCCGTCTCCGGGGCGACGCCGCCGCGCTCGGTGGGGTTCATGTCCATGGCGATCAGGAGCAGCGCGCCGTTGAGGAAGAAGACCAGCAGCCCGAGGACGAGTGCCGGGATCAGCAGCAGCATGCGGACCAGGAGCGGCCACACCAGGGCGGAGAGCAGGCCGAAGGCGCCCGCGCCCGCCGCCGCGGTGACGGCGATGTCGGTCGCGCTGTCGCCGTCGGCGTCCTTGAGCCGGAAGTCCGGCAGGATGCCGGCCAGGGCGAGCATGGTCAGGGTGGACACCGCCCACACGGCGACGCTCCGCCCGATCTGACTGGCGATCCGCCGCCAACGCCCGCCACCCACGCTCCGCACACCTCACGTTCCGACCCGCGCACCAGCCGTTCCTCGGCGCGGACTCCCCCAGATTGCCACAACAGGGTGTCACAGCGGCCGGGGGCGGCCGGGGACGGCCGGGGACCCGGGTTCCCGGGAGGCCGGGGGCCGGGGCCCGGGGCCAGGGCGCCGGGGGGCCGGGGGGCCGGGGGGCCGGGGCCGGCAGCCTGTAAGGTCCGGGAGCCCGGGGCCCGGGCCGGAGGGCAGAGGCCCGGGGCCGGTGGACCGGGGACGTGGGGCTGGGAAGCCAGGAGCCTGGGAGGCCGGGGCCCGGAAGACGGGTCGGGGAGCCCGAGGGCTCGGGGCCAGTGGGAAGGCACGGGACCGGTGGACCGGGGATGCGCGCCGGGAGGCCGGGGCCGGGAGCCCAGGGCCGGGGGGGGCAGAGGACCGGGGCCGGGGGCGGAGGCCCGGGGCCGGGGGAACGGGGACGTGGGGGCGGGGCCCGGGAGGTCCCGGAGGGGTCAGCGGCCGTCGTAGCCGGCCGTCGGCATGGAGAGGCGGCGGTGCACGCATGCCTTCATGCGGGCGTCGTAGGCCGGTTCCGCGTGGCCGGCGGTCTCGACGCGCACTCCGCGCCGCGCGCACTCCTCGTTGAACGCGGCCACGGACGCCAGCGCGCTCTCCAGCACGCGGTGGCTGGGCGCCACGAACAGGTCGCGGCCCGGACGGACCCCCTCCCACAGCGCCTCGTGGTCCGCGCGCAGACCGCTGACCAGCAGCTCCCTGGCGACGACATAGCCCCGGTCCGCGGCCCAGCGGGCGCACATGGCGTGCTGGCTGCGGGAGTCGACCAGGAAGGGGTCGTCGTCAAGACGCTCCAGCGGCGTCAGACTCGCGATCGCCGTCACCCGCACCTGCCCCATGGCGTCCCCCTCGCCTCCCGCCACCTCCGGTTTCGCCGCCGACCCTACTCCTGGACGTACGCTTCGGGGAGTCGCACGAAGGAGGCAGCGCGGTGCCGGTGGAGGTCACCTGGTGGGGTCACGCCACCTGCACGGTCGAGGATTCGGACATACGGGTGCTGACCGACCCCTTGTTCACGCGCCGGCTCGCGCATCTGCGCCGCCGGCGCGGCGCGCCCCCGCCGCCCGAGGCGTGGCGCGCGGACATCGCCCTCGTGTCCCACCTGCACGCCGACCACCTGCACGTGCCCTCGCTGGCCAGGCTGGCGCCCGGAACCCGTCTCCTGGTGCCCCGCGGCGCGCCGCGCCAGGTGCCGGGGCTGCTGCGCCGGCTGCGCCACCTGCGGGTGAGCGAGGTGGCGCCGGGCGACGAGACGAGCGTCGGGGACCTGCGGATCCGGGCGGTGCCGGCTCGGCACGACGGGCGCCGGCTGCCGTTCGGCCCGCACCGCTCCCCCGCGCTCGGCTACGTGGTCGAGGGCGAGTCGCGGACCTACTTCGCCGGGGACACCGGCCTCTTCGACGGCATGGAGAAGGAGACGGGGCCGCTGGACACCGCGCTGCTGCCGGTGGGCGGCTGGGGGCCGGGCCTCGGTCCGGAGCACCTGGACGCCGAGCGGGCGGCCGAGGCGCTGGCCCGGCTCGCGCCGCGCGCCGCGGTGCCGGTGCACTACGGCACGTACTGGCCGATCGGGATGGACGGTGTGCGCCCCCACGAGTTCCACACGCCGGGCGAGGAGTTCGTGCGCCTGTCGGCGCTGCGCGCGCCCGGCGTGGCGGTCCACCTGCTCGGGCACGGTGAGAGTGTGCGGGTGGAGGTCGTACGGTGACCTGGCTGGCGGCGCCCTGGTACGGGGCGGCCGGAATGGGCGTAGTCGCCACGGTGGTGCCGACGGAGGCGACGCAGCAGGCGCTCGGCCTGCCGTCGCTGTTCCTGCTGGTGCTGATCGGCGCCCTGGTGCCGGTGGTGCCGACGGGGGCGCTGGTCAGTTCGGCGGCGGTGGTGGCGATGCACCAGACGCTGCCGTTCTCGATGCTGATGGTGTTCGTGACGGCCTCGCTGGCCGCGTTCCTCGGGGACATCGCGCTGTACTGGCTGGGGCGGCGCGGCGTCGGCTCGAAGAACGGCTCGCGGTGGCTGGAGGCGATCCGCTCGCGGGCGCCCGAGGACCGCCTGGAGCAGGCGCAGGCCAAGCTGTCCGAGCACGACGTCGCCGTCCTCGTGCTGTCCCGGCTGGTGCCGGCCGGGCGGATACCCGTGATGCTGGCCTGCCTGCTCGCGAAGTGGCCGCTGCGCCGGTTCGCGCGGGGCAATCTGCCGGCCTGCCTGGCGTGGGCGCTGACGTACCAGCTGATCGGCGTGCTGAGCGGTGCGCTGTTCGCCGAGCCGTGGGAGGGCGTGGCCCTGGCGATCCTGCTGACGGTGGTGGTCAGCGTGGTGCCCGGGCTGTGGCGGCGGCTGCTGCGGCGGGTCCGGCGGCCGGCCAAGGCGTAGGGGCGTGGTGCGGGCCGGGGGTGGTTCTCAGGCGGGGCCCAGTACCTGGGAGCCGCCGACGGCCAGGTCCCACAGGTGCTCGCGGGGCAGGCCGGCCCGGTGCCAGGCCGCGCGGACGCGGGTGAGCGGTTCCAGGACCGGTTCGGCGGACAGTACGAACGTGCCCCAGTGCATCGGCGCCATCCGGCGGGCGCCGAGGTCGCGGGCCGCGCGCACGGCCTCCTCCGGGTCGCAGTGCACGTCGCGGAGCCACCAGCGGGGGTCGTAGGCGCCGATGGGGAGCAGGGCCAGGTCGATGCCGGGGTAGCGGCGGCCGATGCGGGTGAACCAGTGGCCGTAGCCGGTGTCGCCGGCGAAGTAAACGCGCTGCCCGTCCGGGTCGGTGAGCACCCAGCCGCCCCACAGGGTGCGGCAGGTGTCGGTGAGGCTGCGCTTGGACCAGTGGTGCGCCGGTACGAAGTCGAAGCGCACGCCGCCCAGTTCGGCCGCCTCCCACCAGTCGAGGTCGGTGACGCGGGTGAACCGGCGCCGGTGGAACCAGCGGGCGAGCCCGGCCGGCACGAACACCGGGGTGTCGCGGGGCAGTCGGCGCAGGGTGGGGGCGTCCAGGTGGTCGTAGTGGTTGTGGCTGATGACGACCGCGTCGACGCGCGGCAGCGCGCTCCAGGGGACGCCGACGGGGGTGATGCGGGCCGGGGTGCCGAGGATGCGGCGGGACCAGACCGGGTCGGTGAGCACGGTCAGGCCGCCGATGCGCACGACCCAGCTGGCGTGGCCCGCCCAGGTGACGGCGACGGTGCGGGCGTCCACACGGGGCAGCGGGCCCGGCGCGTACGGCAGTCGGGGGATGTCGGCGAGGCCCTCGGGGCCGGGTCGGACCGCGCCCTCGCGGGCGAATCTGACCGTCGCGGCGAGGCCGGGCAGGGGCGTGGTCAGGCGGTCGTGGAAGGTGCGGGGCCAGAGCCGGTGCTCGGCCAGGGGGCGGGGGGCGGCGAGGACCGGCGGCGCCGAGGGGGGCGACGGGGGCGACGAGGTGGATGCGGGGGCGCTCGGAGCGGGCCGGGGCTGTTCCGTGCGAGACGTGCGGGACATGCGGGAGGTGCCGGACACGGGCGGCTGCTGCGTCATCGAGGAGGCTCCCCTCGCCGGGCGTCGCGGAGTTCGTCGAAGACCGTGCTCAGCGCGGTCAGCGCGCGTCGCAGGTGCGGCACGCGCAGCGGGTCGGGCGCGGCCAGGCTCTCCGCGCCCGCCCGGGTCCCGCCGTCCGCGCCGCCGGCCACCAGCGGGCCGGTGGACAGCCGCACGCGCAGCGCCTGGAGGTCGTCGCCGAAGCGGTGGCCGCCCGGCGCGGGCATGCCGAGCCGGGCGGTGAGGTGGTCCTCCAGGTCCTGGGCGTCGTCCACGCCCCGCGCGGCGAGCGCGTCGCGCAGCGGGCCGAGGTCGGCGTACAGATGGCGGCCGGCCTGCGGGGGCCGGGCGGTGGCGCCGGCGGCGACCACGGCGGCGTGCGCGGCGGCGGCCACCCGCGCGTGCAGCCGTACGGTGGCAGCGCGCCGGGTGGTGACCGGCTCGGGTTCGGCGAGCGCGTAGCCGGCCGCGACGGCGACGGGGGCCGCGATCCGGGCCTTGAGGGCGGTGAGCACGTCGAGCACGCGCGCGTGCAGGCCGCTTCCGGCGGCGGAGGGCGGGAAGCGGGCCACGGCGGCCGGCCAGCCGGGCGGCAGCAGGGCGCCGGCCAGGTCGGTGACGACGGTGACCCGCTCGGGCAGCATCTCGGCCGGGCTGAGCAGCACGGTGGCGTGCGGGTCGTGCACGGTGTCCCGCCAGGTCTCGTCGCTGACCAGGTGCAGGCCCTCGGCGGCGGCCGCCTCCACGGTCTCGCGCAGCGGCTCGGGCGGCGCGACGGTGCCGGTCGGGTCGTCGGCGACGGACAGCACGAGCAGGCGGGGCGCACCGCCCTCGGCGCGCACCCGGCGGACGGTCTCGAGGAGGGCGTACGGGTCGGGGACGCCGCCGGACTCGGCCGGGGTGGGGACGTGGAAGACGGGCCGGCCGAGCAGGCGCGCGTACGGTTCCCACCAGGCGGCGCAGGGGCGGGGCACGATCACGTCGCCGCCGAGCGCGGCGGTGAGGGCGAGCAGCAGGGCGCCCGCGCCGGGGGCGGCGGCCACGGGGCCCGGGGGCAGGCCGCGCCGGTCCCCGTATCCGTGGGCGGCGTCCAGCAGGGCGGGGGCGCCGCCGACGGGCTCCTCGCCGCCCCGGCCGGCCGCGGCGGCGAGGACGGCGGAGAGTTCGGGCAGGACGGGCAGTCCGTCGCCGGGGAACGGGGGCCCGAAGCGGACGGGGCCGTGTCCCCGGGGCTCCTCCTCGGTCCGCATCTCCGCCTCCGCGCAGTCCGTGCCGTGTCCTGTCGCCGCCGGGACGTCGACCTACCACGTACCCAGCACGCCGCCCGGCCATGGCTGCGGCCGGGGTCGCGTCGATCACAGCGTCCCGTCGCCGCCTCGCGGGCGGGGGCGCAGCCTGGTCAGCAGCCGGTGCCCGGCCGCCGCGCAGGCACCCGCGATCAGGGCGCCGCCGGCGGCAAGGACGGGCACGGAGTCGGTGAAGGTGCCGCCGGCTCCGGCGTGCACACCGTGCTCGGGGGCGGTATCACCGCCACCGCACGACTCACCTCGAGACGCGGCCCCCGCCTCCCCGTTGGGACAGGGCGGCTTGCCACCGGCGCAGGGCTCGCCCTGAGGGGGGCCGGCGTAGGCGGCGGGCACGGTGCGCTGGGCGGGGGCGCCGGGTGCGTCTGCGGCGCCGGGTGCGTCGGGTGCCTCGGCGGCGTCGGGCGCGGTCGGGTCATCGGGCGCGGCCGGGGCGTCAGGGGCTCCCGGGGCATCGGGGGCGGCGGGGCCCGGCGGAGCCGCCGGGGCATCGGGCGCGGCCGGGTCGCCCGGTGCCGCGGGCCGGTCGGGCGCCGCGGGGGCCTCTGGAGCGGCGGGGTTCTCCGGTGCTGCCGGTGGGGTGGGTGCGCCGGGCGCTTCATGGAACGCGGCGGCCCGCACCGCCTGCGGCACGGTTGCCGAGCGCGGGGCGACTCGCCCGCCCGGGGCCCCTTGGAACGCGGCGGCCTCCACCGGCTCCCGCACAGTCCCGCCGCGCGGCACCGCCCCCTCCGCCGGCCCGGCTTCCGGGCGCAGGGCGACTCGGGCGCTGGACGTCTCGTGGAGCGCGGTGGTGCTCCGCACCCTCCGCACCGCTCCGCCGCGCAGCGCCACCTCCTCCGCCGGTGCGGCCCCTTGGCGCCGAGCCACCCGTACGCCGACCACGGAGCCCCCACCGGGAGCGGCCTGCGCCTCGGGCGACGACCCCTCGCCGGGTAGGGCCTGTCCCTCGGGCAGGAGCCCCTCACCGGGGGCGGCCGGCTCCCCGGGCGCGAGTTCCTCACCGGGTGCCGGCTCCCCGGGCTCGAGGCCCTCGCTGGGCGCGACCCGCTCTCCGGGGACGAGTCCCTCTCCCGGCTCGGTCGGCTCCCCCGGCGGCATCCCCTCGTCGGGTACCGCCTCCTCCCCGGGCGGCAGTCCCTCGTAGGGCGCGGCACCCTCCCCCGCGTACGGCGCGGCACCCTCTTCCGGTACCGCTGCCTCTCCCGGCGCGGCCTCTCCGGAGGAGTACGGCGACGCGCCGGAGCAGCCGGGTGCGGTGGTGCCGGGTGGCTGCGGCGGGACGCCCGGTGCCGCCCGGCCGGGGCCCGTGGCGACGCCCAGGGCGGCGGCGGCCAGGACGGATACGGACAGGGCACGGGCGGCGCGGCGCAGGGGACGGGCGGTGCGGCGCATGGGACGGGCTCCTTCGAGCGACGGCTGCGGGCGTCGGGGCGGCACGCGCGCCCCGACGCCATCACAGCCCGCCCGCCCCGCCGGCGCGCGCCGCCGTGCGCCGTTCGCGGGAACGAGGCGCCCGGGCGGGTGAAGCGGGGGTTTCACCGAGCACCCCGCCCGCTCCGCCGACAGCGGACGGCAGACGGCAGACGGCGGGGCAGCGCCGCCCACCGAGCCCACGCCCCCGCTCCGAACCAAGACCCGCCGAGGTTTTCCGCCCCCGCCCGGGGTCACCCGTACCGCTGCCGTCGACCCCACCCCACCCCGCCCGGGAGGCCCGCATGAGCAGCAAGGTGTCCGATCACGTCCTCCAGCGGCTGCGGGACTGGGGCGTCGAGCAGGTCTTCGGATACCCCGGCGACGGCATCAACGGGCTGCTCGCCGCCTGGGGCCGGGCCGAGGACCGGCCGAGGTTCGTGCAGTCCCGGCACGAGGAGATGTCGGCCCTCCAGGCGGTCGGGTACGCCAAGTTCAGCGGCCGGCTCGGGGTGTGCGCGGCGACCTCGGGACCCGGCGCGATCCACCTGCTCAACGGGTTGTACGACGCCAAGCTCGACCACGTCCCGGTGCTGGCGATCGTCGGGCAGACCCACCGCAGCGCGATGGGCGGCTCCTACCAGCAGGAGGTCGACCTGCACAGCCTGTTCAAGGACGTGGCCTCGGAGTTCCTGGAGACGGTGACGGTCCCCGAGCAGCTCCCGAACGTCCTGGACCGCGCGATCCGCACCGCCTACGCGCGCCGCTGCCCCACCGCGGTGATCATCCCGGGCGACGTGCAGGACCTCGACTACTCCCCGCCCACCCACGAGTTCAAGATGGTGCCCGCCGGCCTGGACACCGCACCCGACCGCGCCGGCTGGACGGCCGTGCCCGACGAGGACGCGGTGCGCCGGGCGGCCGAGGTCCTCAACTCCGGTGACAAGGTGGCGATCCTGGTCGGCCAGGGCGCGGCCGGCGCCCGCGCCGAGGTGGAGCGCCTCGCGGAACTGCTCGGCGCCGGGGTGGCCAAGGCGCTGCTCGGCAAGGACGTGCTGAGCGACGAACTCCCGTACGTCACCGGCTCGATCGGCCTGCTCGGCACCCGCCCGTCCTACGAGCTGATGCGGGACTGCGACACCCTGCTGACCATCGGCTCGTCGTTCCCGTACTCCCAGTACCTCCCCGACTTCGGCCAGGCGCGCGGCGTGCAGATCGACATCGACCCGCAGAATGATCGGGATGCGATATCCCTACGAGGTGAACCTGGTCGGCGACGCGAAGGCCACCCTGGAGCGGCTGATCCCGCTGATCGAGCCGGGGCGCGGCGGCGAGTGGCAGGACACCGTACGGGACAACGTCACGCGCTGGCGCGACATCATGCGCCGGCGCGCGGAGCTCGACGCCGATCCGGTCAACCCGGAACTGGTGGCGTCCGCCCTCGACCCCCTGCTGCCAGAGAACGCGATCGTCACCTCCGACTCCGGCTCGACCGCCAACTGGTACGCCCGGCACCTGACCATGCGCCCCGGCATGCGCGGCTCGCTCTCCGGCACGCTGGCCACCATGGGCTGCGGGGTGCCGTACGCGATCGGCGCGAAGTTCGCCCACCCGGACCGGCCGGTGGTGGCCCTGGTCGGGGACGGGGCGATGCAGATGAACGGGCTCGCGGAGCTGATCACGGCGGCCAAGTACCGCCACCTGTGGGAGGATCCCCGCCTGGTGGTGGGCGTCTGGAACAACCGCGACCTCAACCAGGTCACCTGGGAGCTGCGGGCGATGGGCGGCGCGCCGTCCTTCGAGCCCTCGCAGGAGCTCCCGGACGTGCCCTACGCGGAGTTCGCCCGCTCCCTCGGCCTCACCGGCATCCGGGTGGAGAAGCCGGAGGAGGTCGAGGCGGCGTGGCGGGCGGGGCTCGCGGCGGACGGCCCGGCGGTGATCGAGTTCGTCACCGACCCGGCCGTACCGCCGATCCCGCCGCACGCCACCTGGGAGCAGATGGAGTCGACGGCCGCCGCCATCCTCAAGGGCGACCCGGACCGCGGCTCGGTCGTCAAGCAGGGCTTCAAGGCCAAGGTCCAGGAGTTCCTGCCGGGCGCGGGCCGCGGCAGGAAGGAAGACGACGGGGACTAGGCGCCGCCCACGTACGCCGCCAGGTGCTCCCCCGTCAGCGTCGAGCGCGCCTCGATCAGTTCGGCCGGCGTGCCCTCGAAGACCACCCGGCCGCCGTCGTGGCCGGCGCCGGGGCCGAGGTCGATGATCCAGTCGGCGTGGGCCATGACCGCCTGGTGGTGCTCGACCACGACGACCGACTTGCCGGCGTCGACCAACCGGTCGAGCAGGGCGAGGAGTTGCTCGACGTCGGCGAGGTGGAGGCCGTTGGTCGGCTCGTCGAGGACGTAGATCCCGCCCTTGTCGCCCATGTGCGTGGCCAGCTTGAGGCGTTGGCGTTCGCCGCCGGAGAGGGTGGTGAGCGGCTGGCCGAGGGTGAGGTAGCCGAGCCCGACGTCGGCGAGGCGTTCCAGGATCCGGTGCGCGGCCGGCAGGCGGGCCTCGCCCGCGCCGAAGAACGCGGCGGCCTCGGCCACCGGCATGGCGAGCACCTCGCCGATGTCCCGGCCGGCCAGGCGGTACTCCAGGACCGCCGGCTGGAACCGCCTGCCCTCGCACTCCTCGCAGGGCATCGCGACGCCCGCCATCATCCCGAGGTCGGTGTAGACCACGCCGGCGCCGTTGCAGGTGGGGCAGGCGCCCTCGGAGTTGGCGCTGAACAGGGCCGGCTTGACCCCGTTGGCCTTGGCGAAGGCCTTGCGGACCGGCTCCAGGAGGCCCGTGTAGGTGGCCGGGTTGCTGCGCCGGGAGCCGCGGATCGGGCTCTGGTCGACGGAGACCACGCCCGCGTCGGCCGGGATCGACCCGTGCACGAGGCTGCTCTTGCCGGAGCCGGCCACGCCGGTGACCACGGTCAGGACGCCCAGCGGGATGTCGACGTCCACGTCCCGCAGGTTGTTGGCGCGCGCTCCGCGCACCGGCAGCGTGCCGGTGGGCTTGCGGACGTCCTCCTTGACGGCGGCCCGGTCGTCCAGGTGCCGCCCGGTGATGGTGCCGGCGGCGCGCAGCCCCTCGACCGTGCCCTCGAAGCAGACCGTGCCGCCCTCGGTGCCGGCGCCGGGGCCGAGGTCGACCACGTGGTCGGCGATGGCGATGACCTCCGGCTTGTGCTCCACGACGAGCACCGTGTTGCCTTTGTCGCGCAGCCGCAGCAGCAGGTCGTTCATGCGCTGGATGTCGTGCGGGTGCAGTCCGGCGGTGGGCTCGTCGAAGACGTACGTGACGTCGGTGAGCGGCGAGCCGAGGTGGCGGACCATCTTCACGCGCTGCGCCTCGCCGCCGGACAGGGTGCCGGCGGGGCGGTCGAGGGAGAGGTAGCCGAGGCCGATCTCGGTGAAGGAGTCGAGGATGTCGCCGAGCCCCGCGAGGAGCGGCGCGACGGACGGCTCGGCCAGGGCGCGCACCCAGTCGGCCAGGTCGCTGATCTGCATCGCGCAGGCGTCGGCGATGCTGATCCCGGCGACCTTGGAGGAGCGGGCGGCCTCGGTGAGCCGGGTGCCGGCGCACTCGGGGCAGGTGGCGAAGGTGACGGCGCGTTCCACGAAGGCCCGGATGTGCGGCTGCATCGCCTCCTTGTCCTTGGCCAGCATGGACTTCTGGATCTTCGGGACGAGTCCCTCGTAGGTGAGGTTGACGCCGTTGACCTTCACCTTGACCGGCTCGCCGTGCAGGAAGGTGTGCAGTTCCCGCTCGGTGAAGTCGCGGATCGGCTTGTCGGGGTCGAAGAAGCCGGACTGGGCGTAGACGCCGACGGTCCAGACGTTGTCCGCCTTCCAGCCGGGGATGGTGAAGGCGCCCTCGGAGATCGACTTGGTGTCGTCGTAGAGCTGGGTGAGGTCGATGTCGGAGACCGCGCCCCGGCCCTCGCAGCGCGGGCACATCCCGCCGAGCCGGTTGAAGGTGGCCTTGACCGCCTTCTTGGCGCCGCGCTCCACGGTGATCGCGCCGCTGGCCCGGACCGAGGGCACGTTGAAGGCGTACGCGCCGGGTGGGCCGATGTGCGGGTCGCCGAGCCGGCTGAACAGGATGCGCAGCATGGCGTTGACGTCGGTGGCGGTGCCGACGGTGGAGCGGGGGTCGGCGCCCATGCGCTGCTGGTCCACGGTGATGGCGGTGGTCAGGCCGTCCAGGACGTCGACGTCGGGGCGGGCCGTGGCCGGCATGAAGCCCTGCACGAAGGCGCTGTACGTCTCGTTGATCAGGCGCTTCGACTCGGCGGCGACCGTGTCGAAGACCAGCGAGCTCTTGCCCGAGCCGGAGACTCCGGTGAACACCGTCAGGCGCCGCTTGGGGATCTCGACGCTGACGTCCTTGAGGTTGTTCTCGCGGGCGCCGTGCACGCGGATCAGGTCGTGGCGGTCGGCGGCGGGTGAGGCGGGGGCCGGGTGCGCGGCCTTGCTCATCGGGTCTCCATCGGCTCGGGTCTGCATCGGCTCGGGGTGCGGGTGGGTCAGCGCAGTTCCTGGATGCGGACCAGGTTGCCCGCCGGGTCGCGGAAGGCGCAGTCGCGGACGCCGTAGGGCTGCTCAGTGGGCTCCTGGACCACCTCGGCGTCGCCGGCCTGCACCTTCTCGAAGGTGCCGTCGAGGTCGTGGGTGGCCAGCAGGATCCAGCCGTAGGTGCCCTTGGCCATCATCTCGGCGATGGTGCGGCGCTCGTCGTCGGTGATGCCGGGGTCGGGGGCGGGCGGCGCGAGGAGGATCGACGTGCCGGGCTGTCCCGGCGGGCCGACGGTGATCCAGCGCATGGCGCCCTGGCCGACGTCGTTGCGCACCTCGAAGCCGAGGGTGTCGCGGTAGAAGGCCACGGAGGCGTCGGGGTCGTCGTGCGGGAGGACGGTGGTGTGAATGGTGAGGTCCATGTCCGTCACGCTAGTCACGGCCGGCGGCGGGCGCTTCTCGATTCCTGACCGGCCTGGTGACCTGCTTGGCCACGCAGGCAGGCAGCTCCGCCGGGGTCTCGGCCGCCGCCTTCCTGTAGGCGCTCGGGGGCATACCGACCAGCTCGGTGAAGCGCGTGGAGAAGGTGCCGAGGGAGGAGCAGCCGACCTCGAAGCAGACCTCGGTGACGCTGCGGTCGCCGCGGCGCAGCAGCGCCATGGCGCGCTCGATGCGCCGGGTCATGAGGTAGGAGTACGGGGACTCGCCGTAGGCGCGGCGGAACGCGCGGCTGAGGTGGCCGGCCGACATGTGCGCGCCGCGGGCGAGGGCCTCGACGTCCAGCGGCTGGGCGTACTCGCGGTCGATCCGGTCGCGGACGCGGCGCAGCCGGGCGAGGTCGGACAGGCGCGGTGCGGTGGCGTCGCTGGTCACCGGCGCATCGTGTCACACGCGGGACGAGGAGTCAGGGCGTCGCCGAGGAGGGGGCGGCGGCGGTCTCGGACGGCTCGGGCGGCGGCGCGGTCCACGGCAGCAGCACCTCCTCGTAGCGGCCCAGGGCGAGGAGCGCGCCGAGCATGATGACCGGGATGAGCACGGCGAGCACAGCCATGGTCCGACCTTCCCGTCAGGGTGGGCGTGCGCGGGGATGTGCGGGCGGTCCGGGTTCCCGGCGGTCGCGGCACAAACCCGCACGCCGGACCCGCCGTGCGCGCCGATGCGGAACGAGGCGGGCCCGGGTCGTGTCGGCTCGCGGTGGCCGGGTACGCGGTCGGCAGCCCCAAGGATGTCCCGAAGGATGTGGAGGGAGACATGCAGCGAGGCAGCGACCGGATGAGCGCCCACCGCGACGACGAGATGAAGCACGAACTCCAGGGCCTGCTCCGGTCCGGGCACCCGACCCGCACCGAGGAGTGGCACGATCCGGAACCCCGTCGCCGAGGACAGCCCGGACGTCGCGTCCGGGCCGGTGACCCCGGGCCGCGGGCCCACCTACCTGGAGGCCCTCCGGCTGGAACTGGCCCGGAACCTCACCCGGGGCACCTTCCCGGCCGGACCGAAGGAGCTGGGCCGGGCCCTGCGCCGGGGCAACGCCCCCGACGCCCTGGTCGAGGGCATGCAGCGGCTGCCGGACGAGGCGCGCTATGGCAATGTCCAGGAACTGGCGGTGGCCCTGACCGATTCCGGACGTCCTGACTTCCCGGGGCCGGGGAACCTGTAGGCCATGGCCGTATACGTGAAGGACGTGATGACTCCGGGCGTGGCCGCCGTCCGCCCGGAGTCCTCGCTGGTGGAGGCGGCGCAGCTGATGCGCACCCAGGACATCGGCGATGTGGTGGTGGCGGACGGACAGGAAGTCGTCGGTGTGCTCACCGACCGGGACATCACCGTGCGCGCCGTGGCCGAGGGCCTGGACCCGATGGCGGTGGCCGTGCGTGCGGTGTGCACCCCCGACCCGGTGGTGATCTCGCCGGACGACCCGGTGACGGACGCGATCGCGCTGATGCGGGAGCACTCCGTGCGCCGGCTGCCGGTCGTGGAGAACGGCCTGCCGGTGGGCATCGTCAGCCTCGGCGACCTGGCGGACGCGCTCGGCAGCGACGGTACCGGTCTCGGCGGGGACGGAACAGGAAAGGAAGCGTAGACGGATGCGTATCGCATTTCTCAGCGCGCCCGAGGGCGTGGAGCAGGTCGAACTGACCGAGCCGTGGCAGGCGGCGAAGGACGCGGGACACGAGCCGGTGCTCGTCTCCACGCAGTCCGGCGAGATCCAGGGCTTCAACCACCTCGACAAGGCGGACACCTTCCCCGTGGACGAGGTGGTCGGCGAGGCGTCGGCCGGCTCGTTCGGCGGCCTGGTCCTGCCGGGCGGCGTTGCCAACCCGGACTTCCTGCGCACCGACGAGAAGGCCGTGGCGTTCGTGAAGGACTTCTTCACGCAGGGCCGCCCGGTGGCCGCCATCTGCCACGCCCCGTGGACGCTGGTCGAGGCGGACGTGGTGCGCGGCCGGACGCTCACCTCGTGGCCGAGCCTGCGGACGGATCTGGAGAACGCCGGGGCGACCTGGGTGGACGAGCAGGTCAAGGTGTGCGACGGCGGCAGCAACGTGCTGGTCACCAGCCGCAAGCCGGACGACCTCAAGGCGTTCTGCGAGACCTTCCTCGCGGAGTTCGCGAAGGCCGCCGGCTGAGGACGCGCACGAGTGGGGCGACGCCGGGCAGGGGCTCACCCGCCCGGCGTCGCCCCGTTGCCGCAGCCGCGCTCCCGGGCGCCCTCGCGGGTGCGGCCCGCGGCGACGGGGCGGCGGGGGTTGCGCCGCAGCCACTCGCCCTCCAGGCGGGCCATCCGGTCGTTGTGGACGCGCAGTGCGTCGTTCGACCCGTAGAGCAGCGTGTCGTGGCGCGTGCGGTGGATGGTCTCCAGCTCCTTCATGAGCTGCTGGTCGTCCAGACGACCCGGATCCACCCCGCCGGCCTCCCGCGTGTCGTGTTCGTTCATGCGGCCCGGGTACCCGCCCCGCGAGCACAACCACCCCCGAGCGGTATCCGGGAGGCAACCATGAATCTCGCCTTTCTCCAGCCCCTCTACGACCACGAGGGCCCGTGGGCGTCCATCTACGTCGACCTGTCGCAGAACGCGGAGGACACCGCCCACCAGCGGGAACTGGCCGCCGCCGCGGTCGCCCGGGAGCTGGCCGGGCGGGGCGCGGACGAGGCGACCTGCGCGGCCGTGCGGGAGGCGGTGGAGGCGCTGCGCCACGCCTCCGACCCGCACGGGCGGGCCCTGTTCGCGCACGCCGGGCAGGTGGTTCTGGACCCGCCGCTGGCCCGGACCCCGCCGGGCGGGACCTCGGCCGACTGGGCGCCGCTGCCGCATGTCGCGCCGCTCCTGGAGCTGGCGGGCGAGGACCCGGTGTGCGTGGTGGCCTACGTCGACCGCAGGGGCGCCGACTTCGAGCTGCGCAGCGCGCTGGGCGACCGGGACGCGGGCGGGGTGACCGGCCGGCAGTGGCCGGTGCACCGCACCAGCAGCGCCGACTGGTCGGAGCGCCACTTCCAGCTGCGGGTGGAGAACACCTGGGAGCACAACGCGGCGGAGATCGCGGACGCCCTCGCGGTGTGCCAGGAGGAGACCGGGGCCGACCTGGTGATCCTGGTGGGCGAGGACCGCGAGCGGCGCAGTGTGCACGAGCGGCTGCCGAAGCGGCTGGCGGGCCGGGTTGTGGAGGCCGTCCACGGGGCGGGCAGCCGGCTGCTCGACGAGGATGTGGCGGGGCTGCGCGAGGACCATGTGCACGCCCGGGCCCGGGAGGACCTGGACCGCTTCCTGGCCGCGCGGGCCCCCGACGACGCGGGCCGGGCCGCCGCCGCGGAGGGCGTGCCGGCGCTGGTCGAGGCGGCGCGCGAGCACCGTATCGACGAACTCCTGGTCATCCCGGACGGCCCCGACACCCACCGTGAGGTGTGGATCGGCGAGGACCCCGACCAGCTGGCGGTGCGCCGTACGGAGCTGAGGACGCTCGGCGAGCAGAACTCCTTCGCGGCCCGCGCGGACGACGCCCTGCTGCGCTCGGCGGTGGCGACCGGCGCCCCGGCGATCGCGGTGACCCCGGCCCTGCCGGACGAGGACACGCCGGACGACGTGCCGGTGGGCGGCCTGGGCGCGCTGCTGCGCTGGCGCTGAGCCTTGGCGGTGGACTACCGAGCCCGCTCCACCCGCCGTTCGTCCCACACCGGCTCCGGGGTCTCGCGGAGCCGGCCGTCGCTGCCGAAGACGAGGTGGCGGTCGAAGGAGCGGGCGAACCAGCGGTCGTGGGTGACCGCGAGGACCGTGCCCTCGAAGCCCTCCAGGCCCTCCTGGAGGGCTTCGGCCGATTCCAGGTCGAGGTTGTCGGTCGGCTCGTCCAGGAGCAGGGCGGTGACGCCTTGGAGCTCCAGGAGCAGGATCTGGAAGCGGGCCTGCTGGCCGCCGGAGAGCCGGTCGAAGGGCTGCTCGGCCTGGAGGGTCAGCTCGTAGCGGCGCAGCCGGGACATGGCGGCGCCGCGGTCCTGGGCGTGCTCCGTCCAGAGGATGTCGAGGAGGGTGCGGCCGGTCAGCTCGGGGTGGGCGTGGGTCTGCGCGAAGTGGCCGGCCACCACGCGGGCGCCGAGCCGGAAGGTGCCGGTGTGGGCGACGTCCTCGCCGGCCAGCAGGCGCAGGAAGTGGGACTTGCCGGAGCCGTTGGAGCCGAGCACCGCGACCCGTTCGCCGTAGAAGACCTCCAGGTCGAAGGGGTGCATCAGGCCGGTCAGTTCGAGGCGCTCGCAGGTGAGGGCGCGCACGCCGGTGCGCCCGCCCTTCAGGCGCATCCGGATGTCCTGCTCGCGCGGCGGCTCGGGCGGCGGCCCGGCCTCCTCGAACTTGCGCAGCCGGGTCTGGGCGGCGGCGTAGCGGGAGGCCATGTCGTGGCTGACGGCGGCGGCCTGACGCAGGGTCAGCACCAGCTTCTTCAGTTGCGCGTGTTTCTCGTCCCAGCGGCGGCGCAGCTCCTCGAAGCGGGCGAAGCGCTCGCGGCGGGCCTCGTGGAAGCCCTCGAAGCCGCCGCCGTGCACCCAGGCGTCGGCGCCGGCGGGGCCGGGCTCGACCGAGACGATCTTCTGGGCGGCGCGGGCGAGCAGTTCGCGGTCGTGCGAGACGAACAGCACCGTCTTGCGGGTCTCGGCGAGCCGCTCCTCCAGCCAGCGCTTGCCGGGCACGTCGAGGTAGTTGTCCGGCTCGTCCAGGAGCAGCACGTCGTCGGTGCCGCGCAGCAGGGCCTCCAGGACCAGCCGCTTCTGCTCGCCGCCGGACAGGGTGCGCACCTGGCGCCACTGGGCCTGCTCGTAGGGGACGCCGAGCGCTGCCGTGGTGCAGATGTCCCACAGCGTCTCGGCCTCGTACCCGCGCGCCTCGGCCCAGTCGGCCAGCGCCTGGGCGTAGCCGAGCTGGGCGGCCTCGTCGTCCACGGTCATCAGGGCGTGCTCGGCGGCGTCGACGGCCGCCGCGGCCTCGCGGACGCGGGGCTGCGCGACGGAGACCAGCAGGTCGCGCACGGTGGACTCGTCGCGCACGGAGCCGACGAACTGGCGCATCACGCCGAGGCCGCCGCCGACGGTGACGGTTCCGCCGTGCGGCTTCAGCTCGCCGGACAGCAGCCGCAGCAGGGTGGTCTTGCCGGCGCCGTTGGGCCCGACCAGGGCCACCACCGCGCCCTCGCCGACCCGGAAGGACACGTCCCCCAGCAGGGTGCGCCCGTCGGGCAGGTGGTACTCCAGGTGTGCGGCTTCGAGATGACCCATGGGACCGGATTCTGCGGGTCCGGCCGGGTCCGCGGCAAGCTGGTTACGGCGGCGCCGGGCAGGGTGGGGTGCGCCACGTCACCGGCCCCGCAGGATTCGGCGCGCGCCGGGTAGGCGGAGGCCATGAGCCCCGACATAGACCTCACCCTGCCGAAGACCCCTGGGCCGCATCCGGTGCGCAACGGCTTCCTGCGCCTGGACCAGCGGGTGTTCGAGGCCGTCGCCGCCCGCCACTGGCCCGGCGCCGACCCGCTGCTGCCCAGGCTCAGCCGCGGCGCCAACCACGGGGTGCTGTGGTTCGCGGCGGCGGCGGGGATGGCCGTGGCGCGTACGCCCCGGGCCCGCCGGGCCGCCGCCCGGGGCCTTGCCTCGCTGAGCCTGGCCTCGCTGACGATCAACACCCTGGGCAAGCGCACGGTGCGCCGGCCGCGTCCGGGGCTCGGCCCGGTGCCGCTGGCCCGGCAGCTGAAGCGGCAGCCGATCACCACGTCGTTCCCGTCGGGGCACGCCGCGTCCGCCGCCGCGTTCGCGACCGGGGTGGCCCTCGAGTCGCCCGGCTGGGGTGCGGCGGTGGCGCCACTGGCGGGCGCGGTGGCCCTCTCCCGGGTCTACACCGGCGTGCACTTCCCGAGCGACGTGCTGGCCGGCGCGGCGCTGGGCGCGGGGGCCGCGTTCGCGGTGCGGGGCATGGTGCCGACCCGGGCCCAGCACGTGGCGCCGGCCCGGCCGGTCGCGCCGGTGCCGGCGCTGCCGGAGGGCGAGGGCCTGGTGATGGTGGCGAACGTCGCCTCGGGCACCTCGGACCGGGTGCGGGCCCTGTGCGACGCGCTGCCCCGGGCGGAGGTGATCGAGTGCGAGCCGGGCGACGTCCCGGCCGAGCTGGAGAAGGCGGCGGAGCGGGCCGTGGTGCTCGGGGTGTGCGGCGGCGACGGCACGGTGAACGCCGCGGCCGGCATCGCCCTGCGCCACGGGGTGCCGCTGGCGGTGCTGCCGGGCGGCACCCTCAACCACTTCGCCTACGACCTCGGCGTGGAGGACGCGCGCGGCCTGGCCCGGGCCCTGGAGCGGGGCGAGGGCGTCCTGGTGGACGTCGGCCGGTTCACCTCGGGCTCGCTGAGCGGCATCTTCCTGAACACCTTCAGCCTCGGCGTCTACCCGGAACTGGTGCGCGAGCGGGAGCACTGGTCCTCGAAGATCGGCGGCTGGCCGGCCGGGGTGCTGGCCGCGGTGCGGGTGCTGCGCGCCGACCGGCATCCGCTGGAGGCGGAGGTGCAGGGGCGCCGGCGCCCGCTGTGGATGCTCTTCGCGGGCAACGGCACCTACCACCGCCTGGGCCTGGCGCCGGGCCGCCGGGTGGACCTGGCGGACGGGCAGCTGGACGTCCGGGTGGTGCACGGCGGGCGCCGCCCCGCCCTGCGGCTGCTCTCCGCGGCCCTCGCCGGGCCGCTGACCCGCTCCCCCGCGCACGCGGCGGTGCAGGTGGGCCGGCTGAAGCTGGCCGGCGTCGCGCCGGGCACGCTGCTGGCCTACGACGGCGAGATCACCGAGACGCAGGGCGACCTGACGCTGGAGAAGCTGCCCGAGGCGCTGACCGTGTACCGGCCGCTGCCGGGCGGCCACGGCGCCCACCGCGCCGACCCGAGGAAGTGACGGACCGTCAGTCCATATTGGTCCGTCAGTCCATATTCCGAAACGCCGGTCTCAGCATACGGAGCGCGGGCGTACGGTGATCCTGCCGCCGGGCGGGGTGCCGTACCCCGCGCTCCGGCGTGTGCCGGGCTGCCGGAAGAGCTGCCGGAGAAGGGATGGGATCCGCCATGACCAAGCCGCAGGAGACCGCCGTCTACACGCACGGGCACCACGAGTCGGTGCTCCGCTCGCACACCTGGCGCACCGCCGCCAACTCCGCCGGGTACCTCCTCGGCGCCCTGAAGCCGCACATGCGGATCCTGGACATCGGCTGCGGCCCCGGCACCATCACCGCCGACCTCGCCGCTCTGGTACCGGACGGCCACGTCACCGGCGCGGACCGGGCGGCGGACGTCCTGGAGCAGGCCCGGGCGACCGCCGCCGGGCGCGGGCTCACGAACGTGGACTTCGAGGTGGCGGACGTGCACGCGCTCGACCATCCGGACGACACGTTCTGCGTGGTCCACGCCCACCAGGTGCTCCAGCACGTGGGCGACCCGGTGGCGGCGCTGCGGGAGATGCGCCGGGTGGTGAAGCCGGGCGGGATCGTCGCCGTGCGCGACTCGGACTACGCCGCCATGACCTGGTACCCGGCCTCCGCGGGCCTGGACGGCTGGCTGGACCTGTACCGCCGGGTGGCCCGGGCCAACGGGGGCGAGCCGGACGCGGGGCGGCGGCTGAGGGCGTGGGCGCTCGAAGCGGGGTTCACCGAGGTGACGGCGACCTCCTCGGCCTGGACGTTCAGCACGCCGGAGGAGCGTCAGTGGTGGGGCGGGCTGTGGGCCGACCGCACCCTGGCCTCGGCGTACGCCGGGCACGCCGTCGAGGGCGGGTACGCGACGCACGAGGAGCTGCGGGGCATCTCGGCGGCCTGGCGTGCGTGGGCGAACCAGCCGGACGGCTGGTTCGCCGTACTGCACGGGGAGATCCTGTGCCGTAAGTGACCGGACACGGAGCCGGGCCGGTCAGTCGCGGGGCAGCAGCGGGCCGAGCGGGCCGAGGTCCAGGTTCAGGTCCTCGGGCCGCAGCCCGTAGCGGTCGCGCAGCTCGGTCATGCGCTCGTCCAGGAGCATCAGGGTGAGCCCGATGCGCTCCTCCTGGTCCTCGCTGAGGTCGCCCTCGTCCACCCGGCGCAGCGCCTGGCGCTCCATGAGCTGGCGCAGCAGTTCCACCACGGTGAGCACAAGCTTCATCAGGTCGCGCTCGACCGTGTCGGGCTCCAGGTCGAGGTGCTTGCGGCGTTCGGTCACTCCAGGTCTCCGAACGGTGAGGGGACGTTGCTGTTGACCGAGCTGATCAGCGCGTTGAGGTCGATGCGGACCAGGTCCACGTCGGCGATGCGCAGGGTGACGTCGCCGGTGATGACGACACCGCCGGCCAGCAGCCGGTCGAGGAGGTCCACGAGGGCGATCTCGCGGCGTTCGACGACGGTCACTCGACCGCCCCCTCGGCGCGCGCGGCGGCCTCGCCGGCGTCGTCCGCGAAGGAGTAGGCCGCCCAGGGGCCGGTCAGCTCCACCCGGATGCCGGGGGCGTCGTCCTTGGTGCGGTCCACGGCCTCCACGAACTCCTCCGAGACCGCCCGGGGCACCAGGTAGGCCGCGTTCAGCACGTTGCGGTCGGTGGAACCGGAGAGCTTGGGGTTCTGCGGGGCGTGCAGCCGCGCGTCGTCGGCGCGGGCGGACAGCGTCTCGTGCAGCCGCGTCGCGAACTGCTCCGCGCGCGTCCACAGGTCGTCCCCCGCCCGGGTCTGCATGCGGCGCTGCCGCAGGTAGTCCCGCCCGGAGGCGGGCTTCGCCGCGGCCTGCGGAGCCGGCTCGGGCGCGGCCTCGACGTACACCTTGACGCCCCACTCCACCCGCCCGGCCAGCCGGTCGAGCGTGGAGCCGAACGCCTCGGCGCGGTCCTGGAGCATCTGGCGCACCCCGCTGTCGTCACGGAAGACCGTGGCCAGCCGCAGCGGCAGCGGGGTGGTGACGGCCGTGAGGGCGTCGATGACCTGCTGGTGCGCCCTGGCGGTCGCCGCCAGCCAGTCCAGGTCCTCCAGGTGCGCCCGCAGTCCGTCCTCGGAGAAGACGGACCCGGGCACGTGGCTGACCACGGCGACCAGGCCGCCGTGGTGGAGCAGGCGCGGCGGGTCCCCCGCCACGCCGGACAGCTGGGTCTGGAGGGGGGCGTCGAAGGGGCGGCAGACGGCGTAGACGTACCGCAGTCCGCTCATCGTTCTTCCTCCCGCTCCGTCTCGCGTTCCACCTCACGGGGCGCCACGTGGCCGCCCTCCAGTTCCCTCAGCCGGTCACGCAGCTCGCGGTTCTCGGCGGCGAGCTCGTCGCGCCGGGCCCGCGAGGAGAGCGCGGGATCGCTCTCCCACCAGTCGATGCCCATTTCCTTGGCCTTGTCGACGGACGCGACGACGAGCCGCAGCTTGATGGTCAGCAGCTCGATGTCGAGCAGGTTGATCTTGATGTCGCCGGCGATGACGACACCTTTGTCGAGCACCCGCTCCAGGATGTCCGCGAGGTTGGCGCTCTGCCCCTGTCCATAGGGGTCGGGCAGTCGGCTGGGTGTGGTCATCGACGACTCCCGCGCTCGGCGTACTCGCCCTCTTCCTCTTCGGCGGGCTCGTACTCTTCGTCCTCGGACTCGGCGGCCTTGGCCTCCTCACCCTCGGGTTCCTCGGTCTCCTCCTCATACTCGCCCTCTTCGGGCTCTTCCTCGTACTCGGCCTCCGGCTCGTCGCCTTCCGCGGGCTCCTCGCCCTCCTCGTACTCGGCCTCGGGCTCCTCGCCCTCTTCGGGTTCTTCGCCCTCCTCGTACTCGGCGTCCGGCTCCTCGCCGTCCTCCGGCTCCTCGCCCTCCTCGTACTCGCCCTCGGGCTCCTCGCCCTCGCCCTGCTCCTGCTCGTCGCGCTCGCGCTCTTCCTCCTCCTCCGCCACGGCGTCCTCATGGCTCTTGACGACCTCGCCGTCGCGGATCTCCCCGCGCCAGCCGTCGTCGGCCTCGCCCTTGAGGGTGATGTGCCGGACGTAGTTCTTGAGGTCGAGCCGGGCGCGGCGGCCCTGGGCGCGCCAGATGTTGCCGGTCTTCTCGAACAGCCCCTTGGGGTAGTACTCGATGACCAGGATCACCCGGGTGAGGTTGTCCGCCAGCTCGTGGAAGCTGACGACGCCCTTGGTGGTGCCCTTGGCGCCCTCCGAGGACCAGGAGATCCGGTCGTCCGGCACCTGCTCGGTGGTCTTCGCCTTCCAGCTGCGGTTGGACCAGAAGACCTTCATCTGCCAGTCGGACGAGGTGTCGTCGCCGCGGCTCGCGCTCTTGACGCCCTTGGCGAAGGTGCTGAAGTCCTGGTACTGGGTCCACTGGTCGTAGGCGGTGCGGACCGGCACGCCGACGTCGACGTACTCGATGATGACGGTCGGCTTCTGCCCGCCGCCGCCCTTCTTGCGGCCCCGGCCGCCGGTGAGGTTCTTGAAGGCGCCGGTGACGCTGTCCTTCACCTTGCCGGCCCCCACCTCGAAGGCGGCCCGCATCGGGCTCTTGCCCTCGGCGAGCTTGCGCCCGCCGTCCAGGGCGAGCTTGGCGAAGCCGGGGCTGTTGCCCTCGGCGATGTCGTTGAGCTTGCCGGTGGTCTCGCCGAGCTTGCGCCCCACGCCGGTGAGCATGCGGGTGGCCTGGGCGGCGACGTACTCCTGCAGCTCCGACTTCAGCCGGTCGGCGGCCTCACTCTTCGCCACGTCCGAGAGCGGGTTCTTCTTCGCCGCCTTGCCCGCCGTGGAGGCCGCGGAACCGATGGCCTCGGTCATCACTCACCACCGTCCTTCGACCGCGCGGAGCGGGTGCCGCGCGCGGCGCCCCGTGCTCCGGAGGTCTTCTTGGCGACCGCCTTCTTGGCGGGCTGGGCCCGCTTGGCCGCGGTCTTCTTGGCCGGCGCCTTGGCGGCGGCCTTCTTCGCGGGTGCCGTCTTGCGCGCGGTCTTCTTGGCGGCGCGCTGCGGCCGCTCCTCGCGCTCCTCGCCCTCGTCCGGCTCGTCGCGCTCGTCGTCCTCCGCGTACTCCTCCGGGTCCTCCGAGACCCCGGAGTCGCGGGAACCGCCGCCGGCGAGCTGCTCGCGCATCTGCGCGGTCCGCCCGGAGAGGCGGCTCGCCAGGGCGTCGATCTGCCGCTCGACCAGGGCGCCCGAGGCGGCCTTGCCGACACCGCGCAGGTCGCCGCGGAGCTGGTCGCCTATCTCCTTGAACTGCGGGTTGTTCTGGAGCTGCCCGGACACCAGCTCGGCGATGCCCTTGGGCGTGAGGTTCATCTTCTTGCCGGCCACCATCGTGCCCACGGCGACGGCCAGTTTCAGCTTCTTCGTGCGTCCCAGCAAGTATCCGGCCCCTACCGCGAGGCCCAGTCCCACTCGATTCATGGCGCCGTACCGTTATCCAATCCCGCGCTGTTGGCGCGAAGCGATTTCCAACCGGTCGAGAAGCTCGTCCTCCTGCCGGTCGAACTCCTCCTCAGTGATCTCACCGGCGTCCAACTGCTCTTCCAGACGGGCGAGTTCGGCTCGCACCGTCCCGGGGTCGTAGTAGATCCGCTCGGCCTCCTTCACCACCTGCTTGATGGCCCAGGCGCTGCCGCGCGCCGGGGCGAGCGGCAGCAGCAGGATCTCCGAGAGCAGTCCCACGTCGGTTCACCCCAATCCGGCGTCCGCCCCGCCGGCCGCGGCGCCCGCCGGCTCGGCCGGCCCGGGCTCGACGAAGCTGTACGGCGGCAGGGGGCCGTTGATCCGCACCTCCAGGTGCGGCAGCTCCCTGCGGACCCGCTCCACGGCGGCCAGGAACTCCTCGGCGGAGTCCTGCGGCACCAGGAACGAGATGTTGGCGAGCCAGCCGGTGGACTCGGGGCCGACGCTGACCGCGTCGGCGGCCGGCTCGAGGGCGCTCTCCAGCGCGCGGGCGTCCTCGGCCTCCTTGTCCTTGACGGCGGCGGCGACCAGCTCACCGAGCTGGATCTTGTTCTCGTAGCTGCCGCCGCCGGAGGACCGGTTGGACTCGGCGAGGGACCGGATCTCCGGGCTCTCGGCCATCACGTGGTGCAGGACGGCCTCTTCGACGTGCGTGGCCTTGATGTTGTACTCGACGCGCTCGTCGAGCGCCGCCAGCCGCTCCTGGTAGTGCTCGGCGCGCTCCTGGAGGACCGCGGTGACCGCGTTGTCGTCCGGGGCGACGCTGCCGAACCGCATGGGCAGCACGCAGCCGCCCGTGCCCGCCTCGCTCAGCACGTTCTGGTGGGCGAGCAGCTCACGGCGCTTGGGGCGCAGGTCCTCCGGGGCGTCGCTGACGACGGCCGCCAGCTCGCCGGCCTCCAGCACGCGCACCTCGCGGGCCGGGTCGCCGACACCGGTCAGACCCTCGGGGAGGGTGTGCGAGACGGCGGTGATGCCGTAGACGTACGTGCTCACTCCTGCTCCTCCTTGCGGCGCGAGGCGGCGGTCTTGCGGGCGCGCGGACGCGAGGTGGTCTGGCGCTCGGAGCGCTCGGACTCACCCTCCTCGCGGGACTGCTTGAAGGCGTCCGAGATGGTCTCGGCGGCGCCGGACAGGGCGCCCTTCGACTTGCCCTTGGCGCCGGACTCGGTCATCTGGCCGACCAGGTCGGGCAGGCCCGGGTCCTTGCGCCCACCGGCCTCCAGGTCGAGGCGGTTGCAGGCCTCGGCGAAGCGCAGGTAGGTGTCGACACTGGCGACGACGACACGGACGTCGATCTTCAGGATCTCGATGCCGACGAGGGAGACGCGCACGAAGGCGTCGATGACGAGCCCCCGGTCGAGAACGAGCTCCAGCACGTCGTAGAGGCCGCTGCTGCCGCCTCCGCCGCCGGACTGCTGTGCCGGTACGACTGACATTCTTGGTGTCCCTCCATCGTGTTCAAGGGTGTGGGAGCGGCTCCGGACGAACGGCCCTAGCGGCGGTTGTCGGAGCGCCCGCGCTCGTAGCGCTTGACCCGGCGGTAGCCGGTGAGCTGGCCCTCTTCGTCCAGCTCGACCTCGTAGCTCGCCAGCAGGCTCATGGTGTCGGGCACCCGCTCCAGCTCCAGGACCTCGACCAGGAGCGACCAGCCGTCCTCCGTCTGCTCGAAGGACGAGACGGACTCGGCCGTCATGCCGGTCAGCTCGGCGAGCTGGGCGCGTGCCTCGCGCAGCACCTCCATCGGCTTGGGCCGCCGGGGCTTGCGCGCTTCCTGCTCCTTTTGGGTCTTGTGTGTCTCTCGTGTGTCTTGTGAACCCTCTTCCGACTCTTCTGCGTCGGCCGAGTTCGATGTGTTTCTTGTGTTCGACATGGCCACCTCCCCTCCCGTGTGGCCGCAAGTGTGTTCGCCAAACCTCCACGTGCCGACTGGTCTGTACGGGTGACGCGGCGACGCCGGTCAGCCGCGCAGGGCGTCCAGGCGGCGGCGGGCCGGGCCCAGCGAACGGGCCCGGCGGGTGATCCCCTCCCAGGGCCGGGTGCGGGCCTGCTCGGCGGCGTCCGCGATGGTCCAGCGGCGGGCGTGCAGCGCGGGGTCGGCCAGCTGGTCCCAGGCCAGCGGGGTGGCGACGGGTGCGCCGGGCAGGGCCCGGACGGTGAGCGGGGCGACCGCGGTCTGCGCGTAGCCGTTGCGCTGCACGTCGAGGTAGAGGCGGTCGCCGCGGTCCTTCTTGCGGGCGGCGGTGGTCAGCCGGTCGGGGTGGGCGGCGGCGAGCGTGTCGGCGACGTCCCGGGCGAACCCGCGCACGGTGTCGAAGTCCCGGCTCCCGTCCAGCGGCACGATCACGTGCAGGCCGCGGGAGCCGGTGGTCATCAGCGCCGAAGGCAGTTTGAGTTCGTCCAGCAGCTCCCCCAGCAGGCCGGCCGCCTCGCGGACCGCCTCGAAGTCGTCGCCGGCCGGGTCCAGGTCGAAGACCAGCCGGTCGGGGTGGTCGGGGTGGGCCGCGCGGGACAGCCAGCGGTGCAGGGTGAGCGCGGCCTGGTCGGCCAGGTAGAGGAGGGTGGCGGTGTCCTCGCACACCGTGTGGCGGACGGTGCCGCCCTCCTTGCCGACCTCGGCCCGCTCGATCCACTCCGGGTAGTGGTCCGGGGTGTTCTTCTGCATGAAGCGCGGCCCGCCGACGCCGTCCGGGTGGCGCTCCAGCATCAGCGGGCGTCCGCGCAGGTGGGGCAGTATGAGCGGGGCGACCGACCGGTAGTAGTCGACCAGGTCGCCCTTGGTGTACTCCTCCCCCGCGCCGCCCCCGTCCCCGCCGGCACCGCCCGGGAACAGCACCTTGTCCGGGCGGTGCACCCGCACGGAGTGCCGGCCGGCCCGGACGGTGCGCGCGGGGTCGTCGCTCACGGCACGATCGCCTGCTCCACCAGCATCCGGGCGGCGGCGGTGATGGCCTCGGCGTCGATGCCGGCGGCGTGCAGCTCCTGGTCGGGGGAGGCCGAACCGGGCATCGTGCCGACGGCGAGCCGGACCAGGCGCGGGACCGGGCGGCCGTCGAGGAACGCGTCGAGGACCGCGTCGCCGATGCCGCCCTCGCGCCGGTGGTCCTCCACCGTGAGCAGACAGCCGGTCTCCTCGGCGGCCTTGCGCAGGGTCTCCCGGTCGACGGGCTTGACCGAGTACAGGTCGATCACCCGGACCGGGATGCCGTCGGCGGCGAGGGTGTCGGCGGCGGCCAGCGCCTCGTGCAGGGTGACGCCGGCGGCCACGACGGTCAGCCGGTCGTCGCCGGAGGAGCGCAGCACCTTGCTGCCGCCGACCGGGAACTCCTCGTCGGGCCCGTAGATGACCTTGCTCTCGCCGCGCGAGGTGCGCAGGTAGCGGATGCCCTCCAGGCCGGCCATCTCGGCGACCAGGCGGGCGGTCTGGTTGGCGTCGGCCGGGTAGAGCACGGTGGTGTCCTGGAGGGCGCGCATCATCGCCAGGTCCTCCAGGCCCATCTGGCTGGGCCCGTCCTCGCCGATGGCGACGCCCGCGTGCGAGCCGACCAGGTTGATGCCGGAGCCGCTGATCGCTGCCATCCGGACGAAGTCGTAGGCGCGGGTCAGGAAGGCGGCGAAGGTGGTGGCGAACGGCACCCGTCCGCGGGCCGCCATGCCGACCGCGGCGGCGACCATCTGCTGCTCGGCGATGTAGCACTCGAAGTAGCGCTCGGGGTGGTCCTCGGCGAACAGCCCGGCGCGGGTGGAGTCGCCGACCTCGCCGTCCAGGGCGACGACGTCGCCGCGGGCGGTGCCGAGGGCGGCCAGCGCCTTGCCGAAGGCGTCGCGGGTGGCCACCTCGTCGCCCTTGTCGAAGCGGGGCAGCTCGATCTCCCCGGAACCGGTCGAGTGCAGCGACCGCGCGGACGGCGGCTCGTGCACCTTGACGTGGATGTCGCGCTGCCCGCCCAGCTCGGCGATGGCCTCGTCGGCGTCCGGGAGCGGCTTGCCGTGCTTGCCCTCCTGGTCCTCCACGGCCTTGACCCCCTTGCCCTTGAGGGTGCGGGCGATGATGGCGACGGGCTGGCCCGTGGTGGACAGGGCCTCGCCGTAGGCGCGGTCGATCTTGTCCACGTCGTGGCCGTCGATCTCGATGGTGTGCCAGTCGAAGGCCCGGAAGCGGCGGGCGTAGGCGTCCAGGTCGTGGCCGTGCCGGGTCTCGCCGCGCTGGCCGAGGCGGTTGACGTCGACGATCACGATCAGGTTGTCCAGCTGCTCGTGTCCGGCGTGCTCCGCGGCCTCCCAGATGGAGCCCTCGGCCAGCTCGCTGTCGCCGCACATCACCCACACCCGGTAGTCGGCGCGGTCCAGGCGCTTGCCGGCCCAGGCGATGCCGACGCCGACGGGCAGCCCCTGGCCGAGCGAGCCGGTGGCCGTCTCGACCCACGGCAGCCGCTGCGGGGAGGGGTGGCCCTCGAGCCGGCTGCCCAGCTTGCGGAAGGTGAGCAGTTCCTCGTCGTCGATGGCGCCGGCCGCCTTGTAGGCGGAGTACAGCAGGGGCGAGGCGTGGCCCTTGGAGAGGATGAAGCGGTCGTTGCCGGGGTGGGCGGGGCGCTCGAAGTCGTAGCGGAGGTGGTTGGCGAGCAGCACGGCCATCAGGTCGGCGGCGGACATCGAGGACGTGGGGTGCCCCGAGTTCGCGGCGTTGGACGTCCGGACGCTGTCCACGCGCAGTTGCTGGCCGAGTTCGACGAGTTCGTCGGTGTTCATGAGTCTCCTTGCGTGCGGCCGTCGTGTCGTTTGACGGGGCCGGGTGCGATGTCTGGTCCGGGGGGCGGTTGGTCGGCCGGGGGTTCGAGGTCGGGGCCGGGCACGGCGCCGTGCCGCGGCCCACCGGCGGACGCGCCGCCGCCTTCCTTCTTCCCGCTCCCGCCCGGGTGCTGCCTCGCGGGCTCACTCCCGGGGTGCGACTTGGCCGGTTCGCCCCCGGGATGCTGCTTGGCGGGCTGGGCACGGCGGCCCTTGCCGGGCTTGCCACCGGGATGCCGTTCGGCAGGCGCCTCGCCGGGACGCCCCTTGCCGGACTCGCCACCGGAACGTCCCTGCGCGGGCTCACCGCCGGGATGCCCTGGGGCGGTCTCGCCCCCGGAGTGCTCCTTGGCGGGCTTCCCACCGGCATGCCCCTTGGCCGGCTCCCCACCGGGACGGCCCGCGGCGGCCTGCGGGGACCGGGCCAGTTCCGGTGACGCCGACTCCAAGGGGACCGCCCACCCGCGGACCAGGCCCAGCTGGACCGCCTGACGGGGCAGGACCGCGTCCAGGAGCCAGTCCGCGGCGACGCGGACGCGGTTGCCCGGCATCGCCGCGAGGTGGTAGCCGCGGGTGACCGCGCCGGCCACCGGGCCCGACAGGGCGACGCCCAGCGGGTTGGCGGCGGCCTGGGTGCCGCCCAGGTCCACGACGAAGCCGAGGTCGCGGTGGCGGTAGGGCCTGCGCTCGCCGACGCCCAGCGACGCGGCGACGTTCCGCGCGCAGACCTTGCCGTGCCGCCAGGCGTGCTGCGCGGTCATCGGCGTGTACTGGCCCGGGTCCGCGAGGTCGGGCACCGCGGCGGCGTCGCCGCAGGCGAACAGCTCGGGGCGGCCCGGCACCTGGAGGTAGGGGTCGACCAGCAGCCGGCCGCGCTCCAGAGGCAGTCCGAGGGACCCTGCGAGCGGGTCGGGCCGCACCCCCACGCACCACACCAGCGTGCGGGTGTCCACCTTCGTGCCGTCGGTCAGCAGCACCCCGTCGTGCGTGGCCTCCCGCACCGAGGTCCCCGTCCGCACGTCGACGCCCCGCTGCCGCAGCACCCGGCCGGCGGTGCGGGAGAGCCGCTCGTCCAGCTCGGGCAGGACCCGGGGCGCGACGTCGAGCAGCATCCAGCGGGGCCGCATCCCGGCCCGCAGCGGCTGCCTGCGCACCTGCGCGTCGGTGTACATCTGCCCGTGCGCGGCGACCTCCGTGCCGGTGTACCCGGCGCCGACCACGACGAAGGTGCACCGGGCGGCGCACTCCGCGGGGTCGTCGCTCGCGGCGGCCAGCTCCATCTGCCGCGTCACGTGGTCGCGCAGGTAGAGCGCCTCGGGCAGGCCCCGGAAGCCGTGCGCGTGCTCGGCGACGCCGGGGATGGGCAGCAGCTTGTTCACGCTGCCCGCGGCGAGCACCAGCCGGTCGTAGGACAGGGTGCCCGTCCGCCCCTCGGGGCCGGTGTAGCGCACGGTCCGCCCGTCCAGGTCGAGGCCGTCCGCCTCGCCGAGCACCAGCCGGACGTGCGGCAGCGTGTCCGACAGGGACACCGTGACCCGGCGCGGTTCGAGCACCCCGGCGGCGACCTGGGGCAGCAGCGGGAGGTAGAGGAAGTAGTCGGTCGGGTTGAGCAGCGTGATGTCGGCCTGGTGCCGGGAGAGCCGGGACAGTTCGCGGGCCGTTCGGTATCCGGCGAAGCCGGCACCGATGATCACGATGCGGGGTCCGCTCACGGTGCGCCTCCGGGCTGTCGCGTGGACGTCGGCAGGCCATCCGCGTCCCCGGGGCGGGGGCGCCCAAACACGCGCCGCGCCGCCCCCGGCGCCGGTTTCCGGCCCCGCCCCCGGGTAACCCGGCCCGGGTTCCGTCCGCCCGACACCCGAGAGGCGCTCCCCGATGCCCGAGTACGGCTACTTCCTCTCCTGCGAGCAGTTCGGCCCCGCCGAGCTGGTCGAGCAGGCGCGCATGGCCGAGCAGGCCGGCTTCCAGGCGCTGTGGATCTCCGACCACTACCACCCCTGGAACGACGCGCAGGGCCAGAGCCCCTTCGTGTGGTCGGTGATCGGCGCGCTGTCCGAGGCGGTGTCCCTGCCGATCGAGACGGCGGTGACCTGTCCGACCGTGCGGATCCACCCCGCGGTGGTGGCGCAGGCCGCGGCGACCAGCGCGGTGATGACGGACGGCCGCTTCCGGCTCGGCCTCGGCACCGGCGAGGCGCTCAACGAGCACATCCTCGGCGACGCCTGGCCGCAGGCGCATGTGCGCCTGGAGATGCTGGAGGAGGCCGTCCAGGTGATCCGCCGGCTGCTGACCGGCGAGGAGGTCAGCCACCACGGCACGCACTACACGGTGGAGAACGCCCGCCTGTACACCGTGCCCGACGAGCCCGTGCCGATCGACATCTCCGGCTTCGGCCCGGCCGCGACCGCGCTGGCCTCCCGGGTGGGCGACGGCTACATCACGATGATGCCGGACGCCTCGATGGTGGAGCAGTACCGCAAGGGCGGGGGCGGCTCGCACCTGGTCAGCGGCGGCACGAAGGTCTGCTACGACCAGGACCGGGAGGAGGCGGTGCGCACCGTGCACCGGCTGTGGGCCAACGAGCTGCTGCCCGGTGAGCTGCCCCAGGTGCTCCCCTCCCCCAAGCACTTCGAGCAGGCGCAGACCCTGGTCACCGAGGACATGGTGCGGGAGAACCGGGTGTGCGGCGACGACGTCGACGAACACGTCGCCGAACTGCGGCAGTTCGCCGACGCCGGCTTCGACCGGGTCTACGTCAACCAGATCGGGCCCGACCTGCGCGGCTTCTTCGACCTGTACCGCACGAAGGTGCTGCCGCAGCTCCAGGGCGCCTGACCCGGCCTCACTCGCGCTCGCGCGCCTCCGGGTCGACGTCGTCCTGCCGGGGCGCCGCCGGACCGGCCTCGTCCGCCGCGGGCGGAGCCGCCGGCATCGGCGGGTAGGCCGTGCCGAGCCCGCTCGGCGGGGCGCCGGGCGCGTCGCCACCCGCGGTGTGGCCCGGCTTCCCGGCGTGCGGGCGGGCCGCGTTGCGCAGCAGGTAGGCGGCCACGCCCAGGACGGCCGCGGTGACCAGCGCCGCCGCCCAGTCCGGCAGCCCGAGCGCGAGGGCCAGACCGACGGCGAGGGCGACGGCCGCGCCGGCGTAGAGCGCGGTGGCGCCGGAGGCGGCGTACAGCAGGGCCGTGCGGCGCTGCTTGCGGGTCTGCTCGCGCAGCTCCTCGCGCACGGTCTCACGGGTCACCCGCGCCAGTTCCTCGACCAGCCGTCTGTCCGGCTGCGGCATCTGCTCCATGCGGTCCATGCCCTACGGATACCCCCCAACTAGGCTTCGCCGCATGGAGATTCTGGGAGCCACACTGCGCGTCTACGTCGACGACCTGGACCGGGCGATCCCCTTCTACGAGGGCCTGGCCGGCGGCCCCGCGCTGCGCTTCGGACGAGGCGGCGTCCAAGTCGCCGCCGTGGGCTGCTTCCTGCTGATGAGCGGCCCCGAGTCGGAGCTGGAGCTGCTGCGCAAGGTCACCGCCACCGTCGCCGTGTCGGACGTGGAGGAGGCCCACCGGACGCTGAGCGCGCTCGGGGCCGACATCATCGCGGGCCCGGTGCCGACCCCGGCGGGCCGCAACCTCATCGCGCGCCACCCGGACGGCACGGTCTACGAGTACGTGGACCGCCGCACCGGGTAGGCACCTCAGCCGGCGTCGTCCGGCCGCATCCGGAAGTCGTGGCGGGCCGGCAGCGGCCCGTCGCCGACCCGCGCCCACAGCTCGCCGATCGCCTCCGAGCCCTCCCGCAGGTCGGCGACCTCGAAGCCCGCCGCGAAGACGGCCCGGGCCTCCTCGCGGCGGCCCTCGGCGGCCAGCAGTCCCGCCTCGATCAGCCGGAACCGGCCGCGGGCCCGCGTCGCGGCCGGCAGGCGGTCGAAGACGGCGCGCGCGTCGGCGGTGCGCCGGACGGCGAGCAGCGCCTCGATCGCCTCCCTGCCCAGCGCGGCGGCGACCGGCTCGTGCGGCCCGCCGTCCTCCGCCGCCCCGCCGCACAGGTCGTCGAAGGCCGCCGCGTACCGGTCGGCGGCCCGCTCGGGGTGGCCGCCCTCCCGGTCGGCGACGGCGAGGCAGCGCAGCAGCGGCCAGCGCGCCTCGGCGGCCGGCAGGCCGCGTTCCCAGCTGCGCTCGGCCTGCGCCCGGTCGCCGGCGTGCCACTGGGCGACGCCGAGGTGGTACTCGGTGTCCGGGGTGGCGGGGGCGGTCTCCAGCATGTCCCGCCAGGGCCGGGCCACCAGCGTGGGGCCGGGCGGTCGGCTCACCGCGGCGGCGGGCAGCGACCCGGCGCGCAGCAGGTGCAGCCAGGGCTGTTGCTCGTCGCCGAGGGTGTGCTCCGCGAAGGGCGTGCCGGGCAGCTTCCAGCCGGTGCGCAGCACCTCCAGGGCGCCCCAGCCGGACCCGTCGGCCAGCCGCTCGCCGGGGTCGGCGTCGGCGTACGGCTGCCATGCCCGGTACGCCGCGTCCACGGCGGCGCGCGGCAGGGCGTCGGCCAGGCGCTCCTCGGCGGTGCGCAGCACACCGGCCCAGTCGCTCCCGCCGGCCGGGGTGTCGAGCGGCCCGTACGCCTCCAGCCAGCTGACCTCGCTCTCGGGCTCCAGCTCCACGTGCTCCAACTGGGTGCGGGCGAGGCCGGCCTGGATCTCGCAGTAGCCGCCGGTGCCGGGCTCGGTGAGCCACTCCTGCCAGCGCCGGCCGCCGGGTCCGGAGCCCCACACGAACAGCTTGCGGCCGCGCAGCGCGTCGGTGGAGGTCTGCGCCAGGCCGTGCCCGTCCCCGTCCACCGCGGCGATCCAGCGGCGCCGGCCGTCCGGCACGTCGTAGAAGTAGTCGGCGGCGTAGACGCTGTTCAGGGGGTGGGTGCGGTCGGCTCCCTCGTGCTCGGGGACGGGGATGCGGCGCAGCCGGCGCTCGTAGCCGAAGTGGTAGGCGGCGTCGGCCGGGGCGAGCACGCGGCGGTCCTCGGGGACGGCGATGTTGGACCACCAGTACGTCGGCACCGGCCGCTCGTGCGGGTTGCGGATCCGCACGCCGACGTGGAGGAAGTCCGAGCCCTCCGGCAGCCACAGGTCGACCTGGAAGGGCAGGTCGCGCAGCCGCTCCCACTCCCACAGGCGCAGCATCTCCCCGCCGTCGGGGGCGGGGACGCGGGCGGCGTGGACGGGGGCGCAGGACAGGGTGGTGTGGCCGGTGGCGCCGATGTTCCACTCGACGCCGCCGGAGAACCAGGCGCCGTTGAGGGCGAAGTCGGCGGGCTGGAGGACGGGGTTGACGTAGAGGAGTTCGCGGTCGGCGGGCTTGTGGCGCAGGGAGGCGATCCGGCCGCCGAGCGCGGGCAGGACGGTGGCCTTGAGGCGGTCGTTCTCGATGACCAGGGCGTCCAGGTCCACCGGTGTGCGGGCGCGGTCGTAGCCGTCCCTGACCGGGGCGGGCAGCAGGCTGCGCAGGGGCTCGTAGCCGACCTGGCGGGCCATGTCGCGGGGCAGGGCGGCCCGGTCGCGGTCGTCGATGCGGTGGGCCTCGTCCAGGGGGCGCAGCGGGGGCAGCGGGTTGTCCGGGCCGAGCGGCGCGGCGGGCAGGGTCAGGACCTCGCGTCGGATCGTCGTCACGATCTCCATGGAAGCCGCTCACCGGCCCCCTGAACAGGGGCAGGACCAGCCGTCTCAGCTCCTGGTCGTCGCGTCCTCGGCGGTCAGCGCCCAGCGCTGGTGGTCGCGCCAGGCGCCGTCGATGTGCAGCATGCGGGGCGAGAAGCCCTCCAGGCGGAACCCGGTGGCGCGGGCGAGGGCGATGGAGGCGGCGTTGCCGGGCTGGACGTTGATCTCCAGGCGGTGCAGCCGCATCGGCCCGAAGGCGTGCGCCACGACCAGGCCGAGGCCCTCGCGCATCAGGCCCCGCCCGGCGGCGTGCGCGAAGGCGCCGTAGCCGAGGGCCCCGCTGCGGAAGCCGCCCTGGACGATGTTGTTGACGTTGACGAAGCCGGCGATGGCGCCGCCGTCCTTCTCGCACACCAGGAACCCGGCCCGGTCCGGCTCGCGGATCAGGCGCCCCGCGTAGGCGGCGTACGCCTCGGCGCCGTCCGGCGGGAAGAGCCAGGGGTGGTGCAGGTCCTTGCTCTCCCGGGCCCGGGCGGTGAACTCCTCGGCGTCGTCGAGGGTGAAGTGCCGTATGCCCACCCGGGGGCCCTCGGCGAGGTGGCGGGATGCGTTGTGCGGCATGCCGCCACCCTACGACGGGTGCGCCGGGCGGGCCCTCCGTCAGTCCCCGGCGACGGGGAGGCGGAGCACCCCGGTGTCGCCGGGGGCGCTGACCACGGTGACCGGCTTGACGCCCCGGTTGCCGAAGTACGCGTCGTCGCTCGCCGCGACGGTGAAGCGCAGCCGGTGCCCCTGCTGGTAGCGGTGCACGATGCCGGGCAGGGTCACGGTGAACGGCTTGGTCACGTCGGGCACCCGGACCGGGGCGACGAGGCGGTGCACGAGCGTCTGACTGCCGTCGGGCGCCACGTCGTACAGCTTGGCGAAGAGCACCAGCTTGCCCGCGGCGTCCCGGGAGCGCTGGTCGCGCACGGCCGCCGGGGAGACGACGCGCAGGGTGGCCTCGGGGGCGCCGACCACGTCGAGGTCGGCGGCGAGCGGCTCGCCGGTCCAGTCTAGGTGGGTGCCCGGGGTGTCGTAGGGGGCCGGGTCGGGGAGGCCGATGAGTCCGGCGAGGCTGCTCTCGGAGTGGCTGGTGGGGATCAGCCAGTTGGTGTAGGTGCGGCTGCCGCGGGCCACCTTCGCCCGGTTGTCCACGAGCTTGCCGTCGCCGGAGAGGTACAGCTCGCGGGCGGCGGCGGGGAGGCGGTCGGCGGTGGCGTAGGTCTGCTGCGGGTCGGCGATCCAGTCCCGGTAGTAGGCGAAGGCGGGGCCTGTGTCGGCGTCCTGGTCGCCGTGCAGGTAGCGGTCGAACCAGGAGAGGATGCGGCGGCCGACGTAGGAGGTCTCCAAGTTGCCCGCGCCGATGTTGAGTTCACCGGTGGCGGGGTCGGTGAGGCCGCCGCTGTGCCCGGCGGACTGCCAGATCATCTTGGCGGGGGTGCCCTGGGCGGTGAGGGTGCGGTAGGTGGCGGTGGCCTCGTTGAGGTTGAAGAGGCTGTCCGTCTGGCCCTGCACCAGCAGGGTCGGCGCCTTCACCCGGTCCAGGTAGGACACCGGGGAGACGCTGCGCGCGTAGGACAGCAGGGCGGCGGTCCTGTCTGCCGGGTAGCTGCCGGAGTTGAGGGTGCGGATGGTGTCGCAGGCCCGGGTGACGAAGTGCAGGCAGGCCAGGCCGTTGATGCGGGACGGGTCGAGGCTCGGGGTGAGCAGCGGCTGGCCCTCGCCGATGAGGTAGAAGCCGTTGGACCACTGCCACTTGAAGGCACCGGGGACGTCGGGGGCGCCGGTGGCGTTGTTGGGGTCGAGGGCGTAGGCGAGGTCGTGCCAGGTGATCATCGGCACAAGGGCGTCGACGCGGTGGTCCACGGCGGCCGTGGCCAGCTGCACGGCGCCGCCGTAGGAGCCGCCGATCATGCCGACGCGGGGGTCCCCGGCGCCGTCCCGGGTGACGTAGCCGGCCGTGGTGCCGTCGTCGGCGGCGCGGTCTCCGGCCAGGAAGTCGACGAGCCGGGAGGCGGCGGCGCCGTCGATGGCGGGGTCGTCCAGGGAGACCAGGCAGCCGGACTTGCCGAAGCCGAGCCCCGAGTAGACCAGCGAGACGTAGCCGCGCGAGGCGAACGCCTTGCCGATGGCGGCGGTCCCGCCGTCGGACTTGCTGCCGCCGAAGCCGTTGGTGGCGAGCACGGCGGGGGCCGGGTGGGCGTCGTCCACGCCGGCCGGTCGGTAGAGGTCGGCGTCCACCGCGCAGGTGCGGTCGCCGGCCCGGACGGTGAACTTCAGCGCGGTCACCGTGTAGGGGTCGGCCGCCGCGGCGGCGGGCGCGGTGAGGCCGAGGGGCACGGTGAGCGCGGCGCCGAGCGCGAGGGCGCAGGCGGTGCGGGCGGGGTGGCGGGGGTGCGGGGCGCGGTGCTTGAGGACACGACGGGGCAAGGAGACCTCCACGCTGAGGGCCCGGGGTCGGGGGCAGCCCGGCTTACCGACCGGTAGGTACCGGCCGGACGTCATGGTGTGACACGTGTCAGAGCGGGGTCAATGACCGTGCCGGTGGTTCTTTGACGGAAGTTCAGCGAAGCGGCTTCCCGCACCCGGTCAGCGCAGCGCCGGCTCGGCCAGCGTCAAGGTGCCGCCGTCCGCGTCCAATTCGGCCTCGACGCCGAACGGGATCGTCAGCGCGTCCGCGCAGTGCCCGAACCCGGCGTCCTCCAGGACCGGCACGCCGAGTCCGCCCAGCCGGTCGGCGAGAAGCGGCCGGAGCACCTCGTAGGCGTCGCACTCCTCCCACGACCCGAGCAGCACCCCGCGCACGCCGTCGAGCCGACCGGCGCGCAGGAGTTGGGTGAGGTACCGGTCGATGCGGTACGTCTCCTCCCCCACGTCCTCCAGGCACAGCAGCCCGCCCTCCGCCGAGCGCCGGGCGTGCGGGGTGCCGAGGTCGGCGGCGAGCAGGCTCAGGCAGCCGCCATGGGTGACGCCCCGCGCCCGGCCGGGGACCATCGGCGTGCCGCCGGTGGCGATGACGCGGACGCTCTCCGGGTCGAACAGGGTGGCCTTCAGGTGCTCCTGCGCCCGGGCGTTCTTGAGGAAGTCGACGCCGGCCGCCATCGGCCCGTGCAGCGTGACCAGGCCGAGGCGGACCGCGAACGCCTCGTGCAGCGCGGTGATGTCACTGAAGCCCAGCAACACCTTGGGCCCCGCCGCGCGCAGCGCCTCCCAGTCGAGGAGGTCGACCATGCGCTGGGCGCCGTAGCCGCCCCGGGCGCACAGCACGGCGGAAAGGGACGGGTCGCACCAGGCGGCCTGGAGGTCGGCGGCCCGGTCGGCGTCGGTGCCGGCCAGGTAGCCGAAGTCCGGGTGCCGGTCCAGGACATGAGGGCCCACGACGGGGTCGAGTCCCCAGCCGCGCAGCACGTCGAGTCCGGCCGCCAGCCGCTCCTCGGGCACCGGCCCACTGGGTGCGACGACGGCCACCCGGGCGCCGGGCGCGAGCCGTTCGGGCCGGAGGAGGGCCTTCACGCGGTCATCTCCAGGGGTGCGATGCCGGGCGCATCGAAACCGAACACCCGGGCGTAGAGGGCGAGTTCCGCCTCCAACGCGCGCACCAGAGTCTCCACGCGGCGGAAGCCGTGGCCCTCGCCCTCGAAGGTGAGGTAGGCGTGCGGGACGCCCCGGCCGGCCATCTTGGCGAGTAGCCGCTCGCACTGCGCGGGCGGGCAGATCGGGTCGTCCAGTCCCTGGAGCAGCACGAAGGGCGCGGTGATCCCGTCGGCGTGTTCGGTGGGCGAGCGCTCGGCGTAGCGGTCGGGCACCTCGGCGTAGGGGCCGATCAGCGTCTCCAGGTAGCGGGACTCGAAGTCGTGGGTGCCGTCCGCCGCCCAGTCGGTGAGGTCGAGGACCGGGTAGATCACGGTGCCGCAGGCGTAGACGTCGGTGGTGGCGAGGGAGGCGGCCGAGGTCCAGCCGCCCGCGCTGCCGCCCCGGATGGCGAGCCGGGCCCGGTCGGCGGTGCCCTCCTCGGCCAGGGCGAGGGCCACGGCGGCGCAGTCCGCCACGTCGACCACGCCCCACTGCTCGCGCAGCCGCTCGCGGTAGGCGCGGCCGTACCCGGTGGAGCCGCCGTAGTTGACGTCGGCGACGCCGATGCCGCGGGAGGTGAAGTAGGCGATCTCCAGGTCGAGGACGAGCGGGGAGCGGCTGGTGGGTCCGCCGTGCGCCCAGATGACGTACGGCGGCAGCTCGCCCTCGGGCGCCCTGTACCCGGGGTGGTGCGGCGGGTGGAGGTGGGCGTGGATCTCGCGGCCGTCCGGTCCGGTGAAGGTGCGGATCTCGGGCTCGGTGCAGTGGGCGGGGTCGACCGCGTCCTCGTGGGCGGCGCCGACGACCCGGGCGCGGCCGGTGCGGGCGTCCAGCTCGATCACCTCGTAGCCGCTGCGCGGGCCGGCGCCGACGGCGGCGATCCGGTCGCCGTGCACGGCGAGGGCGGGCGCGAACTCGGTCCAGGGCCCGGCCGCGTCGACCACCTCGCCGGTCTCGGGGTCGAGTATGCCGAGGGCGGTGGCGCCGCGGCCGTGCACGACGGCGACCAGCCCGCTCTCCAGCGGCGCGAACCAGGTCAGGCCCGGCTTCCACAGCGGCCCGCCGAACTCCTCCTCGCGGGGGCACAGGGGCCGCCCGTCGCGGTACAGGTTCCACCAGCCGGTGCGGTCGGAGGCGTGCAGCAGGGCGCCGTCGGCGGCCCAGTCGGCCTGGGCGACGGACTCCTCGGGGCCGCCGGCCACGGTGCGCGGCTCGGCGAAGACGCCGTCGGCGGCGACGGCTGCGACGATCAGCTCGGTGCCGTCCCAGGGCATGCGGGGGTGGTCCCAGGCCAGCCAGGCGACGCGCCGGCCGTCCGGCGAGAGGCGCGGGCCGGTGACGAACCGGTGCCGTTCGGCGGTCAGTTCGCGCACCGCGGCCCGGTCCTCGGCGGCCGAGCCGTCCAGCGGCACGGCGACCGGCACCCGGCGCACGTCGGAGGGGCCCTCGCCGGTGAACTCCTCCAGAACGCACCAGACTTCACCGCGCTCGGTGCGCAACTGCGGCTCGACCCAGCGCAGTCCGCCGCCGACCGGCGACAGGGGCGTGAGCGGGCGCGGGTCGCTCTCGCCGGGCCGCAGCGCGTACAGCCGCTGGTCGGCGTGGTGGACGAAGACCACCAGCGGCCCGGCGTCCGTGGCGGTGGCGGCCCAGGGCCGGCCGCCGTACTCCATGACGCGGCTGCGCACGTTCCACGGCGCGGGCAGCACCGTCTCCTCGGTGCCGTCCGCGCGCCGCCGCACCAGGGCCCGCCGGCCGCCCTCGGCGGGCCGGGGCGCGGTCCACCACACCTCGTCGCCGACGAAGCCGACGTCCTCCGGACGCCCGTCGTGCGCGGCGGCCAGCGCCGCGTCGACGGGCGAGGGCCATGATCCGTACGCCAGGGTCCGCACCGGCTGCCCCGCCTCCCTCTCGTCGATCTCCATCAGGCCGTGCGCAGGAACCGGTCGAGGACGCGGACCCCGAAGTGCAGCGCCTCGACGGGCACGCGCTCGTCCACCCCGTGGAAGAGCGCCTGGTAGTCGAAGCCCTCCGGCAGCTTCAGCGGCGCGAAGCCGTAGCCGGTGACGCCGAGCCGGGAGAACTGCTTGGCGTCGGTGCCGCCGGACATGCAGTACGGCACGACGTGCCCCTCCGGGGCGAACTCCTCGACGGCGGCCCGCATCCGCGCGAACACGGGGGCGTCGACCGGCGCCTGGAGGGCGACCTCGCGGTGCACGAACTCCCAGTCCACGTCCGGTCCGGTGAGCCGGTCCAGGGTGGCCCGGAACTCCTCCTCGTACCCGGCCAGGAACCGCCCGTCGACGTGCGCGACCGCCTCGCCGGGAATGACGTTGACCTTGTAACCGGCGTCCAGCATGGTCGGGTTGGCGCTGTTGCGGACGGTGGCCTCGACCAGCCGGGCGGCCGGGCCGAGCTTCTCCAGGAGCGCGTCGGTGTCGGCGGGCGAGGTCTCGACGCCGTAGAGCGCGGCGAGTTCGGCGAGGGCCGCCTCGACGGTCGGGGTGAGCCGCAGCGGCCACTCGTGCTCGCCGATGCGGGTGACGGCCGCCGCGAGCCGGCTGACCGCGTTCTCCCGGTTGACCTTGGAGCCGTGCCCGGCCCGGCCGCGCGCGGTGAGCCGCATCCAGCCGGTGCCCCGCTCCCCCGCCGCGATCGGGTAGAGCTGCCGGCCCGCGCCGTCGTGGAAGGTGTACGCCCCGGATTCGCTGACGCCCTCGGTGCAGCCCTCGAACAGCTCGGCGTGCCGGTCGGCGAGGAAGCCGGAGCCGTCGACGGCGCTGTCCTCCTCGTCGGCGGTGAAGGCGATCACGATGTCGCGCCGGGGCCGCACGCCCCGCCGGGCCCAGGACCGCACGGCGGCCAGGATCATCGCGTCCATGTTCTTCATGTCGACCGCGCCGCGCCCCCACACGACGCCGTCGCGGATCTCGCCGGAGAACGGATGGACGCTCCAGTCGGCGGGCTGGGCGGGCACCACGTCCAGGTGGCCGTGGACGAGCAGCGCGTCGGCGGACGGGTCGGTGCCCTCGATCCGGGCGACCACGTTGGTGCGGCCCTCGGTGCGCTCCAGCAGCGTCGGCTCGATCCCCGCCTCGGCGAGGCGCGCCGCCGCGTACTCGGCCGCCGGGCGCTCCCGGCAGTCGCCGCCGCCGCGGTTGGTGGTGTCGAGGCGGATCAGGTCCGAGGTGAAGCGGACGACCTCGTCGAGGGCCTGCCCGTCCACCTCGACGGCCTGTGCGTCGAGGCCCTGTGCCTGCTCAGCCATACTGCTCCTCCACCGCGGCCGAGGCGATCGTGGTGACCGCCTTGAAGGTCCGGATCGCGTCGTACATGGTCTCGTGGGTGTACGCCACCTTGCGCTCGCCGATCCGGGCCACGCCCGGCACGACGGTGGCGGCGGCCGACAGGTGCTCGGCGTCGAACTCCACGGCGACGGTGAACGGCCCGCCGCGCACCGGCTCGTGGCGCACCGCGAGCGCCGCCGCGTCCTTGGCCGCGGCCCGGATGTCGGCGGCGGTCCTGGCGGGGGTGCGGCACACGGCGGCGTAGCGCGAGACGTGGTCCTTGACGGCGACCTTCCGTGCCTCGGGCGCGTAGCCGAGGGCGTCCTCGCAGGCCACGTCGTCGCCGGTGACCAGGATCACCGGCACCCCGTACTCGGCGACGACGTGCGCGTTGAGCAGGCCCTCGCTGGCCCGGACGTCGTTCAGCCAGACGCCGGTGATCTGGCCCGCGAGGTAGGTGTGGGCGAGGACGCCCTCCATGCCGGCGGCGGCGTGGTAGCCGACGAAGGCGATGCCGTCCACGTCGCCGTGCTGGACGCCCTCCACCATGGAGAGCGCCTTGTGCCGGCCGGTGAGCATCTGGGCGCGCTCGTCGAGCTGTTCGAGGAGCAGGTTGCGCATGGTCCAGTGCGCCTCGTTGATGAGCACCTCGTCGGCGCCGCCGTCGTGGAAGCCCCGCACGGCGGCGTTCACGTCGGAGGTGAAGAACGCCCTGCACCGCTCCCACTGCGGCGTCCCCGGCAGCACGTCGGCCGGCCAGGTGACGCCGGTGGCGCCCTCCATGTCGGCGCTGATGAGGATCTTCATGGGGCGCCACGTTACGCGTCGCGGCGCGGGAGGGCTACGAGGTGGGGCGCCCGGGCCGGTCCTCGTGGCGGGCCCGGGTCAGTCCGCGTGGCCGAGCTGGAGGTCCCGTTCGGTGCGACCGCCGCCGGCGACCTGGAGGACGGTGGCGACGGGCGGGTAGCCGGCGGCGATGACCGTGTACTCGCCGGAGGAGAGGTCGACGAAGCGGAAGGATCCGTCCGGCCCGGTGGTGAGGGTGTCCACCACGTTGCCGGCCGCGTCGAGCAGGGTCACCCGCGCGTCCTCGACGGCCCGGCCGCCGCCGGCCCGCACCGTGCCGCGCAGCACCGCGCCGCCGGCCAGCTCGACGTCCTGGCGGGTCTCCCGGGCGGCCTGGACGCTGACCGGCAGCGCGGCCGGGCGGAAGGCGGGGGCGCTGGCGGCGAGGGTGTACTCCCCGGCGACGAGTTCGGTGATGACGTAGCCGCCCTCACGACCGCTGCGGGTGGTGGCCACCACCTCGCCGTGCACGTTGGTGAGCGTGACGGTCGCCTCGCGCACCGGGCTGCCGTCGGCGGTGAGCACGCAGCCGGCCAGCCGCCCCGCGCCGCCGAGGACCACGTCCAGGTCGACCGGGCGCTCGCCGACGGTCACCGAGACCGCCTGCGGCTGGTGCCCGCCGGCCGCCGCGATCAGGACGTACGAGCCGGCGCCCGGCGTGGCCAGGGCGTAGCGCCCGTCGTCGCCGCTGGCGCCCCGGCCGATCTGCCGGCCGGCCACGTCGATGAGGGTGAGGGCGGCGCGGGGCACCACGGTGTCGTCGGAGTGCCGGACGGTGCCGCAGACCGGGACGCCGGCCGCGTGCGCGGCGCGGGAGGTCGGGAGCTGGCCGTTCGCGGCCTGCGGGAGCTGCGCGGAGTCCGGGTCGGTGACGGGGGCGTTGTGGGACACCAGGGGTTTCTCCTTGAGGAAGCAGGCGATGAGCAGGCCGACGACGAGGACCGGCACCAGGTACAGGAAGATCCGCGGCATGGCGTCGGCGTATGCCGCGATGTAGGCGTCGCGCAGGGCCGGCGGCAGGGTGTGGACGAGCTGCGGGGTGAGCGACTCGGCGTCGGGCAGCCCGGTGCCCGCGCCGGCGGGGACGCGGTCGGCGAGGGCGTCGGTGAGCCGGTCGGCGAAGAGGGTGCCGAAGACGGCGGCGCCGACGCTGCCGCCGATCTGCCGGAAGTAGTTGTTGGCGCTGGTGGCGGTGCCGAGGTCGGCGGGGCGCACGGAGTTCTGCACCGCGAGCACCAGGACCGGAAGGACCAGGCCGATGCCGGCGCCGAGCACGGCCATCCAGAGGCTGTAGTGCGAGCGGGGGGTGTCGATGTCCAGCCGGGAGAGCAGCCACATGCCAAGGGCGCCGAGCGCGCAGCCCACGACCGGGTAGACCCGGTAGCGGCCGGTGCGGCTGATCAGCTGGCCGGAGCCGATGGAGGCGACGACGAGGCCGCCCATCATGGGCAGCATCAGCAGCCCCGACTCGGTGGCGCTGGCGCCGTCGACCATCTGGAGGTAGGTCGGCAGATAGCTGGCGGCGCCGAACAGGGCGACGCCGACGACGAGTCCGACCAGGGCGGAGACGTTGAAGACGGCGTCGCGGAACAGCCGCGGCGGGATCAGCGGTTCGGGTGCGAAGCGCTCGGCGACCAGGAACAGGACGGTGGCCGCGACCGCTCCCGCGCCGAGACCGAGGATGGTGGCGGAGCCCCAGGCGTACTCGGTCCCGCCCCAACTGGTCAGCAGCACCAGGCAGGTGGAGCCGGCGGCCAGCAGCAGCGCGCCGGGGACGTCCAGGCGCCGCTTGCCGCGCCGCTTGGGCAGCTTGAGCACGGCGGTGACGACGGCGAGGGTGAGCAGGCCGAAGGGCACGTTGATGTAGAAGCACCAGCGCCAGGACAGGTGGTCGGTGAAGTACCCGCCGAGCAGCGGGCCGGCGACCGAGGCGAGCCCGAAGGCGGCGCCGATCAGGCCCATGAACCGGCCGCGCTGCCGGGGCGGCACGATGTCCGCGATGATCGCCTGCACGCCGATCATCAGGCCGCCGGCCCCGGTGCCCTGCACCGCGCGGAAGGCGATGAGCTGGTCCATCGTCTGGGCCCGGCCGGCCAGCGCGGAGCCGACGACGAAGACGAGGATGGCGAACTGGAAGACGCCCTTGCGCCCGAAGAGGTCGCCGAGCTTGCCGTAGATCGGCAGGCCGATGGTGGAGGTCAGCAGGTAGGCGGTGATCGCCCAGGACATCTTCTCCAGGCCGTGCAGCTCGCCGACGATCTTCGGGAGCGCGGTGGCGACGATCATCTGCTCCAGGGCGGCGAGCAGCAGCGCCAGCATCAGGCCGACGAAGACCAGCCGCACCCGGCGCGGGCCGAGTTCCGGACCGGGTCCGGGGTCCGGTTCGACCGGCGCGATGGCCGCCTGGACGGCGGTGACCGGCTCGTCGTCCTGCACCAGAGTGATCCCGCCCACGTACCGCTCCCGTCGCCGTACTTGTCCGCAATTGCCGCCTGAGGCGTCAACTACGAACAAGTGCGGCGAGTTACGGCGTACGGCGCGACCGGGCGGAGATCACTCGAACCGGTGAGGCGTTCAACACCGGTCGGATTCGGCCTCCTTGGCGACTTCTGGTCGCTTACGGCTACTTCTCGACCTCGGCGGCGAGCTTGGTGAGCATCGCGTCGTAGATCCGGCCGAGCCCCTTGGGCGCGAAGGTCTTCTCGAAGAAGCCGCCGATGCCGCCGGCCCCCTGCCAGGTGGTGGTCACCACGACCCGCGACCGGCCCTCGCCGGCCGGGGTGACCCGCCAGGTGGTGACCATGGAGGAGTTGCGGTCCCTCTCCACCAGCTCGCCCTCGGTGGGCTCGCTCACGTCCAGCAGGCAGTCCCGGATCCGCTTGCTGGTGGCCTGGAGCTTCCAGTGCACCAGAGTGCCCGCGCCGTCGCCGCCCTCGCGCACCTCGTACTCGCTGAAGTGCTCGGGCAGCAGCCGCTCGCGCGTGCCGCTGTAGTCGGCGAGCGCGTCGAACACCTTCTCCGCGTCCGCCGCGACGATCCGCTCCGTCGCCGCCTCGACCTGCGCCATCGGGTTCCTCCAGGGCCTGTTGCTCGATGTTCGGGCCAGCCAACCACCCCCGCGACCGGGCTCCAAATCCGGCGGCGCGGACCCGGCCGCGCGCTCGCCCCCGCACGATCATGGGAACACATGTTCTATTGTCGGACCGAGCACTACCGAGGAGGCGGCCATGCGCTGGGACAACCTCACCGACTCCGGGCACGCCCGGGCGGCAGACGCCGCGCTGTTCGACGCGGACGCGGTCGTCACCCGTACCTTCGACACGCCCGAGTTCCGCGGCATCACCTTCCACGAGGTGCGGGCCCGCTCGATCCTCAACCGGGTGCCGGGCGCCTCGCGGATGCCGTTCGAATGGACGGTGAACCCCTACCGGGGCTGCACGCACGCGTGCGTCTACTGCTTCGCCCGCAAGACGCACAGCTACCTCGACCTGGACACCGGCCTGGGCTTCGACTCGCAGATCGTGGTCAAGGTGAACGCGCCCGAGCTGCTCCGCCGCCAGCTGGCCTCGCCCCGCTGGCAGGGCGAGCACGTGGCGATGGGCACCAACGTGGACTGCTACCAGCGGGCCGAGGGCCGCTACCGGCTGATGCCGGGGATCATCGAGGCGCTGACCGAGCGGGCCAACCCCTTCTCGATCCTCACCAAGGGCACGCTGATCCTCCGGGACCTGGAGCCGCTGACCCGGGCGGCCCGGGTGACCGACGTCGGGATCTCGGTCTCCGTGGGCTTCACCGACACCGACCTGTGGCGCACCGTGGAGCCGGGCACCCCGGCGCCCGAGCGCCGCCTGGACGTCGTGCGCACCCTGGGCGAGCACGGCATCGGGGTCGGCGTGCTGATGGCCCCGGTCATCCCCTTCCTGGGCGACGAGCCGGCCCAGCTGCGGGCCACCGTGCGGGCCGTCGCCGCCGCCGGCGCCACCTCGGTGACGCCGCTGGTGCTGCACCTGCGGCCCGGCGCCCGGGAGTGGTTCATGGCCTGGCTCGGCCGGCACCATCCGCACCTGGTGCGCCGCTACGAGCGGCTGTACGCGGACGGCGCCTACGCCCCGAAGTGGTACCAGCGCCGGATCACCCGCCAGGTGCACGACCTGGCCCGCGAGTACGGCATCGGGCCCGCGGGCGGCACCCGTCAGGCGCGGCGCGCGGCGCCCGAAAAACCCGGGGCCACCGCCCCCGAGCAGTTGTCGCTGCTCTGAGGGGTCCGGGCAGCATTCGAGGGCATCCGGCGACCCGAACGGGTCACGTCGGCACGGAAGACGTTCCCCGGGGCGCGCATCCCGGGACGATGCGGCGGGGCGGACCGCGAGCACGCGGACCGCCGCCGCAGCGTCCTGGGAGGACTCCATGAGACACCGCGCAGCCGCACTGTGCGCCGCCGTCGCCGTCGTGGCCGGGACCCTCGCGGCGGCCCCCGCCGAGGCGGGCGCCCCCCGGCCCGTCGCCCCGCCGGCGCCCGCGCCCCTCGCCTGGAAGGCGTGCGCCACCGACGACTACCCGACGCTCCAGTGCGCCTCCCTGGAGGTGCCGCTCGACCACGGGCGCCCCGACGGCCGGCACATCACCCTCGCCCTGTCCCGCGTCCCGCACACCGCCGCCGCCTCGCAGGGGCCGCTCCTGGTGAACCCGGGCGGCCCCGGGGGCAGCGGCCTGACGCTGGCCGGGTTCGTGGCGTCCTCGCTGCCGAAGGCGGTGGCCGCCCAGTACGACGTGATCGGCTTCGACCCCCGGGGCGTGGGCCGCAGCGAGCCCGCCCTGGACTGCCGGCCCGGCCACTTCGCGCCGGTCCGCCCGGACACCCTGCCGGACACGCCGGCCGCCGAGCGGGCGAACCTCACGCGTGCGAAGGCGTTCGCGGACGCCTGCGGCGCGAAGTACGCCGATGTGCTGCCGTACATCGGCACGGTCGACGCCGCCGAGGACCTGGACGCGATCCGCGCGGCCCTGGGCGCCGAGCGGGTCAGCTACTTCGGCTACTCGTACGGCACCTACCTCGGCGCCGTCTACGCCCGGCTGCACCCGGACCGGGTGCGGCGCCTGGTGCTCGACTCCGTGGTGGACCCCGACGGCGTCTGGTACGAGGCCAACCTGAGCCAGGACACCGCCTTCAACGACCGGCATCGCGCCTTCCTGGCCTGGGTCGCCCGGCACGACGCGGCCTACGGGCTCGGCACCGACCCCGAGGCGGTCGAGGCACGCTGGTACGCCATGCGGGCGGCGCTGGCGAAGCGGCCCGCCGAGGGGCGGGTGGGCGCCGCGGAGCTGGAGGACACCTTCGTGCCCGGCGGCTACTACAACGGCTACTGGCCCTACCTCGCCGAGGCGTTCGCGGCGTACGCGAAGCGGGGCGAGACGGGCCCGCTGGCCGACGCGTACGAGGACTTCGGGGCGGTGGACGCGGCCGGCGACAACAACTACAGCGTCTACGCCGCCGTGCAGTGCCGGGACGCCCGCTGGCCCCGCGACTGGGACGACTGGCGCGAGGACAACTGGGACGCCTACGAGAAGGCGCCGTTCATGACGTGGAACAACGCCTGGTACAACGCGCCCTGCGCCTTCTGGCCGGTGCCCGCCCGCCCCGAACCGGTGGACGTCGCGAGCGACGCACTGCCCCCGGCACTGCTGTTCCAGGCGACCGACGACGCCGCCACCCCGTACGCGGGCGGCGTGCGCATGCACCGGGAGCTGGGCGGCTCGCGCCTGGTGGTGGAGGAGGGCGGCGGCAACCACGGCGTCACGCTCAGCGGGAACGCCTGCCTGGACGACCGCCTCGCCGCCTACCTGGCCGACGGGACCCTGCCGCCGCGGGCCGGGAGCGGCGCGGCGGACGCGGTGTGCGCGGCGCTGCCGGAGCCCGAGCCGCTCCAGTCCAAGGCGGCGTCCACGTCTTCGCGCGGCTCCACGCTGCACGGGCTGCTCGGCTTCCGCGGCTGAGCGGGCGTCACCGCGGTCAATCGATGCGGGCGTTGTCAGATCCGTGGTGCAGCATGGGGCCATGACCGAGCCGACCAGGATCGCCGCGCCCGAGGGCGTCGCCCCCGCCACCCAGTACACCCATGTCGTCACCGGCACCGGGCGGCTTGTGGCCGTCTCCGGACAGCTCGCGCTGGACGAGCACGGCGCCCTGGTCGGCCCGGGCGACGCGGGGGCGCAGGCCCGGCAGGTCTTCGAGAACCTGCGCCGCTGCCTGGCGGCGGCCGGGGCGACCTTCGACGACGTGCTGAAGCTGACCTACTTCGTCACGGACATGGCCCACATGCCGGCCGTCCGCGCGGCCCGCGCCGCGCACATACCCGACGACCGCCTCCCGGCCGCCTCGGCGGTCCAGGTGGCCGCCCTGGTCCGCCCGGAGTTCCTGTTGGAGGTCGAGGCCCTGGCGGTGGTGGCGCCGTGAGCGGGCCCCGGGTGCGGGAGATGGCGCTCGCCGACTGCGAGGCCGTGGCCGCGATCCGGATCGGCGGCTGGCGGCACGCCTACCGGGGGCTGATGCCGCAGGCGTACCTGGACGGGCTCGGCCTCGCCGAGGAGACCGAGCGGCGCCGCGCGCTGTTCGCCCGGGCCGACCCGGCGGTGGTGAACCTGGTCGCGGAGGACGCCGCCGGGCGGCTCACCGGCTGGGCCTGCCACGGGCCGTACCGGGAGGACGGACGGCGCACCGCGGACGCCGAGTTGTACGCGGTGTACGTCGACCCCGCGCACCTCGGCACCGGCGTCGGCCGGGCCCTGCTCGCCGAGTCGGTGCGCCGGTGCGCGGCGGCCGGGCGGGCGCGCATGCTGCTGTGGGTGCTGCGGGACAACGCCCGGGCCCGGCGGTTCTACGAGCGGGCCGGCTTCCGGGCGGACGGGGCCGAGGAGCCGTTCGAGGTGGCGGGCACCGAGGTGCCGGAGGTGCGGTACGCCCGCGACCTCACCGGCGTACCGACCCGCTGACGGCCTACCGCCCGCCCGGCAGCCGGGCCAGGGCGCGTACGGCGGCCTCGGCCAGCGCCGGATGGGCGAGGGCGTCGTTGAGGACCGGGGCGGCCCGCTCGTCGCCCAGCTCGCCGAGCCCGTCGACACAGGCGAGGGCGACCCGGCGGTAGGGGTCGTGCGGGCGCAGCCGCCGCCGCAGGGTGGTGACGAGGGCGGGCACGGACTCGGGGGCGCGCAGCGCGACCAGGAGCCGCACCGGGTGCAGCGCGTAGGCGACCCGCAGCTCGTTGGTGGCCAGGGCGGCGGCGGCCCGGGCGGTGCGCGGGTCGCCGAGGCGGGCCAGGGCGTAGGCGGCGGTGGCGCAGCGCGGCGGGTCGCGGTGGTTGAGGAGCAGCACCAGCGCCTCGAAGGCCCGCCGGTCCCCGGCCACCCCCAGCCGGAACGCGGCCAGTTCGCGGGCCCACAGCGGCTGCCCGGACTCGGTGAGCACCGCCGCCAGCGCGCCGGTGTCGGCGCCCCGCGCGAGGCGCTCGCACGCCGCCACGGCCTCCGGGCCGCCCGACGCGGCCGCCTCGGCCCGTGCGCGCTCCGTGAGCGCCCGCAACTCCTCGTCCATGTGACGAGGTTAGGGCTCCGCCGCGGCCGGCGGGACCGTCCTCGCGAACACCGGGGGCTGGCGCGCTCGTTACCGGCGGGTTAAGCTCAGACGAGCGAGTCACCCACTCGCACTCTTTCCGCACGGCGGTCTGGTGACGCAACCGCCGTGCGTGCCAGTCGGTGCGGTGCCTCCGGGCACCGCAGGACGACCCGGCCCCGGGACAGGGCTGTCGGTCGGACACCGCCGCCCCGAGGGCGTGTGCACACCCTCCTCGGACGGCACCGGGCGTGTGCGCTCGTCAGCCCGGCCACACCCGCGCTTCGCACCCCTCATCTCCGCACGCACCCGGTGCGCCGCCTCGGCGCACCCGGGCGTGCTTCCGTCGTCACCCTCATTCCTGGAGTCCCGCGATGGCCACTCCCCCGTCGTCCGCCACCCCTCCCTCCTCCTCCCCGTTCCGGACCGTCGCCGTCGTCGGCCTCGGCACCATGGGCACCGGCATCGCCGAGGTCCTCGCCAGGTCCGGCCGCGACGTCGTCGGCATCGACATCAGCGAGGCCCAGGCGGCCCGGGCCGCCGCCGCCCTGGAGGCGTCGGCCGCCCGGGCGGTCGAACGGGGCCGCCTCACCGAGGAGGAGCGCGCCGGCCTGCTGGCCCGGGTGCGCACCTGCGCCGACCTGCGGGCGGCGGCCGAGGCCGACCTGGTGATCGAGGTCGTCCCGGAGTCGTACGAGATCAAACAACAGGTCTTCCGCGAGCTGGACGCCCTGGTCCGTCCGGACACGATTCTCGCGACGGGCACCAACGCGCTGTCGGTGACCCGGCTCGCCGCCGAGTCCGCCCGCCCCGAGCGGGTCCTCGGCCTGCACTTCTTCAACCCGGCGCCGGCGATGAGGCTCGTCGAGGTGGTCTCCTCGGTGCTGACCGCGCCGGCCGCCGTCTCGGCCGTCACCGACCTCGCCCTGGACCTCGGCAAGGAGCCCGTCGCGGTCGGCGACCGGCCCGGGTTCGTCGCCGACGGGCTGCTGTTCGGCTACCTCAACCAGGCCGCCGCGATGTACGAGGCGAACTACGCCTCCCGCGAGGACATCGACGCCGCGATGCGGCTCGGCTGCGGCCTGCCGATGGGCCCGCTCGCCCTGCTCGACCTGATCGGCGTCGACACCGCGCGCACCGTCCTGGACGCGATGTACGCCGCCTCGCACGACCGCCTGCACGCCCCCGCGCCGATCCTGCGCCAGCTCAGCGAGGCGGGCCTGACCGGCCGCAAGGCGGGACGCGGCTTCTACACCTACGCGGCGCCCGGCAGCGCCGTGACCGTGCCCGACGCGCTGACCCCCGACCCGGAGGGCGCCGGGCTGCCGGGCCGTCCCGTCCGCTCGGTGGGCGTGGCCGGCTCCGGCACCATGGCGTCCGGCATCGCCGAGGTCTTCGCCAAGGCCGGCTACCAGGTGGTCCTCGCCGCCCGCACCGCCGAGAAGGCGGACGCCGCCAAGGCCCGGGTGGGCGCCTCGCTGTCCCGCTCGGTGGCCAAGGGCCGGCTGACCCCCGAGGCCGCCGCCGCGACGCTGGAGCGGATCGCGCCGACGGGCACGTACGACGACTTCGCCGAGGTGGACCTGGCCGTGGAGGCGGTCGCCGAGGACCTGGAGGTCAAGCGGCAGCTGTTCGCCACCCTCGACAAGGTGTGCAAGCCGGGCGCGGTCCTTGCCACCACCACCTCCTCGCTGCCCGTCATCGCCTGCGCCCGCGCCACCTCGCGCCCGCAGGACGTGATCGGCATGCACTTCTTCAACCCCGCTCCGGCCATGAAGCTGGTCGAGGTGGTCCGCACCGTGCTGAGCGCCCCCGACGTGCACGCCACCGTCCGGGAGGTCTGCGCGAAGATCCGCAAGCACGCGGTGGACTGCGGCGACCGGGCCGGTTTCATCGTCAACGCGTTGCTCTTCCCGTACCTGAACAACGCGGTGAAGATGGTCGAGGAGCACTACGCGACGCTGGACGACATCGACGCGGCGATGAAGCTGGGCGGCGGCTATCCGATGGGCCCCTTCGAGCTGCTCGACGTGGTCGGCCTGGACGTCTCGCTCGCCATCGAGAAGGTGCTGCACCGGGAGTTCCGCGACCCCGGGCTCGCCCCGGCGCCGCTGCTCGAACACCTGGTGGCCGCGGGCTGCCTCGGCCGCAAGACCGGGCGCGGCTTCCGCGAGTATGCCCGGCGCTGAGCGGCCGGGCGGCCGGTTCCGGGCGGCCCGCGACTGGGGCGGGCTGCTCGATCCGACCGGGAGTGCCCCGGCTCCCGGGCCCGGTGGGGCGCCCGGTCCCGCGCAGCGCACCGCACGCATGCAGTACGTTCGGGTCATGCCCAAGGCCGTCAAGTCCTCACGAACCCCAGCCAGGTCCGACGCTCCGGAGAGCGCGGCCGGCGGCCGAGCCGCTGCCCAGCGGCTGAAAATGCGCCGGGAGCTGGCGGCGGCGGCCATGGAACTGTTCGCGGCCAAGGGCTACGAGGCGACCACCGTCGACGAGATCGCCGCCCGGGCCGGCGTCGCCCGCCGCACCTTCTTCCGCCACTTCCGCTCCAAGGAAGAGGCGATCTTCCCCGACCACGACGACACCCTGGTGCGCGCCGAGGCGGTGCTCAACGCCGCGCCCGCGCACGAGCATCCGCTGGACACGGTGTGCCGGGGCATCAAGGAGGTCATGCGGATGTACGCGGCGCGCCCCGACATCTCGGTGGCCCGCTACAAGCTGACCCGCGAGGTGCCCACGCTGCGGGAGGCGGAGATCGCCTCGGTGGCCCGCTACGAGCGGCTGTTCACCCGCTACCTGCTCGGCCACTTCGACGAGCACGTGCACGCCGACGACGCCAACGACGACCCGCTGCTCGCGGAGGTCGCCGCCTCCGCGGTGGTCACCGCGCACAACCACGTGCTGCGGCGCTGGCTGCGCGCGGGCGGGCAGGGCGACGTGGAGGCGCAGCTCGACCACGCCTTCGCCATCGTGCGCCGCACCTTCGGCTCCGGCATCGGCGCGGGGCACACCGCCGACGCGAAGCCGGCCGAGGGCGCCCCGGCGGTCACCGCCGCGGCGCACGACGAGGTGCTGGTGACGGTCGCCCGCACCGACGCGCCGCTGCACGAGGTCATGCGCACCATCGAGCAGGCGCTCAAGGAGCGCTGACCCCGCACCCCTCCGTTGGTGACGACGGCCACCCTCCGGGTGGCCGTTTTCGCATGTCAGGACCCTTTTGGCGGGCCATTCGATCGATCATCGCTCATCTGTTGCGTAAAGATTTCATCTGAGAGCAACTTCTGGCACGCAGTGCCTTGCGAGGTGACACGGGGTGCCATACGTTGAAGGTGTCCGGGCTGTCCCCGCAGACCTCCACCCCTCGTCTGCGCGTCCGGCGCCTGCGTCACAGGCACCCGCCGCAAACCCCAAGCGCCCCTCCCTCAGGGCGCTCACCGCCGGAGGCAACACCGTGACCGTGAAGGACATCCTCGACGCGATCCAGTCCGACGCCACGTCGGCCGACATCGCCGCCCTTCCGCTCCCCGAGTCGTACCGCGCGATCACCGTGCGCAAGGACGAGACCGAGATGTTCGCGGGCCTCGCCACCCGCGACAAGGACCCGCGCAAGTCGATCCACCTGGACGAGGTGCCGCTGCCCGAACTGGGCCCCGGCGAGGCCCTGGTGGCCGTCATGGCCTCCTCGGTGAACTACAACTCGGTGTGGACCTCGATCTTCGAGCCGATGTCGACGTTCGGCTTCCTGGAGCGGTACGGCAAGGTCAGCGAGCTGACCAAGCGGCACGACCTGCCCTACCACATCATCGGCTCCGACCTCGCGGGCGTCGTCCTGCGCACCGGCCCCGGCGTCAACGCCTGGCACCCCGGTGACGAGGTCGTCGCGCACTGCCTCTCCGTCGAGCTGGAGTCCAGCGACGGGCACAACGACACGATGCTCGACCCGGAGCAGCGCATCTGGGGCTTCGAGACCAACTTCGGCGGCCTCGCCGAGGTCGCGCTGGTCAAGTCCAACCAGCTGATGCCCAAGCCGGACCACCTCAGCTGGGAGGAGGCCGCCGCCCCGGGCCTGGTCAACTCCACCGCCTACCGCCAGCTGGTCTCCCGCAACGGCGCCCAGATGAAGCAGGGCGACAACGTGCTGATCTGGGGCGCCAGCGGCGGCCTCGGCTCCTACGCCACCCAGTTCGCGCTGGCCGGCGGCGCCACCCCGATCTGCGTCGTCTCCAGCGAGCAGAAGGCCGAGATCGCCCGGAAGATGGGCGCCGAGCTGATCATCGACCGCTCGGCCGAGGACTACCGGTTCTGGAAGGACGAGCACACCCAGGACGTCAAGGAGTGGAAGCGCTTCGGCAAGCGCATCCGCGAGCTGACCGGCGGCGAGGACGTCGACATCGTCTTCGAGCACCCCGGCCGCGAGACCTTCGGCGCCTCCGTCTACGTCACCCGCAAGGGCGGCACCATCGTCACCTGCGCCTCGACCTCGGGCTACGAGCACGTCTACGACAACCGCTACCTGTGGATGTCGCTGAAGCGGATCATCGGCTCGCACTTCGCCAACTACCGCGAGGCGTGGGAGGCCAACCGCCTGATCGCCAAGGGCAAGATCCACCCGACCCTGTCCAAGGTGTACTCCCTGGAGGAGACCGGCCAGGCCGCCCACGACGTGCACCGCAACCTCCACCAGGGCAAGGTCGGCGTGCTGTGCCTCGCCCCCGAGGAGGGCCTGGGCGTGCGCGACCACGAGCTGCGCGCCCAGCACGTCGACGCCATCAACCGCTTCCGGAACATCTGAGGCCGCCATGACCGAGCGCCAGAAGGACCGGCCGTGGCTCATGCGGACCTACGCCGGCCACTCCACGGCGGAGGCGTCCAACGAGCTGTACCGGCGCAACCTCGCCAAGGGCCAGACGGGTCTGTCGGTCGCCTTCGACCTGCCGACACAGACCGGCTACGACTCCGACCACGTCCTCGCCCGCGGCGAGGTCGGCCGGGTCGGGGTGCCGGTCGCCCACCTCGGTGACATGCGCCGGCTGTTCCAGGACATCCCCCTGGAGCAGATGAACACCTCGATGACCATCAACGCCACCGCCATGTGGCTGCTGGCGCTCTACCAGGTGGTCGCCGAGGAGCACGGCGCGGACATCACCAAGCTCCAGGGCACCACCCAGAACGACATCGTCAAGGAGTACCTGTCCCGCGGCACGCACGTCTTCCCGCCCGGGCCCTCGCTCCGCCTGACGACCGACATGATCGCGTACACGGTCGCCCACATCCCCAAGTGGAACCCGATCAACATCTGCAGCTACCACCTCCAGGAGGCGGGCGCCACGCCGGTGCAGGAGATCGCGTACGCGATGTCCACGGCGGTCGCCGTCCTGGACGCGGTGCGCGACTCGGGACAGGTGCCCGAGGAGCGGATGGGCGACGTGGTCGGCCGGATCTCCTTCTTCGTCAACGCCGGCGTGCGGTTCGTCGAGGAGATGTGCAAGATGCGGGCCTTCGGGCGCATCTGGGACCGCGTCACCCGCGAGCGCTACGGCATCGCGAACCCCAAGCACCGCCGCTTCCGCTACGGCGTCCAGGTCAACTCGCTCGGCCTGACCGAGGCGCAGCCGGAGAACAACGTCCAGCGGATCGTCCTGGAGATGCTGGCCGTCACCCTCTCCAAGGACGCCCGCGCCCGGGCCGTGCAGCTGCCCGCCTGGAACGAGGCCCTCGGCCTGCCCCGTCCCTGGGACCAGCAGTGGTCGCTGCGCATCCAGCAGGTGCTCGCCTACGAGAGCGACCTCCTGGAGTACGGCGACCTCTTCGAGGGCTCGAAGGTGGTCGAGGCCAAGGTGGACGAGCTGGTCGACGCGGCCCTGGAGGAGATGGACCGCATCGAGCAGATGGGCGGCGCGATGGCGGCCGTCGAGTCCGGCTACCTCAAGTCGCAGCTGGTCTCCTCGCACGCCGAGCGCCGGGCCCGGATCGAGTCCGGCCAGGAGAAGATCATCGGGGTCAACGCCTTCGAGGGCACCGAGCCCAACCCGCTCACCGCCGACCTGGACACCGCCATCATGACGGTCGACCCGCAGACCGAGGCGCGGGTGGTCAAGGCCGTCGAGGAGTGGCGCACCACGCGCCAGGAGTCCTCCGACCGGCAGGGCATGGGCGACCCCTTCCACTACCCGACCGTCTCGCAGACCCTGGACCGCCTGAAGGAGGCCGCCAAGGGCACCGAGAACCTGATGGAGGCCACCCTGGAGTGCGCCCGCGCCGGCGTCACCACCGGCGAGTGGGCCGGGGCGCTGCGCGAGGTGTTCGGCGAGTTCCGCGCCCCGACCGGGGTGTCCTCGGCGCCGGTGGCGATCCCCGCCGAGGCGGGCTCCGCGCTCGGCGAGGTGCGCAGCCGGGTGGACGCCACCGCCCGCGACCTCGGGGTCGGCAAGCTGCGCTTCCTGGTCGGCAAGCCCGGCCTTGACGGCCACTCCAACGGGGCCGAGCAGATCGCCGTGCGGGCCCGCGACGCCGGGTTCGAGGTGGTCTACCAGGGCATCCGGCTCACCCCGGAGCAGATCGTGGACGCCGCCCTCGCGGAGGACGTGCACGCGGTGGGCCTGTCCATCCTGTCCGGCTCGCACGCCCAGCTGGTCCCCGACGTCCTGGAGCGGCTGCGCGCGGCCGGCGCGACCGACATCCCGGTGATCGCCGGCGGGATCATCCCGAACGCCGACGCCGCGCAGCTCAAGGCCGCCGGAGTGGCCGCCGTCTTCACCCCGAAGGACTTCGACATCACCGGGATCATCGGCCGTATCGTCGACGAGATCCGCAGCGCCAACAAGCTCGACCCCCTGGAGGTCCCCGCATGACGTCCGTCAACCGCCTTCGCCCCCGGCGCTCCTGCCTGGCCGTGCCGGGCTCGAACCCGCGCTTCCTGGAGAAGGCGCAGGGCCTCCCGGCCGACCAGGTCTTCCTCGACCTGGAGGACGCCTGCGCGCCCCTCGCCAAGCCGGACGCGCGGCACACCATCGTCAAGTTCCTCAACGAGGGCGACTGGACGGGCAAGACACGCGTGGTGCGCGTCAATGACTGGACGACAGAGTGGACGTACCGGGACGTCGTGACGGTTGTTGAGGGTGCCGGCCCCAATCTTGACTGCATCATGTTGCCCAAGGTCCAGGACGCGGGACAGATCGTGGCCCTCGACCTCCTCCTCACCCAGATCGAGAAGACCATGGGCTTCGAGGTGGGCCGGATCGGCATCGAGGCGCAGATCGAGAACGCCCGGGGCCTCAACAACGTCAACGCGATCGCCGAAGCCTCCCCGCGCATCGAGACGATCATCTTCGGCCCGGCCGACTTCATGGCGTCGATCAACATGAAGTCCCTCGTCGTGGGCGAGCAGCCGCCCGGCTACCCGGCGGACGCCTACCACTACATCCTGATGAAGATCCTCATGGCCGCCCGCGCCAACGACCTCCAGGCCATCGACGGCCCCTACCTCCAGATCAAGAACGTGGACGGCTTCCGCGAGGTCGCCGGCCGTGCCGCCGCGCTCGGCTTCGACGGCAAGTGGGTGCTGCACCCCGGCCAGGTCGAGGCGGCCAACGAGGTGTTCTCGCCCTCCCAGGAGGACTACGACCACGCCGAGCTGATCCTGGACGCCTACGAGTACTGCACGTCCGAGGCGGGCGGCAAGAAGGGCTCGGCGATGCTCGGCGACGAGATGATCGACGAGGCCAGCCGCAAGATGGCCCTGGTCGTGGCCGGCAAGGGCCGCGCCGCCGGGATGCGGCGCACCAGCACGTTCGAGATCCCGGAGGTCTGAGCGCGATGCAGTTCGGACGCACCTACGAGGAGTTCGAGGTCGGCGCGGTCTACAAGCACTGGCCCGGCAAGACGGTCACCGAGTACGACGACCACCTCTTCTGCCTCCTCACCATGAACCACCACCCGCTCCACCTGGACGCGCACTACGCGGAGCGGACGACGGACTTCGGTAAGAACGTCGTGGTCGGCAACTACGTCTACTCCCTCCTGCTCGGCATGTCCGTCCCGGACGTGTCAGGGAAGGCGATCGCCAACCTGGAGATCGAGTCGCTGAAGCACGTGGCGCCGACCTTCCACGGCGACACCATCTACGGCGAGACGACGGTCCTGGACAAGTGGCCGTCGAAGTCGAAGGACGACCGCGGCATCGTGCACGTGGAGACCAAGGGCTACAAGCAGGACGGCACCCTGGTGTGCGTCTTCCGCCGCAAGGTCATGGTGCCGACCGAGACGTACATCAAGGAGCGCGGCGGCGAGCAGCCGGGCCGCCCGGAGCTGAAGGCGCAGGAGAAGTAGCCATGGCCCGTCTCGCGCAGACCGCCGGTCTGACCGACGTCCAGCAGGAGATCCTCTCCACCGTCCGGGGCTTTGTCGACAAAGAGATCATCCCGGTCGCCACCGAGCTTGAGCACCGCGACGAGTACCCCCAGCAGATCGTGGACGGCCTGAAGGAGCTGGGCCTCTTCGGACTGATGATCCCCGAGGAGTACGGGGGCCTGGGCGAGTCGCTGCTGACCTACGCCCTGTGCGTGGAGGAGATCGCCCGGGGCTGGATGTCGGTGTCCGGCATCATCAACACGCACTTCATCGTGGCGTACATGCTCAAGCAGCACGGCACGCAGGAGCAGAAGGACCACTTCCTGCCGCGCATGGCGGCCGGAGACATCCGGGGCGCGTTCTCCATGTCGGAGCCGGCGCTCGGCTCCGATGTGTCGGCCATCACGTCGAAGGCGGTCCGCGACGGCGACGAGTACGTCCTGACCGGCCAGAAGATGTGGCTGACCAACGGCGGCACCTCCTCCCTGGTGGCCGTCCTGGTCCGCAGTGACGAGGGTCACCCCGAGGGCACCGCCCCGCACAAGTCGATGACGACCTTCCTGGTGGAGAAGGAGCCCGGGTTCGGCGAGGTCCGCCCGGGTCTCACCATCCCTGGCAAGATCGACAAGATGGGCTACAAGGGCGTCGACACCACCGAGCTGATCATGGACGGCCTGCGCATCCCGGCCGACCGCGTCCTCGGCGGCACCACCGGACGCGGTTTTTACCAAATGATGGACGGCGTCGAGGTCGGCCGCGTCAACGTCGCCGCCCGCGGCTGCGGCGTGGCCCAGCGCGCCTTCGAGCTGGGCGTTCGCTACGCCCAGGAGCGCCACACCTTCGGCAAGGCCATCGCGCAGCACCAGGCCATCCAGTTCAAGCTGGCCGAGATGGCGACCAAGGTCGAGGCGGCGCATGCGATGATGGTCAACGCCGCACGCAAAAAGGACTCGGGCGAACGAAACGACCTGGAAGCGGGGATGGCGAAGTACCTGGCCTCCGAGTACTGCAAGGAGGTCGTGGAGGACGCCTTCCGGATCCACGGCGGGTACGGCTTCTCCAAGGAGTACGAGATCGAGCGGCTCTACCGCGAGGCCCCGATGCTCCTGATCGGTGAAGGGACCGCCGAGATCCAGAAAATGATCATCGGGCGCAGGTTGCTCGAAGAGTATCGATTCCAGGGCTGAATGTCCCGATACGGGGTGGTTTGATCGCGGTTCGATGGAGAAGAAGGTCACACCCCGTAGGCACTCTTCGGCCGCCGACTCGGCTTCCTGGCTTACCCAGTTGCGACAGGAAGCCGCTACGATCGGCTAAAAGCCGCCGTCCCCCGTCAGAGCGCGGCATCATCCGCTACGAAGGTCATCCATGCCCCACAGCCAAACCTCTGCATTTCGCGACAGCCTCGCCGGCGTACGCCTCGCGCGCGGAGCATCGCCGTGGCTTCTGCCGACCGTCGCCACCGCAGCCCTCAGCCTGGCCCGGTCGCGTCGATCCGGCGCGGCCAAGGCCGTCGCCGTCCCCGCCACCGCGCTGGCGGCGGGGATGCTGTGGTTCTTCCGCGACCCCGAGCGCGAGATCGCGCAGGGCCGGGTCATCTCGCCCGCCGACGGAGTGGTGCAGAGCATCATGCCGTGGAAGGACGGCCGCACCCGCGTCGCCATCTTCATGAGCCCGCTCAACGTCCACGTCAACCGCGCGCCGCTGGCCGGCACCGTGACGTCGGTCGAGCACATCCCCGGTGGCTTCGTTCCCGCCTTCAACAAGGAGAGCGAGAACAACGAGCGGGTGGTGTGGCACTTCGACACCGAGCTGGGCGACATCGAGATGATCCAGATCGCCGGCGCGGTGGCCCGTCGCATCGTCCCGTACGTGCCGCAGGGCACGAAGGTCGAGCAGGGTGACCGGATCGGTCTGATCCGCTTCGGCTCGCGCGTCGACGTCTATCTTCCCGAGGGCGTGGAAGTAGACGTAGAGGTGGGCCAGAAGACGGTGGCTGGGGTGACTCGCATTGACCGTGGTTGATCCGCAGACCAAGGGTGGCTGGATGCCCGACGCCGACGAGGTGGACGACGAGGAGGAGATGCCCCTCTCGATGCGCCTGTCGATAGCGGACACCCTCACCCTCGGCAACGCCACGTGCGGCTTCATGGCGGTGTACTTCACCACCACCGGCATCCTGATCCCGCACCTCATGGGCAGCCAGGAGTCGGGCATGGCCCGGCACAGCGCGGCCACGGCGGTCATCCTGATGCTGTGCGCGGCGATCTTCGACCTGTTCGACGGGCTGGTCGCGCGCAAGCTGCGCAGCTCGCCGATGGGCGCGGAGCTGGACAACCTGTCCGACCTGATCAGCTTCGGCCTGGCCCCGGCGTACTTCGTCCTCGTCTACGGCATGGTGGCGGACGACGCGCACCAGCGGGTGGCGGCGGTGGGCGCGATCGTGGTGCTCCTCGCGGTGGTCCTTCGCCTGGCGCGCTTCTCCTGCGTCACGCTCAAGGACGGCACCTTCCAGGGCATGCCGTCGCCCTTCGGGGCGCTGACGGTGGTCTCCATCGTGCTCCTGGAGCTGCCGTTCCCGGCGACGCTCCTCGCCATCCTGGGGACGGCCTGGCTGATGGTGAGCCGGGTGGAGTACCCGAAGCCGCGGGGGCGCCTCGCGGTGGCGATGCTCGGCTGGATCGTCCTCTCCATGGGGCTGCTGGCCGGCTGGGCGTTCGACGCGCCGAGCGGGCAGCTGCTGCTGCAGACCGGGTGTGCGCTACAGCTGGTGATGGGCGCGGTGATCCCGCTGTTCGCCACGGCCCGCCGGGTGAACAACTTCCGCGACAACCGGCGGGAGGCGCGGGCGGCCCAGCCGTAGCGCTCCGCTGGGTGGGGCCCCGGACCTGGGTGAGGTTCGGGGCTCTTCTGTTTGTGGGCGCCAATTTCCCAACCCGCACGGGTGGTGGGTGGGCACAGGCCGGGGGTCTGGGGGCGGAGCCCCCAGCAACCGGTGCTGCAATGCCCCGCACATATTGACAGGTGCACGACTCTCCCGCACCGTGGGAGCGCTCCCAAGCACCTCTTCCGAGCCGCGGAGGACTGTCATGCCCTTACCCCGCTTACGTCTGGTGGCCCTGGCCGCCGGAGCCGCCCTGCTGCTCACCCCACTCGCGCCCGCCGGCGCCGCCGAGCCCGGCTCCCTCGACGCCCTCGCCGCCGCCCAGGGCCGCCGCTTCGGCACCGCCGTCGACGACGCGGGGCTGGCCGACCCCGCCTACACCACCGTCGCCGCCCGCGAATTCGGCCGCGTCACCCCCGCCAACGCCATGAAGTGGGACGCCGTCGAGCCCCGGCAGGGGGCGTTCTCCTTCGCCCGGGGCGACGCCCTGGTCGACTTCGCCCGCGCGCACGGGCAGCAGGTGCGCGGCCACACCCTGGTCTGGCACAGCCAGCTCCCCGGCTGGGTGGCCGCGCTTCCCGCCGCCCAGGTCCGCGGGGCGATGGAGAACCACATCGCGCAGGTCGCCGGCCACTGGAAGGGCAAGATCCACACCTGGGACGTGGTGAACGAGCCCTTCAACGACGACGGCACCTTCCGCACCACGAGCCCCTTCTACGCCGCCATGGGCGAGGACTACATCGCGTACGCGTTCCGCGCCGCCCGCGCGGCCGACCCGGACGCCAAGCTCTACCTGAACGACTACAACACCGAGGGCTCGGGGGCGAAGGCCGACGCCATGTACCGCCTCGCGAGCCGCCTGAAGGCCCAGGGCGTCCCGCTGGACGGCGTCGGCTTCCAGGTCCACCTGGCGACGCAGTACGGCTTCCCGTACGGCATGCAGGCCAACCTCCAGCGCTTCGCCGACCTCGGCCTCGACGTGGCGATCACCGAGCTGGACGTCCGCATGCCGCTGCCCGTCGACGCCGCGAAGACGGCCGTGCAGAACGACTACTACCGGCGTGCCGTGGAGGCGTGCCTGGGCGTGACGCGGTGCGAGTCGGTCACGGTGTGGGACTTCACCGACAAGTACAGCTGGGTGCCCTCCGCCTTCCCCGGGCAGGGATCCGCCGCGCTCTACGACGAGCAGTACCGCCCCAAGGCCGCGTACGACGCCGTCCGCCAGGCCCTCGGCGGCAGCACGACGCCGCCCGACACCCGGGCGCCGTCGGCTCCCACCGGTCTCACCGCCACGGCGGCCGGGGCCACGTCGGCGACCCTCGCCTGGCAGGCGGCCACCGACGACACGGGGGTGACCGGGTACGACGTCTACCGCGACGGTGCGCGCGTCGGCTCGGCCGCCGCGACCTCGTACACCGACACGGGTCTCAGCCCTTCCACGGCCTACCGCTGGACGGTGCGCGCGCGGGATGCCGCGGGCAACGTCTCGGCGGCCTCCGCGGAGGCGACGGCCACGACGGCTGCCGGCGGTGGTGGGGGGCCGGGGCTCGTCGTCCAGCACCGTGTGAACGACCAGTCGGCGACGGACAACCAGATCAAGCCGGGGCTGCGGCTGGTGAACCGGGGTGGTGCGGCTGCCGACCTGTCGCGTGTCACGCTGCGCTACTGGTTCACCGGTGACGGGGGGTCGTCCGCCTTCAGCGCGTGGTGCGACTACGCGGCGGTCGGGTGCGGGGCGGTGCGGGAGAAGGTGGTCGCGCTGCCCGCCGGGCGGCCCGGGGCCGACCACTACCTGGAGGTGTCGTTCGCCTCGGGGAGCCTGGCCGCGGGGGCCTCCACCGGGGAGATCCAGCTCCGTGTGAACAAGGCCGACTGGTCGGCGTTCACCGAGGCCGACGATCACAGCTACCGGGTGGCGTCTTCGTACGCGGACGCGCCAAAGGTGACGGCGTACGTGGACGGGGTGCTGGTCCACGGCATCGAGCCCTGAGCCTGCCCGAGGCGCGGGTCACTGGGGGCTGCCGCCCCCAGACCCCCGGACCTATGCCCACCCACCGCCCGTGCGGGTGGGGACATGGGCGAGGTCGAGGGCGTTCAGCCCACCCCGCGTTCAAGGGCTTCAGCCCGTCCGGCGTTTGAGGACGAGGCCCATCAAGGGCCGAAGCGGGGGTCCGGGGGCGGCAGCCCCCGGGGACGGGAAGGGTAGGGGCGGCGGGGGCGAGAAGAAGCCCCCGGCGCCCGCCCTCCTCGGCCTCAGCTCAGGAAATCCCGGCCGATGCGCTCCGCGACGCGCTCCAGGATCGGCCCGGCGTCGGCGATGCACTTCGCCACGTCCGGCTCGACGTCTGTCAGCGGATACGCCCGGCGGATCCCCGCCCGCCCCAGCTTCTCCACCGGCAGCGCCAGCCGCCCGCACACCGCGACGACCTCCTTGCCCGCGGCCCGCGCCGCCGCCGCGACCCCGGCGGGGGCCTTCCCGTGCAGCGTCTGCTCGTCCAGCGACCCCTCCCCCGTGATCACCAGCTCGGCCCGCTCCACGGCGGGCGCGAAGCCCAGCACGTCGAGCATCACGTCGATTCCGGGCCGGAACCGCGCGCCCAGCAGCATCGCCCCGAACCCGATCCCACCCGCGGCCCCCGCCCCCGGCGACGCGGCGAACTCGGCGGCCCGAGCACCCACCGCCCCCTCCAGCACCTTCGCGAAGTGCCCGAGCGCGGCGTCCAGCGCCTCCACGTCCTGCGGGGAGGCACCCTTCTGCGGCCCGTACACGGCCGGCGCGCCCTTCGGCCCGGTCAGCGGGTTGTCCACGTCGCTGGCGAGCACCAGCTCGACCTCGGACAGCCGCGCGTCCAGCCCCGACAGATCGGCCGAGGCCAGCTCCGCGAGCCCGCCCCCGCCGGGCGCCACCGGCTCCCCGCGCCCGTCCAGGAACCGCGCACCGAGCGCGGCCAGCATCCCCGCGCCGCCGTCGGTCGTGGCGCTGCCGCCGACCCCGAACACGATGGTCCGCGCCCCGGCCTCCAGCGCGGCGAGCAGCACCTCGCCCGAGCCGTACGTGGACGCGGTCAGCGGCGCGAGCACGCCGTCCGGCAGCCGCTGGAGCCCGCTCGCCTCGGCCATCTCCACGACCGCCGTACCGTCCCGCAGCGCGAACGCCGCCGTGACCTGGTCGCCGACGGGCCCGGTGACGCGGACCTCCCGCCGCTCGAACCCGGCCGCGACCGCCGCGGCCACCGTGCCGTCGCCGCCGTCGGCCACGGGCAGCGCCTCGACCTCGACGTCCGGCACGACCCGGCGCAGCCCGGCGGTCACCCGCTGGGCGACCTCCACGGCCGTGAGCGAGCCCTTGAACTTGTCCGCGGCGACGAGCACCCGGCGGGCCCCGTCCACTGAAGCGTCAGCCACCTTGATTTCCCCTTGCTCTCCGAGCCTTGCGCACGTCAAGGCAGTCGCGCCGCAGCGACCATAACCGGAGGACACCCACCCCGTCATGCCCGGCCCGCACCGTGATACCCGCCCCCGACACCCTTCCGACCGTGACCGACGACTGGCGGACGGACCGGATCGGCGCCGTGCTGCGGGGCGAGAACCCCACGGTGCTGCGACGCCTGGCGGCGGGTTTCGCGGTCATCGGGGACGTTCGTTCCTCCACGTCTGCGGGCGCCTCGACCCCTGCCCGTTGTGGCGCTGCCCGGTCGGCCACTGGACCGAGCCCCGCCACCGGCTCGGCTCCCGGCACGACTCACTGCGGGCGGCGCTCGGCGCGGAGCTGGACGCGCTGTCCGCCCCGTGACACCGGCCCTCGCTACCCTGCCGGGATGAGCACTGCTGACTACGCCACGTACATCGCCGGTCTCCCCCGCGTCCTCGCCGGCGCCGCCGTGCTGTTCCGGGACGAGCGGGGGCACGTGCTGGTGGTCGAGCCGAACTACCGGGAGGGCTGGGCGCTGCCCGGCGGGACGATCGAGTCGGACACCGGGGAGACCCCCCGGGAGGGGGCGCGGCGGGAGGCGCTGGAGGAGGTCGGGCTCGACGTCCCGCCGGGGCGGCTGCTCGCGGTGGACTGGGTGTCAGGGCCCGGGCGCCCGCCGCTGGTGGCGTACGTCTACGACGGCGGGGTGCTCACCCGCGAGCAGCTCGGCGCCATCCGGCTCCAGCAGGAGGAACTGGACTCCTGGCGGACCGTCCCCCGCGAGGACCTGTCCGGCTACCTGCTCGACGCCCTGTGCGGGCGCGTCCTGGCCGCCCTGGACGTCCTGGCGGACGGCTCGGGTCCGGCGGAGCTGGAGGACGGCCGCCGGGTGGACCGGTGAGGTCGCGGATATCGCGTCGCCGGGCGGGGCCCCGCGCCCTACCCTCGTCCGCATGACCTCCAAGCCACTCGTCGCCGTGCTCAGCGGTGCCGGGATCTCCACCGATTCCGGCATTCCCGACTACCGCGGGCCGAACGGGCTGTGGCGGCGGGATCCCGAGGCGGAGAAGCTCGTGACGTACGAGTACTACATGGGCGATCCCGAGATCCGGCGGCGGTCCTGGCTGATGCGCCGGGACAGCCGGGCGCTGGGGGCCGAGCCGAACGCGGCACACCGCGCGGTCGCCGAGCTGGAGCGGGCCGGGGTGCCGGTGCGGGTGATCACGCAGAACGTGGACGGGCTGCACCAGCTGGCCGGGCTCTCCGCCCGCAAGGTGCTGGAGCTGCACGGCACCGCGCGGGAGTACGTCTGCACCGGCTGCCACGTGCGCGGGCCGATGGAGGACGCGCTCGGGCGGGTCGCGGGCGGTGAGGACGATCCGCCGTGCCTCGCGTGCGGGGGGATCCTGAAGTCCGCGACCGTGATGTTCGGGGAGCGCCTCGACCCGGAGGTCCTGGGGCAGGCCGTCGCCATCAGCAAGGCGTGCCAGGTGTTCGTCGCCGTCGGCAGCAGTCTCCAGGTGCAGCCCGCGGCCGGGCTCGCGGGGGTCGCCGCCGACCACGGTGCCCGGCTCGTCGTCGTCAACGCCGAGCCGACGCCGTACGACGAGGTCGCCGACGAGGTGGTCCGGGAGCCCATCGGCACCGCGCTGCCCGCGCTGCTGCGGCGGGTGGCGGCGGAGGGCGGCTAGAAGAGGGCCGTGCCGCGCTCCAGGTCCAGCAGCCGGCGCTTGCGGGGCAGGCCGCCGCCGTAGCCGGTCAGGGAGCCGCTCGCGCCGATGACGCGGTGGCAGGGGACGATGATGCCGACCGGGTTGCGGCCGTTGGCCAGGCCGACCGCGCGGGAGGCGGCCGGGTTGCCGAGGGCGGCGGCGAGTTCGCCGTAGGTGCGGGTCTCGCCGTACGGGATGGCCCGCAGGGAGTTCCAGACGGTGCGCTGGAACGGGGTGCCCTGGAGGGTGAGGGGGACGGTGAAGGTGGTCAGGTCGCCGGTGAAGTAGGCGCCGAGCTGGGCGGCGGTTTCCGCGAAGGGCGGATCCTGCGCGGGCGACCGCGGGCCGAAGGTCTCCTGGGCGGGGCGGTGGCGCTGGTCGGGCATGTAGAGGCCGCACAGGGCGTCGTCCTCGGCGACCAGGGTGAGCCGGCCGTACGGGCTGTCGATCACGGTGTGGTGGCGCACGGGTTCTCCTCGGTCGGGGATCAGGCGGGCAGGAAGTTGACCGGGTGGTCGCCGGTCGCCCACAGGTACTGGACCGCGTACGCCCGCCACGGCCGCCAGGCCGCCGCCCGGGCGGTCAGCGCCGCCGGGGTCGAGGGCAGGCCCAGGTCGCGGGCGGCGTGGCGGACGCCGAGGTCGGTGGGGAGGAAGGCGTCGGGGTCGCCGAGGGCGCGCATCGCGATGACGTCGGCGGTCCAGGGGCCGAAGCCGGGCAGGGCGAGGAGCCGTTCGCGGGCGGACGGCCAGTCGCTCTCCGGGCCCAGGGCGAGGGAGCCGTCGGCGAGGTGGGAGACGAGGGTGGTGAGCGTCGTGCGGCGGGTGCGGGGCATCGCCAGGGCCTCGGGGTCCACCCCGGCCAGCGCCTCGGCCGACGGGAAGAGGTGGGTGAGGCCGCCCTCCGGGTCCTCGACCGGGTCGCCGTGCGCGAGGACCAGGCGGGCGGCGTGGGTGCGGGCCGCCGCCGTGGAGACCTGCTGGCCGAGGACGGCCCGCACGGCGAACTCCGCCTCGTCGACCGTGCGCGGGACGCGGCGGCCCGGTGCCTTGTCCACCAGCGGCGCCATCACCTCGTCCGTCCTCAGCTGCGCGTCGATCGCCTCCGGGTCGGCGTCCAGGTCGAGCAGCCGGCGGCAGCGGCTGATGGCGACGGGCAGGTCCCGCAGGTCGCTCAGGACCAGGCGGCAGGCGATGTGGTCCGGCCGCGGGGCGAGCGCGACGACGCCGTGGCCGTGCGGCAGGCGCAGGGTGCGGCGGTAGGCGCCGTCCCGCCACTCCTCGACGCCGGGGACGCCGGTCGCGGCGAGGTGGCCGAAGAGGTTGTCGGGGTGGAGGGGCGCGCGGAACGGCAGGCGGAGGGCGAGGGCGCCCGGCGCCGCTCCGGCCTGCCGCCGGGGCGCACGGGCGCGCAGCTCGCCGGGGCTGAGGGCGAAGACCTCGCGGACCGTGTCGTTGAAGGTGCGTACGGAGGAGAAGCCGGCCGCGAAGGCGATGTCGGCGAAGGGCAGCGGGGTGGTCTCGATGAGCAGCCGGGCGGTCTGGGCGCGCTGCGCGCGGGCGAGCGCGAGCGGTCCGGCGCCCAGCTCGGCGAGGAGCTGGCGCTCCACCTGCCGGGTGCTGTAGCCGAGGCGCGCGGCGAGGCCGGGCACGCCCTCGCGGTCCACGACGCCGTCGGCGATCAGCCGCATGGCGCGGGCGGTGAGGTCGGCGCGCCGGTTCCACTCCGGGGAGCCGGGGCTGGTGTCGGGGCGGCAGCGCTTGCAGGCCCGGAAGCCGGCCTGCTGGCAGGCGGCGGCGCTCGGGTAGAAGGTCATGTTCTCGGGCTTGGGCGGGACCACCGGGCAGCTGGGCCGGCAGTAGATCCCGGTGGTCAGGACGGCCGTGAAGAACCAGCCGTCGAACCGCGCGTCCTTGGACCGCACGGCGCGCGCGCAGCGCTCGGTGTCGGTGTGCATCCCCGTAGGCATGGGTCAAGGATCGCCCATCGGGGCGGGCCGGGCTGGCGAGAATCCGACATCGTGGTGGCGCTGGCTGCTAGGGCGTGTCCGCAAAGTCCCGCCTGCCTGGCGACGCCCGGCACGCTCCCCCAAGCTCTTCGAGCAGGGGGGACCCCCACTCGCCGCACCGGCCGAACACCCGCGTACAACCAGTACGCGGGCGTCCGCCCGGCACACCGAGAGCACGCACCGGACGCCGCGCGGCCCGCCCTACGGGCGGACGACGCGACTTTGCGGACACGCCCTAGGTGTATTGATCACGAGCGTTGTTGACACGCGTGGGTGCTTGATCATGGCGAAGACCTCCGGTGTGGTGGAGCTG
>NZ_JBIDAQ010000007.1:0-390160 GCF_043202555.1 Streptomyces sp. NPDC048182 | reverse complement strand
CACAAAGCAGCACTCAGCCGGCCATCCCCCACCAGCCCACCACGCGCAAGCAACAACACCGCAAGCACCGTATGGATCTTCACCCCCGACAACGGCACCTCCACCCCCGCCCGCACCACACACACCGGCCCCAACAACCGGAACTCCACCACCCCCGCCTCCCCCACACCCCCCAACCACTCACGCCCCACCACCCCAACACAACCCACCACAACCCCCACCCCCCCCCACAAACACACAAAGAAATACAGAAAGGACCGGAACCGGAACCCAAGACCAGGACCAGGCCCCCCTCCCGGACCGCCCCACAACACCCAAGCCCCCAGTGTGGGAAACCCGACCCCGCCCCCACAACACAAAACCCCGACACCTCAAGCACCCCTCCACCCACCCTCCAACCCCCACAGCCCGCAGACGGCACGCTCCACCGACCCCGACAGCAACGCCGGGACGCGCCACGCCGAGCAGCAGCCCGGCCACAGGCCGGCAGCGCCCCGCACCCGGCCCGCACACCCGGCACCCCCCGGCCCATCCTCAAGCACCCCCCAGGCGCCCCCGCGACGGACACCCCACCCCCGCCCGGTGAACACCAGACCCGCCACGACGGCCAAGAGATCACCAACCGCCGCAAGAGGACCACGACATGTACTGACCGGGACACCCGCAACCAAGGAGCCCCGACATGACCACCACCACCCGCCGGACCACCCTGACCGCGCTCGCCGCCCCCGCCGCACTCGCCGCGCTGCTGGCCCCGGCCGGCCCCGCCACCGCCGCCACAGCCACCGCCACCGCCACCGCGACCACCGCCGCCTACGACTGCGGAGCGGGCGGCAGCGGCACCCTCACCCTCACCGCGGCCACCACCGCCGCCACCAAATCCATCCGCATCGAATCCACCGACATCACCACCCAGTTCCCCTATCCGGCCGACTCCGTCACCTCCACCCTCACCCTCGACAAGACCACCGGCGGCGCCACCAGCCAGGTGACGTTCTCCGGCACCGTCAACCCCGCCGCCGCCGCCGGAGACCCCATCGCCTTCGGCCCCCTCCCCCTGACCACCGGCACCCTCACCACCGGCGACACCACCGACTCCCACACCCTGACCGGCACCCCCAACGCCGCCAACTGGTCACTCAGCCTCACCGTCACCAACAGCGGCGGCACCTTCACCTCCTACTGCACCGCCACCAGCGCGCAATCAACCCCCCTCACCTGGTAACCCCCACCCCCACACCCCCCAGGGGCCCCGGTCAGCACCACCGCCCGGGGCCCCCGGCACGTGCACCGTGAAACGCCCCACCACCCAGCGGCCTCCCCCGTCCCGCCTCGGCCACCAGCGCACGAAAGCCCCGTCAACGACCGCCCACCCAGCCCGAAACGCCCGTTGAACAACCAGGCCGGCAGCCGATAGGGTTCCCGCACTGTTGCGCTCCGACATCCCTGGCCCAGAGGGAGGAACCCGGTGGAGCCGGACCCGCCACTGGCAGCAACCCTCGACCGGCTGAGAGCCCTCCTGCGGGAACGAGGCATCCACCCCCGCGACGTACTCGACCCCCACAGCCTGTCCGCCGCAACCGCCCTGCCCGAACACACCGTCCGCGCCCTCCTCGAAGGCCGCCGGCCGCCCCCCGACACCGTCAGCGAACGCGTACGCACCCGCATCAAAACCCTCGCCGACGCCCACCTCGCCCACACCGGCCGGCCCATGTCCGACCTCGCCGCCCACATCTCCCGCCAACTCGGCATCTCCACCTACTGGGCCCGACAGATCTGCGCCGGCCAAAAGATGCCCAGCGTCGAACTCCTCCACGGCCTCGTCGCCGTCTTCCACATCGACCAAGGCGAAACCTTCTTCACCCGCCCCGCACCCCAAGCCCTCCACCACACCCTCCAACACCTCCTCACCACCCTCCAACCCCCCACCAACCCGCCCCCCACACCACCCACACCCAGCACCCCAACCCACCACAACGACATCCGCGGCATCGCCCTACGCCAAGCCCACGACCTCCCACCCGAACACTGGAACGTCCTCAACGCCACCCTCCACGCCCTCCTCCAACTCGACGACAACGAAACGGAACAGTGACCACCACACCGAGAGCGATGCGGCGACTGAGCGCCCGGCTGGCCGGCAACCTCACACCCCCCGCCGCCGGCGAAGACCTCTTCCGTTGCGTCGGCCGCGCCCTGAGCCGGGTACGCGGACGCCCCGTGCGACTGCGCACCACAGCGTTCCCGCCCATGACCGCCAGCGGTCTGTGGGTCAACCGCGCCGGCCACGACCTCATCGTCTACGAGGAGAACACCCGCCCCGAGCACCAACTCGTCATCATCGGCCACGAGGCCTGGCACATGCTCCACGGACACTGCGCCACCACACACCCGCACACCGCCCACCGCGCCGACCACACCGGCACCACCAGCGCTCTCGACCAACTCGCCGCCCGCCTGAGCGAAACCACCGGCGACGACAACTCCGAGGCAGAGGCCACGGACGCCGCACTGCACTACGCCGCACGCACCGACACCCGGGCACGACAAGAGGAAGTGGACGCCGAACGCTTCGGTTTCTTCTTCGCCACCGACGTCCAGGCGGCCCTCGACGAAGCGCATTCCACACCCCACGCACACGGACTACCCGCACGGCTCCAGCACTCCATGGCCCACCGATTCAAACGGCCCTGACCCGCCGCACTCCACACCACACACCAACGCCGGGGGGCCGCGGGCCGGGGAGGGGATCCACCACAGATGACGTCAGGTTCCAGCAACGCCGTCTTCTATGCCAGCGGGGTGGGACTGCTGCTGGTGTGCGCCCTGAAGGTCCCCGCCCTGATACGCAGACGCAGCGACTCGCTCCTGCGCGCGGCCTGCCTGCTCCTGCTCGCCGGCGGATGCATCATGCTCCTGGCCGCCCCCCGCTCCATCGTCGAACTGAACCGGGCCACCGGCGTGACCAATTTCGCCGCCCCGGTGGTCTACGCGACGACGACCGCCTACTCCGCGGCCAGCCTGCTGCTGATCATCAACTGGCGGCCCGCGCCCCCGGACCGCACCCGGCGGGCCTCACGGATCTGCGTCACCGTCTACAGCCTGGTCATCTGCGCCCTCTTCGCACTGTTCCGGGCCGGAGACGCCCCCGTGGAACAACTCACGCTCTTCGACGCCTACTACGCCAACACCCCCTACCTGCGCGAAATGATCGTCACCTACCTGCTGTCCCACGGCGTCGCCGCCATGACCACCAGCATCCTCTGCTGGCGGTGGTCGAAACAGGTCAACGGAACTCTGCGCACCGGACTGCGCTTCCTCGCCCCCGCCTACCTCCTGCACGTGTGCTACGACATCATGCGGCTGAGCGCCGTTGCAGCCCGGTGGACCGGCCACCACGACCTCGACTTCCTCATCGACCAGGTCTCCCCCACGCTCGCCGCTCCCTCCGCCGTACTCGGCGCCATCGGCTTCGCCCTCCCCCTCATCGGTCCCCGCATCGCCGCCACCACCCGCATCATCAGACAACTGCGCCACCTCACCCCCCTGTGGCAGGCACTGCGCCACGTACCCACCCCCGGCGCGATCCGCACCACCCTGCCCTGGTGGCGCACACCCCCCGCTGTGCTGCTGACCTGGCGCAGAACCGCCCTCTACGACGCCCTGCTCGCACTCGCCCCCTACTACGACCACACCGTGCGCCGGCAGGCACACCACGCGGCACGCCGAAAGGGCCACACCGAACCCACCGCGAGCGCCATCGCCGACGCGGCCATGATCCTCACCGCCCGGGAGCGCCAACGCACCCCGCCCCCACCCCCACCCGCCACCGGCGAGGCGCAGATCCCCCGATGGCATCCACCGGACCTCGTCCCGGTCTCCCTGGCCCTCACCTCCCCCGTCGTCCTCGACGTCCTCGCGACCACACCGGTCATCGAAGGAAGCAGCCCACCATGAGTCACGCCCCCCACCCCACCCCCACACGCGCCGTCATCGTGGGAGGCAGCATCGCGGGCATGCTCGCGGCCACCGCCGTCAAAGACCACGTCGAAACGGTCGACATCATCGAGGCCCACGATCTGCCCGACGGACCGCATCCCCGCACCGGCGTCCCCCAAGCCGCCCACCTGCACATCCTGCAGACCGGCGGCGCCGAAGCCATCAGCACCCTCCTGCCCGGCAGCATCGACCACCTGGTCGCCCAGGGCGCACACCGCATCCACATGACCACCAACACCCTCATCTACTCACCCGAAGGCTGGTACCGCCGCTGGCAACGCACCACCCACTACATCGTCGCCGCCAGCCGCGACCTCACCGACTACGTCATCCGCACCCAGACCCTCAAGGATCCGCGCATCCGCGTACGCCCCCACACCAGAGCCGTCAAACTCCTCGGCGACCACCACACCGTCACCGGAGTCCGGATACGCCACGCCGACGGCACCGAAGCCGACCTGGCCGCCACCCTCGTCATCGACGCCTCCGGACGCACCACCCGCACACCGAACTGGCTCGAAGAGCTCGGCATCACCGGCCTCACCGAAGACAGCGTGGACTCCGGCCTGGTCTACGCCAGCCGCCTCTACCGCGCCCCCGTACCGACCCGCGACTGGCCCATGATCGGCATCAACGCCGACCCCCGGCTGCCCGGTCCCGCCGCCGCCGGCGGCATCCTGCCCATCGAGGGCGAGCGTTGGCACGTCAGCCTCATGGGCGCACCCGGCCGCCGGCCCACCCGCGACACCGACGCCTTCCAACCCTTCGCCCGCGGCCTGCGCCACCCCCTCATCGGCGACCTCATCGCCCATGCCGAGCCCCTCAGCGACATCCACGTCACCCACAGCACCGCCAACCGGCGTCACCGCTACGAACGCCTGGCCCGCTGGCCGGAGAACCTCACCGTCCTCGGCGACGCCGTCGCCGCCTTCAACCCCGTCTACGCCCAAGGCATCTCGGTGACCGCGCAGAGCGCCCTCGCCCTGCGCGAACATCTCCGAGGCGCTCCGGCCGGCCGCCCGAGCGCCCACCGCCTCCAGCGCGCCATCGGCCGCATCGTCAACACCGCGTGGACGCTCTCCACCGGCCAGGACATCCACTTCGCCACCACCCAGGGCAAGAAGCCGAGCGCCGTCGACCGGATGCTCCACCGCTACGTCAGCCGTCTCTCACGTGCCGCGACCGGCTCCTTCCACGCGGCCACCGCCCTCACCGACGTACTCGCCCTCCAAGCCCACCCGGCCTCACTCGCCGCACCCGCCGTACTCCTCGACGCACTCACCGGCCCTCTGCGCCCGACGCTCCAACACCCCCCACTCACCGCGGCCGAACGCACACTCCTCGAGAACCTGCGGCGCCATGACCGCCCCCGGGGGTGAACCCGATCAGGTACGTCAGCCGGAGGCCGTGGGACGGCGGGGAGCGGATGTTCTGGGGGGCCCGGTGGCCGACTTCGTCTCTCTGGCGTTATTCGGCGACATCGAGGGCGACGAGGCGTTCCTGGCGGGGTACGCCGGTGCCGGCGGGGAGGCCGGCTTCACCGACTCCGTGCGGCTGCGGCTGGAGCTGTACCGCTGCTGCCTGTATCTGATCATGCTGGTCGAGGCCGTGCCGCGGCGTCACTCGCGCGAGCAGCGGGCCTGGGTCACGCGGCACGCGGACGGCGGCCTGGTGCGGGCGCTCGACGCGGTGGAGGCGGCCGGGCGGAGCGCGCTGTGATCGCGCCGGTGACCTCGGGCGTGGCCCTCGGGGTGCGCGTACCGGGCCTGCGGCCTGCTGTCGTCGTCGCGGCCGGCCGCCGAGGACGGTTCGGTCCGGCACCACCTGATGGACCCCGCCTGGCACTCCCGGATGGATGACGCCATCCGCCGCTCGGCCGCCCGCTCGCCCGCGCCGAGGCCGCGGCGCAGCGGGGCCCCGGCCTGACCGTGCCGCGCGGCCCAACCGGGCAGGCCCGCCCCTCAGCGTTCGGCCGGCACCGGCCGACCGGCGGCCTGCTCGGGACGGGTCCCGCTCGCGTACGCCTCGCGGACCGCCGGGACCAGGGCCCTGGCGCGTTCGGGGTCGGCCCGCTCGGTGCGCAGCTTGAGGAGGTCGCCGGAGCGGCGGTCGGCGGGGATGTCGGCGGTGCGAGCCGCGACCAGGACGTGGAAGTGCACGAACGCCTCCCCGAACATGAGCATGTACGTGGTCTCCGCCCCGGTGGCCTCGGTGACGGCGGCGACCAGGTCCCGGGCGCGCCGGCCGAAGGTCTCCTGCTCCTCGCCGTTCAGGCCGGTGATCCGCTCCGCGTGGCGCCGGGCGCGCAGGAAGAACCAGCCGGGTACGTCGTAGCCGGGGACGACCTCCGCGGCCCAGAGGTCGTCGCGGAACACCACGAGGGCGTCGTCGGACTGTTCGAGGCCGCAGATAAGGCACTGCTGCTCTTCCACGTGCTGCTCCTGGTCGGGATCGGGCGTCGGTCCGGTGGCCGCGGGGCCCGGCTCGGGTCAGTCCGCGGCGCCCATGAGGACCGGCATGGGGTCGGGGAGGTCCGCGCGGAGTGCCCAGGCGCGGTCGCACAGTTCCTCCACGGTCGCGCCGTCACGGCGGGCCTCCAGGAGGGCCTCCGGGTCGAAGGAGGGCCCGACGGAGTCGGCGGCGTACTCGGCCCCCTTCATGTAGGCGGTCGCGTCGTCCGGCTCGGCGAAGCGGTCGATCTGCATCTCGACCATGTTCCCGTCGGGGTCGCGGTAGTACATCGAGGTGGTGACGCCGTGCGCGATGCAGACGGCGGGCAGCACGTCGCGGTCGCGCAGCAGGACGTACCTGGTGAGCAGGTCGTCCAGGGAGTCGAAGGTGTAGGCGACGTGGTGCATCGCGGCGATGTCGGGCGTCCTGCGCCGCAGCGGTACGGGCGGGTGGATGAGGGCCACTCGGTGGTGCTCTTCGTCGAAGGTGATGAACGACAGCGCCTCGTCCTGGTACACGACGTGGCCGTCGAGGACGGTGCAGTACCAGTCGCGCATCTCCTGCGGCCGGGCGGTCTGGAAAACGACGTGGGCGAACTTGGGGCTCGCGGACATATCGGGTCTCCCTGGACGCTGTGCCTGCGGGTGCGCACCACCGTACTGGTGATATGTGATAACAGCCAGCCCCTGGATCGAGCCTCTTGTCGAGTCTTCTCAGGACGGGTGGGAGGAGGCGGGGCGCCGCGGCCTCAGTCCGCGATGGCCGCGATGCCCTGCTGGGCGATCTGCTCGTTGACGTCGAGGTGGTGCAGGACCGCCTGGGCGGCGCGGCCTGGGTCGCGTTCGGCGACGGCGGCGAGGAGCTGCGTGTGGGCGGCTTCCCGGCGGCGGGGTTCGTCGGGGTCGCTGTCGCGGTTGCCGAAGGCGAGGCGCACGTAGCGTTCGGCCGAGTGCCAGAGCATCCTCAGAACGCGCAGGTCCCAGTCGGTGGCCGCGGGGCGCAGCAGGTCGAGGTGGAACTCGTGGTGCGTCTCGTAGATCTCCTCGAGGCCCAAGCCGGGGTCGGCGAAGATCTCCAGGTGGGCGGTGAGCCGGGCGTGATCACGGTCGGTCAGCAGCAGGCAGGCGCGGCCGGCGAGTTCCGGTTCGATCTGCCGGCGCAGGCGGTAGATCGCTCGCAGGTCCTCGCGGCTGAGCGGGGCGACGGTGGCGCTCTTGCCGCGGGCGGTGATGACGAGGCCCTGGCCCTCCAAGTGCCGCAACGCCTCCCGCACGGGGATGATGCTGACGCCCAGGCGCCCGGCGATCTCGCGGAGGGAGAAGTCCTGCCCGGGCCGGAGGTCACCGGCGAGGATGGAGCGCCGGATCTCCTTGGTCACCTGCTCCACCACGGACAGCGGCTGCAGGCGACGCACGCCGGCCCCACCGGCTCCCGCCACGATGGCCCTCCTTCGGGCAGCTTCCGTGCGCTGCCGCCCGGATGTTATCAGCCATGCCGCCGCGCCGCGGCCCGCTGCAGGAGCGGGGTGAGGCGGTACCCGACCAGTCGGCGCATGACGAGCGCGGTCTGGGTGCGCTCCACCCCGGGGACGGCCAGGAGGCGGCCGGCGACGCGGTAGAGGTCGTCCGCGTCGGTGGCCACCACGTGGACCAGCAGGTCGCTCTCGCCCGTGAGGCCGTGCACCTCGAGCACCTCGGGGACGGCGCCGAGCGCGGCGGCGACCTCGTCGAGACGTCGCTGGACGACGTGGGCGGTGACGTACGCGGCCAGCGGGTAGCCGAGCGCGGCCGGGCTGACCCGGCGGTCGAACGACTCCACGGCCCTGCTGCCCTCCAGCGCCGTCAGCCGGGACCGGACGGTGTTGCGGCTGACGCCCGCCTGCTCGGCGAGGGCGACGGCGGTGGCCCGGGGGTGCGCGGCGAGAGCGAGGAGGAGCCGGGCATCGGTGTGGTCTATCCGCGCCGGAGGGGTCACGATGCGCACCTTCTCGGGGAGCAGGGGACGGATTCGGAGCACGCTGCACTGTTATCACACGTTCTCTTGCGCACATTCTGGCCGGATGATGTGCTCCACCACAACGACCGACCGCTCACCGGGTGCCCCTCGTGCCGCCAGGAGGTCCTTGCCGTCATGACCACCGCTCCCGCCCGGCCCGGCGCCCCCGGCGCCTCGGGCCACGGCTCGTACGACGTCCTGCGCGAGGTGGAGGACCGTGTGCTGTGGCTGTCCAGCGCCATCGTGCACCACGCCAACCGGGTGCGTCCCAACCCGTCGGGACTCAAGGTGGGGGGTCACCAGGCCTCCTGCGCCTCGATGGTGTCGCTCACGACGACCCTGTGGTTCCGGCATCTGCGGCCGGAGGACCGGGTGTCGGTCAAGCCGCACGCCTCTCCGGTCCTGCACGCCGTCAACTACCTGCAGGGCGCGCTCGACGCGGGGTATCTGAGCAGCCTGCGCGAGTTCGGTGGCCTGCAGAGCTATCCGAGCCGGTCGAAGGACCCCGATCCGGTCGACTACTCGACCGGTTCCGTCGGCATCGGGGCCACCGCCACCATCTGGGGGGCGATCGCCCGCCGCTACTCCTCGGCGGACGCGGGCATGGCGGCCGGACGGCAGTACGCCCTGGTCGGCGATGCCGAGCTGGACGAGGGCGCGGTCTGGGAGGCCGTCCTCGACCCGCAGGTCGCCGGACTCGGCGAGCTGGTCTGGATCGTCGACCTCAACCGGCAGTCGCTGGACCGGGTCGTGCCCGACATCGCCGCGGACCGGCTGCGCGGCATGTTCGCCTCGGCCGGCTGGCAGGTGCTCACCCTCAAGTACGGCGCCCTGCTGGAGGAGCTGTTCGCCCGCGAGGGGGGCGAGGAGCTGCGCCGCCGCATCGACGCGATGCCCAACCCGGAGTACCAGCGGATGCTGCGCTGTTCGGCCGGCGAGCTGCGGGAGCGGCTGCCCGGTTCCGGCGCCGGCTCCGGGCCGGTCGCGGCGCTCCTGAGCGGTCTTGACGACGCGACCGTGCTGCGGGCCGTGCGCAACCTGGGCGGTCACGACCTCTCCGCCATCGACGGCGCGCTCGGCGCCGTGGACGACGGCCGTCCCACGGTGATCTTCGCCTACACCGTCAAGGGGTACGGCCTGCCCACCCAGGGGCACCCGCAGAACCACTCCTCCCTGCTGACCGAGGCCCAGATCGCGGAGCTGGCGGCGCGGACAGGTGCCGACCCGGCCCTGCCCTGGGCCGGGTTCCCGGCCGACTCGCCGCCCGGGCGGCTGTGCGCCGAGGCGGGGGCGCGGCTGCGCCGCGAGCCGGTGGTGACGCGGCAGCCGCCGCGGGTGCCCGCCGACATCGGGCGTACGCCGACCGGCACCGCGACCACCCAGGCGGCCCTCGGCCGGGTCCTGCTCGACCTGACCCGCGCCGCGCCGGAGGCCGCCCGCCGCGTCGTGACCGTCAGTCCGGACGTCAGCTCGTCCACGAACCTGGGCGGCTGGGTCAACAAGGTCGGGGTCTGGTCCCCCACCGAGCGGGTCGACTGGTTCCACGACGACGCCGAGACCCTGCTGCACTGGCGGGAGAAGCCGTCCGGCCAGCACATCGAGCTGGGCATCGCCGAGACCAACCTGGTCGGGATGCTCGGCGAGCTGGGCGCGACCTGGAGCCGCTGGGGTGAGCCGCTGCTGCCCATCGGCGTGCTGTACGACCCCTTCGTGCAGCGCGCCCTGGAGCCCTGGTCCTTCGGGATCTACGCCGGCGGCCAGTCCGTCCTCGTCGGTACGCCCTCCGGCGTCACCCTCGCCCCCGAGGGCGGCGCCCACCAGTCCGTCACCACGCCCTCGCTCGGCATCGAGCAGCCCGGCTGCACCACCTGGGAGCCGGCGTTCGCGATCGACACCGAGTGGGCCCTGCTGGCCGCGCTCTCCCGGCTGGGCCGGGCCGACGGCGGCTCCGCCTACCTGCGCCTGTCCACCCGGCCGGTCGACCAGACGCTGGCGGAGGTGCCCGCCGACCCGGCCGCCCGGGAACGCCGCCGGCGCCAGGTGGTCGCCGGCGGCTATCCGCTGCGCCGCACCGAGCGCCCCCGGGTCACCATCGCCGCCATGGGCGCCATGGTCACCGAGGCCCTGGCGGCGGCCGACCGGCTCGGGGCGCTGGGCGTCCCGGCGGACGTCGTCTGCGTCACCAGTCCCGGGCTCCTCTTCCAGGCCCTGGACGCCCGCGGCGGCGACGGCGGCGCCAGCACCTGGATCCTCGACCAGGTCCTGCCCGCCGCGCGGGCCACTCCCCTGGTCACCGTCCTCGACGGCCACCCGCACACGCTGGCCTTTCTCGCGGCCGTGCGCCAGGTGCCGCTGCGCACCCTGGGCGTGACCCGGTTCGGCCAGTCCGGCTCGCTGGACGAGGTGTACCGCCACCACGGCATCGACACCGACAGCGTCATCCGCGCCGCCCTCGATCTGGCTCAGTGACCGGACCAGCGATGAGTCACGCCGTGGTCGCCGGTCTGCACTACCGGAACGACCCGACCGACCTGTCCGGCGAGGAGCACACCATGTCCGCTTCGTACACCTTCGACGTCTTCTCCAGCCTCGACGGCTTCGGCGCCGCGAGCGGCGACTGGACCGGCTACTGGGGGAAGCAGGGGCCCGAGCTGCTCGACCACCGCCTCGCCCTGTACGACGAGCGGCAGCGGATGGTCTTCGGGGCCAACACCTATCGGCTGTTCGCCGGGATGCTGGCCGCGAGCACCGAGGACTCCGACGTGCGCGACCCGTGGGTGACGCGCATGTGGCGCATGCCGGCGACCATCGTGTCGACCACGCTGGAGGAACCGGTGGACCGGCCGGACGCCGAGGTCGTCGCCGGCGACGCCCTGGACGTCGTCGCGCGGCTCAAGGAGGAGTCCGACGTACCGCTGCGCTCGCACGGCAGCCTGGCGATGAACCGGGCCCTGATGGCCGCCGGCCTGGTCGACCGGGTGCAGGTGACGCTGTTCCCCGTGATCACCGGCAGGACCGGGCTCGATCCGCTCTTCCGGGGCGCGGAGGACTTCGACCTGGAGCTGCTCGAGCACCGGACGCTGGACGGCCACATCCAGGAGCTCGTCTACCGCCCGAGCCTGCACGGCTGACGCCGGACTCCGTCAGGCGGACCGTGCCGTCTCGCGGAAGTAGTGGCCCTTGTCCAGGTCTTCCAGGAGTCCGGCCTGGGTGGGCCGCCAGTCCAGCAGTTCACCGGTGACGGTGTGGGACATCCGGGCGTCGAGGGCGAGGAAGGTGCTCAGCCAGGTGAAGTGGTCGGCGGCGTCCTCGGGGGCGACGGAGACCACGGGGACGTCCAGGTGGCGGCCGATCACTTCGGCGACGTCCCGGAGCGGGACACCGTCCTCGGCGGCGCCGTGCAGCACCGAGCCGGCCGGGGCCCGCTCCACGGCGAGCCGGAACAGCCGGGCGGCGTCGAGGCGGTGGACGGCCGGCCACTGCTGGGTGCCGTCGCCGAGGTAACCGGAGGCACCGCGGGCGCGGGCGGTGGCGACGAGGGCTGCCATGAAGCCGTTGTCGCCGTCGCCGTGACAGGTCGGCGACAGGCGGACGACGGACGAGCGCACGCCGCGCGAGGCGAGGGCGAGGACGGCCTGGGAGGTGGCGGCGCGGACGGACGCCGGTGAGCCGTCGATCGTGGGCATGTCGCGCTCGGTCGCCAGGTGTCCCGGCCGCAGGCCGATCACCCCGGAGGCGATGACGAAGGGACGGTCGGTGCCGGCCAGCGCGTCCCCGAAGGCGTCGACGGCGCGGCGGTCGGCTTCGGCCGCGGCGCGGAAGTCGCCACTGAAGGCGATGTCGTGCTTGAAGGCGAGATGGACGACCCCGTCCGACGCGGCGGCCGTCTCCTTGAGGAGGTCCAGGTCGTCGACGGTGCCGCGGACGCTGTGGGCGCCGGCGGCGTCGAGCGCGGCGGCGGACTCCTCCGAGCGGGCGAGCCCGACGACCTGGTGGCCGGCGTCGATGAGCTCGGGGACGAGTGCGGAGCCGATCCAGCCGGACGCTCCGGTGACGAAGACACGCATGGGAAACACCTCGGACCATCGATGTCAGTGACTGTCATCGACGGTACACCTGATGGCAGGCACTGTCATCACATAGAATCGCCGCATGGGCAGATGGGAGCCGGACGCGCGCGGACGCCTGGCCGCGGCGGCGCTGGAGCTGTACGGCGCACGCGGCTACGAGCAGACCACCGTGGCGGAGATCGCCCGGCGGGCCGGGCTGACGGAGCGGACCTTCTTCCGGCACTACGCGGACAAGCGCGAGGTCCTCTTCGACGGCTCCGACACCCTGCTGAAGCTGTTCACGGACGCGGTCGCCGGGGCCCCGGTCGGCACGGCGCCGCTGGACGCGGTGGCGGCCGCCCTCGACGCCGCCGCCGAGTTCTTCACCGACCGCCGCGACCACTCCCGCCGCCGGCAGGCCGTCATCGCGGCGCACGCGGAACTGCGGGAGCGGGAGCTGATCAAGCTCGCCTCCATCGCGTCCGCCCTGACCGAAGCCCTGATGGGGCGGGGGGTCGCACAGCCGGCCGCCGCGCTGAGCGCCGAAGCGGGGGTCGCCGTGTTCAAGATCGGTTTCGAGCGGTGGGTCGGCGCCGAGGAGGACGCGCCGATGGGGCGGCTCATGCGGGAGACCCTGGAGGCACTCAGGGAAATCGCCAGTGACGAATTGGCGGAATGACGCATTCACGGCCTCTCCGGAATGCCAGTGAGGCAAGGCTTCATTTCCTGGCGGGGGTTTCGGGCGGGGTCTACCGTGGAGATATGACCACGCTTCAGGACATGCCCCAGGTTCACAGCTGTTCGGCCACCAACTGCTCCTACAACCAGGCGTCCGACTGCCACGCCGGTGCGATCACCGTCGGCGGCGACCACGCGCACTGCGGCACATTCGTCGAGATAACGCCGCGTTCGGGAATGGACCGCAATGGTCTCGTCGGCGCCTGCCACCGCTCCGACTGCGTGCACAACGACAAACTCGAATGCACCGCCGCGGCCGTCGACATCGGCCCGCGCGACGACGTCGCCGACTGCCTCACCTATTCGGCCAGGTAGCGACAGGTAACGGACGAGACGCCCGAGTGTTCCGGTCTGTCCGGTGGGTAGTCGGTGCCCATGGAACACTACCGAGTCGTCAATCCCGCCACCGGCGAGACCGTGCGGGAATACCCCACCGCCACCGATGCCGAACTGCGAGACGCGTTGGATCTGGCCGACGGCGCCCAGCGCGCGTGGGCCGCCCGCGAGCCCGCCGACCGCGCCGCCGTGCTGCACCGGGTCGCGGACCTGTACGAGGAGCGCAAGGAGGCGCTCGCCGCCGTGATCACCCGCGAGATGGGCAAGCCCGTCAAGCAGGCCCTCGGCGAGCTGCGGACGGTCGTGTCGATCTATCGCTACTACGCCGATCACGGCGAGGAGTTCCTCCGCGAGGAGGAGCTGGAGGTCGCCTCCGGCGGTCGGGCCGTCGTCCGCAAGGAGGCGGTCGGCACGCTGCTGGGGATCATGCCGTGGAACTTCCCGTACTACCAGGTGGCCCGGTTCGCCGCGCCCAACCTGATGCTCGGCAACGCGGTGCTGCTCAAGCACGCGCCGCAGTGTCCCGAGTCCGCGCTGGAGATGGAGCGGCTGTTCCAGGACGCGGGGCTGCCGAAGGGCGCCTACGTCAACGTCTTCGCCACCAACGACCAGGTCGCGACCCTGATCGCGGACGACCGTGTCCAGGGCGTCTCCCTGACCGGCTCGGAGCGGGCCGGGGCGGCGGTGGCCGAGATCGCCGGTCGCAACCTCAAGAAGGTCGTGCTGGAGCTGGGCGGCTCCGACCCCTACCTGATCCTCGGCGTCTCCGATCTGGACCGGGTCGTGAAGAACACCCTCGCCGGGCGGATGGCCAACGCCGGGCAGGCGTGCAACGCCTCCAAGCGGATCATCGCCCTGGAGGAGCACTACGCCGGATTCGCCGAGCGGTACGCCGAGGCGGTGCGCGGCATCGTGCCGGGCGACCCCGCCGACCCGGACACCTTCATGGGGCCGCTCTCCTCCGAGAAGGCGGTCGAGACACTGGACGAGCAGGTCCAGGACGCCGTGTCCAAGGGCGCGACGGTGCTGGCGGGCGGTCGGCGCATCGACCGTCCCGGCGCCTGGTACGAGCCGACCGTGCTGGCTGGGATCACCCCGGACATGCGGGCCTACCAGGAGGAGCTGTTCGGCCCCGTGGCGCTGCTGTTCCGGGTGGGCTCGGAGGACGAGGCGGTCGAGTTCGCCAACAACTCGCCGTACGGACTGAGCGCCTCGGTGCAGACCGACGACGAGCAGCAGGCCGAGCGGGTGGCACGGCGGCTGGAGACCGGGATGGTGTTCGTCGGCGGACCGGCCGGCACCGCGGCCGAGCTGCCCTTCGGCGGGGTCAAGCGCTCCGGGTTCGGCCGGGAGCTGGGCCGGTTCGGTATGGAGGAGTTCGCCAACCACAAGCTGGTCAAGCTGGTGCGCTGACCGGCAGCCGGCCCGTCCCGACGGCGGGCCGGCCCGCTTTCGTACCCTTGCAGCATGCGCATGCGCCCCACCCTGAACTGGGTCCCCGACGGGGACCTGCCGCCGGGTACCACGGACTGGGTGCCGGTCGCCGACGCGCTCAGGAGCGGCGGGGTGCTGGTGCTCAGCGGCGCGGGCATCTCGACCGAGTCGGGAATCCCCGACTACCGGGGCGAGGGCGGGAGCCTGAGCCGGCACACGCCGATGACCTACCAGGAGTTCGTCTCGGACCCCCAGGCCCGGCGCCGGTACTGGGCGCGCAGTCATCTGGGCTGGCGGGTCTTCGGCGGCGCCCGGCCCAACACCGGGCACCTGGCCGTGGCGGCCTTCGCGCGGCACGGGCTGCTCTCGGGCGTGATCACGCAGAACGTCGACGGGCTGCACCAGGCCGCGGGCAGCGCGGACGTCGTGGAGCTGCACGGCAGCCTCGGGCGGATCGTGTGCCTGTCCTGCGGCGCCGCCGGTTCACGCCGGGGACTGGCCCGCCGGCTGGAGGCGGCCAACCCGGGGTTCGCGCCGGTGGCCGCCGGGATCAATCCGGACGGCGACGCCGACCTCACAGACGACCAGGTGCGGGGATTCCAGGTGGTGCCCTGCGCGCGCTGCGGCGGCGTCCTCAAGCCGGACGTGGTGTTCTTCGGCGAGACCGTGCCGCCGCAGCGGGTGGAGCAGTGCCGTGAGGCGGTCCGTGCGGCGGCCTCCCTGCTGGTCCTCGGCTCCTCGCTGACGGTGATGTCCGGGCTGCGGTTCGTGCGCCAGGCGGCCCGGGAGGGCAAGCCGGTGCTGATCGTCAACCGGGATCCGACGCGTGGCGACCGGGAGGCCCTCGCCCGGGTCGCGCTCCCGCTGGGGCAGGTCCTCGGCGGTGTGGCGGCCCGGCTGGGGGTCCCCGTCGACGGCGTACGCCCGGACTGAGACCCGGCGCCGGGAGCCGTCCGGTTCCCGGACCGCTCGGTGAAGTCGGCCCCCCGGGGCATACGGACGCCATGACGTCCTCATGGAGCAGGTCCGGCCGTGCGGCCCGGGCCGGGTGTGCGCTGATCCCGCTCCTCGCGCTGACGGCCTGCGGCCACCACGGCGACGGTGACCGGCCGTTGCCCGGCACCCGGACCGGCGAACGCGGCGAGGGGTTCCGGAGGGCCTCGGTCGACGACGGCGACCGGCTGGTCATCACCACCCAGGGCGGTGTGCGGGTCGTCGGGACCGACGACCACGACGTGACGGTGGACGACGCGACCCTCGCCCGCTGGGACGGCGACGGATCCTCGCACACCCTCGACCTGCCCTGCGACGAGGGCGACGACCGGGCCCGCGAGAACTGCGGCGGCATGCCGCTGGTGCACGTGCCGGCCGGGGTCACGCTGACCGTGCGGGCCCGCAACGCCGGGATCGACGTGAGCGACGTCCGGGGCGGACTGAGCCTGAGCACCGTCAACGGGGACGTCACGGTGCAGGACTCCGGCGCGAAGGGGACGCTCCAGCGCCTCGTGACGCGCAACGGCTCCGTCCGCGCGACCGGTCTGGGCGCCCGCACCGTGGGCGCCGAGACGGTCAACGGCGATGTCGACCTGCTGTGCGCGACCTCGCCCGACACGCTCGACGGCGTGACCCGCAACGGCTCGGTCCGGGTGACCCTGCCGGCGGACGCCCCGGCGTACGCGACCGAGGCGAGCACCGTCAACGGCCGCTCCACCGCGGACGCCCCGGCCGCGGGACCGGCGGACTCCCGGCACCGGCTGACCCTGCGCACGGTCAACGGCGACACCGAGATCCACCGGGGTTAGCAGCCGCGGACGGTCAGGGCAGCAGGACGATCTTGCCCCGGGTGTGGCGGTCGGCGAGTCGCCGGTAGGCCGCGCGGACGTCGGCGAGCGGGTACGTCGCGGCGACCGGGATGTCGAGTTCGCCGGAGGCGGCGAGCCGGGCGAGGTGGCCCAGTACGCCGGCGTCGATGACCTGGCTGGACCCCACGGTCTGCGCGCCCAGGCGGCCGGCGGCCTCGAAGTCGATGACGCTGTTCATCCGGCCGGGCGCGACGCCGAGTTCGACGCCGAGGTCGAGGTAGCCGCCGCCGTGGGTGTCGATCAGCGCGTCGACACCCTGCGGGGCCGCCTCCCGGATGCGGGCGTCCTGTCCCTCGCCGTAGGTCACGGGGACGATGCCGTGCTCGCGCAGCCAGTCGTGGTTGCCCTCGCCGGCCAGACCGATGACGGTGGCCCCAGCCAGCCGCGCGAGCTGGGCCGCGACGCCGCCGACGCCGCCCGCGGCGGAGGAGACCACGACGGTCTCCCCGGACCGCGGGGCGACGGCGGTGACGCAGGCGTAGCCGGCCGCGGGCGCCACGAACATCGAGCCGGCCACCTCCCAGCTCAGCCCGTCCGGCTTGCGGACCACCTGCTCGGCGGGCACGGACACCAGCTCGGCCTGGGCGGAGCGCTCGTCGGTCCAGCCGAGGACGGGCTCCCCCGGTGCGAACCCGGCCACGCCGTCCCCGACCGCTTCCACCGTGCCGGCGAAGTCGCTGCCCTGCCCGGAGGGGAAGGTGGAGGGCCACATCTCGTGCATCGCGCCCGACCGGATGGCGGCCTCCCCCGGGTTGATCGACGTGGCCTTCACCCGGACGACGACCCCGCCCGGGGCCGCCACCGGGTCGTCGACGTCCCGGACCTCCAGGACGTCCTCGTCGCCGTAGCTGTCGAACCGCACCGCTTTCATGTCCGCGCTCTCCTCGGGTCGGGGGGGCGGTCCCGTCGGGCCCGCCCCCTCATCCTCACCCGGTTCCGCGCGGCACACCCCCGGAGGAGTGGCCGCCCGGGGTCAGAAGGTGTACGAGGCGCGGACCGAGCACTTGGGGCTGCTCCACTTCGGGCTCACCGCCGCGGACGCCGACCCGCTCGCGAGGTCGACCGTGCCGCTGGCCGGACCCGCCGAGCAGGTGGCCGGCACGCTGAACCCCTTGCTCGCGCTGCCGCTGCCCACCTCGACCCCGCCGCTGACGCCGGGCGAGCCGAAGCCGGCCGAGAGGCTGAGGTGGAAGGAGCCGTCGCTGTTGACGGTGCCGCCCACGCCGAGGCAGACGTAGTAGCAGGCCTCGCCGCTGGCGGTGCCGGAGAGCAGGCCGCCGGGGTCGATGCGGTTGACTGGGTCGCCCTCGGCGTACAGGTAGGGGTTCTTCTCCTGCCCTGAGGGGTCGGGCTGGGTGAAGCGGGCGAGCTGCGGGTCGTAGTAGCGGTTGCCGAGGTGGTAGAGGCCGGTGGCGTCCTGCTGGCCGCCGGCGAAGCGGTAGGGCTGGGGCACGGTCTCGGTGGTGCCGGTGCGGGGCAGGCCGGTGGGCGTGTAGGCGTAGGTGTTGGTCCGCTTGCCCGACTCGTCGACCAGCCCGATGACCGAGCCGAGGGCGTCGGTCAGGTAGTAGTTGCTCGCGCCGCCGGTGGAGGCGGAGTTGAGGGTGCCGCCTGGTTCGCGGATGAACTCGGTGTCCTTGCCGGCCCTGGTCTGGCCGGACAGTCCGAGCGGGCCGTTGTGGAAGACGGTGTCGCCGAGGCGGGTGCGCTCGCTGCTGTCGGTGCTGGCGTACTGGGCGGCGTAGGAGCTGCCGCCGGTGGTCAGGGACTTGAGCTGGCCGTAGCCGGTGTACTGCTCGGCGGTGCGGGCGGCCTGCTCGGTGGGGGCGCCGGCGGTCTCGTTGCCCGCCTTGTCGTAGGACCACCCGGTGGTCACGCCGTTGCGCGCGGTCAGCTGGGAGGCGTCGTCGTAGGTGTAGGCGGTGGGCGCCGGGCAGCCGATCCGGTCGCCCTGCGAGGTGAGGTTGCCGGCCGCGTCGAAGCAGTACTGCCAGGAGGTCTCCCGGCCCTCCGGGTCGGTCTCCTTGGCCAGCGAGAGCCGGCCGCTCCCGTCGTAGGAGTAGTCGGTACGGGTTCTGGTCAGGGTGTCGGTGCGGGTGCGGACCTTGGTGCCGTCCTTCGTCTGGCCGCCGGCGGCGTAGGCGTAGGTGTAGGCGAGGTGGTCGGAGATGATGCCGGAGGGGGTGACGACCCGGATGTCCTTCGGCCGGCCGGAGGCGTCCAGCTCCTGGGTCTGGGCGGTGCCGCCGGGGTAGGTGGTCCGGGTGCGCCGGTCCTCGTTGTCGTAGGCGTACGTGGTCTTCTTGCCCTGCGGGCCGGTCAGCTGGGTCAGCCGGTCGGCGGCGTCCCACTGGTAGGCGGTGGTGCCGCCCGGGTCGCGGTAGGTGTCGACGTTGCCGTCGGCGGTGTAGGCGAGGACGGTCTGCGAGCCGTCCTGGAGGGTGCGGATCGTCTCCCGGCTCAGGGCGTCGAACTGGTAGCGCTGGGTGCCGGTGGCGTCGGTGCGGGTGGTGAGGTTGCCGTCGCCGTCATAGGTGTAGGTGACGTCCGGGGAGCCGGCGGTGGTCACCGAGGTCACGCGGTCGCGCCGGTCGTAGGTGTAGCTCACCTTGACGCCGCGTCCGTCGGTCGCGGTCGCCGTGCGCCCGAGGGCGTCGTACGTGTAGGTGGTGCGGCCCAGCGGGGCGGGCGGGGTGGCGGTGTCCAGGTTGCCCGCGGTGTCGTAGTGGAACTCCGTCTTCTTGCCCCGTGCGTCGGTGGCCGTGCAGATCTGGCCCTGGAAGCCGCCGCAGCGCGGGGTGGCCTCGTTGTAGGCGAAGGTCCGGGTGCCGCCGCCGGTGCCGGTGGTGGCGACGGAGGCGGTGTTGCCGGCCGCGTCGTAGGTGTAGGACGTCTTCTCGCCGTCGGCGCCGGTGCTGCTGCTGGGGCGCTCGGCGCCGGCCACCGTCTGCCACTGGCCGGTGCTGGTCGCCCCGGTGGGCAGCTTCGCCGACGTGGGGTTGTTGCGGGTGTCCCAGCCGTAGGCGGTGACATTGCCGCCGGAGCCGCCGCTGCCGGTGCCCATGGCGTCGGTGGCGGTCTGCAGGAGGTGGTTCTGGTAGGTGGAGGAGCGGCCGTGGCCGAGGGCGTCGGTGACCTTCTGCATCTCGCCGTCGGCGTTGTGCTCGTAGGTCGTCCTGTGGCCGAGCGGGTCGGTGACCGTGGTGGTGCCCTGCTCGGCCGGGCCGGCCGCGCTGTAGGCGTAGGTGTAGGTGGGGCCGCTGCCTCCGTCGCCGTTCTCGGCGTAGCGGCGCATGGAGGTGACGCGGTCGGCGGTGTCGTAGGTGAAGGCGGTCGAGCGTCCTTCGGAGCTGGTCACCTTGGTCACCCGGCCGTCGCCGTCGTAGGCGTACGCGGTGGTGTGGCCGGTGGTGTCGGTGGTGCGCAGGACGTCGCCGTGGTCGGCGCTCAGGTCGTAGGTGACCGTGCGGCCGGTGCTGTCCTTGGCGCTCCAGCGGGTGGTACCGGTGCGGGTGAGGTCGATCCAGCGGCCCGAGCGGGTCTCGGTGAGCTTGAAGCCGGCCGAGGCGCCGGTCTGCGGGTCGAGGTGGGCGGTGACGGTGAGGACGCCGCCGTTGCGGTCGGTGGTCTTCGTCAGGCGCCCGTTGCCGTCGTAGGCGGCGGCGGTGCCGGAGCCCCGGTCGGTGAGGGTGTAGGTGCCGTCGGCGTTCTTGCGCAGGTCCTTGGACCAGCCGGTGGGGGTGGTGAAGGTGCCGTCGGCGTTCCGGGTGAACTCCAGGGTCGCGCCGGTGTCGTCGTAGGCGAGCACGGAGCCCGCGCCGGACACGTCGAGGTTGCGTTCCCAGTTGAGCCACCAGGGCCGGCTGACCTGGCCCTCGGGGGCGGTGAACGAGTTGTGGGTGCGGTTGAGTTGCAGCTTCTGTCCGACGCCGGGGATGTCGAAGTCGGTGGCGGCGAGCATGAGGTTGCCGGTGGAGTAGTCGATCCGGCCGGTCAGGGCGTCCGTCATCCGGAAGCCGAAGACGCGGTGCCAGGGTACGTCGCCCTGGCCGCGCGGGACGAAGCCCGCGGCGGGGGCGAGGGCGGACGGGGCGGCGGAGCGCCGGCCGCCGTGCCGCAGCCGGTCCGACTCCCGCTGTCGCCAGGCCCGTTCGGCAGCGGACGGGGCGGCGGAGGCGGCCGTGCGGGGCGGGCGGGTGGTGCCGGTGCGTACCGGCGGCATCGCGGCGCGGCCGTGGTCGCCCCAGTGGGAGCCGTCGCCGGGAGCGGGTCCCGGGGCCGCCGTCGCGGGGGCCACGGCGGCGCCGAGGGCCAGGGCGACGAGTACGGCGGTGAAGGAGCGGGCGGCCCGTGGGCGGCCGGAACGTATACGCGTGCGTCGGCGACGCGCGTCGCTGCGCGACAAGGACATCGTTTCCCCCATGGATGTGATGGCACGGGGGCCACGAGAGCCACCCGGCTCCCTCAAAGTGGCATGCCGCCGCCGGACGGGGGCGGCCGATTCCCCGAATCGCGCTGAGTATGCGGGGCTTTATGTGGCCATCGTCGAACAGGCGGATCACGGTGGTGTTTCCTGCGCCGGGCCGCGCCGACGTGCTGCTGCGGGGATTTCGGGCGGTTCGCGAACATGGCCGGTTCCCGGGGGCGGAAGAGATTCCTCCGAAGAGCGCAGCCGGTACAAAAGGTGAGGTGAGCGGGTCGTCGGCTGCCGCACTCGACGGGTGCGCGCGGAATCGCGCCTGTCACTTCTTCCCGCCTGTCACTTCTTCCCGCCGTGCACCGAACGGAGTTCATCGTGCGTCAGCGTCTGCTGCTCCCCCTGCTCGCCTCCGCCGCTCTCACGGGTGTCCTGGCCCTGGCACCCACCGCGTCCGCCGAGGCCGATCCGGCCGGCTGCGGCAAGCAGTTCTTCTGCATCTACGCCGGCGAGGGCCAGACCGGCCAGCTCCTGGTGAAGTCCCAGCACAGCTGGACCGGCAGCGTCAGCGGGCGGTCGGTGTTCAACAACGGCATCCCCTACCCCGACGCCGACCACATCCAGCTGACCTGGACCTACCAGGGTGCGACCTACGAGCAGTGCCTGCACTACAACCCGGGTCCTGGCACCTACAAGCTCGACTTCGCCGAGGGGGTCACGTTCACCCGGGCCAAGTGGCGCGGGGAGTGCTGAGCGGACCGCTCGTGGACGATCCCGTGCCGGCGGCCGGTACGGGTCCGCTGCCGCGCGTCGGCGCGCCGCTCCTCTCGTCCTGCCGGGCGCGGTCGGTCCGAGGGGAGCTGTTTCGGCCGCGCGGGCCCGGGCAAGCGGACGGCACAGTCGAACGCCGCCTACGGAAGGAACATCGTGAGCGCAGGAGAGAAGGCCAAGGCGAAGACCGAGAAGGTCGTCGGCAAGGCGGTCAAGAAGACGGCGCACGCGGTCGGCGACGACACCACCGCGGCCAAGGGCGCGGCGCTCCAGGCACGGGGTGAGGCGCGGGACGCCAAGGAGAAGTCGAAGGGCAAGCTCAAGCCCTGACGGGCTCGCTCCCAGAGGCCGGCCCAGTAGCCCGCAGCCCCCGAGACCCCTCGGCGCTTGTCGCGCGAGGTGGGTCCGGGGGCTGCGGGCTCGTGTCGTGGGTTGCGTGTCGTGGGTGGTCGCGGGTTAGCCCGCCCAGCGGCCCGACAGGAAGGTGACCATGTAGATCGCCGAGACGGGGGCGACGACGCAGAGGTAGGCCGTCTTGATCTGCGGCCTGCGCAGGCTCCAGGCGGCCAGGCCGATCCACAGGGGCCACCACAGGAGGGTGGACCGGGGGATGGACAGGTACCAGTAGGACGTGCCGAGGCTCCACAACGTGAGCCCGATGTAGGCGCCCTCCGCCCAGCGGCGCCGCCACAGGAGGACGCCCAGCAGGACGATCCCCACGACCATGGCGAGCAGTTCGGCCTGGAACATGAGGCCGTAGCCGGTCTTCTGCTGGTGGGCGAAGGCGGCGTCCCAGGTGACCGACCAGCTGTCCCACGGGAGGTCGAACGTCCGGTACCACCCGCGCTCCTGGGCGTGCTTCCAGGCCATCCAGTCGCCGGTCTGCGCCTGGAGGTACCAGGAGTACAGCGCCGCGGGCAGGGCGGGCAGGGCCAGCCACGGCAGGGCGCGCCAGGGGGCGTCGGAGCGGGGCCTGAGGAGGAAGTGGAGGGCGACGGCGGCGGCGAGGAAGAGGCCGCTGATCCGTACCGACGTGGCCAGGGCGGTCAGCGCAGCCGCCAGGGGCCAGTGGTGCCGGAGGGCGGCGAGCCAGGCCGGCAGGGCCAGGGCGAGGAAGAGCGCCTCGGTGTAGCCGACGGCGAGGAACACCGCGCACGGCGACAGGAGGAAGAAGAGGACGGTGCGCGGTCCGACCTCCTCGGCCGCGGTGTAGTGCCGCGCGATGCGGGCCAGGGCGAGGACGGCGACCGCTCCGGCGCAGAAGGAGATCAGCAGGCCCGCCACCGTCCACTGCGGGACGATCGTGTGCACCGCGCGCAGGAGCATGGGGAAGCCGGGGAAGAAGGCCTCTCTGTTGTCCCCGCCCGCCTGGCCGGCACCCGGCTGCGGGTCGGGGAAGTAGCCGTCGCGCGCTATGTGCAGGTAGTGGGCCCAGTCCCACTGCTCGAACGGCGCCAGGACCGGGCCGGCGTCATGGGTGTCCGGCTGGGAGGGGAAGAGCCAGCGGGTGCAGTAGGCCGTCACCCACAGGGACAGCCGGGTCAGCAGGTACAGCCACAGCACCTCGCGGTCGCCGGGTTTCAGCACGCCGGACGCCCGCTCGCGCCCCCAGGTCGCCGCCCTGGACGGAGGCCGCTCCCGCTGCGCCTGTATTCGCCCGGGCAGCGCGGAGCGGAGGTCGAACGACATGAGGGGCATTGGTACTGCCTTTCAGGCATCGGTGGGCGCCGTGGGGCGGCCCGGTGTCCGGTCGGCGGGGCGGGGGGCGGGGTGCGGTGGCTCCCGACAGTGTCCGGTGCCACGGGTGCCATCCAAACCGATCGCCCCGAGTGACGGTCGTCACACCCCCCGGCCGCCCGATCCACGACCGGTGATCGCTACGCCTCGTGCAGGCGGGTCAGGAGATCGGTGAGTCGGCGGCGGTCCTCCTCGTCCAGGGGGGCGAGGAGGGCGGCGTTGGCCCGTTCCGCGAGCGCGGCGCAGCGTTGCAGGGTGCGTGTGCCGGCCGGTGTCACCCGCACGGCGTTCTTGCGGCGGTCCCGCGGATCGGGTTCGCGGACCGCGAGGCCGGCTCGCTCCAGGTGGTTGAGCAGGTGGACGACGTCCTTGGCGTCGAAGCCGAGCCGGCGCACGAGGTCGGCCTGGGCGACCGGGCCGTACTCCGACACGGCCGCGAGCACGGCGTGTTGCGGGAGCCGCAGGCCCTCCTCGGCGATGGCGTCGGCGATCAGGCTGCGGCCGCGGGCGGCCACCCGGCCGGCCAGCCAGCTGGGCAGGGACTGGATGTGCGCCAGGGCGCCGGGGGCGGGAGTCGCGCCGTCGGGAGTCATGGCCGGAGCCTAGTCGTAATTCATTGGCGTCCCCAACGGCTTCTGGTCTACGCTGAAAGTCGTTGGATTCACCAACGTTTCTCGCCGCTCTCTCCGGAGGTGTCCATGCGCCGTGTCCGCTATGAGGTCAATGGTGGTCCCGAGGTCCTGTTCTGCGAGGAGGTGGCCGTCCCGGAGCCCGGCCCGGGCGAGCTGCTGGTGCGCTGCGAGGCCGTCGGCGTCACGCTGCCGACCGTGCGCAAGGTGCGGGAGGCGAAGGAGCCCGCACCCCTCGGCGGCGAGGTCGCGGGCACGGTCGTCGCCGTCGGCGAGGGCGTCACCGGCTTCGCCGCGGGCGACCGGGTCACCGGGCTGTGCTTCGCCGCCGCCTATGCCGAACTGGCCCTCGTCCACGAGGCGATGGCCTCCCGCATACCCGACCGGGCGAGCTGCGTCGAGGCCGTGGCCCTCGTCCGCAGCGGCCTGGTGGCCCGGGGTGCCTACGAGGCCGGCCGGCCCCGCCCCGGGGACGCGGTCCTGGTGACGGCCGCGGCCAGCGCGACGGGTGCCCTCGCGCTCCAGTACGCGAAGGCGGGCGGGGCCTCCCGCGTGGTCGCGGCCGTCGGCAGCGCGGACAAGGCGGACTTCGTGCGGGGGCTCGGTGCCGACGAGGTCGTCGTGTATGAGGACGCGTCCTGGGGCGAGCCGGTCGACCTCGTCCTCGACGGGGTGGGCGGCGCCCTCCTCGGCCCCGCCGTGCGGGCCCTCGCGCCGCGGGGCCGGCTGGTCGCCTTCGGTTCCGGCGGCGGCTCGGTCGACGCCTACGAGTTGCTCGTCCGCAGCGCCTCGGTGACCGGCTTCCACATGGCCGCCGTCGCCCGCGACGAGCCCGAGCGGTGCGCGCGCTGGCGCGAGGAGCTGTGGGAGCTGCGCCGCGCGGGCACGCTGCGCCCCAGCGTGTTCGTCGAACTCCCGCTCGCCGAGGCGGCACAGGCCCATGGGATCATCGAGGCCCGCCGCAATCTCGGCAAGGTCGTCCTGGTGCCCTGACATCGGCGGGCCGGGCTCAGGCGTCCGGCACCCGGCTGCCGCGCCGCTCGGGAGGCGGTGCACGAGGCTGGTGCCGCGCAGCATGTCGTGCCGGATGAGGCAGTCGGCGAAGTTGCCGTCCGGCGGCACGCCGTCGACCGTCAGGGGTGGTGCCGGAGACACCGCTCGGGGTGACAATGGCCGGGTAGGCACTGGAGGTGTCATGCCGATCACCAAGGTTCTCGCCGTCGCCCCCGTCCGTGATCTGGACGCCGCGATCACCTGGTACACGTCGCTGCTGGGCCGCGGGCCCGACGCCCGGCCCATGGACAGCCTTGCCGACTGGCACGTGAACGAGGGCGCGTGGGTGCAGGTCTTCCACGACCCCGGCCGGGCGGGGCACACCGCGCTCAACTTCGCCGTCGAGGACCTGGCGGCGGAGCGGACCGTCCTCGCCGGGCGCGGGATCGGACTGGGCGAGGAGGTCGTCACCGACAAGGGGGCGCGGCTCGCCTCCGTGGACGACCCGTCCGGGAACACGGTCACGTTGATCGAGAACCCTTCCGTCTGACCGCTCCTGAGCGGACCTCTCCCGTGGCGCCCGCCCGCCGCGCATCCGTTCCCCCGGCCCGTTCCGGAGCCCCGATCCGGTGCGCCGCGACGAAGCACGCGTGTGGAGATACGGGTCAGGATCGGGGCATGTTCCCGTTTCCCGGAGCGCCCCTGTCGAGCGCGGCGAGACGCGCGCGTCCCACTCTCGGCGTGCTGGGCGGCATGGGGCCGCTGGCCACCGCCGACTTCTACCAGCGGCTCGTCGCCCGTACCCCGGCCGACGCGGACCAGCGGCACCTGCCGGTGGTCATCTGGGCCGACCCCGCCGTGCCCGACCGGACCGCCGCGCTCCTCGGGCACGGCCCCTCCCCCGTGCCGGCCCTGGTCGAGGGCGCTCGCTGGCTGCGGCGGGCCGGGGTCACCTGCGTCGCCGTGCCCTGCAACACGGCGCACGCCTACGTGGAGCAGGTGGCGAGGGCGGCCGGCGTGGAGGTGCTGGACATGGTCGCAGCGGCGCTGACGGCCGCCGTCGGCACGGTGCCCGGGGCGGCCCGGGTCGGCGTGCTCGCCACCCGGGGGACGCGGCTGGCCGGGCTCTACGAGCGGGCCGGCGCCCGGCTGGGCGCGGAGGTGGTGCAGGTGCCCGACCACGTCCAGCGCGAGCTCGTCGACCCGGCGATCCGCGCGGTCAAGGCGGGGGCGGACCGGGCGGAACCGGCGCGGTGGATCGCGGCGGCGGCCGGGGCGCTCGCGGAGCGGGGCGCGCAGGCGGTGATCGCGGCCTGCACGGAGATCCCGCTGATCAGCGCGCCGGCCGCGCGGGTCCTGCCGCTGGTCGACTCCACCGACGCCCTGGTGGACGCGGCGCTCCTGCGGCTGCGGGGCCCGGACGCGCGGGCGACGGCGGCGCCGGCGCCGCCGCTCTGAGGTACGGATCGGCGTCCCGCTGACGTACGGAGCGGCTTCGTCCTGGCGTACGGAGCGGCTCGCGTACCCTCGTACCCCGGTACGAAGTGGTGGCGAACCGGACGGTCCTAACCTGCGGAGATGATCAGGCACATGTCGACGCAGCCCGCCAGAAGCCTGGGCCGGGTCCTGGAGGACCTGGGCTCCACGCTCCTCGACCTGCTGCACGGCGACGCGCTCGCGGTGACCGAGATCGGCGGCGTCGGCATCCACGACCCGCACGACGCCCAGCACTACCCGCCGCGGGCCATCGTGCTCGGCGTCGGCGTCCACGGGGCGCCGGCCGTCGCCGAGCTGCTGCGCGGTCTGCGCGGCCACCGCGCCGCCGCCCTGGTGGTGCGCGGCCCGGTCGAGGACGCGGACGGGCTGGCGGACGTCGTCGCCGAGACCGGTGTCGCCCTGCTGGCGCTGACCCGGGGCGCCTCCTGGGCGCAGCTGGCGGCGATGCTGCGCACCCTGCTCGCCGAGGGCGACGTCGGCGAGGCCGGGGCGGACACGCTCGGCGGCGTGCCGTCCGGCGACCTGTTCGCCCTGGCCAACGCCATCGCCACACTGCTCGACGCGCCGGTGACCATCGAGGACCGGCGCTCGAGGATCCTCGCCTTCTCCGGCCGGCAGGACGAGGCGGACGCCGCCCGGGTGGAGAGCATCCTCGCCCGGCAGGTGCCCGAACGGTATCTGCGACGGCACGAGGAGGACGGCGTCTTCCGGCGGCTCTACCAGGGCGACGGCCTGGTGCACGTCCCCGCGCCGTCCTTCGGCGACGAGGTCGCGCTGCCCAGGGTCGCGGTCGCCGTCCGCGCCGGTGACGAGTTCCTGGGCTCGGTGTGGGCGGCGCTGCGCGAACCGCTGACCGCGGAGCGGGAGCGGGCGTTCCTGGAGGCCGCCAAGCTGGCCGCCCTGCACATGCTGCGCTTCCGGGCGGGCACCGACGCGGAGAACCGGCTGCGCGCCGACCTGGTGGCGACGGCGCTGGAGGGTGGCGCCGGGGCCGTGGCGGCGCTGGGCCGCCTGGGGCTGGCCGGCGAATCGGCGCTCGTCCTGGCCATGGGCCTGACCGGGGGCCGGGACGAGGACCACGCCCATGTCACCGCCGAGCGCCAGCGCCTGGCCGGCGCGCTCGCCGTGCACCTGACGGCCGTACAGCCGAGGTCGGCGGTGGCGTTGCTCGGCGACGTGGCGTACGGACTGTTCCCGGTCGCCGGCGACACGGCGCAGGCGCGGGAGCGGGCCGCGCAGGTCGCCTCGAACTTCCTGCTGCGCACCGGGGAGCGGGCGGGCGCGGTCGTCGGGATCGGCTCGGTGGCCGGGGAGCCGGCCGCTCTGGCGCGCTCGCGGGCCGACGCCGACCGGGCGCTGCGGGTGCTGTTCGGCGGGCGGACGGCGCGGCGGGTCGCCTCGATCGCCGACGTGTACGTGGACGCGCTGCTGCTGGAGCTGCGGGACCTCGCGATCGCCAACCGCGACGAGGTCACCGGCCCGCTCGCCCGCCTCGCGGCCTACGACGCGCGGCACAACGCGCATCTCGTGGAGACCCTGGCCGCCTGGCTGGACGCCTTCGGGGACGTGATCGCCGCCTCGGCGAGCGTCTTCGTCCACCCGAACACCTTCCGATACCGGATCCGCCGGGTGGCCGAGGTGGGGGAGATCGACCTCCAGGATCCCTCGGCGCGGTTCGCGGCGATGCTGCAGCTGCGGCTGCTTGACCTCGGCGACTGACCGGCCCGGGGCGGGTCAGAGCCGTACGCCGGGCGGGACCCGCAGGTCGCGGTGGGTGTCGTGGAAGGTGTGGGCGGCCTCGATGGTGCGGATCCAGTCGTAGAACAGCTCCTTCGCGGACAGCGTCTCGATGCCGTGCCCGGCCAGCCGCCGCAGGCCCCGCTCGTGGGCCGGTCCCGGCGAGTAGGCGGCGTCGTCCACCACCACGACGCGCTTGCCCGCGTCGTGCAGCCGGATCGCCGAGTGGGCGACGCAGATGTCCGTCTCGATCCCGACCAGGACGGTGGTGGTGCGGCCGGTGGCCTCGATCGCGGCGGCGATGTCGGGGTTGTCCCGGACCGCGAAGGCGTTCTTGGGCAGTGTGACGGCCGAGGCGGGGAGCGCGTCGCGGATCTCCGGCACCGTGCGCCCGCTCTCGTCGGGAGCCTCCTCGGTCACCACGACCGGGACGCCCAGGCGGTCGGCGACCGAGGCGATCCACGCGATGCGGCGCACCATGTCGTCGAACCGCTGCCGGTCCACGTCGAGCCGGCGCGGGGGGTAGAAGTCGCTCTGCACGTCGATGATCACCAGCGCGGAGTCGTCCCGGTCGATCAGGGGCATCTGCGTCTCTCCTCGGGGGGTCGCGGACCAGGGTCACGTCACCCTAGGAAGCGCGTCGCGCCCACGAGTCGTCCCCCGGTCCAAGCCCCGGCCTCCGGCTTCGTCCGCCGGGACCAACCTCGCGGGGATCCGTCGTGCGTACGCTGCGGGCCACATCGGATCGAGCCCACGCGGAGGCGCCTGTGAAGGCCGGCACGGAACACTGGGCGGGCCGCCTCGCGGCGCTGGCCGACGAGGCGGGGGTGCCGGGCGCGAGCCTGGCGCTCTGGTACGGCGGTGAGCCGCACGAGTGGGCCACGGGTGTCCTGCACGCGGGCACCGGCGCGCCGGTGCGCACCGACTCGCTGTTCCAGATCGGGTCGGTCACCAAGGTCTGGACGGCCACCCAGGTCATGCTGCTGGCCGAGCGGGGACGCCTCGCGCTGGACACCCCCGTCGCCGACGTGCTGCCGGACTTCCGGGTGCGGGACCCCGAGGCCACGGCCGCCCTCACCCCGCGCCACCTGCTCACCCACACCTCGGGCATCGACGGCGACCTGTTCCTCGACACCGGCCGCGGCGACGACTGCCTGAGCGCGTACGTCCGCGCGTGCGCAGGGCTGGAGCAGACGCTCCCCGTCGGGGACGCCCACTCGTACTGCAACTCCGGCTACGTCGTCGCCGGCCGCGTGGTCGAGCACCTCACCGGCGTCACCTGGGACCGGGCGCTGCGCGAGCAGATCTGCGAACCGCTGGGCCTGACGCACACCTGGACGCTGCCGGAGGACGTGCTCAGGTTCGGCGCGGCCGTCGGGCACGACGAGGACGGCGCCGTGGTGCCGGTGTGGGGGCTGCCGCGGTCCGTCGGACCGGCCGGGTTGATCTGCGCCCGCGCCGCCGACGTGGCCGCCTTCGCTCGCGCGCACCTCACTCCCGGCGCCCTGCTCGACGATCCGGGGGCGCTGCGGCAGCCGCAGGTCACGCTTGCCAACCCCCATGGCGGCGGGCGGCAGTGGGGCCTCGGGTGGAGTCTGGACGAGTGGGACGGGCACCAGGTGCTCTCCCACACCGGCGACACCATCGGCCAGCACGCCGCGCTCTGGGTCCTGCCCGGACTCGGGACGGTCGTCGTCGCGCTGGTCAACGGCGGGCGCAGCGCGGAGTTCCAGCACCGCCTGATCACCGAACTGCTCGCGGAGCTGCACGGGGTCACCGTGCCGGCACCGCTGGCGCCGCCCGCCGGACCCGTCACCGTGGACGTCGGCGGCCTCACCGGCGTCTACGAGCGCGCGGGGTGCCGGATCCTGGTGACCGCCTCCGACGACGGGGCCGGGCTGCGGCTGCACACCCGGCCCACGGGCATGCTCGTCGGGCTCGCCCGGCCGCGGACCCTGGACCTCGTCGCCGTCGACGCCACCACCTTCGTCGGCCGTGCCGACGCCGGCTCGACGTGGGACGCGGTGGTGTTCGAGCGTCGTGCCGACGGCCGCCGCTATCTGCACCACAGCGGCCGGGCCACGCCCAAGGTCCGCTGAACAGCACACGATCGGAGCCCACCATGTGTCCCTCCCCCGCCCCTTCGCCCGGGGTCGCGGCGTCCCTCTTCGAGCCGGTCTTCGAGGAGGCGGGCGTGGCAGGATTCCTGCACGCCCGCGACATCGACACCGGCCGGGAGACCGGCCACCGGGCCGACGAGCCGGTCGTCGTCGCCTCCCTGCGCAAGATCCCCGTCGCGCTCGCCTACGCCCGCGAGGCCGCCGCCGGCCGGCTGGACCGGGCCGCGCGGCACACCGTCACCGCGGCGCACCGCGAGGGCGGCGGCGTGGGCACCGACAGCTGTCTGCACGACGTCACGATGAGCACGCGCGACCTGGCGTTCTTCATGCTCTCCATGAGCGACAACGCGGCCACCGACGCCCTGATGGAGATCCTCGGTGTCGAGCGTGTCCGCGCCCTCGTCACCGAACTCGGCTGCCCCCGGCTGCCCGTCGGGCGCTACCGCGACCTGTGGGACCCGGTCTGGGCGGAGCTGGGGATCGACGCCGGCGGCGACCTCGACGCGCAGTTGGCGGCGGTCGGCGAGGAGCGGATCCGGGGCCTGGCGATGCTCGACCCGCGCCGCTCCGCCGCCGGCACCCCGCGTCAGATCACCTCTCTGCTCACCGCGATCTGGCGGGACCGGGCCGGGCCGGCCGAAGCGTGCGCCGAGGTGCGGGAGCTGATGAGCCACCAGCTGTCGGTGCACCGTCTGGTGGCGGGCTTCGAGCCGGAGGTGCGGGTCGCGGCGAAGAACGGCGCCCTGTGGGGGATCCTCAACGAGGCCGGCGTCGTGGAGTATCCCGACGGCGGCCGGTACGCCGTGGCGGTCTTCCTGCGCACCCCTGAGCTGGAGGGCCGCGATCCCGCCGCCGACACCGCGATCGGGCGTGCGGCGCGGGCCGCGGTCGATCACCTGCGCGGTGACGCCTCGTGACCTCGCTCCGCTCCGCGCTCACCCGCCTCTTCGCCGAGGCCGGGTCCGAGGGTTTCGTCCACGTCCGCGACCTGGACACGGGCGCCGAGGCCGGCCACGGGGCCGACACCAGGGTCGTCCTGGCCTCGGTGTTCAAGATCCCCATCGCGTTGGAGTACGCCCGCCAAGCGGCCGACGGGTTCCTCGACCCCGCGGCGCGGCACACGGTGACGGCCGCCTACCGGGCCGGCGGCAGCGGCACCGACGGCTGCGCCCACGACGTGGAGATGAGCACGCGCGACCTGGCGTTCATGATGATGACGATCAGCGACAACGCCGCGACCGACCTCCTCCTGGACGTCGTCGGCGCCGACCGGGTCCGCGGGACGCTGGACGGGCTCGGCTTCGAGGGCTTCGGCGTGTCCTCCTGCCGCGACCTGGACGACACGATCCGCCGTGAACTCGGCCTCGACCCCGACCGTTCCCTCGACGACCAGTTGGCCGGCGTACCCCCGGAGCGACTCGCGGCGCTGAGCGTCGGCGACCCCGCGCGCAGCCCGTCGAGCACACCGCGCGAGGTGACCGCGCTGCTGGCCGCGCTCTGGCGCGACGAGGCCGGCCCGGCGCGGGCGTGCGCCGAGGTGCGCGGCCTCATGGGCCAACAGGTCTGGCAGCACCGCCTGGTGTCCGGATTTCCCGAGAAGGGGATACGGATCGCCGGCAAGACCGGCACGGACTTCGTCGTCCGCAACGAGGCGGGCGTCGTCGAGTACCCCGACGGGGGGCGGTACGCCGTCGGAGTGTTCCTGCGGACCGCCTCCCCGGCCGACCGGCAGCCGGCGGCGGACCGCGCGATCGGCCGGGCGGCCCGGGCGGTCGTCGACCACCTCCGCTCCCGCCAGGACGGTCTCCGCCGCTCCTGAAGATGCTCCCCGAACGCCCCGGACCGCACCCGCCGTCCGGGGCGTCCGCCTGTGCGCGTCCCCCGGCAGCGGCCCGGACACCGCCGCCATCCCGTACTCGGTGCCGGGCTCCGAATCCGGCCCCGGGAGTTCGTCGCCCCGGCTGAATCAATTCCGGCCGCCAGTGGCGAATGTGGGGCCACTCCCCCGCCTCAAGGAGCCCCTTATGAACAGAGCCCGAGCGGTCGCCGCGGGTGTCGCGGTGTCGCTGCTGGCGGCCGGCTGCGGCGGCGGTGCCGGTCAGGCCGGGTCGGCCGGCGGCGACGCCTTCAGCTTCGCGATCAAGAGCGATCCCGGACTGCTCGACCCCGCCCAGGTGCAGAACACCGCCACGTACACGGCCCTTTCGCTGGCCTACGACTCCCTGGTGAACATCGCGCCCGACGGGCGGGTCACCTCCGGCCTCGCCGAGCGCTGGCACGTCGGTCCGTCCTCCGTCACCTTCACCCTGCGCCGGGGCGTGACCTGCGCGGACGGCAGTGCGGTCACCGCGAGCACCGTCGCCGCCAACGTCGCGCACCTCACCGATCCGGCGACCAGGTCGCCCGCGTACGGCGTGGTGGTGCCCGAGGGGCTGGCCGCGAAGGCCGACGACGCGGCGGGCACAGTCACGCTCTCCACGCCCCGCCCGTTCGCGTTCATCCTCCAGAGCACCCGCTACCTGTTCGTCGTCTGCGGCGCCGGACTGAGGGACCGCTCCCTGCTGAAGGACGGCACCTCCGGCTCGGGCCCCTTCCGGCTCACCTCGGCCCTGCCCGGCCGGCGCTACACCTTCACCCGCCGCCCGGACTACACCTGGGGCCCCGACGGTGCCTCCGCCGACGATCCCGCCATGCCGGGCTCGGTCGTCCTGGAGGTCGTCGGCAGCGAGTCGACCGCGGCCAACCTGCTGCTCTCGCACCGTGTGAACGCCGCGCAGTTCGCCGGTCCGGACCGGGCACGGGTGACGGGCGTGCCCGGCCTCACCACCTCGACCGTGCCCAACGGCACCCAGGAGTTCTTCTTCCACCAGGGCGCGGGCCGCCCCGGCCACGATCCCGCCGTGCGCGGGGCCCTGCTCCAGGCGGTCGGCCTCGGCGACCTCGGCGCGATCGCCACCGGCGGCACCGGGCGGCCGCCCACCGGTCTGGTGATGCGACCACGCCCCTGCCCGGGCGACACGGTCGCCGGACACCTGCCCGCCTTCGACCGGCGGGCGGCCGAGACGGCCCTGGAGGCGGCGGGGTGGCACCGTTCCGGCGGCGGCGTCCGCCGCAAGGACGGAAAGCCGCTCGTACTCCGGATGATCTACGGCACGTCCGGCGGCGAGACGATGGCCGCCGCGGCCGAGTACCTGGCCGACGCCTGGCAGCGGGTCGGCGCCGACGTCCGCCTCCGCGCCCTGTCGGACGCCGCCTACGGCGAGGTGGAGACGGTCACCCAGGACTGGGACGTGGACTGGGCGCCGCTCGGCGTCACGCTCCCCACCCAGCTGCTCGGCACCCTTTCCGGCCCCTTCACGCCCGACGGCGGCAACTTCGCCCACCTCACCAACCGCGCCTACGAGCGGGCCACGGCCGCGGCGAGCAGGCTCCCGGGCTCGGCGGGCTGCGCCGACTGGGAGAGGTCGGAGCGCGCCCTGTTCGACAGCGGCGACCTCGTCCCCGTGGTCGACAAGACGCTGACGACCGCGGCCCACGACGCCACCTTCCGCATCACGGCGGGGCTGTTCGACCCCACCTCGATCCGGATGGGCGGAGCCGCGAAGTGACCACAGCCCGCGCCTCCAGGGTGCTTCGGCCGCTCGTCCGCCGGCTGCTCCGCCTCGTCGTCTCGCTCGCCGTCCTCGTCGTGGCGTCCTTCGCGATGATCCATCTGATCCCCGGCGATCCGCTGCGGCAGATGCTCGGCCCCACCGCCCCCAAGGACCTCGTCGACGCCCGCCGCGCCGACCTCGGCCTGGACGACCCGCTGCCCGTGCAGTTCTGGCACTACGTCAAGGACCTGTGCCGGGGCGACCTGGGCACCTCGTTCTTCTCCTCCCGGCCGGTGGCCGACATCATCGCGCAGGGGCTGCCCAACACCGTGGCCCTCGCCGTGCTCGCCACGCTCGTGGCCCTCGCCGTCGCCGTCCCGCTCGGAATGTGGTCGGCGGTGACCACCCGGCGGGGCCGGCGGCGCGGTGCCGGGACCGTCTTCACCACGGTGACCGGGGCCGCGGTCGCGGTCCCCGAGTACCTCTACGGCCTCGCCCTGCTGCTCCTCCTCGCCCTCGGCCCCGGCCTGCTCCCGCCGGCCGGCCTCACCGGCCCCGCCTCCTACGTGCTGCCGGTGACCGCGCTGTCGATCGCCCCGGCGGCGATGATCGCCCGCCTCGCCCGGGTGGAGACGCTGCGGGAGCTGGACGCCGACTACATGCGGCTGGCCCGCGCCAAGCGGCTGCCCGCCCGGCGGCTGTACGCGGTGCACCTGCTGCCGAACACCCTCACCGCGACCCTGACGGTGGCGGGCCTGCTGCTCGGCGGGCTGATCACCGGCAGCGTGCTCGTGGAGAACGTCTTCGCCTGGCCGGGGCTCGGACAGCGCACGGTCGAAGCCATCACGCAGAAGGACTACCCGGTCGCCCAGGCCATGATCCTCGTCTACGGCGCCCTCGTCCTCCTCGTCAACTTCCTCGTCGACGTGCTGCTCGGCGTGCTCGACCCGAAGTCCGCCCTGTCCGCGCCCGACCGCCAGGAGGGCTGATGCGCCGCCTGCTGAGAACCCCGGCCGGCGCGCTCGGCGCCGCCCTGATCGCCGTCATGGTCCTCCTCGCGGTCATCGGCCCGCCGCTGTGGGGCGACGCCGCCGCCCGCATCGACCCGCGGCGGATCAACGAGGGGGCCTCCGGCGCGCATCTCCTCGGCACCGACGCCCTCGGCCGGGACCTGCTGGCCCGCACCCTGGTCGCGACCCGGCTCACCCTGGGGCTGGCCCTGGTCGCCACCGCGATCGGCACCGTGGGCGGGGTCCTGCTGGGCGCCCTGCCCGCCCTGCTGCCGGGGCGGGCAGGGCGCGCGGTCGTCGCCGCCGTGGACATCCTGGTCGCCTTCCCCGCGCTGCTCCTCGCGATGTTCACGGCCGTCGTCGCGGGGCTCGGCGCCCAAGGCGCCGTGACGGGGATCGGCGTGGCGCTCGCGCCTGCCTTCGCCCGCCTCACCCACACCCTGGCCTCGTCCGTCGCGGGCGCCGACTACATCGTGGCCGCCCGCATGCTGGGGGTGCCGCGCCGCCGGATCCTGAGCCGGCACATCCTGCCCAACATCGCCGAGCCGCTGGTGCTCAACACCGCGCAGGCCATGGGAAGCGCCCTGCTCGGCCTGTCCGCGATGTCCTTCCTCGGCATGGGCGTCCAGGCGCCGGACTACGACTGGGGGCGGCTGCTCAACGAGGCGTTCGGGCACGTCTACCTCACGCCCTCGGTCGTCGTGGCGCCCGCCTCGGCGGTCGCGCTGGCGGGCCTCGGCTTCATGATGCTCGGCGACACCTTCGCCGCTGCCGCGGCCGGCCACGGCGGTCCAGTGGGCCGGGTCGCCGTGCCGGCGGTGGAGCCCGAGCGGCGGGAGCCGGTGCCGGACGCGGTCCTTGAAGTGCGGGAGCTGACCGTGGCGTTCCCCGGCGGCACGCCGGTGCGCCAGGTGTCGCTGACCGTGCGCGAGGGCGAGATCCTCGGCCTGGTCGGCGAGTCGGGCAGTGGCAAGAGCATGACCGCGGCGGCGATCGGGCGGCTCGTGCCGCACCCCGGGGCGGTCGCGAGCGCCCGCATGCTGCTGTGCGGCGTCGACGTGGACGAACTGCGGGAGGCCGAGCGCCGCGCGCTGCTCGGCGCGTCCCTGGCCATGGTCTTCCAGGACCCGTCGTCCGCCCTGAACCCCGCGCTGCGCGTCGGCGGCCAACTCGCCGAGGTGGCCGTCCTGCACGACGGCGCCACCCGGGCCGAGGCCCGTGCCCGGGCCGTCGAGCGCCTGGGGCGCGTGCACCTCGCGCGGCCTGAGCGGATCGTCGAGCAGTACCCGCACGAGCTGTCCGGCGGGATGCGCCAGCGGGCCGTCATCGCCATGGGCCTGATGGGCGCGCCCCGCCTGATCGTCGCCGACGAGCCGACCACCGCCCTGGACGTCACCGTGCAGCGGGAGGTGGTGCGGGTGCTGCGCGAGGTGGTGGACGACACCCGCGCCGGCGCCCTGTTCATCTCGCACGACATCGCCGTCGTCGGCGGCCTGTGCGACCGGGTCGCGGTGATGTACGCCGGCCGCGTGGTCGAGGAGTTGCCGGCCGGCGCCCTGCACGACGCCCGGCACCCGTACACGCGGGCGCTGATCGGCTCGCTGCCGACGATGGACACCGACCGCTCCCGGCCGCTGAGCACCATCCCGGGCCGCCAGCCCGCCCCGGGCGACGTGCCGGACGGCTGCGCCTTCGCCGAGCGGTGCGCGCTCGCCACCTCGCGCTGCGCCGTCCGCCCCGACCTCGTCGAGCGCGCCGCGGGGCACGCCGTGGCCTGCTGGGAGGCAGAGTGAACATCAGCGACGTGACCGTGCGGTACGGCTCCTTCACGGCCGTCGACGGCGTCGGCCTGGAGGTGGCCGAGGGCGGTGCCACCGGACTGGTCGGCGAGTCGGGGTCGGGCAAGTCCACCCTCGCCCGCGCCGTGGCCGGGCTCGTCCCGTACCGGGGCGCGATCACCGGGGTGGGCCGGGTCCAGATGGTCTTCCAGGACCCCTACGCCTCGCTCGACCCGCGGATGACCGTCGGCGACTCCGTGGCCGAGGGCGTCCGCGTCCCGCGCGCCGGGCGGGCGGGCGAGGTGGCGCGGCTGCTGGACCTCGTCTCGCTGCCCGCCGGCCACGCCGCCAAGTACCCCCGCGAGCTCTCCGGCGGCCAGCGGCAGCGCGTGGCCGTCGCCCGCGCGCTGGCCGCCCGCCCCGACCTGCTCATCGCGGACGAGATCACCTCCGCCCTCGACGTCTCGGTGCAGGGCGCGGTGCTCAACCTCGTCCGCGAACTGCGCGCCGAACTCGGCCTGACCCTGCTGTTCATCTCGCACGACCTGGCCGTGGTGCGCTACGTCTGCGACACCGTGGCCGTCCTGCGCCACGGGCGGCTGGTGGAGTCGGGACCCGTCCAGGACGTGATCGACGCACCCCGGCACGTGTACACCAAGGCCCTGCTGGACGCGGTCCCGCGCCTGGCGCCCCGCTGACGATCCCCCCTGAAAGGCCCCTCATGTCAACGCACCTGCACCGCCGCGCCGTCGTCGCCGACGCCCACAACGACCTGCTCATGGCCGTCGCCGCCCGGCCCCCCGAGCGCTGGGGCGGCTTCTTCCGGGAGCGCTGGCTGCCCCAACTGCTCGCGGGCGGCGTCGGCATCCAGGTCCTGCCGGTGTTCGTGGACGACCAGTACCGTCCCGAGGGGGCGCTGCGGCAGACCCTGCGCATGATCGAGTGCGCCTATGTGCTCGCCGAGGCCAACGCGGAGCGGGTCGCGCTGTGCCGCACCGGCGCCGAGATCGACGCGGCGCTGGCCGGGGGGCGGATCGCGCTGGTCCTCGCGTTGGAGAGCGCGCCCGGTGTGGACGCCTCGGTGGAGCTGTTCTCCACCCTGTACCGGCTCGGGGTGCGCATCGCGTCCATAGCCCACTGGGGGCGCACCCCGCTGGCCGACGGCAGCCGGGAGGACGCCACCGGCAGCCGACTGACCGCGCCGGGTGTGCGGGCGGTGCGGGAGATGGAACGCCTGGGCATGCTCTTCGACATCTCCCACCTCGGCGCGAGCGGTGTCGAGCACGTCCTGGAGCTGGCCACCCGGCCGCTGATCGCCACCCATTCCTCCGCCCGCGCCCTGCGCGACCACCACCGCAACCTGACCGACGACCAGATCCGCGGGGTGGCCGGCACCGGTGGCGTGGTCTGCGTGAACTTCGTGCCGGACTTCCTGACCGACGACCCGGCGAAGGTGAGCGCCGACCGGATCGTGGACCACATCGAGCACATCGCGGATGTGGCCGGGATCGAACACGTCGGCCTGGGCCCGGACTTCGTCCGCGAGGTGATCGCCGACGTCACCCCGCCCTGCTGCGAGAACCTCGACGACGAGGACCCCCTGTTCGACTTCCCCGGCCTGGAGGGTCCGGCCGGGCTGCCCCTGGTCACCGAGGCGCTGGAGCGCCGGGGCCTGCCGGAGGAGGACGTCCTGCGGGTCCTCGGCGGCAACGTGCGGCGGCTGCTGGGCGCCTGCCTGCGCTGACCGCCGCCGCGGGCGGCGGCCCGGTCGGGTCCCCCGTACGAATCCGCCGCCCGGGTTCTCACCCCGCCACGAAGCCGGACGCGACGCGCCTGCCTAGCGTGGCGCCCATCCCTCCCTTAAGGACACACCGTGCCGCATGACGACGAAGACCGCTCCGCGCGGGTGGACGCCGCCGCCCTCGACTCCCTGCTCGCCGACCTGGAGACGCTCGTGACCTGCGAGTCCTTCTCCGACGACCACGCGGCCGTGGCCCGCAGCGCCCGGGTGGTCGGGGACCTGGGCGCCCGTCTGCTCGGCGCCGCGCCCCAGATTCTGGAGGCCGGGGGTGTCAGCCATGTCCAGTGGACCTTCGGCACCCCGCGCGTCCTGCTGCTCGGCCACCACGACACCGTCTGGCCGACCGGCTCCCTCGCGACGCGCCCCTGGTCGGTGGAGGACGGCGTCGCCCGCGGCCCCGGCGTCTTCGACATGAAGGCCGGGCTGGTCCAGATGTTCCACGCGCTGGCCGCGCAGCCCTCCCTCGACGGCCTGTGCGTCCTGATCACGGGCGACGAGGAGACCGGCTCGGACACCTCGCGGCAACTCATCGAGGACCTCGCCCGCAGGTGCTCGGCGACCCTCGTCCTGGAGCCGTCGGCCCCCGGCGGGGCCCTGAAGACCGGCCGCAAGGGCGTCTCCTTCTACGACCTCACCGTCCACGGCCGCGCCGCCCACTCGGGGCTCGAACCGGAGAAGGGCGTGAACGCCGCCACCGAAGTCGCCCATCAGCTCCTGGCGTTGGCGGGCGTCGCGGACGCGGTCGCCGCCGCCACCGGGCCGGGGACGACCGTGACCCCCACCCTGCTGTCGGCCGGCACGTCCGGCAACACGGTGCCCGCCCGGGCGCAGCTGAGCGTCGACGTCCGGGTGCCCACCGCCGCGGCCCAGGACGAGGTCGACCGGCTCATCAGGGGTCTGCGGCCACGGCTCTCGGGGGCCCGGCTCCAGGTCGGCGGCGGCCCCAACCGGCCGCCCCTGGACCCGGACGCGTCGGGGAAGCTCTTCGCGCTGGCCACCGAGCAGGCGGCCCGGCTCGGCATGGGCCCGCTCGCGCAGGCCGCCGTCGGCGGGGCCTCCGACGGCAACTACACCGCCGGGGTGGGATGTCCGACACTCGACGGGCTCGGCGCGGTGGGCGACGGCGCGCACGCCGCCCACGAGCACGTCGTCACCGCCGAGATGCCCGGCCGCACCCGGCTGCTGGCCGGCCTGCTCGGGGCGCTGCGGTGAGCGCGCCGGAGATCCGCGAACTGCACACCATGGCGGAGTTCGAGGCGGTCGCCCTCCTGCACGCCGACATCTGGGGCACCGGGCCGGCCGGCGCCCCCGTCTCCGCGGAGATCATGCGGGCCCTCTCGCACGCCGGGAACTACGTGGCCGGGGCCTACGAGGACGGCAGACTCGTGGGGGCGTCCGTGGCCTTCTTCGCCGGCCCCGTGGGCACCTGCCTGCACTCGCACATCACCGGTGCCGTCGCGGGCCGCGGAGTGGGCCTCGCCCTCAAGCTGCACCAGCGGCAGTGGGCGCTCGCCCGCGGCCTGCGGCGCATCACCTGGACCTACGACCCGCTGATCCGCCGCAACGCCTACTTCAACCTCGTCAAGCTCGGTGCCCGGCCCGAGGAGTACCTGACCTCCTTCTACGGGGCCATGGACGACTCGATCAACGGCGGCGACGAGTCCGACCGGGTGCTGACCGGCTGGGACCTCACCGCGCCGCCCGCCGGAGCCGGTGCGACGCAGGGGTGCGACCTGCCGGGCGGCGCCGCGCACGGCCTGCGCGACGACGGAGGCCGGCCGGTGACCGTCGCGACGGACGCCGAGATCGTGCTCGTCGCCCTCCCTGACGACATCGAGGCCCTGCGCCGCACCGATCCCGGCGCCGCCCGGGCCTGGCGGCTGGCGCTGCGCGACACCCTGGGCGGCCTGCTCGCCGAGGGCGCCCGGGTCGTCGGCCTCCACGAGCGCCGCCACTACGTGGTGCGGCGCGCCACGACACCGACCGACCCCAACGCCGAGGAGCAGACAGCCCCATGAAGACCAAGATCTCCGGCGTCGAGCTGCGCCGCATCGCCATGCCGCTCGTCGCCCCCTTCCGGACCTCCTTCGGCGTGGAGAGCAGCCGTGACGTCCTGGTGGTCCGCGTCGTCACGCCCGACGGCGAGGGCTGGGCCGAGTGCGCGGCCATGTCCGAGCCGCGCTACTGCTCCGAGTACGTCGACGGCGCCCAGGACGTGCTGCGCAGGTTCCTGATCCCCGCGCTGTCGGGCAGCGGCCTGGACGCGGACGCGCTGGGACGGGCCGTGGAGCCGTTCACCGGGCACCGGATGGCGAAGTCGGCGCTGCAGACGGCGGTCCTCGACGCGCAGCTGCGCGCGTCCGGCGAGTCCTTCGGCTCCTTCCTGGGCGCCGCCCGCGACCGGGTGCCGTGCGGCGTCTCGGTCGGGATCATGGACACCGTCGGCGAACTGCTCGACGCCGTCGAGGGGTACGTCGCCGAGGGGTACGTCCGGATCAAGCTGAAGATCGAGCCGGGCTGGGACGTCGCGCCGGTGCGCGCGGTGCGGGAGCGGTTCGGTGACGACCTGCTGCTCCAGGTCGACGCCAACGCCGCCTACTCCCTGGCGGACGCCGGGCAGCTCGCGAAGCTGGACGACTTCGGGCTCCTCATGATCGAGCAGCCGCTGGCCAACGACGACCTGGTGCAGCACGCGCGACTGGCCGGGCGACTGCGCACACCGCTCTGCCTGGACGAGTCGATCGAGTCGGCCGCCCACGCCGCGGCGGCGATCGAGCTGGGCGCCTGCTCCGTCATCAACGTCAAACCGGCCCGGGTCGGCGGCTACCTGGAGGCGCGGCGCGTCCACGACGTCGCCCGCGCGCACGGCGTGCCCGTCTGGTGCGGCGGCATGCTGGAGACCGGCATCGGGCGCGCCGCCAACGTGGCGCTGGCGGCGCTGCCCGGCTTCACCCTGCCCGGCGACACATCCGGTTCCAGCCGGTACTTCGCGACCGACGTCACCGAACCGTTCGTCCTCCGCGAGGGACACCTCGACGTGCCCACCGGACCCGGTCTCGGCGTCGAGCCGCTGCCCGACGTCCTGGCGGAGGTCACCACCTCCCGGGAATGGATCGCGCTCTGAGCCGACGTCCTGTCAGCCGCCGACCGGGGCCGGTTTCGACACGCGGACGGCCAGCAGGGCGACGTCGTCGCCCGGGGCCGGTCCCGCGACCGTGTCGGCGAGGCCGGTGAGGAGAGTGGGCAGGTCGTCGTCGCGGTGGGCGTCCAGGTGGTCGCGCGTGCGGTCGATGAAGGCGTCCAGGTCGGTGCCGCGGTGCTCGACGAGTCCGTCGGTGTAGAAGAGGAGCACAGCGCCGGGCGGGAGGAGGCGGCGGTGCGCGGCGCGCGGGACGGAGCCGAGGGCGGGGTGCAGCAGCGGGCCGTGCTCCTCCAGACGGAGCACCGGGCCGCCGGGCTCGGCGAGCAGCGGGGGCGGGTGGCCGGCGTTGGTGAAGGTCAGCTCCCAGCCGGCCTCTCCGGCGGAGGTGCGCGGGCCCAGGTGGGCGTGGACGAGGGTGCCGCTGGAGCCGATGCCCAGTGCGTGGTTGGCGTGCTCGAGAGCCGTGACGACCTCGGCGGGGGTGGCGCCGGGGTGGTCGAGGTCCGCCTGCCGCAGCATGCTGCGCGTCTGGCCCATGAGGGTGGCGGCCTTCATGTCGTGGCCGGTGATGTCGCCGATGGTCAGGGCGAGGGTGGCCGAGCGAGGTGGCGGCTCGCCCTCGCCGGTGACCGCGGGCAGGGGGTACAGGTCGTACCAGTCGCCGCCGACCATGTCCGCCGCGGCGGCCGGCCGGTACAGGGCGGCGGCCTCGAGTCCGGCGATCCGGGGCAGCGAGGTGAGCATGGCCTGCTGCAACTGGTGGGCCACGTCGATGCGGTCCTCCACGAACACCGCCCGTTCCACGGCACGGGCGGTGTACCCGGCCAGCGCGGCGAGGACGGCCTGCTCCATGATGTCCAGCTCGTTGGGCCGCTCCCAGCCGAGGACGAGCGTCCCGAGCGGCATGACGGTGCCGGGCAGCGGGACGCAGACCAGCGTGTGCAGGCCGAGTCCGTCGAACGCGGCGACGGCCTCGGGCCCGTAGCCGGCGGCCAGTTCGTCCGGGCCGTGCACGGTGATCGTGCGGCTCTCGCGGACCGCGCGGGCCGAAGGCCGGGCGGAGTCCAGGGGGTACGTCTCGTGCCGGTGCTCCGCGAGCTCCGGCCCGGCCGGGTCCGGCAGATGGCGCAGCCGGCCCTCCTCCACCAGGGCCAGGCCGACGTGGGCGGGCTCCAGGTCGGTGCTGACCAGGTCGCGCAGCCGCTGCTGGACCTCGGCGAGGCCGGTGGTGTCGGCCAGGGCGTCCGCCGCGCGCAGCAGCAGTTGTGAGCGCTCCAGCATGCGCTGGGTCCGTTCGCGCATGCCCTCGGCCTGGTGGCGGGCCTCGGCCTCGCCCCGGCGCGCCTGCTCCCGCTGGCGCGAGACGATCCGCAGCCGCAGTTCCGCGCTGCACGCCGCCGCGAGGTCCTCCAGGTCGGCGAGTTCGCGCGCGCTCCAGTCGCGGGGCCGGCTGTCGATGGCGCACAGTGCGCCCAGCACCTGGCCGTCGGCGTCCGTCAGCGGCATGCCGAGGTATCCCTTCACGCCGAGGTCGTCGACGGCCGGGCTCGCCGCGGTCCGGGCGTCCTGACGGGTGTCGGCGACGGCCACCGCCTCCCGGCCCGTGACGACGAGCCGGCACAGCGAGTGGGTGAGCGGGGTCTGCCGCATGCTCGCCCAGGGCTCGCCGAGGCCGATCATGCCGGGGAGGATCTGCCGCGTCTCCTCCAGCAGCGAGACCAGCGCCACGGGGACGCCCAGCACGCTGGACACCAGGCGGGCGAAGCGGTCCATGCCCGGGTCGGCGGCGGCCGAGAGGCCGGTGTGGCGCAGCGCCTCCAGCCGCGACGGCTCTCCGGCCGTGTCCCGCTCGCCGCTTCCCGGCACCGCCCGCTCCCGGCTCAGCCCGATGTCCGTGGCTCCACCCTCACCAGCTTCGATGTCGGGCCACCCTAGCCCACCGGGAACGACGTCGCGCACCGCGCACGGCGGCGGCGGGGCCCGCGCGGACCGAAATGGCCTATCGGTGCGGGGGGCCAGGGGCGCACACTCCTGACATGGCTGACATGCAGGCGTTCCGGGAGGCGGTCACCGCGTGGGCGGCGGGTGGGCCCGGCGGCCCTCCGCGCGAGCTGGCCGGGCGGCTGGGGGTACGGACGGCCGTCCTCGTGGAGGGTCCGAGCGACGTGGCCGCGGTCGGCGCGCTGGCCGCGCGGCGCGGCCGGGACCTGGCGGCGGAGGGCACCTGCCTGCTGGCCATGGGCGGGGCGATGAGCGTCGGGCGGTTCACCGCGCTGCTCGGGCCGCACGGACTGGGCCTGCGCCTGGCCGGGCTGTGCGACGAGGCGGAGTGGGGGTACTACGCCCGCGGCCTGGAGCGGGTGGGCGCAGGCGCCGACGGGTTCTTCGTCTGCGCGGCGGACCTGGAGGACGAGCTGATCCGCGCGCTGGGGGTGGCGCGGGTGACGGAGCTCGTCGGGGCGGAGGGCGATCTGCGCGCCCTGGAGACCTTCCGGCACCAGCCGGCCCAGCGCGGCCGGACGGCGCACCAGCAGCTGCGGCGCTTCCTCGGCACGAAGAAGGGCCGCAAGATCCACTACGGCCGGGTGCTCGTCGAGGCGCTGGAACCCGCGCGCACGCCCGCCCCGCTCGACGGCCTGCTCGCGGGCCTCTGACCGGAAGGCCGCTCCCTCGTGTCCGACACCGTCCGCGTCCGCGCCGTGCGCCCGGCCGACCTGCCCGTGCTCCAGGACGTCGAGCGCGCCGCCGGCCGGTGGTTCCGGGACGTCGGCATGCCGGAGATCGCCGACGACGACCCGCTCACCCTCGCCGAACTCGCCCGGTACGAGGCGGCCGGCCTCGCCTGGGCGGCGGTGGACGGCACCGACAGCCCGGTCGGCTACCTGATCGCCGACCGGGTCGACGGCGGCTTCCACGTCGAGCAGGTCTCCGTGCACCCGGACAGCGCGCGGCGCGGGATCGGCCGGCTGCTCCTGGAGCACCTGGCGGTCCACGCCGCGCGCGCGGGGGCGTCCGCGCTCACGCTGACGACGTTCGCGGAGGTTCCCTGGAACGCCCCGTACTACGCGCGCTGCGGCTTCCGCGTCCTGGCCGACGGGGCGCTCACGCCGGGCCTGCGGGAGATCCGCGACCGCGAGGCCGCGCACGGCCTGGCCCGATGGCCGCGGGTCTGCATGCGCCGGACGCTGTAGTCCCCCGTCCCGCTCCGTCCGCTCCGTGACCCGCTCAGGGGCGGGTCCACCGCGGGTCGCGGCCGGTCAGGGCCAGCAGGCGGTCGAGCGGGGTGGCGTCCGCGCCGCCGTCGGGCAGCGGGTGCTCCGCGCCGAAGACGCCCATCCTCCGGGCCGTCGGCGCCAGCTCGGCGAAGGTCCCGAGGAGGGCGTCGACCACCGCGGGATCCGGGTCGTAGGGCCGGCCGGTCGCGCGGGCGAGGTCCCAGCCGTGCACGGTCAGGTCGCCCAGGGCCATCCGGCCGACCACCGGCGCGGGCATGTTCATCGCGCCCGTGCTGCCCTGGTCGGCGCCGGGCACGGCCCACGCGGCGACCAGGGCGTCGCACTCCGCGGCGAAGGCCTCGCGCCAGTCCTCCGCCGCGAGCCGGTCGGGCCCGGGCTCCTGGCCGAAATGCGCGTCCTCCTTGGCCGCGAGCCGCTGGAAGTTCACCACCACGTCGAAGAGGTGTGCGACGAGGGCCCGCGCGTCGTACTCGGCGCAGGGGGTCGGCGCGGCGAGGGCGGTGTCGGCGGTGCCGCGCACCAGGGGGACGGTGCGCTCCGTCGCCGACCTCAGCAGGTCACTGATGCTCTTCGTCATGGCTTCGACGCTAGGCGCCGGGGGCGGGCCCGTCTTGAAGGAACGCGACAGATCGAGGCAACGCGGCGAAGGAGTGGATGGGGACGGCCGCGTATAGCATCGGGATCATGGCCGGTCCGCGACGCGACACCCGGGGCATCGTCGACGCCCGGGACCTCTTCGCCCACGTGGACTTCCGCCGCCGCGAGCCCGCCCCCGCCCTGCGCCCGTACCTGGAGCACTACTGGCTGATCGACTGGGACCTGCCCGCGCCCTACGCGACGCATGTCGTGCCGCACCCCTCGGTGAACCTCGTCCTGGAGCGGGCCGCGGGCGGGGCGCCCCGGGGCGAGGTCGCGGGGGTGCTGGGCGGGCTGTGGACGCGGAAGCTGACCGGGCGGGGACGGGTGTGCGGGGTGCAGTTCCGGCCCGGGGGGTTCCGGCCGTTCGCGCCCCGGCGTCCCGTGTCGTACTGGACGGGCCGGCATGTACCGCTGCCCCAGGCGTGCGCCGAGCTGGGAGACGGCGGGCCCGGCGTCCGGGCGGCGGCAGAGGCGGTGTCGGCCCGCGCGACCGGCCCGGAGCCGGAGGACGAGCGGGTCGCCGCCCTCGACGCCTTCCTGCTCGGCCTCGGGCCCGAGCCGACCGACGGGACCCGCGCGGCCCTGGCGCTGGTGGAGCGGGTGCGGGCGGACCGATCGGTTCGCCGCGCGGCCGACCTCGCCGCGACGGAGGGGGTCTCGGTCCGCGCCCTGCAACGCCTGTTCGCCGCGCACGTCGGGGTGGGTCCCAAGTGGGTCATCCTGCGCTACCGCATCCACGAGGCGCTGGAGCGCGCCGAGTCGGGCGGGGACGTCGACTGGGCGGACCTGGCGGGCGAGCTGGGCTACAGCGACCAGGCCCACCTGGTCCGGGACTTCACCACGACGGTCGGGGTGCCACCGACCGCGTACGCGCGGCGGCTGACTGCTCTCTAGGACTGGTCTCTGGGACGGGTCTCTAGGACTGGGGCCGGCTGCCGTGGTTGGCGGCGTTCTTGCGGCGGGCCTTCTTCTTGCGGCGGCGCTTCGAGGACATGGGGCTTCCTTTCGTCGGGTCTTCCCGTCAGCTGTGCTTGCGCACCGTGCAGTGCAGGCTGTCCTGCTGCACGTCGGCGACGATGGTGTCGCCGGGCTCGGCCTCGCCGCCCAGGAGGAGGTCGGCGATGCGGTTGTCGAGTTCGGTCTGGATGGTGCGGCGCAGCGGCCGGGCGCCGAACGCCGGCTGGTGGCCGTGGGCGACGAGCAGTTTCTTGGCCGCCTCGGTCACCTCCAGGCGCATGCCCTGCGCGTGCACGCGGCGCTCGCTCTGGCCGAGCAGGTGGTCCACGATCTCGCCGAGGTCGTCCTCGGTGAGGCCGTGGAAGACGATGATGTCGTCGATGCGGTTGAGGAACTCCGGCAGGAAGCGGGTCCGCAGCTCCGCCATCAGCTCGTCCTTCAGCTCCGAGACGTCGCCCTGGTGGTCGAGGATGCGCGGGGCGCCGATGTTGGAGGTCATGATGACGACGCAGTGCCGGAAGTCGACGGTGCGGCCCTGCGCGTCGGTGAGGCGGCCGTCGTCGAGGATCTGCAACAGGGTGTTGAAGATGTCCGGGTGGGCCTTCTCCACCTCGTCGAACAGGACCACGCTGTACGGGCGGCGGCGCACCTTCTCGGTGAGCTGGCCGGCCTCCTCGTAGCCGACGTAGCCGGGCGGGGCGCCGACCAGGCGGGCGACGGTGTGCTTCTCCTGGAACTCGCTCATGTCGAAGCGGATCATGCGGTCCTCCTCGCCGAACAGCAGCTCGGCGAGGGTCTTGGCCAGTTCCGTCTTGCCGACGCCGGTGGGCCCGAGGAAGAGGAAGGAGCCGACGGGGCGGTTCGGGTCGCCCATGCCGGCCCGGTTGCGCCGAACGGCCCGTGAGACGGCGGTGACGGCCTCCTCCTGACCGACGACGCGGGCGTGCATGTCCTCCTCCAGGCGCAGCAGCCGCTCCTTCTCGCCGGCGGTGAGCTGGGCGACCGGGATGCCGGTGCGGCGGGAGACGACCTCGGCGATGTCGTCGGCGGTGACCGAGACGACGCCCTCGCGTCGCTCCTCGATGCCGGCCAGCTCGCCCTCCGCCTCGGCGATCTCCCGCTTGAGCCGGGCGGCCCGGTCGAAGTCCTCGGCCGCGACGGCCTGTTCCTGCTCGCGGCGCAGCCCGGCGATGCGGTCCTCGCGGCCGACCACCTCGGTGGAGCGGCCGGCGCTGCGCAGCCGCACCCGGGCCCCGGCCTGGTCCATCACGTCGATGGCCTTGTCTGGCAGGAAGCGGTCGCTGACGTACCGGTCGGAGAGTTCGGCGGCGGCGGCCAGGGCGCCGTCGGCGAAGCGGACCTGGTGGTGGGCCTCGTAGGCGTCGCGCAGGCCCTCGAGGATCTGGACCGTCTCCTCGACGGAGGGCTCGGGCACCATCACCGGCTGGAAGCGGCGCTCCAGCGCGGCGTCCTTCTCGACGTACCTGCGGTACTCGTCGATGGTCGTGGCGCCGACCACGTGCAGCTCGCCGCGCGCGAGGGCGGGCTTGAGCATGTTGCCGGCGTCCATGGAGCCCTCGCCGGTCGCTCCGGCGCCGACGACGGTGTGCAGTTCGTCGATGAAGAGGATGATCTCGCCCTCGGCCCTCTGGACGTCCTCGATGACCTTCTTGAGGCGTTCCTCGAACTGGCCGCGGTACTGCGCGCCGGCCACCATGCCGGACAGGTCGAGCGCGACGACCCGCTTGTCCTTGAGGGTGTCGGGCACCTCCCCGGCCACGATGCGCTGGGCAAGCCCTTCCACGATGGCGGTCTTGCCGACGCCGGGTTCGCCGATGAGCACGGGGTTGTTCTTGGAGCGGCGGGAGAGGATCTCGACGGTCTGCTCGATCTCCTCGGCCCGCCCGACCACTGGGTCGAGCTTGCCGGCCTTGGCCTCCTCGGTCAGGTCGCGGCCGAACTCGTCCAGCGTCGTGGCACTTCGGCCGCGCTCGGGGGCGGGGCGGCCGGCCTGCTCGGTGAGGCCGGCCAGCTTGCGGGCGTCCTCGCCGTCCGCGCCCAGCAGCCGGGCGGCCCCGGAGTCGGCGCCGTCCAGGAGCGCGCCGAGGATGTGCTCGGGGCCGATGTAGGAGACGCCGGCGGCCTGGGAGCGGGCGTAGGCAGTGGTGAGGGTGCGCTTGGCGGCAGGGGTGAGGCCCGGCTCGGCGGAGGGCTCGCCGGCCTCCCTGGGCAGGATCTCGGCGATGCGGTCGCCGAGGGCCTCGGGGTCGACGCCGGCCCGGGCGAGCAGGGAGCGGGCGGGGTCGACCTTGGTGGCCGCCCAGAGCAGGTGCTCGGTGTCGAGGTCGCCGGTGCCGTCCTCCAGCGCCCGGCGGGCGGCGAGGTTGAGCAGTTCCTGCGCGGACTCGGTCAGCAGCCGCCCGATCGGCACCCGCTGCACCGCCGGGGGTGAGGAGGCGGGCGACATGCCGAAGAACCGGTTCAGCAGCTCGCTGAAGGGGTCCGACGACCCGAAACCGAACGACGACATCGACATGGCAGCTCCTGCAACGGCTCGACGAACCCCCTCCCACCGAAACGCCTCCCCGGGCACCGCGCAAACGGAGCCGCCCCGCGCCGGTGGGGCGAGGAGGGCCGGTCATAGGGTCAGGTTGACCCTCACACCGTGTCAGGGGATGGACTCGGAGACGTCATGTTCACCATCGGAGACTTCGCCCGGCACGGCCGCGTCTCGGTCCGGATGCTCAGGCACTACGACGCGACCGGGCTGCTGCGCCCGGCCCGCGTCGACCCCGCCACCGGCTACCGGTACTACACGGCCGCCCAGTTCACCCGCCTCAACCGCGTCATCGCGCTCAAGGATCTCGGGTTCACCCTGCACCAGGTGCGGGACATCGTGGACGAGCAGATCGGTACCGAGGAGCTGCGCGGCATGCTGCGGCTGCGGCGCGCGGAGCTGGCGGACGCGATGGCCGCCGCGGCGGCCCGGCTGGTCCAGGTCGAGGCGAGACTCCGGTCGATCGAGAGCGAGGGGCGCATGCCCACGAACGACGTGGTACTGAAGCAGGTCCCGGCGACCCGGGTGGCGGAGCTGACCGCCACCGCCGCGAGCTTCGCGCCCGCGGACATCGGGCCGGTCGTCGGGCCGCTGTACGAGGAGCTGTTCCGGCGCCTGGCGGCGGCGGGCGTCGCCCCGGCGGGTGTCGGCATCGCCTCCTACGAGGACGCCCCCGAGGGCGGCGGCCGCATCCTGGTGCACGCCGCCGTCCAGGTCGCCGCGTCGGTGCGGGACGGCGACTTCCGGGTCCTCGACCTGCCGCCCCTGGAGCGGGCGGCGACGATCGTGCACCACGGGTCGATGGACACGGTGCTGCCGACGGCCCAGACGCTGGCCCGGTGGATCGACGGCAACGGATACCGCTCGGCCGGCTATCCGCGGGAGGTCAGCCTGGAGTGCCCGCCGGACCGGGACGCCTGGGTGACCGAGCTGCAGGAACCGGTGACGGAGCGCCCGGCCCCCTGACCGGTCGGCCGGTGCGGGCCCGCGCTCACCGGACGCGGGCCCGCCCGGTTCAAGCGCCCGCCGGATACGGCAGCGCGGCCAGGTAGGCGCCGAAGCCGTCGCGGGCGCGGGCGGTCAGGCGCGGGGAGGTGAGGACGGGGGCGTGGGCGGTGCGCAGGACGCGGTGGCCGTGGCGCTCCAGGGCCGCCACCAGCGCGCGGTCCTCGCCGGTGGCCAGCGGCGGGAAGCCGCCGACGTCCAGGTACGCGACGGCGGCGACGCCCAGGTTGGCGCCGTGCACGTGCGGATGGTGCCAGACGGCGCCGCCGGCCGGCCGGGTCGCCTCGTAGCGGGTCCGGTGCGGTGCGGCCAGCGGGGAGGTGGGCGGCAGGACCACGGTGCCGACGACGGCGTGCCAGCCCTCGCGGGCCCGGGCCAGCTGGTGGACGAGCCAGTCGGCGGGCACCGTGCTGTCGGCGTCCGTGGTGGCGATCCAGGCGTCCGCCGGGCCGCCGGGCCAGTGGTCCAGGGCATGGCGCGCGCCCGCGTGCCGGGCCGCCCCGGGGTTGCGGCGGTCGGTGGTGACGACCCGGGCGCCGGCCGCGCGGGCGACGGCGGCGGTCCGGTCGCGGCAGGCGTCCGCCACGACGACGGTCTCCACGCGAACACCGGCGAGACCGGGGTGCCGGGCCGCCGCCGCGAGCGCCGCGAGCGCGTGCGGGAGCAGGGCCTCCTCGTCGTGGGCGGGCACGACGACGGCCACCCGCCCGGTCACACCAGTCCCTCTCCGGCCGCGACCGAGGACGCGCGCTCGCCGTCCGGCGCCGGCCTGCGGTGCACCTGGAGGACGAAGTCCTCCTCGCGGTGGTCGGCCAGCAGATCGAGGCCCGGCCGGCCGGCGAGGCGGTCGGCGACTCCGCTGCCGGTGGTCAGGTGCTCGGGCACCGGGTGGTCCCAGTGCACCGTGACGAGGGTGCCGCCCGGCTCGAGCGAGGCCAGCGTCCGCTCCAGGAGCCGGTCGAAGGCGGCGCCGTCGAGGTAGTAGAGCAACTCGGACAGGACGATCAGGTCGAAGCTCCCCTCCGGCCACTCCTCGGGCAGCAGCATGCGCCGCACCTCCACGTTCGGGAGGTCGCGGGTGCGGCGGCGGGCCGTGTCGGCCGCCGGGCCGACCCGGTCGCAGGCGAGCACGGCGTCGCAGCGGGCGGCCAGCCGGCGGGTCAGCTCGCCGACCGAGCAACCGGGCTCGAAGGCCCGCCGGTAGCGGGGCCGGGGCAGCGCGGCGACGGTCAGGTCGTACTTGCGCCGCTCGTACCAGCGCTCCGCGAGGCTCCAGGGGTCCTCGGTGTCGCGGTACATGGCGTCGAAGTACGTGTCGGGCGTGCGGGGGCGGGTCATCCGAACACCACCTCCCAGCCGCGCAGATGGTGGGCCAGCTCCTCCGGGGGCAGCACGGCGGCGTCCTCCGGACCCGGCCCCAGCGGCCGGATCTGGCTGGTGAAGCGCCGGACCGCGGCGTGCTTGCGCACCCGCACCGCCGGCGGCAGATCGATCCGGGAGGCCGTCTCCCAGGGGACCCGGGAGTCGTCGGGCGCGGCCCAGTGCCACAGCCACACCGGGTAGAGCCGGCACGGCACGGACGCGGCCTCCGCGGCGGCCAGCGCCGCGCGGCCCACCGCCTCGTGGTCGCCGTGCACGTCCCCCGTCCACGGCGCGAGGCAGAGCGCGGCCCCGGCGAGGAGCCGGCTCAACTCGCCGGTCAGGCGCTTCTCGTGATCGGCCACGCCGGTGTCGGGCAGGCGCAGCCGTACGATCTCGGCGTCCCGCGCGCCCAGTTCGTCGAGCGCGTCGCGCAACTCGCGGGCGCGCACGGCGGCGAGGCGGTCGGGGGTCATGCGGGTGCTGCCCGGGTGGGAGCCCTCGCCGTCGGTCACGGAGACCACGGTGAGCGCGACCCCCGCCGCCGCGAGGAGGGCGAGGGCACCGCCGGCGCCCAGCACCTCGTCGTCGGGGTGGGCGGCGGCCACGACGACCCGGCCGGCCGTGGGCAGCGGGCAGCGGGGCATGCGGAGCCAGCCGTCCCAGGCCCGCCAGCGCGCCTCGTCGGTGCCCGGGGCCTGGATCGGATCGGCGTACGTGGTGCCGGCGTCGGGACCGGTGTGCGGGCCGGCCTCGGCGCAGCGCTCGGCGGTCACCGGCCCGCCCCGTCCCCGTCGCCGCGGGCCACCCGCTCCCCCAGCGCCGCGAGGTCCCGCTCGGCGTGGTGCTGGCGAACGTAGACGGCGAGGTCGGTGGCGGCCCGGGCATGGCCGGCGTCGCGGCACAGCGGCCCGGCCCCGGTCGCGCGGCCGACCCGGTCGAGGACCTCGGCGCACGTCTCGGCGACCAGCGCCCGCACCCGCAGCGCCCGCAGGGCCGCGGTGCCGGTCTCGTCCAGCGGGTCGGCGTCGATCTCGTCCGCCGCCCGGTCGAGCACCGTCCGGGCCGCGTGCAGCCTCAGGTCGACGGCGCCGGTGTGCGCGTCGGTGAACAGGTCGGCGCGCCGCGCGGCCCGCTCGTACAGCACCCGCGCCACGGCCTCGGCCCCGCCGAGCCAGCAGGCGGCCACGCCGACCCCGCCGTGGTGGAAGCCGGGCCGGCGCAGGTACGCCTCCACCTCGCCGACCGGGATGGCCGGCACGTGGGTGAACCGGACGTCGGGGCTGTCGCTGCCGGCCATGCCGATCGCGGGCCAGGTGCCGGGCACCGGGTGGCAACCGGGGCCGTCGGCCGATGCGGCGGCACCGTCCGATGCCGCGGTGCCTACCGCGAACAGCCGCCGCCCGTCCTCGGCGCGCGCGGTGACCAGGGCGTGGGTGCAGGTGTGCGCGCCCGAGCAGTACTGCTTGAGGCCGTCGAGCACCCAGCCGTCGCCGGTGCGGGTGGCGGTCAGGCCCGGGCCCGGCGGTTCCGCGGCCCACACCGCCCAGTACTGCCCGAGCACGACCGGCTCCTGCCCCAGCTCGGCGAGGATCGCCGCGGCGTCGAGATGGCCCTCCACCAGCCGGGCCACGGCGAGGTCGTCGCGGGCCACCGCGCTCAGCGCGTCGAAGCGGGCCCGGGTGCCGCCGCTGCCGGGGAGCGGGCAGTCCTGGGCGCCGACGGCCAGGGCGTCGACGTACCGGACGAACCCGGCGGCTGCCGCGCTCCCCTCCGGACCGAGGTCCGCCCCTGTCCCGGGTCGCCGTGCCCTCGCCCGCCGGCCGGCGTGCGGTCGACGGCGGTGTCGCCTCCTGCATGGACGGTGCTCCTCGCTCTGCGGTGGGCCGGTGCACCTAAGTGCCCCTGACGTGCGCGGCTACACCCGGCTGTCGGGCGGCGTGGCGACGAACACGCAGAACGGGTGGCCGTCGGGGTCCCGGTACACACGGAAGGGCTCGTCGTCCCCGGCGTCGGAACGCTCGCGGTCGGCCAGCAGGGTGCCGCCGAGGGCGAGGACCCGCTCGTGCTGCCTCCGCAGCTCGGCCACCGAGTCCACCCCGAGGTCGAGGTGCAGTTGCTGCGGCACCGGGCCGTCCGGCCAGGTCGGCGCGGTGAGCCGCGCGACCTGCTGGACGGCGAGCTGCGGGCTGCCGTCGGGGGTCCTGAGCACCAGCCAGTCGCGTCCCCGCTCATCGGGGCGTCCGACGGGCGGCGGTTCGTCTCCCGCGCGGTAGACCAGGCCGAGGAGGGCCCGGTAGAACTCGGCCAGCCGCCGGGCGTCGGTGCTGTCAAGGACGGTCTGTACCAGTCGGATACCGCTCTTCTCTTGGGTCACAGAATCCGGACTGCCCCGTGCCGGGCCTTCCTAGCGCCCGCGGACGGTCAGAACCGCACCGAGTATCACGAACATGTTCGCTACGAACTTGTTCTTGACGAACATGTTCGTTCACACTGGACCCATGACCCCGCGCACTCCCGCTCCCCGCAGCCGCCGCGACCGGCCGGCCAAACCCGCCCTCTCCTACCAGGGGATCGTCGCCGCCGCGGTGCGGGTGATGCGCGCGGAGGGGCTCCAGCGCGTCACCATGCGCCGCCTCGCCCAGGAGCTCGACACCGGTCCCGCCTCGCTGTATGTCTACGTCGCCAACGCGGCGGAGCTGCACGCGGCGATCCTGGAGGAGCTGCTCGGCGCCGTCGACCTCGGCCCGGTCACCGCACGGGGCGAGTGGCGGGAGCGCCTCGGCGCGGTCCTCACCTCCTACACCCTCATGCTGTTCGAGCACCCGAGCCTCGCCCACTCCGCCCTGGTGGCGCGCCCTTCCGGGCCGCACTACCTCGCCCTGGTCGAGGGGATCCTCGCCCTGCTGGACGAGGGCGGCGTGCCGGGCACGCAGGCGGCCTGGGGCGTGGACGTCCTGCTCCAGGTCGCCACCGCGACGGCCGCCGAGCAGTCCTCCCGGGACCGGGCCCCCGGCGCCGAGCAGGAGCACGACGCGTTGCTGACCGCGCTCGACCGGGCGGGCACCGACACCCACCCGCGGATCGCCGCGCTCCGCGCCGACCTGGTCTCCGGCACCCCTGCCACGCGCCTGGCGTGGACCTTCCGCATGGTCGTCAACGGAGCCGGCAGCACGCCGATCCCCACCGACCCCACCCCCTGACTCCCGAAGAGCACCAGAAGAAGCGAGGTACGACATGAACACCCCCCACCACCCCGTAGCGATCGTCGGCGGCGGCCTCAGCGGCCTCGTCCTCGCCCGCGTCCTGCACGTCAACGGCATCGGGTCGACCGTCTTCGACCTGGAGGCGGACCGGCACGCCCGGGTGCAGGGCGGCATGCTCGACATCCACGTGGAGACCGGCCAGGCCGCTCTGCGCGCCGCCGGGCTGCACGAGGCGTTCCTCGCCAAGGTCCACCCCGGCGGCCAGGCCCTGCGGGTCCTGGACCGGGACGCCCGGGTGCTGCGCGAGGAGGCGGACGACGCCGAGGGCGGACGCCCCGAGATCGACCGCGGCGATCTGCGCGACCTGCTGCTCGACTCGCTGCCCGAGGGCACCGTCCGCTGGGGCGCCAAGGTCACCGGCGCGAAGCCGGTTGCGGACGGCGGGCACGAGGTGACGCTCGCCGACGGCACCGTCCTCACCGCGGGGCTGCTCGTCGGCGCCGACGGCGCCTGGTCCCGGATCCGTCCGCTGCTCAGCGACGCCCGGCCCGCCTACACCGGCATCTCCTTCGTCGAGCTGGACCTCCTGGACGCCGACGCCCGCCACCCCGCGAGCGCCCGGCTGATGGGCGGCGGCATGTTCTTCGCGCTCGGCGACCACCGGGGCTTCCTCGGCCACCGGGAGTCCGACGGCAGCCTGCACGTCTACACCGCGCTGCGCAGCCCCGAGGAGTGGCTGTCCACGATCGACTTCACCGACCAGGCGGCGGCGAAGGCGGCGGTCCTGGCCCACTTCGCCGACTGGGCACCGGAGCTGCGCCGGCTGGTCGATGACGCCGACGGCCCGCTGGTGCCGCGCCTGATCCACGCGCTGCCGGTCGGCCTGCGCTGGGAGCGCGTCCCGGGCGTGACGCTGCTCGGCGACGCCGCCCACCTCATGTCGCCCTTCGCCGGCGAGGGCGCCAACCTCGCCATGATCGACGGCGCCGACCTGGGCCGGGCGCTCGCCGCCCACCCAGGCGACGCGGAGGCCGCGCTGGCCGCGTACGAGGAGGTGATGTTCGCGCGCGGCGAGGCGACCGCGCGGGACTCGGCCGAGTCACAGGAGATCCTGTTCCACGACCGCGCCCCGCAGCCCCTCCTGGACATGTTCGCCGGCTTCGACGCGTCCCGCCCCGAGGCGTCCTGAGCCGCGCGGGCGGCCGGGGCCGTCAGTCCCGGGAGTTGCCGAACAGCAGGCGGTAGGCGATCAGCAGGACGAGGGCGCCGACGATGGCGGAGCCCCAGGTCGCGGCGTCGAAGAAGTCGCGCTGGACGGGCCGGTCGAGGAACTTCGCCGACAGCCAGCCGCCGAGGAAGGCGCCCGCGATGCCGATCACGGTGGTGCCGACCAGGCCGCCCGGGTCCCGGCCGGGCAGCAGTACCTTCGCGATCACTCCGGCGATCAGTCCCAGCACCAGCCAGGCCAGAAGTCCCATGTCCGCCGTACTCCTCTCGGACACCCGCGCCGGGGCGGCCGGGTGTCGGTGGGCTCGATGTCTCCGTCCTGGATGACGATCGAGCCCCCGCCCCCGGTTCCGTGCTCAGCGCGACGCGTCGCCGAAGAGGATCGGCGCACCCGAACCGTTGACCGCGCGGAGGGCTCCCTGCAGCGCCTCGGGGGCCTCGCCGTCCCAGCCGGCGACGGCGACCTCGGCGCTCTCCCCCGGCAGCAGCGTCACCAGGCCGCGGTCGGCGCGGGCGTCGGGGTGCAGGCGGTCGGCCTGCAGGAGCAGGTCCCGCAGCAGGGTGTGCGCGGTCACCGTCACCCGGGCGCCCCCGTCCTCCCGGGTGACCTTGACGACGGCCTCGGCGGGCGGGTAGGCGAACTGCCGGTCCGGCACCGCGAAGTGCACGGCGCGCAGGCCGTCCGCGTCGGCGACGAGGAACTCCCGGCGCGGGTCGTCCGGCGTGGTCAGGGTGTCGGGCAGCTCGATGTCGGCCACCGCGCGCGCCGGTACGTCGACGGGCACCCGCTGCTCGGCCGGCACCGCGCCGTGGACGTCGAGGCGGCGCACCGACGCCGCGCAGCTCCAGGGCGTGGCGCTCTGGTTCACCGCGGTCAGGACCAGCCGGCCGTCCCGGCGCCTGAGGGTGAGCAGGCGGTCGGCGTAGAGGCGGCCCAGTTCGTGGTAGAGCGGCTTCTCGCGTTCGTCGCCGTCGACGGCGGCCCAGCTGGTGACCGGCCAGCAGTCGTTGAGCTGCCAGAGGATCACGCCGGCGCAGTGCGGCCAGTGCGCGCGCCAGTGCTCGACGCCGGTGGCGACGGCGCGCACCTGGTTGACCTGGGTCAGGTAGTGCCAGGTGTCGTAGTCCTCGGGGGCGGCGAAGTGCGGGGCGAGGCCGCGGGCGAGCTTGCCGTTGCCGTCCTCGGCCTTCTGGTGGTGCAGGACGCCGGGCGAGTCGGGCGTCAGCGGGTCGTCGGTGACGGCGCGCCGCAGGGTGGCGTGGGCCGGGGGCGCCTGCCAGCCGAACTCGGCGACGAAGCGGGGCACGTCGTCGCGGTAGGCGGAGTGGTCCAGGCGGTTCCACACCTCCCAGGAGTGGCTGGTGCCGTGGGCGGGGTCGTTGGGGTGCAGTTCGCGCGAGCCGGACCAGGGGCTGCCCGCCCAGTAGGGCCGGGTCGGGTCGGTGGCGGCGACGACGCGCGGGAGGACGTCCAGGTAGTAGCCCTCGCCCCAGGAGGCGCCGGCGAGCTGCGGCTCCCACTCCCAGTCGCGGAAGCCCCACAGGTTCTCGTTGTTGCCGTTCCACAGCACCAGGGAGGCGTGCGGCATCAGGCGGACCACGTTCTCGCGGGCCTCGGCCTCGACCTCCGAGCGCAGCGGCTCCTCCTCCGGGTAGGCGGCGCAGGCGAAGAGGAAGTCCTGCCAGACCATCAGCCCTAGCTCGTCGCAGATGTCGTAGAAGTCCTCGCTCTCGTAGACGCCGCCGCCCCAGACGCGGACGAGGTCCACGCCGGCCGCCGCCGCCTGGGTGAGGCGGCGCCGGTAGCGGGCCGCGTCGACGCGGGTGATCAGGGCGTCGTCGGGGATCCAGTTGACGCCGCGCACGAAGGTGCGCACGCCGTTGACGACGAGGGTGAAGCCGCTGCCCGCGGCGTCGGCGGAGGTGTCCAGCTCGACGGTGCGGAAGCCGACGCGGCGCTCCCATCCGTCCAACGGCTCGCCGGGCGCGTCGGCGTCGGTGAGGGTCAGGGCGCAGGCGTACAGGTGCTGGTCCCCGTAGCCGCGCGGCCACCAGAGGTCGGCGTCCGGCACCTCGACGTCCACGTCGGCCGTCGTGGCGCCCGGCGGCAGCTCCACGCCCGCCTCGGCGTCGCCGACGCGGACCACGGCGCGCAGGGTGCGGTCGGCGCCGCCCTCGGTGCGCTCGACCTCCACGCGCAGCCGCACCCGCCCGGTGCCGTCGGCGCCGACGGTGACCTCCGGGCGGACCTCGGCGAGCCGGGCCACCGACCAGTGCTCCAGCCGGGCGGGCCGCCAGATCCCGGCGGTGACCAGGGTGGGGCCCCAGTCCCAGCCGAAGGAACTGGCCATCTTGCGGACGAAGTTGAAGGGCTCGGGGTAGGCGTTGGGGCGGGGCCCGAGCAGGTCGCGCACGCGTTCCGCCTCCTGGTAGGCGGAGGTGAAGTCGACCTCGAGGAGCGTCCCGGGGCCGCCGCCCGTCCGGCCGGTGACGTCGTACCGGTAGGAGCGGTGCATGTTGCGGGTGGCGCCGAGCCGTTCCCCGCCGAGCCGGATCTCGGCGACCGTGTCCAGGCCGTCGAAGACGAGGTCGGTGCGCTCGTGCCCGGCCGCGTCCGCGCCGGCGTCCAGGCGGGTGCGGTAGCTCCAGTCGGCGCGGCCGACCCAGGCCACTTCCGTCTCGTTGCGGTCCAGGAACGGGTCCGGGATCAGCCCGGCGGCCAGCAGGTCGGTGTGCACGCAGCCCGGCACGGCGGCGGGCAGTGCCGCGTCGAGCAGGGCGTCCGGCGCCTGGTCGGGGCGGTGCCTGGTGGTGTCCAGGCGCACGGTCCAGCCGTCGGTGAGGGGCGTGCTGACCTTCATGCGTACTCCTTGTTCGCTCACTTGGTGGCGCCGGCGGCGAAGCCGTTGTAGATGAATCGCTGCAGCGCGAGGAAGACCACCAGGCTGGGCACGATGACGAGTGCCGCGCCCGCGGAGATGACTTCCCAGTGGGCGCCGTAGGGGCCCTTGAAGCGGAACAGCGAGGTGGAGATGGTGCCGAGGCCGTCGCTCGGCATGTAGAGGAAGGGGATGTAGAAGTCGTTGTAGACGGCGACGCCCTTGACGATGACCACGGTGGCGATCGCCGGCTTCAGCAGCGGCAGGATGATGCGCCGGTAGATCGTGAAGGAGTTCGCGCCGTCCAGCCGGGCCGCCTCGTCGAGGGAGACCGGGATGGACCGGATGAACTGCAGGAAGATGTAGATCGACACGATGTCGGTGCCCATGTAGAGCAGGACGGGCGCCCACCGGGTGTCCATCACGCCCATGTTGTTGACGATCTGGTAGGTCGCGACCTGCGTGGTCACGCTCGGCACCAGCGAGGCGATCAGGAACAGCGCCATGACCAGCTTCTTGAGCGGGAAGTGGAAGCGGTCGATGGCATAGGCGGTCATGGAGCCGATCAGGACGGTGCCGAGCACCGAGAAGACCAGGATGAACGTGGTGTTCCCGAGGGCGCGCAGCATGTGCCCGTCGGTGAAGGCGACGGCGTAGTTGTGCAGGTTCAGCCAGTCGTCGGGCAGGGCCAGGGCGCTGTCGTCGGCCATCTCCCGGCTGCTGCGCAGGGAGGTGAGGAGGACGGCGGCCAGCGGTACGAGGACGACGGCGCTCGCGAGCACCAGGGAGAGGTACTTGAGGAACACGGCGAGGCGGCTGCGCAGCGGGGTGGTGGCCCGGCGCGGGACGGTGGTGGATCCGGTGGCCGTGGTCATGACTGCTCCACCCTCTCGTCCGGGAACAGCACCCGCTGCAACCAGGTGATCAGCAGGACGAACACCAGCAGCACGACCGCGGCGGCCGAGGCGAGCCCCGTCTTGTTGAAGTTGAACGCCAGCTTGATGGTCTGGATGACGAAGGTCTGGCTGTTGTTGGCGCCGCCGGTCATCACGTACGGGATCTCGAACACCGAAAGCGCCCCGGAGACCGCGAGGATGACGCTGAGCGAGACGATGGGCCGGATGCTCGGCGCGATGATGTGGCGGAACTGCTGCCAGCGGCTCGCCCCGTCCAGTGCGGCGGCCTCGTACAGCTCCGGCGGGATCGACTGGATGGCACCGATGAACAGCACCATGTTCAGGCCCATGAAGCGCCACACGGAGACGCCCGCGAGCGAGGTGTTGACCAGGTCGGGGTCGCCCAGCCACAGGTGGGGGCCGGCGCCGAACCAGTGCAGCACCGTGTCCAGGGTGCCGCCGGGCTGGAAGAAGTAGAGGAACACGAAGCCGATCGCCACGCCGTTGATCAGGTAGGGGAAGAACAGGATCCCCTTGAAGAGGTTGCGCAGCCGGGTGTTGAAGCTGAGCACCGTGGCGAAGTAGAGCGCCAGGCCGATCTGCACGGCCGAGCCGGCGAGGTAGAAGAGGCTGACCCAGAAGACGCGGAAGAGCTGCGGCCGGGTGAAGAGTTCGGTGTAGTTCTCCAGGCCGACGTACGCGCTCGTCGGGCTCAGGCCGTCAAAGTCGGTGAGGCTGTAGGAGAAGAGGCTGACCACCGGTACGCAGGTGAAGGTCACCAGGAAGGCGAGCGGGGCGATCAGGTAGAGCCACGGAGTGAACCAGCGGTGGCCGCGGCGGCTGCGGCGGGGGCGGCGGGCCCCTTCCGGCCGTGCCGTCTTGCGCGCGGGGGCGGCCGGCGCGTCCGGCGGCGGCAGGGTACGGGCGGGTGGGGTGCGGCCCGCGGTCCGCGGTGCGCTCATCCGGTCCTTCTTCCGATCGCCGCTGCGGTCAACGGCTGGTGGGCTGGTGCTGAGGGGCTGGGTGCTGGTGGTGGCCGCGCCCGGGGAGGTCGTCGGCGCTTCCCCGGGCGCGGCCACGGCTGCGGGGCGGTGGGTCAGCCGAGGGTGCCCTGGGCCTCGGACCACCTCTTGTTGAGGTCCTTCAGGACGCCGTCCAGGCTGCCCCCGGCGGTCCCGCGCGCCGTGTCGACGATGCGCTGCGGGTAGTCCTGGGCGTTCAGACCGACCTCGGACGCCTTGTCGATCTCGTCCACCTGCGCCGTCTTCTCGTTGACGAGGTGGACGAACTTCACGCCGGCGGCCTCGAAGGGCTTCAGCGGGGCGGGCAGCGCGGTGCCCTTGACCGAGGAGATGGAGAGGGCGGCCTGGGCGTCGCCGGACTTGTTGATGTACCAGTCCAGCCAGGCCCGCGCTGCGGCCTTGTTCTTGGAATGGGCGCTGACTGCGTACTGGTAGTCGGGCCGCACCACCGAGCAGAAGTGGCCGTCCTTCTGCGTGGGGAAGGGCATGAAGCCGATGTCGTCGGGGTTCTTGCCGGCGTCCTTCGCGGCGGCCTGCATCTGCACCACCGCCCAGGAGCCGAGCCACATGGTCCCGACCTGGCCGGTGCCGATCAGCTTCTTGGAGTTCTCCCAGTTGGTGGTGGTCGGGTCGGTCTCGGCCAGCTTGCCGTGCACGATGTCGTACAGCAGCGTGTCGACGGTGTGCAGGTCCTGCCCGGGCGCCCAGGGCTCCTTGGTGTCGGCCAGCTTGTCGTTGGCGGCCGGATCGCAGCTGGGCGAGCCGAGGGCGTTGCCCCAGTTCGTCATGGGCCAGCCGTCGTGGTAGTTGGTGTAGTAGGGCGTCGCCTTGGTCTTGGACTTGATGGCCTTGAGGGCGTCCAGGAACTCCTGCGGCGTGGTGGGCCACTCGGTGACGCCGGCCTGCTTCCAGACGGCCTTGTTGTAGACGAAGCCGTTGGCGGTGCCGATGTTGGCGATGCCGTAGACCTTGCCGTCGACGGTGGCGCGGTCGGTGAAGTCGTACGTCTTCGACAGGTCGGCGGAGGAGCCGAGCGAGGCGAAGAAGTTCGGGTACTGCTTCAGCGGCACCGAGTTGGGGATGGACAGGACGTCGCCGTAGTTCTTGCTGTTGAGGCGGATCTTGACGTCGCCCTCGTAGTCGGTGAGGCCCTGGAACTTCACCGTGACGTTCGGGTACTCCTTCTTGAACCGGTCGGCGTAGCCCTTGAGGGTGCCGTCCTGCACCTGGTCGGTGCGGTTGGTGAGGACGGTGATGGTGCCCGACACCTTCTTGGGGTCGCTGGGTGCGTTCGCCGCGTCCGACGAGGACGATCCGCCGCCGCCCGACCCGGCGCACGCCGAGAGGGTGAGGGCGAGGGCGACTCCGGTGCCGGCCAGGACTGTTCTTCGCATGCCGGATCCAACTCCTTGTGCTTGAGCTGTGCTTGACGGGACAGACCGCGCTGCGGGCCGACGGCTGCTTAACGTAGAGGGAACATCGGGCCCTGTCCATAGAACGGTCTAGTTTGGTAAGGACGAGGTGGCCGCGTGCCCTTGGCACGCGGCGCGGTCCGTCGGAAAGAGCGTTTGAGTGCCGGTGGGCCTGGGCGGGCTACGCCAGGGGGTGACGCTGGAAGAAGTCCCACATCAGGGCGTTGGCGCTGATCTCGTGCGTGACCTTGCCGTTGCCGTTGTCGTAGGGCGAGTCGGGCCAGGTGTGGCCGCCGTCGGAGACGGTATACAGCTCGACGTCGGCGCCGCCCCGGCAGCCGCTGTATACGCCGCGCTGCACGTGCGTGGCGACCTGCGTGACCGCGGGGCCGGCGGTGCAGCCGTTCAGGGCCGCCCAGCGCTGCTGCGCCACGGGCACCGAGTAGCGCCAGGCGGTGCCGTCGCCGCCGCCGTCGTACGGGTTGGTGCCGTCCTGCCGGCCGTGGAAGGCGATGACCGGAACGGCGCGCGAGGGCGCGCAGCTCGCCGGGTCGGGGCGGCTGCCGTCCGCCGGGTCGGGCCGGCCGGCGCGCAGACCGGCGACCGGCGCTATGGCGGCGATCCGGTCGGACAGCAGGCAGCCCAGCGCCGAGGTCATCCGGCCGCCGCCTGAGTAGCCGGTGGCGTAGATCCGCGCGGGGTCGAGGCAGGCGGCGCCGGTGAGCGTGTCGATGACCTGCCGGAGGAAGCCGACGTCGTCGCGGGTGCCGCTGGGCGTCACGTAGGGCACGTTCCAGATGTAGCCGCTGCCGCTGGGCACCACGCCGGTCGGCGCGGCGACGACGAAGCCCTTGGCGTCGGCGGTGGGCGCCAGGTTGCTGTACGTCAGCTGCCCCGGGCCGGTGGACTGGCTGCCGTGCAGGTCGAGGACGAGCGGCAGCCGGGCGCCGGCGGCGCGCTGCGGGACGTGGACGCGCACCTGGTAGGTCTTGCCGCCGAAGCTGACGGGGGTGTCGTACTCACCGCTGCCGAGCCTCGGCGTGCACGAGCCGGGCGGGGGCGTGGTGCCGCCGTCGGGGAGGCGCCAGGTCTGCCAGGGGTTGGTGTTGCGGTCGTAGATCTGCAACCGGGTGCCGTTGGCGGTGCTGCCGCCCGGGACATCGAGGTAGCGACCGGACTGCGGGTTCTTCAGGTGGCCGTCGGACTCGGCGGTCCACTGCTGGGCGCCGGAGCCGTTGCAGTCCCACAGCTGGAGTCTGGTGCCGTTGGCCGTGCCCTGCCCGGTCACGTCCAGGCACTTGCCCAGCGCCCGCAGCGTGCCGTCGGTGCCGACGGTCCACTGCTGGGCGGCACTGCCGTTGCAGTCGTAGAGCTGGACGGCGGTGCCGTTGGCGGTGCCGGAGGCCGCCACGTCGACGCACTTGCCGCCGACGCCGGTGATCTGGCCGGTGGCGGGCGTGGCGGCGGAGGCGGTGGGGCCGGTAAAGGCGGTAAGGAGGGCCGCGGCGGTCGCGAGGGCGGCGGTGGCTGTCAGGGGTGTGCGCATGCGGGGGCCTTTCGTGTGCGGCTCGTGGGGTGTGCCGTGCGGTGGGTCAGGCGGGGAGGTGCCAGACCTGCCAGGCGTTGGTGTTGCGGTCCCAGATCTGCAGGCGGGTGCCGTTGGCGGTGCTGCCGCCCGGGACGTCGAGGTAGCGACCGGACTGCGGGTTCTTCAGGTGGCCGTCGGACTCGGCCGTCCACTGCTGGGCGCCGGAGCCGTTGCAGTCCCACAGCTGGAGCTTGGTGCCGTTGGCCGTGCCCTGCCCGGTCACATCGAGGCACTTGCCCAGCGCACGCAGCGTGCCGTCCGTACCGACGGTCCACTTCTGCGCGTCACTGCCGTTGCAGTCGTACAGCTGCACCGCCGTGCCGTTCGCGGTGCCGGCGGCGGCCACGTCGACGCACTTGCCGCCCACGCCCGTCACCGGACCCGTCCGGCCGGTCGGCGGCGGGGTGGTGGAGCCCCCGGTGAGCTTGTTGAAGGTGCTCGCGAACTGCCAGGCCGACTGCGGGGTGCCGCTGCACGAGTCGGAGAGCTGGCCGTTGGTCGCGCACGCCTTGTCGCGGCCCAGCGACCAGTAGGACAGCTCCTGGATGCCGTTGGCGGCGGCGAAGTTCTCGAGGTCGGTGGCGTCGGAGGTGGTGAAGACCTCGTTGGTGAAGTCGTTGACGCCGATCATGGGGGTGTTGCCCTGCATGGCCCACAGCTGGGCGGCGGTCTTGCCGGTCCAGATCTGGCCGAGTTGGGTGTGCAGGCCCTTGGCCGCGCTGATCGCCGCGTCGCCCATGTCGACGGTGGGGCCGTAGTCCATCGTCATGATGTTGACGAGGTTGACGTTCACGCCGTGGCTCTGGGCGTTCCGCAGCAGGGAGAGGGAGTTGGACCCGAGTCCGGTGGGGCTGACGGGCAGGGTGTACTGGATGTCGAGGCGTCGGCCCTGGGCGGCGTACTGCCGCTGGAGGTCGGCGAGTGCGGTGTTGCGGCGGTCGTTGGCGGCGGTGTCGTTGAGGGCGTCGCCCTCGATGTCGAAGTCCAGCCTGGTCAGGTTCAGTCCGTCGATGGCCCGCTTGTACTGGGCTTCCAGCGCCGCCACCGACGAACAGGCCCGCGCCTCCTCGGTGCCCGAGGCACCGCCGAAGGACGCGATGACGTCGCCGCCGGCGGCGCGCAGGCTGTTGATCGCCGCGGTCCAGCTCGGGTCGGTGAGGGACGTGTCGCCGTTGAAGGTGGCGTTGCAGCCGCCGCCGTCGATGACGAAGGCGAGGGTGAAGTACTTCAGGCCGGTGGCGTTGCGGGCGTTGGTCAGCGCCGACGGAGAGTTCCACACTTCCGCGTAGGGCGCCGCGTAGTGCGCGGGGAAGCCGGGGCCGGGGTTGGCGGCGGCCTGGGCGGTGCCGCCGGTGACGAGGACACCCGCCGCGAGGGCGGTCGTCGTGGCGGCGGTGGCCAGGGCCAGGCGCATGCGTGATCTGCTCATGACATCTCCGATGCCGGGTGAGGGGTCGCGTCACCGTAGACCCGGGGCATTCACGTGTCCATAGACCGTTCAAGTAAGGGGAGCGCTCCCATCCGCCCGCTGTTCGGCGCTACCCGGCCTCCTACCTGCGATGGTCCATCGAGGGCGATCACCAGAAGTCCGACCAACGCCACTAACGCGTTCTATGGAAGAGCTGTCGAATCCATTGACACACCCTGAACCCCGCTCTAGCTTCCAGGCGTCGATCCCTCCCCACCCCCCGCGCAGGACATCGATGTCATGCGCCCCCACGAGAGGGTCTCCCCTTGAGATCGAAGCTCTTCACGCGCAAGCACCTGGCCGCACTCGCGGCCCTCTCCCTGGCCGCCACCGGCTGGCTGGCCGCCGCCCCCTCCCAGGCGACCGTCGCCCCCGCGCCGACGGCCGCCGCGCTCGGCCCGTCCACGCCCCAGGCGGTGGTCGACTACCTGCGGCAGATCAGCGGCAACCACGTGGTCAGCGGCGTCCACAACAAGGAGCCGCTCAGCAACCCGTCGCAGTACACGGCGCAGGCGCACTCCCTCACCGGCAAGTGGCCCGGGCTGTGGGGCGGCGAGCTGGGCTTCCGCGCCGACGACGTGGCCAACCGCCAGAGCCTGGTCAACCAGGCGAAGACCGAGTGGAACAACGGCTCGCTGGTGAGCCTCACCTGGCACATGTGCCGGCCCGACGTGTCGACCTGCGAGTTCAACGGAGGCATCAACGGCAGCCGGCTCTCGGACGCCGAGTGGCAGCAGCTGATCACCAACGGCACGTCCCTGAACAACGCCTACAAGAGCAAGCTGGAGGGGGCGGTGTCCTACCTCCAGCAGCTCAAGGACGCCGGGATCCCGGTGCTCTTCCGGCCGCTGCACGAGATGAACGAGGGCTGGGCCTGGTGGGGCGGCCGGTCCGGCGCCAACGGCAGCGCGCGACTGTTCCAGATCACCCGCGACTACCTGACCTCCCGGGGCCTGAACAACATCGTCTGGGTGTGGAACGTCAAGGACACCGACGCCAACAACGGCTCCGCGGGCGTGTCCGGCTTCTACCCGGGTGACAACTACGTCGACGTCGCGAGCCTCGACCCGTGGAACAAGGGCTACCCGACGAACGACTGGTACCAGGCGCTGGTCAACATCTCCCACGGCAAGCCCATCTCGCTGGCCGAGGTCGGCACCGTCCCCTCCCCGTCGCAGCTCGCCGCACAGCCGCGCTGGGCCTGGTTCATGATCTGGGCCGAGTACCTCACCTCGTCCAACTCCGCCTCCGGGCTCCAGGCCACCTTCAACAACGCGCGGGTCCTGATCCAGGGCCAGGTCACCGTCCCCGGCGGGGGCGGACCCACGAACCCGCCGACCGGGCGGACGGGGCCGGTCACCGGGGCGGGCGGCAAGTGCGTCGACGTCGCGGGCTCGGCCACGGCCAACGGCACGGCCGTACAGCTCTACGACTGCAACGGCAGCGACGCGCAGAAGTGGACGGTCGGTACCGACGGGACGCTGCGGGCGCTGGGCAAGTGCCTCGATGTGACCGGGCAGGGCACGGCCAACGGCACCAAGCTCCAGCTGTGGGACTGCAACGGCTCCGGCGCCCAGCAGTGGACCGCCGAGTCCGACGGCCACCTGAAGAACCCCCAGTCCGGCCGCTACCTCGACGTCCCCGGCGGCAGCACCGCCAACAGCACCCGCCTGCAGGTCTGGGACCGCAACACCAACGCCTGGCAGGTCTGGCACCTCCCCGCCTGACCCACCGCACGGCACGCCCCACGAGCCGCACGCAAGTGAAAGGCAGAGCCATGTCCCTACGCGCCAGAACGCGCGCCCTGTTGGCCGGCACCGCCACGGCCACGGCCGCCGCCCTCACCCTGATGATCGGCGGCACCGGCGCCGCCGCGGCACCCCCGGCCCCCGCGGGTGTCACGCAGGCCGATGTGCTCGCGTACCTGAAGGGCCTCACCGGCAAGAACGTCCTGTCCGGACAGCAGGGCGGGGCCAACAGCGACCCCGCCTACTGGACCCAGCGGGTCCACGACATCACCGGCAAGTACCCGGCCGTCTGGAACGGCGACTTCGGGTTCAGCCAGAACGACATCGACAACCGGCAGAAGGTGATCAACCAGGCCAAGACCGAGTGGGCCAACGGCAGTCTGCCCGGCCTGATGATGCACGCCTGCCGTCCCGACGTGCCGACCTGCAACTTCGAGGGCGGCTCCAACCCGGTGAAGGGCAGCAAGCTGTCCGACGCGGAGTGGCAGCAGGTGATCACCGACGGAACCTCGTTGAACACCGCCTACAAGCGCAAGCTCGACCAGTTCGGCACCTACTTCCAGCAGCTCAAGGACGCCGGGATCCCGGTGCTGTTCCGGCCGCTGCACGAACTGAACGAGGGCTGGGCCTGGTGGGGCGGCCGGTCCGGCGCCAACGGCAGCGCCCGGCTGTTCCAGATCACCCACGACTACCTGACCGCCAAGGGCTTCGACAACATCATCTGGGTGTGGGCGCCCAAGGACGTGCAGGGCGCCGCCTCCCAGGCGGCGAGCTACTACCCCGGTGACGCCTACGTCGACGTGGTCGGCCTGGACGTGTGGTGGGCCAAGTTCCCCGCCACCGACTGGTACAACGCGCTGTCGAACATCGCCGGCACCAAGAAGCCGATGGCTCTCGCCGAGGTCGGCAGCGTCCCCCAGCCGTCCCAGCTGTCCGCGCAGCCCAAGTGGGTCTACTGGAACGTGTGGCTGGACTACCTGACCAACGGGTCGTACAACACCAACGACTCGGTCAAGGCGGGCTACTACGACTCCCGGGTGCTCAGCCAGGGCCAGGTCAGCATCCCGACGGGCGGCGGACCCACGAACCCTCCGACCGGGCGGACGGGTCCGGTCACCGGGGTGGGCGGCAAGTGCGTCGACGTCGCCGGCTCAGCCACCGCGAACGGCACGGCCGTGCAGCTGTACGACTGCAACGGCAGTGACGCGCAGAAGTGGACGGTCGGTACCGACGGCACGCTGCGGGCGCTGGGCAAGTGCCTCGATGTGACCGGGCAGGGCACGGCCAACGGCACCAAGCTCCAGCTGTGGGACTGCAACGGCTCCGGCGCCCAGCAGTGGACCGCCGAGTCCGACGGCCACCTCAAGAACCCCCAGTCCGGTCGCTACCTCGACGTCCCGGGCGGCGGCACCGCCAACGGCACCCGCCTGCAGATCTGGGACCGCAACACCAACGCCTGGCAGGTCTGGCACCTCCCCGCCTGACCCGCCGGGACCCCTCCCCCGGGGCCGTCGGAGCACACCGCTCGGACGGCCCCGGGCCGCTGCCGGGACCGTCCGCTCCCGTGACTAGGGAGCCTCCGCCGGCCGCCGTTCGGCGGCGAGGAACGCGGCCCCGACCAGTCCGGCGTCGGCGCGCAGCGCGGCGCGCTCCACCCGGACACCGGCGGCGAACGGCAGCACCGCATAGGCCGCCAAGTGGTCCCGCAGCGGCGGGAAGAGCACGTCGTGCGCCTCGGCCACGCCCCCGCCGATCACGGCCACCTCGATCTCGACCAGCGTCGCGACCGCGGCGATGCCCGCCGCCAGGGCCCGCGCGGCCATGTCGAAGGCGGCCAGGGCGACGCGGTCGCCGGTCCGGGCGTCCGCCGCCAGCGCGGCGCCGTCGGCCGGGCCGGTCGGGCGCCAGCCGTCCCGCAGGGCCCGCCGGGTGAGGGCGGTGCCGCTGGCCAACTGCTCCACGCAGCCGCGCGATCCGCACACGCAGTCCTCACCGAGGAGGTCGACACTGATGTGCCCGAGGTGCCCCGCGTTCCCGGTGGGGCCGTTGCGGACCACCCCGTCCAGGACCAGGCCGGCGCCGACGCCGGTGGAGACCACCAGGCAGAGCGCGTCCCGGCAGCCGCGGGCCGCGCCGATACGGTGCTCGGCCGCGGTCATGGCGACCGCGTCCCCGCACAGCAGGACCGGCAGCCCGGCCGCCGACGGCAGGGCGCAAACCTGGTCGACCAGTGGAAAGTCCCGCCAGCCGGGAATGTTGACCGGGCTCACCCGGCCCCGGGCGATGTCGACCGGACCCGCGCTGGCGATGCCCAGCGTCGCCACCCGCCCCCACTCCGGCATCGCGGCCAGCTCCTCCAGCACCGCCCGGACGGCCCCGAACACCTCCCCCGTGGCCCCGGCCGCCGGGGTCCGCCGCTCGGCCCGGAGCAGCACCGCGCCGTCCGGGTCGAGCACGGCGCCGGCGATCTTCGTGCCGCCGATGTCGAGGGAGGCCAGGAACCGGTCGCGGACCGGCTCCCGGGGCGCGGGCGGTATCTCGGAGGCGCTGATGGCCATGGCAGTTCTCCGTCCGGAAGAGAGAGGCCCCGGCAAGTTCGCGATCGTCGGGGCATGAACGCATGGGGAGTGTAGCGTTTTAGTAGCTGCTTTTATGGCAAATGTTCGACCTGATACCGGAATTGACTCGGACCGTTCTACGAGCCTCAGGAGTGACATGACCCGCAGCATCACCACCGACCGGCGCCGCGCCACCGCCCTCGCCGCCGGCTGCGCCCTGCTGACCGTCCTGGCGACCACGCAGGCCGCCGGCGCACGGACGCAGGGCGCTGACGCGGCCGCCGGGGTCCGGCAGTGGGCCACCGACGCCCGGACCACCGGCGCGCAATTGGGCGCGCCGGCCGCCGTCACCCCGGCCTCCGGTCCCGCCGACACCACCGTGCACGTCGACCCGGCCCTGCGCTTCCAGAAGCTCACCGGCTTCGGCGCGTCCATCACGGACTCCTCGGCGGCCGTGCTCTACCGCATGGACAAGCGGGAGCGGGACGCGCTGATGAAGCAGCTGTTCAGCCCCGGTCAGGGCAACGGCTTCAGCATGCTCCGACAGCCCCTCGGCGCCTCCGACTTCGCCACCGCGCTCTACAGCTTCGACGACGTCCCCGCCGGACAGACCGACTTCGGCCTGAAGCACTTCTCCGTGGCCCACGACCGGGCGCAGATCCTGCCCCTGCTCCGGCAGGCGAAGGCGCTCAACCCGCGCCTGCAGATCATCGCCAGCCCGTGGAGCCCGCCCGGTTGGATGAAGACCAACGGCTCGATGATCGACGGCAAGCTCATCGACGACCCGAAGATCTACGACGTCTACGCCCGCTACCTGGTCAAGTCCGTCCAGGCGTACGCGGCGGCCGGCGTTCCGGTGGACTACCTCACCGTGCAGAACGAGCCGCAGGCGCTGCTGCGCGCCGACTACCCGGGCACCGACCTGCCGGTGGCGCAGCAGGCGAAGGTGATCGAGCGGCTGGGCCCGGCGCTGAAGGCGGCCGGCCTGCGCACCAAGATCCTCGGCTTCGACCACAACTGGGCCGAGCACCCCTTCGACGTGAAGGCCCACGTGGACGCGGGTGAGGACCCCGAGCTGACCTACCCCTTCGACCTGCTGAACTCCCGCGCGGCGAAGTGGATCTCGGGCACCGCCTACCACTGCTACTACGGCGACCCGAGCGCCCAGACCGCGCTCAAGGCGTCGTTCCCGGGCAAGGACATCTTCGAGACCGAGTGCAGCGGCGGCGGGATCACCCGGACCATCGGCGCGATGAACAGCTGGTCGCGCAGCATGATCTTCTGGAACCTGGCGCTGGACGAGAAGCACGGCCCGCACACCGGCGGCTGCACCGGCTGCGACGGCACGGTGACCGTCGACTCGACCGACCGCAGCGTCCGGTACAACACCAACTACTACACGCTGGCGCACTTCTCCCGCTTCACGCGCCCCGGGGCCGTCCGGATCGGCGCGAGCGTCGCCGCACCGGAGGGGGACACCGCCCCGCTCCAGGCGTCCGCCTTCACCAACCCGGACGGCAGCACCGCCCTGGTCGTGTACAACCCCGGTACGGCCGCCCGGACGACGGCCGTCACGGCGCCGGGGGTGCAGGTGACCACCGAGGTCGCGGCCGGCGCGACGGTCACCTACACCTGGGGCCGCCGCTGAGCCCGTAGGAAGTCGCCGAACCAGCGGGCGCTCTCTTTCGGGGTGCGGGCCATGGTCTCCCGGTCCACCGAGACGAGGCCGAAGGTGGGGCCGTAGCCGTGCGCCCACTCGAAATTGTCCAGCAGGGTCCACACGAAGTAGCCGCGCACGTCGGCGCCCCGGTCGTACGCCTCGGCGACCGCGTCGATGTGCGCGGCGAGGAAGGCGACGCGGTCGGCGTCGCGGACCCGGCCGTCCGCCAGGGTGGCGTCGGGGAAGGCACCGCCGTTCTCGGTGATCACCAGCGGGACGGCCGGGTACTCCCGGGTCAGGCGCACGAGCAGGTCGGTGAGGCCGTCGGGGGTGATGGGCCAGCCGAGGCCGGTGGCCGGTCCGCCCTCCTCGCGGACGGGCGGTCCTGCGGCGGTGACCCGCTCGGTGAAGTAGTAGTTGACGCCGAGGACGTCGAGGGGGGTGGCGATGACGTCCAGGTCGCCGTCGCGGACCGGGAGGGTGATGCCCTCCTCCGCCAGGCCGGCGGTGACGTCCTCGGGGTAGGTGCCGCGCAGCAGCGGGTCGAGGTAGAGGCGGATGCCGAGGCCGTCGGCGCGGCGGGCGGCGGCGACGTCCGCCGCGCCGTCGGTGGCGGGCAGGGTCGGCGTGAGGTTGAGGGTCAGTCCGAAGTCGTGTTCGGGACCGGCCTGTTCGCGCATCCGGCGCACCGCTTCGCCGTGCCCGAGCAGCAGGTGGTGGACGGCGTGCAGGGCGGCCTCGCGGTCGCGGCGGCCGGGTGCGTGCATGCCGTCGGCGTAGCCGTACATCGCCACGCACCAGGGTTCGTTGAGGGTCGTCCAGGAGCGGACGCGGTCGCCGAGCCGGTCGAAGACGAGGGCGGCGTAGTCCGCGAAGCGGTGGGCGGTGTCGCGGTGCGGCCAGCCGCCGGCGTCCTCCAGCTCCTGGGGCAGGTCCCAGTGGTAGAGGGTCAGCCAGGGGTCCACGCCCCGCGCGAGCAGTCGGTCGACCAGGCGGTCGTAGAAGTCGAGGCCGGCCGGGTTGGCGGGACCCCGCCCGCCGGGCTGGACGCGGGGCCAGGAGACGGAGAACCGGTAGGTGTCCACGCCCAGGTCGGCCAGCAGGTCGACGTCCTCGGGCATGCGGCGGTAGTGGTCGCAGGCCACCTCGCCGGTGTCTCCCCCGGTGACCGCGCCGGGCACGCGGCAGAAGGTGTCCCAGATGGAGTCGGTGCGGCCGTCGGCCGTCGGCGCGCCCTCGATCTGGAAGGCGGAGGTGGCCACGCCGAAGCGGAAGTCCGCCGGCAGCAGGTGGGCGCGGGCAGGCTGGGGGAAGGGGCTGTGGGACATGGGAGGTTCCTCGGCTCTCGTCGCGGAGCGCGGGCGGCGGGTACGGTCACGCCGTCGGCGGGGCGAGCTCAGCGTAGGAGGCGGGGGCGGTCCTGTCCATAAAACGTTTGAGTACCTGCCGCGCTCGGGCACGATCACAGGCGCCTCGGTCTTCGTGGGCGGTTGGGGCTAGGGTGGGCGGGCGCGGTGCTCGCGCGCTCTACCGTCACCGGCCCGTCCGGCCCGGGGAGCGCCGGCGCCCCGCCCTGGGGCTCGATCACGACACGAAGGCGGAACTCCGGTGAGTCAGACGGCAGCGTCCCCGAGCGACCGGCGCAAGGCGACGATCAAGGACGTCGCCAAGCTGGCGGGTGTCTCGCCCTCCGCGGTGACGATCGCGGTGCACAACAAGCCGGGGGTCTCCGCGAAGACGAAGGAGCGGATCCTCCAGGCCGCCCGGGAGCTGGGGTGGAGCCCGAACCAGGCCGCGCAGTCGCTGTCCGGGCAGGCCCTGCACACGGTGGGCCTGGCCATCGCCCGGCCGGCCCGGATGCTGGGCCTTGAGCCGTTCTACATGGAGTTCATCTCCGGCATCGAGAGCGTGCTGACCCGGCACTCCTGCTCGCTGCTGCTGCGCCTGGTGGAGCCGGCGGAGGAGATCGAGGTGCACCGGGAGTGGTGGCAGGGCAACCGGGTCAGCGGCAGCATCCTGGTGGACCTGCGGGTGGACGACCCGCGCATCCCGGCGCTCTCGGCGATCGGACTGCCCGCCGTGGTGGTCGGGCACCCCTCGCTGGCCGGCCCGTTCACCTCGGTGTGGACCGACGACGCGGCGGCCACGGTGGAGGCCGTGCGCTACCTCGCCGCGCTCGGCCACCGCCGGATCGCCCGGGTGAGCGGCCCGGCCGAGCTGGGCCACAGCGCGATCCGCACCAAGGCGTTCACGGAGACCGCCGAGGAACTCGGCCTCCAGGCGCGGACGGTGGTCGCCGACTTCTCCGCCGACCAGGGCAGCCGGGCGTGCCGGACGCTGCTGCTGGCTGCGGAGCGTCCGACGGCGATCGTCTTCGACAACGACCTGATGGCCGTCACCGCGCTCGGCGTGGCCTCGGAGTTCGGCCTGTCGGTGCCTCGGGACATCTCGCTGCTCGCCTGGGACGACTCCCAGCTCTGCCAGCTGACCCGGCCCATGCTGTCGGCGATGCAGCACGACGTGTTCTCCTTCGGCGCCGACGTCACCGAGACGCTGTTCGACGTCATGGTGCGCCGCGAGGCCGCCTCGCACACCGCCCAGGTGCCCAGCCTGGTGCCGCGCGGCTCGACGGCGCCGCCGCCGCGCGACTAGACCGGCGCGATCAGACCCGGGGTTGTACTCGCTCTCACCAGTCGTGCACGGTGCCGTCCGCGAGGCGGTTCACCGGCAGGTAGGCGGGCCGGTAGGGGAAGCGGGCCGCCGCCGCGTCGTCCAGTTCGACGCCGAGGCCGGGGGCCTCGCCGGGGTGCAGAAGGCCGTCGGTGAAGCGGTAGGAGGTGCGGAAGACCTCCAGCGTCTCGGGGGCGTGCCGCATGTACTCCTGGATGCCGAAGTTGTGCACGGCCAGGTCGAGGTGGAGGGCGGCGGCCATGCCCACCGGCGAGATGTCGGTGGGGCCGTGCATGCCTGACCTGATGCCGAACACCGCGGCCATGTCGAGCAGTTTGCGCATCGCCGTGATGCCGCCGGTGTGGGTCACCGCGGAGCGGATGTAGTCGATGAGCCGCTCCTGGAGCAGCGTGGTGTAGTCGTGGACGGAGTTGAAGACCTCGCCGATGGCCAGCGGGGTGGTGGTGTGCTGCCGGATCAGCCGGAGGGCACCCTGGTCCTCGGCCGGGGTGGCGTCCTCCAGCCAGAACAGGTCGTAGGGTTCGAGGTCCTTGCCGAGCCGGGCCGCCTGGATGGGCGTCATGCGGTGGTGGCCGTCGTGCAGCAGCGGCAGTTCGGGGCCGAAGGTGTGGCGTACGGCCTCGAAGACCCCCGGCATGTGGCGCAGGTAGGCGCGGGTGTCCCAGGTCTCCTCGGTGGGGCGGACCCGGTCCGGGCCGGCGCGGCGGGCCGGCTCGTAATCGTAGCGCTCCCCTCCCCCGGCGGCGGAGGCGGCGACGCCGTAGACGGAGTCGAGGCCGGGGATGCCGCTCTGCACGCGCACGGCGCGGAAGCCGGCGGCCAGGTGTTCGCGGACCGAGTCGAGCAGTTCGGGGACGTCCCGCCCCGAGGCGTGCCCGTAGGCCAGGGCGCCCGTGCGGCAGGCGCCGCCGAGCAACTGGTAGACCGGCAGTCCGGCGGCCTTGCCCTTGATGTCCCACAGGGCGGTGTCGACGGCCGCGATCGCCGCCATGGTGACCGGGCCGCGCCGCCAGTAGGCGCCCCGGTAGAGGTACTGCCAGGTGTCCTCGATCGCGTGCGCGTCCCGGCCGATCAGGAGCGGGGCGACGTGTTCGCGCAGGTATGCCTCGACGGCGAGTTCCCGGCCGTTGAGGGTGGCGTCGCCGAGGCCGGTGAGGCCGTCCTCGGTGGTGATGCGCAGGGTGACGAAGTTGCGGCCGGGGCTGGTCACGACGACGTCGGCGGCGGTGATCTTCACGGTGTCCTCCCGTCGGTCGGGGATGCGGGGCTCACGGGCGCCGCCGGGCCACGAGCACGCCGAACGGCGGCAGTTCCACGCTGGTGATCTCCTTGCCGTCGAGGTCCTCCAGCACACCGGCGTCCACCCGGGGGGTGACGCTCAGGTGCTCGGGGTGCTGGCTGAGGAACCACACGACGCGGTGCCCGTCGGCGTGCGCCATCTCGCCGGTCACCACCCGGCCGTCGGGCACGGAGACCTCCGGGCGGGCGCCGGCCTCGGCGGCGAGGGCCGCGTACAGACGCCAGGTCGGCTCCGGGTTCACGGCGGGGGTGACGGCCGCCATGTGCTCCAGGGGGTAGGTGGCGAGCACGAGGCGGCCCGCGCCGACGCGGTGGCTCAGCAGGGCGGGGCGGCCGTGGGCGTCGGTGGCGACGACCTCGGCGCCGCGCGGCTCGACGGGCAGGAAGGTGCGGGAGTGCTCGGTGCCGCCGACCGCGAAGGCCAGGCGGGTGCCGGCCGCGAGGTCGCCGAAGTCCCGCTCGAAGGTGAGGTGCAGGGTGTCGTCGGTGATGGGGTCGGTCAGGCCGTAGCGGAGCTGCTTGGCGACGCCGAAGGTCTCGTCGAGCTTCGGCCACCAGGCTCCACGCTGCACGACGTGGGTGCCGGCGAACCAGGAGGCGTAGACGGTGGCGCCGCGTTCGGCGGCCTCCCGCAGCGCCCGCCAGGTCCGCGCGGTCAGCTGCTTGGTGCTGGGCACCAGGTAGAGGGCGCTGTCCCCGGGCAGGCCGTCGGCCTCGCGGGCCACGCCGACCGGCAGGTCCGCCTCGCGGGCGGCGACGTACGCCTGCCGGGTCGCGGACAGCACCGCGGCGGCGTCCTCGGGCTGGGTGAAGGGGTAGCGCTTCTCCAGGTAGGAGGAGACGACGAGGCTGATCCGGGTGTCGGGGCGGGTGAGTCGGGCGACGTCCACCTCAACGAGGGTGCGGGCGAAGTCGCGGACCTCCAGGAGCTGCTTCTTCGGGTCGCCGGTGTCATCGGTGAGCCCGAAGTGCATCTCGAAGGGGTGGTGGCTGTAGGGCTCCTGGTCGGCGAGGGCGTCGTAGTCGGTGTTGTTCCAGGGGATCCAGCCGGTGGCGCCGGCCAGCAGCGTGTGGTGCAGGGTCTGCCGGTAGTAGTGCGCGGCGTGCTCCTCGGAGGTGTAGTCGGAGGAGACGCCGAACTCCTCCATGACCACGGGCTTGCCGCCGGTGCCGACGAGTTCGCAGGTGAAGGCGGCGCCCAGGTGCTGGCGGACCTGGTCGTCGTCCATGCGGTAGACGTGCGGCCCCTGGAAGTCGACCAGTTCCTCCAGGTCGCGCAGCCGGAAGCCGTTGTCGGCGCCGGTCATCTCCACACCCCAGGCGCCGTCGCCGATGGACACGGGCTGCTCGGCGCCGGCCTCGCGCACCGCGCCGATGAGGGTCTTCGCCCAGGCGGTGACCTGGCGGTGGTCCAGGGTGCCGATGCCGCGCGAGCGCCAGTCGGCGTAGATGGGTATCTCGTTGGACAGCAGCCAGCCGGCGACGGCCGGGTGGTCCTTCCAGCGGCGGGCGCACTCGCGGACGTACCAGCTCTGACGCTCCACGAACCAGGGGTCGGCGAAGACGTCGCGGCCCTCGCGCCAGGCGGGGTCCCAGTTCTGCCCGGACATGTGGCCGACGAGGAAGGTCGGGATGCTGGTCATGCCGGCCCGGGCGTGCCGGTCGAGGAAGTCGTCGAAGCGGTCCAGCATGACCGGGTCGAGGCGGTCGGGCTCGGGCATGAAGTCGGGCCAGTACAGGAAGCTGCGGGTGAGCGTGATGCCGTGGTCCTTGAGGGTGCGCAGCTCCTCGTCGACGACCGTGCCGTCGTAGGAGCGCCACATCAGGGGACCGCCGGTGCGGGACCAGTAGTTGACGCCGACCCAGATGACGGGGCGGTCCGGGGTGCCGAGCTGTGCCGCGTTGCGATGCATGGATGTCCTGTCGTCGAACTCGGTGACGCCGACAGGTATATCGATTGACTGGCGGTCTGTCGAGACGTTGCCAGCGGATGACAGCACTGTTAAGGTCCGCCTCCAGCACCGGTCAATCGTTTTCCTGTACGGCGTCGCCGAGCGACGCGTTCCTGCGAGCACGGGAGCCCTCGATGAAACGCTGGCTGAGCGCCGCGGCCCTGGCCGTGGCCGCCGCCCTGGTGACCTCGTGCGCGGGTCCCCTGGATCCGCGCACCGACGACCCCGACACCCTCGTGGTGCACAGCCGGTTCTCGGCGGGCACCCAGGGGGCCGACGTCTACGCCCGCGTGGTGCGGCAGTTCGAGCGGGAGAACCCCGGGCTGCACGTCAAGAACGTGTTCAACGGCGACGACATCTTCAACTCCTTCGAGACGTCCCGCCTGGCGCACAAGGAGGCCGACGTCCTCCTGATCAACCTCTACGACAAGTCCTTCTCCTGGACCGGCCTCGGCGCCACTCCCCCGGTCGACCGCTACCTGCGCGACTGGCACGTGACCGGCCGGGTCCAGCCGGCCGCGCTGAAGGCGTGGACGGACGAGAAGGGGCGGCTGCGGGCCTTCCCCTGGATGGGCTTCACCTGGCCGCTGCTGGTCAACAAGGACCTGCTGCGCAAGGCCGGCGTCGCCGAGGTGCCGCGCACGACCGACGCGCTGCTGAGCACCGTCCGGGCGCTGCGCGCCCACGGCATCGCCCCGCTCACGGTCGGCGGGAACGACTGGTCGGGCCAGAAGTTCCTGATGCAGGTCATGCAGGGCTACCTCGGCCCGGAGGCGGCCCGCCGGGTCTTCGCCGAGGGCGGGTACTGCGACGAGCCCGCGGCGATGAAGGGGCTGAGGCTCTTCGCCGACCTACGCGACGCCGGGCTGTTCGTCAAGGGTGCCCAGGGCCTGGGCGCGGACCAGATGAACGCCGACTACTTCGAGCAGCGCGCGGCCATGATGCCCGCCATCTCCTCGACCATCGCGGCCGTACCGGCGAAGGTGGCGAGCGCCACCGAGGTGACCGGCTTCCCGGTGCCGGCCGACGGCGTCCCTCCGCGGCCCTCGCTCTACAACGGGCTGACCTCCACCGGAATCTGGCTCACCCCGAACGGCACCGAGAAGCTGTCGCTGAGCCGGAAGTTCATCTCCTTCCTGTACCGCAAGGACGTCGTGCAGCAGTTCATCGACGACTCCGGCTACGTGATGAACCTGCGCGACCAGCGCCCGTCCTCCAAGCTGCCGCTGGTCAGCCGCTCGGTCGAGGTGTCGCACGGTCCGGACGTCAGCGAGGTGGTGATGCCGGACGCGTACGTGCCCGCCGCCGTCTCCGCTCCGCTGAACCGGGCGACGTCCATCGCCTACACCCCGCACACCAGCACCACCGCGATGTGCGAGGCCCTCGACACCGCCTACCGCAGCTGACCCGGGAGACCCGAGATGGCCACGACAACGATGCCCCAGCCGGTGCAGGCACCGCCGCGCCGCCCGGGCCGCTCCTCCCGGCGGTCGCCGCGCACCACGGTGATGGCCGTACCCGCGCTCCTCTGGTACGGCGTGTTCATGGTCGGCCCGATCGGCGCGATCTTCGTGATCTCCGTCCTCGACTGGCCGGGCATGCTCGCCCGGGCCGGCTTCGCCGGGCTGGACAACTACCGTGCGGTCCTCGGCGACGAGCTGTTCTGGGACGCGGCGCGCAACAGCGCCGTGCAGCTCGCGATCGCCGTGCCCGTGATGATCGTCGGCGCCTTCATGCTCGGCTACTTCCTCTCCACCAAGCCGCGCGGGTACCGGTTCCTGAAAGTGGTCGTCTTCACGCCCGCGCTGATCTCGGCCTCCGCGAAGGCCATGATCTTCTGGGGCATGTTCGCGCCCAACGGCATGATCAACAAGCTGCTGGGGAGCATCGGCCTGGAGGGGCTCCAGCACGCCTGGATCGCTGACACCTCCACCGCCTTCGGCTGCGTCATCGCCATCGACGTCTGGAGCGGCATCGGCTACACCGCCACGCTGTACGCGGCCCGGCTCGACGCGCTGCCGGACTCGGTGTACGAGGCGGCGGAGATCGACGGCGCCGGCCACTGGCGGCGCATGTGGGGCATCGCCTACCCGATGGTGCGCGACTTCGTGGGCGTCACGGTGATGCTCCAGTTCCTGTGGACCCTGTTCACCTCGGCGCAGAACGTCCTGCTGCTCACCCAGGGCGGCCCGGGCAACAGCTCCACGAACCTGTCCTTCCTCGTCTACCAGAAGGCGTTCGTGCAGTCCGACCTCGGCTACAGCCAGGCCGCCGGCGTGCTGCTCTTCCTCGTGGGCCTGGCCGGCATGCTCCTCATCCGCCGCGTCTTCCGCGCCGCCCACTGACCCCGCCGCCCCGACCGCACGCTCAAGGACTGCTGCCATGAAGCCTGTTCGTCACCCCCGGTCCCGCCGGCGCCCCCTCACTCCCGGCCGTGCGCTCAGCCACGCGGGCGCCTGGGCCTACGCGCTCGTCCTGCTGCTGCCCCTCTACTACCTGCTGGTCTCGTCCTTCAAGGACAACGACGAGATCTTCTCCGACCCGCTCGGCCTGCCCTCCCACTTGTCGTTCGGGAAGTTCTCCACCTCCGTGCACGACGCGCGCCTCGACCTGGCCATCGCCAACTCGCTGATCGTCACGCTCGGTTCGCTCGTCGTCGTCCTGCTGCTCGCGGTGCCCGCCTCCTACGCGCTGGCCCGGGCGCGCGGACGCACGGCGGTGATCATCGAGCGCGTCTTCGCGCTCGGGTTCCTCATCCCCACCTTCGCCGCCCTCGTTCCGACCTTCCTGCTGGCGGCCCAGCTCGGCCTGTTCCACACCCGCACCTTCATCGTGCTGTTCCTGCCCGCGACCTCGCTTCCGCTGGCGGTGGTGCTGCTGACCCAGTTCATGCGGACGGTGCCGGACGAGGTGGAGGAGGCGGCCCGGATGGACGGCGCGGGCAACTGGACCGTGCTGCTGCGCATCTATCTGCCGATGGTGGTCCCCGGCATCGTCACCGTGCTCATCCTGAGCTTCCTGGCGTACTGGAACGAGTACCTGTACTCGCTGGTGATCATCGGACCCGACCAGGCGCAGCGCACGATCCAGGTCGCCGTGCCCACCCTGCGCTCCACGCTCTCCACCGATTTCGGCGTGCTGTCGGCTGGTACCGTGGTGACGCTCCTTCCGGTCTACGTGGTCTACGGCGTGCTGCAACGGCGGATGGAAGGCGCCCTGATGGGCGGCGCCGTCAAGGTGTGAGCGGCAGGGCTGTGAGCGGCAGGGCGAGGATGCGGCGGGACCCGGCGGCGGTGCCCCGCCGAGAACGAGGAGACGTGGCCCGAGGCAAGAGCGACCGCGCGACGATCGCGGATGTGGCCGCCCTCGCCGGAGTCTCGGTGTCGGCCGTCTCCAAGATCGTCAACGGCAAGGGGTCGTTCCCGCCGGCCACCCAGGAGCGGGTGCTGCGGGCCGTCGACCGGCTGAACTGGGCGCCCTCCGCCGCCGCGGCCTCCCTGCGCGGCGCGAAGACCCGGGCCATCGGCATGATCTCCAAGCGTTCACCGGACGTGCTCAACGCCGACCCACACTTCACGCTGCTGATCGCCGGCATCGAGAGCGAACTGGCCCCGCGGGACTACGGACTGCTCATGCACATCGTGGGCGAGCAGCCGAGCGCGGAGAAGCGCGCGTACCGGCGGCTGTCCGACGACCGCCGGGTGGACGGCGTCATCCTCACCGAGAGCCGGATCGGCGACAGCCGCTTCGCCCTGCTGCGCGAACTGGGCCTGCCCGCCGTGCTGGTGGGCACGCCGTGGACGGACGACGCGATCAGTACGGTACGCGCCGAGCACCAGGACCGGGGCATGATCGACGCCGCCGACCACCTGGTGGGGCTCGGACACCGGCGCATCGCCTACATCAGCGGCCCCGAGGACCGGGTGCACACCGGCTACCGGCGGCAGGTCTTCGTGTCGGCGCTCGCCCGGCACGGGCTGTCCCCGAGCCACCTGCTCGCCTCCGACTTCGCCGGCCGCCCCACGGGCGCTCCGGTCGAGCAGATCCTGCGCTCCGAGCCGGCGCCGACGGCCATCGTCTTCGCCAACGACATGATGGCCCTGGCCGGGATGTCCGCGGCGCAGCGGCTCGGCTTCGACGTGCCCGGGGATGTCTCGGTCATCGGGCACGACGATCTTCCCGTCGGCACGCTGCTGCACCCGCGCCTGACGACGATCCGCCAGGATCTGACCGGCCTCGGCCGGGCCGCCGCCCTCGACCTCCTCGTCCGGCTCGGCGAGGACGGATCGGACGACGCGCCGGTGATCGCCCCGCCGGAGCTGGTGGTGCGGGAGTCCACCGCGCCGCCCGGTGCGTGAGCCGTTCACTCCTCTCAGGCCGGGAGCACGCAGGCCGCCGCCTTCACCGGGTAGGGAGGACCGGTCGGGGTGAGCCGGCCGGAGGTGCGGTCGCGGGCGAAGACGGTCACCGTGCCGGAGGTCTGGTTCGCCGCGAAGAGCCAGTCGCCTCCCGGAGCGAGGGCGATGTGGCGGGGCGTGGAGCCGCCGGCGGGGACCGTGTCCAGGAGGGTCGGCCGGCCGGCGTCCTGGTCCAGGGCGAAGCGGGCGATGCTGTCGTGGCCGCGGTTGGAGACGTACAGGTGAGCCGCGTCCGGGGACAGCACGATCTCCGCCGGGTAGTTGCGCGTGGTCCCACCCGAACCCGCGGCCACGGTCGGCAGCACCGCGCCGGGGGTCACCCGTCCCGTGCCCGGGTCGTAGCGGCAGACGGTCAGCGAGTCGCCGAGTTCGTCGGCCGTGTAGAGGTAGCGGCCCGAGGGGTGGAAGACGGCGTGCCGGGGACCCGCGCCCGGTCGCGTGCGGGCCTGGGAGACGGCGGCCAGGCGGCCGGTCCGGGTGTCGAGGCGGTAGGTGTACAGGGTGTCGGTGCCGAGGTCCACGGCCAGGACGAAGGCTCCGGCCGGGTCGTTCAGGACCATGTGGGCGTGGGGCCCGCGCTGCCGGTCCGGGTCGGGCCCCGAGCCGGTGTGCTGCACGAGGTCGGTACGCGCCCCGAGCCGTCCGTCGGCGGCCAGGGCGTGCACCGCGACGCTCCCCGAGCCGTAATTGGCGGTCAGCAGATGGCCGCCCGTCGCGTGGACGACGAGATGGCACGGGCCGCTGCCGCCGGTGTTCGCGGAGTTCAGGACGCGCGGGCCGCCCGGGACGGTCAGCGCCGTGACGGAGTCGCGGTACTCGTTCACCGCGTAGAGCAGGCCACTGCCGGAGGCCGCCAGGAACGACGGATCGGCGAGGGACAGGGCGGAAGTGCGGGTCAGCGCGCCGGTCGCCGGATCGTGTGCCGCGATGTCGATGCCGGGGCCGCCGGAGGACGTGTAGGTGCCGATGTAGAGCGGCCGGGTCGCCCGAGGGGCGGGCCGCGGGGCGGACGCCCGGGCCGGGCCGGTGAGCGCCAGTGGCACGGCCGCGCCCGCCGTGGCGCTCAGGAAGAGGCGCCGTGACGGTCGTCGCGCGGCCGCCGCCTCCTGATCCTGCTGGGCCATCGAGGTCTCCTCGTCGCTAGGAAACGTGGGGGTGGCGCTACTTGAGCTTGATCAGCCCGTTGCGGTCCCAGAACTCGCACCGGTGATCGGCGGCGAAGTCACGGGTGAGCGACGGGCCGGGGAGGTCGAAGCGCATGACCGGGGCGTGGTCACCGTACTGGCGCGGCCAGTTCGAGCCGGGAGCGCCGGTGTGCAGGAAGGCGCCCCACCGGGCCCGCATCTCCCGGGCCAGTCGCTCCTGTGCCCGGTTCAGCCCGGTCAGGAACTTCTGCGAGCCGTCCCAGCGGGTGAAGCGGAAGAGATACTCCAGCTCGGTGGTGTGGTAGGCGCCCCACGAGAAGCCGGGCGTGACGGCCTCGGCGGGAGCCGTGCGGTCGGCGAACTCGTAGGCGTACACGGGGGTACGGCGGGCCAGGAGGCCCTCGATCTTCCAGGTGCGGCAGACCCGGTCGGGGTCGGAGGCGACGGCACCGGCGGCGTCCGGCGGGGCGAGGTCGCGGTAGTGGGCGAGCACGGCGTCGGCGTATTCCGGGTAGCCGCGGCGCACCCACGCCTCGTAGGACTGCGCGGTGGCCGGCTGGGCGATGCCCGGGTACGGGCGGTTCTCGTCCCGCGTGTTGCCGATGAGGACGGGGACGCGGCTGAAGACGCCGTCCCGCACGGCCTGCTGCGGGTCGCGCGGCAGCGCCGTGCCGCCGATGGTCGGCGTACCGGGCGGGTCCGGCTGGTCGATGAACCGGCCGGGCGGCAGCTGGCGCAGGCACGTCAGCACGGTCGCCGGGTCGGTGCAGCCCAGCCGCCCGGCCAGGCCGGTCCCCTGCTGCTCACGGGGGGCCAGGGCGTCGGCGTTGCAGGCCCCGCTCTGGATGATCGCCTTCTGGAACAGTCCGGCGGCGCGCGGCGAGGCCATCAGCCGGCAGACGGCCCGCCCGCCGGCGGACTGGCCGGCGATGGCCACCCGGTGCGGATCGCCGCCGAAGGCCCGGGCGTTGGCCCGTACCCAGCGAAGCGCGGCGATCTGGTCCAGGAACCCGTACTGCCCGGAGACGGTGCCGTCCCGGCCGCCTTCCCGGGTGAGTTCGGGCAGGGCGAGGAAGCCGAGCCAGCCCAGCCGGTGGTTCACGGCGACGACGACGCTGCCGGTCTCCTCGGCCAGGGCGCGGGCGTCGTACTGGCTGCCGGCGCCGTTGACCCCGCCGCCGCCGAAGATCCAGAACAGGACGGGAGCCCGTCCGGCGCGGGCCTCGGGGGTGTGCGGGCGCCAGATGTCGACCTTGAGGCAGTCCTCGGTCTCCGTGCGCGGTCCGTTGCTGTTCTCGCTCTGCGCGCAGGCGGGGCTGGGCGCCACCGTGTCTCGTACGCCGTGCCAGGGGCGGACCGGGTGTGGGGCCTTCCAGCGCAAGGCGCCGGTCGGGGCGGCGGCGTAGGGGACGGATCCGAAGAAGTCGCTGCCGCCGAGAGCGCGGCCCCGGACCGTGCCCTCGGTGGTGCGGACCGTGGGGCGGGCGTCGGCGCTCGCGGGCGGTGCGGGGCCCAGGAGGACGGTGACGAGGAGGGTGATCATCAGTGCCGCGACACGGCGTGGGGCTGTGCGACGACCGGTGGGGAGGACGGGCACGGCGGTCCCTTCTGCGAGCCGCCACCGGGTGGGGGCGGTCGCAGGGCAACGTAACGAGTGAGAACCGCGGTGTCCATAGAACGGTACATATTAAAAGATCAGCCGACCCTGAAGCAGCCGCGGTTTCATGGACTAGATCGCTTTATCAACGCCATCGGCTCCACATCGGCAACCTCTTGACGCTGCCCCAGGTGAGAGCGATACGGGTGCTTCCTGCTCGCCAAGGGCGTGCTCCCGGAGTTCGCACCCGGACGGTGACGCCCCCTAGTGGTCCTGTCCGGTGAGCAGTTCGAGCATGGCCCGGGCCGTGTTGTGCTCGGAGTCGATCCCGTGGACCTCGGCGTCGTCGATGGTGACGGGCTCGGCGCCGCGGGCGAACAGGGCACGCTCGTACGCGTCGAGCGCGGCCTCGGTGTCGTCGGGGTGCGCGGCGAGGGCGTCGCCGAGTTCGGCGCCGTCGAGCATGGCCAGGTTGGCGCCCTCGCCGTTCGGGGCCGCGAGGTGGGCGGCGTCACCGAGCAGGGTCACGCCCGGCACCCGGTGCCAGTGGTGCTCGGCCGGCAGGGCATGGTGGGGGCGCAGCACCGGCGGGACGTCGGCGTTGGTGATCAACGCGGTGAGTTCCGGCGCCCAGCCGTCGAACTCCCGCGCTATCCGTTCGGCCGCGGCGGGGGCGTCGGTGAAGTCGATGGCGGCGAACCACTCCTGCGGCCTGGACAGGGCCACGTAGGCGTGCAGCGTGTCACCGGCCTCCCGGTGGGCGAAGATCTCCTGGCCCGGCGAGGGCGCGATCATCGACCCGCCGCCGACCACCCGCGCGGCGGCGGCGTGCCGGGTGTCGGCGTCGAACAGGTAGGTCTCGACGAACGAGGTGCCGACGTACTCGGGCGTGGCCGCGGAGAGCAGCGGCCGGACCCGGGACCAGGCACCGTCGGCGCCGACCAGCAGGCCCGAGACGACGGTGCTGCCGTCGGCGAAGCGCACCTCGTGCCGGCCGTCGCCGAGGGCCCGGGCGGCGTCGACCTTCTGTCCCCAGCGCACGGTGCCGGCCGGGAGCGAGTCGAGCAGGATCCGTCGCAGTTCGCCGCGCCGGACTTCGGGGCGTCCGCCCGTACCGTCGTCCGGCATCTCGTGCAGGACGGTGCCGTCCCGCTCGACCAGACGCATCGCCTGGCGGCCCTCGATGACGACGGCGCGGAACTCGTCCATGAGGCCGGCCGCTTCGAGGGCGAGTTGCCCGTTGTAGTCGTGGATGTCGAGCATCCCGCCCTGCTCGCGGGAGGTCGGGGACGCCTCGGCCTCATGGACCGTGACCGGGATTCCGTGCAGGTGCAGGACGCGGGCCAGCGTGAGTCCGCCGAGTCCGGCGCCGATGATCGTGACAGGGGTGCGCATGAGGGCTCCTTCAGGTCAGGACCGCCGACTTCTGGCAGCAGTCGCTTACCGGAAACGTTCCAGAGCCCGCCGACAGAGAGCCGACACCGAACCGACGGCACCCGACAGACGGCCGACATCCCTCTCGCGGCGCCCGGGCGCCGACGGCATACGTCTGCCGTTGTGGAGCAGCAACAGCCAGACCAATCAGCAGTGGACGCTGCCGGCCTGAACACCGTCGTCAGTGCCGGGCCACTCTGTGCGCGATCCACGCGCATGAGACCGTCCGACCGGGAAACCTGGGGGTCAGAGCGAGGTCGGCAGCGCTCCCCCGGGGGCTGGCCGTGCTCAGGCTCCCCCGGTTCTGCCCTTGAGCCGGGGGAGCCGCCCTTCGGACACCGGGGCCGGTCGGTCAGGTCCCTTCGCCGCCCGGCTCCGTGGCTCGTGGTGTCTGCTCGCCCTGGGTGCGGGGAGACGCCTGCTGGAGACGGTCGATCATGCGGGACGCGTCCGCCTTCGTGAGGTTCTCCGGTACGTCCTCGCCCGCCTCGCGGGCGAGGGTGTGCAGGTAGCTGAGTTGCGGCCCGGTGGCCGGCTCGTCGCCGGTCGCCCAGTCCCGCACGTCCTTGCTGGGGTTCGTATCGCTCATGGGACCCCGACTACCCGTGATCCGCCGAGTCGACGCGGCCCCCGTTCGGGTCGGCGGCGGTACGGGTGTCGCCGTGGGCCGACGCGATGCGGTGGGCGGCCTCCTCGGCGTCGGTGCCGGTCAGGAGCATGACGATGGCGGTCTTGGCGTGGCCGTCCGCGGCGTCCAGGGCCCGGGCGACGGCGTCGGGAGCGGCTCCGGTGGCCTCGGCGACCATGCGGCGGGCGCGGTCGACCAGCTTGTCGTTGGTGGCGCGCAGGTCGACCATGAGGTTGCCGTACACCTTGCCGAGGCGGACCATCGCGGCGGTGGACAGCATGTTGCAGACCATCTTCTGGGCGGTGCCGGCCTTGAGCCGGGTCGAGCCGGTGAGGACCTCCGGGCCGGTGAGCACCTCGATCGGGATGTCGGCACAGCGGCTGACGGCGGCGTCGGCGTTGCAGGCCACCGAGACGGTGGCGGCTCCCCGGGCCGCGGCGTGGCGCAGGCCGCCGACGACATACGGGGTGCGACCGCTGGCGGCGAGGCCGACCACGGTGTCGCGGTCGTCCAGCTCGATGGCGTCGAGGTCGGCGACCGCCCGCGCGGGCTCGTCCTCCGCGCCCTCGACGGCGAGGACGAAGGCGCCGGGGCCGCCGGAGAGCAGGCCGACGACCTGCTCGGGCGCGGTGCCGAAGGTGGGCGGGCACTCCACGGCGTCGAGGAGCCCGATGCGCCCGCTGGTGCCGGCGCCGAGGTAGACGAGACGGCCGCCGCGGCGCAGGGAGGCGGTGACGGCCTCGACGGCGGCGGCGACGGCGGGCAGCGCGGCGCGGACGGCGAGGGCGACCGACTGGTCCTCGGCGTTCATGACGGCCAGGAGGTCGGCGACCGTCATGCGGTCCAGGTCGGTGGTCCGCTCGTTGCGGGTCTCGGTGCCGAGCGTGCCGAGCGCGTCGAGCAGGCCGGGTGTGTCAGGGGTGCTGAGGTCCACGGCGCGGTCGTCCTTTCGGTGGTGCCGGGTGCGGGTGCCAGGTGCGGGTGGTGGGTGCGGGTGTGGGGCGGTCAGTCCTCGGCCGAGGTGCGGCGGGCGGGGCCCGGGCGCCGGCGGCGCTGTACGGCCCGGTAGGTCTTCTCCAGCGCGGCCGTCGTGGCGTCGTAGGAGCGCTGGGCGACGCCGACGAACAGGCAGTCGATCACCGCGAGCTGGGCTATGCGGCTCACCGTCGCGCCGGAGCGGAACGGCGTCTCCCGGGCGCAGGTGGCGAGGACCAGGTCGGCGGTGGTGGCGAGGGTGGAGCCCGGGACGTTGGTGAGGGCGATGGTGGTGGCGCCGCGCTCGGTGGCCGCCTGGAGGGGTTCGACGGTGTCCTCGGTCTCCCCGGAGTGCGAGACGGCCAGAGCCACGTCGCCGGGGCCGAGCAGCGCGGCGGCGGTCAGCGCGGCGTGCCGGTCGGTCCAGATGAACGCCAGATGCCCGATGCGGTGCAGCTTCTGGTGCAGGTCCTGGCCGACGAAGGCGCTGGCCCCGACCCCGAAGATGTCCACCCGCCGGGCGCCGGCGACCGCGTCCACGGCCCGGCCGAGCGCGTCGATGTCGAGGCCGGCGCCGGAGTCCTCCAGGGCGCGGACCTCGTTGTAGACGATCTTGTGGACGATCTGGTCGAGGGTGTCGGTGGCGCTGATGTCGGTGCCCGGGGCCGGGCGCTCGCCGCCGAGGGCGTGCTCGCGGGCGGCGGCGGCGGCCAGCGCGAGGCGGAGCTGGGGGTAGTTGCCGACGCCCGTGGTGCGGCAGAACCGCATCACCGTGGCGACGGAGGTGGCGGCCCGCTCGGCGAGGGCGCTGATGGACAGCTCGGCCGCCTGGCCGGGGTCGGCGAGGACGGCGTCGGCGACCCGGCGTTCGGAGGGTGCCAGGGTGGGCAGGGCCGCGCGGATGCGCGCCAGGGTGTCGGCGGGGGGCGGTTCCTGGCTGGCGCTGGCCATGGGCGGGTTCCTCCGGGGTGGGTGGCGTCAGCGTAGTCAGGACCCGGGCGGCGCGTCAAAAATTTACGCACTTCAATTTCTGCGGTTACTTATTGACATCCGGACGTCGGTCTTCCGATACTCGCTGCACCCGAAACAGGACACGAGGGCGTGCCGAAATGACGACAGCAGTGGCGGTCGACCTGGGCAAGACAGGTTGCCGTGCCGTGCTCCAGGAGGGCCCGGGCGGTCCCGCCGGCCGGGTTCACGAGGTGCCGGGTGCGCCCGGACTCGCCGAGGACGGCGGGGTGGCGGCGGCCCGGGCCGCCGTGCGCGCCGCGGTGCTGCCGCTGCTCGCGGGGCGCACCCGGCTCGCCGCCGTGTGTGTCGGCGCGGCCGGGGCCGCCGCGGCCCGGGGCGCGGCGCGTGCCCTGGCCGGGCTGCTCCTCGAGGACCTGCCCGCGGACGAGGTGGCCGTCACGAGTGACGCCGTCACCGCGCACGCGGGCGCCCTCGGCGGCGGGGCGGGCGTGGTGCTGGCGATCGGCACCGGGTCCGTCGCGGTCGGCATCGGCGCGGACGGGTCGTTCGCCCGGGCGGACGGCTGGGGGCCCTGGCTGGGCGACGAGGGCGGCGGAGCCTGGATCGGCGTCCGCGGCCTGCGGGCCGCGCTGCGCGCCCACGACGGACGCGGCCCGGACACCGCCCTGCTCGCAGCGGCCGTCCGGCGCTTCGGCGCCGCGGACACGCTGCCCGCGGCCCTGTCCGCCATGGGCACCCCGGCGCGCACCGCGGCCTCCTTCGCGCCCGAGGTGGCCCGCGCCGCCGAGGCCGGGGACGCCGTCGCCGGCCGGATCGTCCGCGAGGCCGGCGCCGCACTGGGGGAGACCGCCCTGGCCGCCGCCGCCGGCATCGCCGGCGACGACCTGGCCCTCAGCGTCACCGGCGGCCTGACCGGCCTCGGCGAACCGCTGCTGGCGCCGCTGCGCGCGGCCCTGGCCGCCTCGCCCCGTCCGCTGCGGCCCAGGCCCCCGCTCGGCGACCCGCTGGACGGCGCCCGCCTGCTGGCCCTGGACGCCGCACTGCCGCACGAGGCGCACGTCGTCCGGGTGCGCCGGACCTTCCCCGAACCCCAGATCCCCACCGCGCCGGTGCCCCCGCCGGCCGTCGCCTAGGAGCCCGCGTGCGCCAACTCGACCTCGTCGTGATCGTCGTCTATCTGGTCGCCATCGCCGTGATCGGACTGCGGCTGGCCGGACGGCAGCGGACCGCCAAGGACTACTTCGTCGGTGAAGGCCACATGCCGTGGTGGACGGTGTCCTTCTCGGTGGTGGCGACCGAGACCAGCGTGCTCACCGTGATCAGCGTGCCCGGCGGCGCCTACTCCGGCCAGGGCTTCGGCAATGTGGAGCTGGCGTTCGGCTACGTCATCGGACGCGTCGTCGTCGCCACCGTGCTGATCCCGCTGTACAAGCGGGGCGGCTTCGTGAGCGCCTACCAGTACCTGGGCGACCGGTTCGGGCTGCGGCTCCAGGGGCTGGCCTCGATCACCTTCGTCTTCACCCGGCTGCTCGCCGAGGGCGTCCGGCTGTTCGCCTCGGCGATCCCGATCAAGCTGCTGCTCGACGAGTTCGGCGTGCACGCCGGGTACCGGACGATCATCGTCGTCCTCACCGTGATCACCGTGGTGTACACCTACCTGGGCGGCATCAAGGCCGTCATCTGGACGGACGCCATCCAGATGGGGCTCTACGTGGGCGGCGCGATCCTCGCCATCGCGGTGCTCTCGGGTCATGTCGGCGCCGACGGCTACTCCGCCGCTCTGCACTCCGGACACTTCAAGCTCTTCGACACCGACTTCAACCTCGCGCACATCCTCACCAGCCCGTTCGCGCTGCCCACCGCGATCATCGGCGGTGCGATCTTCGCGATGGCCAGCCACGGCTCCGACCAGCTGATGGTGCAGCGGGTGCTGGCCACCCGGACGCTGCGGGACGGCCAGAAGGCGATGATCGCCTCCGGCGTGTTCGTGACCGTCCAGTTCGCCGCGTTCTCCCTCGTCGGCGCGCTGCTGTGGGCGTACAACCAGGGCAAGAGCTTCCAGGACCTCGGCCTGAGCAGCTCCGACAACCTCTACCCGAGCTTCATCCTGCACGGGCTGCCGGTGGTGGTCTCCGGTCTCCTCGTGGCGGGCATCCTCGGCGCCGCGATGGGCTCGCTCTCCTCGGCGCTGAACTCGATGTCCAACTCGACGGTCGCCGACATCATCCACAGCTTCTTCCGGAGCACCCCCTCCGAGGAGGCGCTGCTCAAGCTGGCCCGGGTGATGACCCTGGTGTGGGCGGTGCTGATGGCGGTGTTCGCCTGCGCCTTCAGCACCAGTACCGGCAACGTGTACCTGACCGGCCTGACCATCGCCGGCTACACCTACGGCGCGCTGCTCGGCGCCTTCCTGCTGGGGCGGCTGGTGAAGCGGGCCAACGAGACCGACTCGATGGTGGCGTTCCTGGTCACGGTCGCGGTGATGACGTACATCGTGCGCGAGGTGAAGATCGACGTCACCACGGCGGGGACCACGGTGCCCACCGCGATCGCCGCGCAGTGGCTGGTGCCGATCGGGGTGCTGATCACGCTGGTGGTCGGCGGCGTCATGAGCCTGTTCCACCGGGCGCCGGAGGCCCGCCCCGCGTCGGCGGCCGAGCTGCCGGACGACGGGCCCGAGCCGGGAACCGGGACGGACCGGGTCCCGGCGGGCACCGGCCGGGAGTAGGCGGCCGGCCCGTCCCCTCGCACGAGCACGAACGTCACCTGGAGAACCCATGCGCGTGATCGGCCTGATGTCGGGCACCTCGTACGACGCCATCGAGGCGGCCGCCGCCGACCTGACCCTGGACGGCGACACCCTGTGGCTGCGGCCTCTCGGGCACCTGTCCGTGCCCTACCCGGACGAGGTGCGCGAGCTGATCGCGGCGACGCTGCCGCCGGCCGCGACCAGCACCGCGGCCGTGTGCGCACTGGACACCCGGGTCGGCCAGGCGTTCGCCGCGGCGGCGGTCCGCGCGCTCGGTGAGCTGTGCGGGGGCGAGGCCGGTCTGGTCGTCTCGCACGGGCAGACGATGCACCACTGGGTGGAGGAGGGCACCGTCCGCGGCACCCTGCAGCTGGGCCAGCCGGCCTGGATCGCCGAGGCCACCGGCGTCCCCGTGGTGTCGGACCTGCGCAGCCGGGACGTGGCCGCGGGCGGCCAGGGTGCCCCGCTGGTCGGCATGACCGACGCCCTGCTGCTGCGCGGGCTGCCCGGGGTTCCGGCGGCGCTGAACCTCGGCGGCATCGCCAACGTCACCGTCGTCGCGCCGGGCGCCGAGCCGCTGGCCTTCGACACCGGCCCCGCCAACGCCCTGCTGGACGCGGCGGTCGGGCACTTCACCGGCGGCGCCGCGGCCTACGACGAGGACGGGCGCCGGGCGGCGGCCGGGCGGGTCAGCCCCGCCCTGCTGAAGGTGCTCCTGGACGACCCGTACTACCGTCGGGCCGCCCCGAAGAGCACCGGCAAGGAGCACTTCCACCTGCCCTATCTCCAGCGGGCGCTGGCCGCCGTGCCCACGCCCGAGCCGGACGACGTCCTCGCCACCCTGGCCCGGCTCACCGCCGTCACCGTGGCCGACGCCTGCCGGGCGCACGGCGTGACCGGCCTCGTCGTGTCCGGCGGCGGCGCCCGCAACCCGGTGCTGATGCGGATGCTCGGCGAGGAGCTGCCCGGGGTGGGCCTGCGCCCCAGTGACGACCTGGGCGTGCCCTCGGACGCGAAGGAGGCGCTCGCCTTCGCCGTGCTCGGCTTCCTCACCGTGCACGGGCTGCCCGGCGCCCTCCCCTCCGGCACCGGCGCCCGCCGGGCCACGCTGCTCGGCAGCATCACGCCGGGGCGGGGCCCGCTGCGCCTGCCCGAGCCCGCCACGACGCCGCCGCGCCTGCTGCGGGTCGCCGAGTCCGCCTCCCACTGACCGCCGCCGCGCCCGTAGCGAGGACCCATGAACCCCTCCCCCACCTCCTGGCTCACGGCGTGCGTGAGCGATCCGGCCCGGGTCTCGACCGAGCTGCCCCGCCGGATCGCGCTCGCCCACGACGCCTCGCCCTACCTCTTCACCCCGCAGGCGGTGGTGCGTGCCGCGTCCGCGGCCGAGGTCGGGGCGCTGATGGCCGGTGCCCGCCGGGCCGGGGTGCCGCTGACCCTGCGCTCGGGCGGCACCAGCCTGGCGGGGCAGGCCGGCGGCTCGGGGGTCCTGGTGGACGTCCGCAGTCACTGGCGCGGCGCCGAGGTGCTGGACGAGGGCCGGCGCGTGCGGGTGCAGCCGGGGCTGACGGTGCGCCAGGTGAACGCGCGGCTCGCCCGGTACGGGCGCCGGCTCGGGCCCGACCCGGCCAGTGAGAGCGCCTGCACGGTGGGCGGCCTGGTCGCGAACAACTCCAGCGGCATGAACTGCGGCACCCGGGACAACGCCTACCGGACGATGGAGTCGCTCCAGTTCGTGCTGGTGTCCGGCACGGTCGTCGACACCGCCGCGCCCGACGCGGACGCCGCGCTGCGCGCCCGGGAGCCTGAGCTGCACGCCGGGCTGCTGCGGCTGCGCGACCGGGTGCGCGGCTCGGCCGCCTCGCGGGCCACCGTGGAGCGGCTGTTCGCGATGAAGAACACCATGGGCTACGGCCTCAACTCCTTCCTCGACCACGACGATCCGGCACAGATCCTCGCCCACCTGATGATCGGCAGCGAGGGCACCCTGGGCTTCGTCGGCGAGGCCGTCTTCCGAACCGTCCCGCTGTTGCCGCACGCCGCCACCGCCCTGCTGGTGCTGCCCGGCACGGCCGAGGCGACCGACGCGCTGCCCGCGCTGCTCGGTGCGGGCGCCCGCACCGCGGAACTGCTGGACGCCGCCTCGCTACGGGTGGCGCAGCAGACCGCCGAGCCGGTCGCGGAGGTGCGGGGGCTGCGGGTGGAGCGGCACGCGGCGCTGCTCGTGGAGTTCGCCGAGAACGACGCGGAGGCGCTGGACGCCGTGGTGGCCGCCGCCCGGCCGGTCCTCGACGCGCTGCCCACGGTCACCGGGTCGGCGCTCACCCGGGACCCGGCCGTGCGCGGTCGGCTCTGGCACCTGCGCAAGGGCCTGTACACGGCGGTCGCCGGGGCCCGTCCGGTGGGGACGACGGCGCTCCTGGAGGACATCGCGGTCCCGCTGGAGCGGCTGACCGGGACCTGCGAGGGGCTGGCCGGCCTGTTCGCGCGGCACGGCTACGAGGACGCGGTGGTCTTCGGCCACGCCCGCGACGGCAACCTGCACTTCATGCTCACGCAGTCGTTCGACACGCCCGCCGAGACCGAGCGGTACGCCCGCTTCACCGACGCCATGGTCGACCTGGTCCTGGACGCCGGCGGCACCCTGAAGGCCGAGCACGGCACCGGGCGCGCGATGGCGCCGTTCGTCCGCCGCCAGTACGGCGACGAGCTGTACGAGGTGATGCGGGAGCTGAAGCGGCTCTGCGACCCCGACGGGGTGCTGAACCCGGGCGTCCTGCTGGCCGACGACCCGGACGCGCACCTGCGCGACCTGAAGCCGGTGCCGCCGGTCGACCCGGCCTTGGACGCGTGCGTGGAGTGCGGCTACTGCGAGCCGGTCTGCCCGACCGCCGACGTCACCACGACGCCCCGTCAGCGGATCGTGCTGCAACGGGAGATCGCCCTGGCGGAGGCCGCGGGCGACGAGGAGCGCCGCCGGGCCCTGGCGGAGGACTACGGGTACGCGGCGGTCGACAGCTGCGCGGCGGACAGCCTGTGCGTCACCGCCTGCCCGGTGTCGATCGACACCGGAGCGGCGATGAAGCGGCTGCGCGCCGAGGAGCACGGCCGGGCCGCCCAGCGGGCCGGGGCCGCCACCGCCCGGCACTGGGGCGGCGCCGTCACCTCGGTGCGGGCCGCCCTGACCACGGCGCACGCCCTGCCCGCCCCGGTGGTCCGCGCGGCGACCGGGGCGCTCCGCGGGCTCGGGGCCGGCGAGCTGGTGCCCGCCTGGTCGGCGGATGTTCCGCGCCGTGGCCCGGCCCGCCCCGACGCGCGGCGGCCCGAGGGGGCCCGGGCGGTGTTCTTCGCGGCGTGCATCGGCAGCGTCTTCGCGCCCGAGGGGGACTCCGGCGGGGCCGCCGCCGCCTTCCTGCGGCTGTGCGAGCGCGCCGGCGTGCCCGTCGCGGTGCCGGCGGATCTGGCCGGCCTGTGCTGCGGCACCCCGTGGCAGTCCAAGGGCTACACCGAGGGGCACCGCGCCATGGCCGCGCGGACGCTGGCGGTGCTGTGGGAGGCGAGCGACGGCGGGCGGCTTCCGGTGGTGTGCGACGCGTCCTCCTGCACCCACGGCCTGGAGCAACTGGCCGACACCCTGCCCGAGTCCGAGCGCGCCCGGTACGCGGCCCTGCGCTTCACCGACAGCGTCGCCTTCGCCGCCGAGCACCTGCTCCCCGCCCTGCCCGCCGCGCGCCGTCTCGACACGCTGGCCCTGCACCCGACCTGCTCCACGACGCACCTGGGGATCGACGCCGCCCTGCGCCGGGTCGCGGAGGCGGTCGCCACGGACGTCTTCGTGCCGGACTCCTGGGGGTGCTGCGCCTTCGCCGGGGACCGGGGCCTGCTGCACCCGGAGGTCACCGGGGCCGCGACGGCCGCGCAGGCTGCGGAGGTCACCGCCGGCGCGTTCGACGCGTACGCCTCCTGCAACCGCACCTGCGAGCTGGGCATGACCCGCGCCACCGGCCGCCCCTACCGGCACGTCCTGGAGCTGCTCGACGAGGCGACCGCCTGAGCACCTCCGCCGGACACGGTGTCAGGCACGGATCCTGCGGCGGCGATAGCTCGCCGAGTCGACGTGTGCGCCGCAGCCCTTCTTGTCGCACCAGCGGCGGACGTCCGCCGGCGCGGGCAAGCCGAGCAGGGCGCAGGCCGCGCACGCCACCTCGGCCAGGATCTCGGTGATCCCCGCCGACCAGGCGGCGAGGTCGGCGGGAGCGGCCAGCAGGCACGGGGGGCGCTGGTCCGCCACCTCGCGGTCGCCGTGCCGATCCGGCCGGCCGGCCGCGGAGAGGACCCGGGTTGCCCTCGTGCTGCTTGCGGCGGCGCGCACCGGGACCGTCGCCTTCGGCGGGCTGCTCACCGCGGCGCTGCTCGTCCCCTCGATCGCCGCCGCGCCGGTGATGGGATCGCCGGCGGACCGGGTGGCCCGCAAGAAGCCGTTCTTCAGCGGTGTCCTCGCCTGCTACGCGGGCTGTCCGGCGGCGGTCGCCGTGCTCACCGGCCCGCTGACGCCCCGGAAACGCCCTGGACCGTGCCCCCCGTGGCGGCCACGATGGCCGCATGCGACGCCTCGTGGTCATCGACGCCCCGTCCAACCTCGGCCTCCGGCCGCCCGCCGAGGGCACCGTGCCCGGGTGCTACAAACTGGCGGGGGCCCTGCGCGAGCAGCGGCTGCTCTCCAGGCTGGGAGCGGCCGAGGGCGGGGTGGTGGTGCCGCCGCGCTACGACCGCGGCGGGTGGCGGGCGGGCGACGGCGTGTTCAACGCGGGCGCCCTCGCCGCGTACACCCCGAAGCTCGCCGACCGCATCGAGCGGCACGTCCGCGCGGGGGACTTCCCCGTCGTCCTCGGCGGGGACTGCTCCATCCAGCTCGGTGCCTCTCTCGCCCTGCGCCGCACCGGCCGGTACGGCATCGCGGCCGTCGACGGGTCCGCGGACTTCCGGCACCCGGGCAACTCCGACCACGTCGGGGCCGCCGGCGGCGAGGAACTGGCCCTGGCCACCGGCCGCGGCCAGCGCGACCTCACCGACCTGGAGGGGCTGCGGCCGTACGTCCGGGAGGCGGACGTCCGCCTCCTCGGCATCCGGGACTACGACGACGAGCGGGCCGAGCTGGACGAGCTGAAGATCTGGTACGCCACCGTCGGGCAGCTCCGCGAGCGCGGCGTCGAGGAGGTGGCCGGCGCGGTCCGGAGGTCGCTGGAGGGGCCCGAGCTGGACGGGTTCTGGGTGCACCTGGACGCCGACGTGCTCGACCCGTCCGTCATGCCCGCCGTCGACAGCCCCGATCCCGGCGGGCTGCTGCCCGGCGAACTCGGCTCCCTGCTGGGCACGTTGGTGCGCTCCGAGCGCTGCGTCGGCCTGAATGTCACCATCTACGACCCGGACCTGGACCCGGAAGGCTCCGGCGCCGCCCTCCTCGCCGGCCTGCTAGAGGAGGCGTTCGCCCGCTCCTGAGTCAGGTACCTGAGCACAGGGAGCCGGGCACAAGGGCCTGGGTACGGGGATCCGCCGACCTTAAGTTAGCCTTACCTTCCTCCGACCCGGGTGCGTGTCCGAAAGCCGTTCATCCGTCCGGTCGGCCGGGCTATCCAGAGGAGCGGGTGAGTGGGGGCAGAGATGTCCGGGCGCGAGGTGATCCGCCGCGCCGTGGCCGGGCAGCGCCGGGGGGTGGCCCTCGGCTCCCTGCTGAGCGCGGGGCACCAGATGGGCGAGGCCCTGGTGCCGGTGCTCATCGGCGTGATCGTGGACCGCGCGGTCGCCCGGCCCGACGCGGCGGCGCTGGCCGGCTGGCTGGGCGTCCTGGCCGCCGTCTACCTGATGCTCTCCTACGGGTTCCGCTTCGGCGCGCGCGCCGGTGAGCGGGCCGCCGAACGGGCCGCGCACGAGCTGCGGATGGACCTGGTGCGCCGGGTGCTGGCCCCGCAGGGCGGCGCCGAGGCCGGGCGGCCACCCGGGGCGCTGGTGAACGTGGCCACCGAGGACGCCCGCCGGGTCGGCGCGTTCACCATGGCGCTGACCCTCGGCGTCGCCGCGGTCGTCGGCGTGGTGGCGGGCGCGGTGCTGCTGCTGCGCGCGTCCGTGCCGCTCGGGCTGCTGGTGCTGCTCGGCGCCCCCGTCCTGATGGCCCTCGGCCATCTGCTGGCCCGGCCCCTGGAGCAGCGCAGCGGGGCCGAGCAGGAGCGGGCCGCGCACGCCTCCGGCGTGGCGGCCGACCTGGTCGCGGGGGTGCGGGTGCTCAAGGGGCTGCGCGCCGAGGGGGCCGCGGTGGCCCGCTACCGCGCCACCAGCCGGACCTCGCGGGACGCCAGTGTCCGCGCGGCCCGGGCGGAGGCGCTCCAGACCGGCCTGATGCTCACCCTGACCGGACTGTTCATCGCCCTGGTGGCGCTGGTGGGCGGGCGGCTGGTGCTGAGCGGCTCGATCGGGCTCGGCGCGCTGGTCTCGGCCGTCGGCCTCGCGCTGTTCCTGCCGGGTCCGGTCGGAGTGCTGGCCTATGTGGGCGCCGAGTTCGCCAAGGCGCGGGCCTCGGCCGCCCGGATCGCCGACGTGCTGTCCGCGCCCGGCGAGGTCGCCGGCGGCACCGGGGAGCCCGTCCGCCCCGCCGCCGGCGAGCTGCGGGTGCGCGGGCTCGGGCACGGCGGCCTGAAGGGCGTCGACCTGACGGCGCGGCCCGGGGAGCACGTGGGCGTGGTGGTCACCGACCCCGCCCAGGCGGCGGCCCTGCTGCACTGCCTGGCCCGCCGGTGCGATCCCGCCGAGGGCCGTATCGAGCTGGACGGGCGGCCGGTGACCGAGCTCGCCCCCGAGGCCCTGCGGTCCGCGCTGCTGGTGGCCGAGCACGACGCGCAGCTCTTCGACGGCACCCTGCTGGAGAACGTCACCGCCGCCGCGCCCCCGGGCGCCGACCCCGGCTCGGCCGTGGCGGCAGCCGCGGTGGACGAGGTCGCCTCGGCCCTGGCCGGCGGCATGGCGGGGCGGATCGGCGAGCGGGGCAGCGCCCTGTCCGGCGGCCAGCGCCAGCGGGTCGCCCTGGCCCGCGCCCTGGCCGCCGAGCGCGAGGTGCTGGTCGTGCACGACCCGACCACCGCCGTGGACGCGGCCACCGAGGCCCGGATCGCGGCCGGCATCCGCCGCGCCCGGGCCGGGCGGACCACGGTCCTGGTCACCAGCAGCCCCGCGCTGCTCGCCGCCACCGACCGGGTCGTGCTGATCGACGGCGGCACGGTGGCCGCCGAGGCGCCGCACGACGACCTCGTACGCGACCATCCCGTCTACCGCGCGGCGGTGCTCACATGACCACGGACCTCGTGAAGGCGGCGCACGGCGAGCGCGACCTGCTGCCCGTCGCCACCCCGGCCCGCACCCGGGCGGCGCTGCGCGACCTGGTGCGTCCGGACCGGGGGCGGGCCGTCCTCGGCCTCGGTGTGCTGGTCGCGGCCACCGCCGTAGGGCTCCTTGTGCAGCCGCTGCTCGGCCGGGTGGTCGACATCGTCGCCGACGGCCGGCCGGCCGGCGACCTGACCTGGCCGGTGGTGCTGCTCGCGGTGGTGGCCGTGGTGCAGGGCGTGGCCACGACGATCGGGCTCGGCCAGGTCGCCCGGCTCGGCGAGCGGGTGCTGGCCCGGCTGCGCGAGCGGTTCGTGGAGCGCGCCCTCGCGCTGCCCGCCGACCGCCTGGAGCGGGCGGGCGCCGGGGACCTGACCGCCCGGGTCACCGGGGACGTGGCCCGCGTCGCCGAGGCGGTGCGCTCGGCGCTGCCCGAGATGGCGCGCTCCATCCTCGCGATCGTCCTGACGCTCGGGGCGCTGGCCCTCCTCGACGTGCGGTTCCTGCTGGCGGCGCTGCTCGGGGCGCCCGTGCAGGTGCTCACCGCCCGCTGGTACGTGCGCCGGGCCGGGCCGCTCTACGCCGAGCAGCGGATCGCGGGCGGCGCCCAGCAGCAGCAGTTGCTGGAGACCATCGGCGGGGCCGTCACCGTGCGCGGACACCGGCTGGAGCGGGACCACACCGAGCGCACCGAGCGGCGTTCGCGCGGCGCGGTGGCGCTGACCCTGCGCGGCGTGGACCTCGTCCTCGGCTTCTACGCGCGGCTGCACATCGCCGAGTACCTCGGCCTGGGCGCGGTGCTGTTCGCCGGATACCTGCTGGTGCGCGACGGTTCGGCGTCCGTGGGCACGGCGACGGCCGCCGCGCTGTACTTCCACAGCCTGTTCGGACCGGTGAACCAGGCCCTGGTGCTGCTGGACGACGCGCAGTCGGCGGCGGCCGGCCTGGCCCGCCTGGTCGGGGTGACCGACCTGGGCGACGGCCCCGCCCGGCCGGCCGCGCTGCCCCGGCAGCGGACCGCGCCCGCCGAGGACACCGGGCCCGCCGAGGGCGCCGAGCCCGCGGCCGTCACCGCCGACGGCGTCAGCCACTCCTACCTCACCGGCCGCCCCGTCCTGCACGAGGTCTCCCTGGTCCTGCGGCCCGGCGAACACGTGGCGCTGGTCGGCACCAGCGGGGCCGGCAAGTCGACGCTGGCCCGGATCGTGGCCGGCGTCCAGGACCCGGCGGCCGGGTCGGTGCACGTCGCCGCCGGCGGGCGGGAGGTGCCGGTGGCGCTGGTCACGCAGGAGGTCCACGTGTTCAGCGGCAGCCTCGCCGACGACCTGCGCCTGGCCCGCCCGGACGCCACCGACGCCGAGCTGCGCGCGGCCCTGACCACGGTGGGCGCCCTGGCATGGGCCGAGGCGCTGCCCGAGGGCCTGGCCACCGAGGTCGGCGAGGGCGCCCACCGCCTGGACCCGGCCCGCGCCCAGCAACTCGCGCTGGCCCGCCTCGTGCTGGCCGACCCGGCCGTCGCCGTCCTCGACGAGGCGACGGCGGAGGCGGGCAGCGCCGGCGCCAGGATCCTGGAGCGCGCCGCCGAGGCGGCGCTGGCCGGGCGCACCGCGCTGGTGGTCGCCCACCGGCTCACCCAGGCCGTCGCGGCCGACCGGATCGTGGTCCTGGAGGCCGGCCGGGTCGTGGAGAGCGGCCCGCACGAGGAACTCCGCGACGCGGGCGGGCCGTACGCCGCCCTCTGGCGGGCCTGGTCCGGCAGCCGGGCCGCACCGCACCCCTGACCCACCACCCCCGCCCCCCCTCTTCCGTTCCCTCCGCGAATCCCCGAAGGACACCGTCATGTTCCGCTTGCTCCCCCGCATCCGGCCGGTCGCCGTCGCCGCGTCCGCCCTGCTGATGCTCTCCGTCTCGGCCTGCGGCTCCGGCGACGGCGACGACTCCGGCGCGCCGGCCTCCGACAGCAGGGCGGACAAGGGCGCCTTCCCGGTCTCGATCGGCCACCGCTTCGGCACCACCACCGTCGAGTCCGAGCCGCAGCGCATCGTCACCGTCGGCCTGACCGACCAGGACACGGTTCTCGCGCTGGGCAAGGTGCCGGTCGGCACCACCGAGTTCGTCGGCGAGTACAAGGGCGCCGTCGGACCGTGGGCGGAGAAGGCGCTCGGCGGCAAGCAGCGGCCCACCGTCCTGCACGACGACGGCACCGGACCGCAGGTGGAGAAGATCGCCGCCCTGCGCCCGGACCTGATCCTGGCCCTGTACTCCGGGCTCACCAAGGACCAGTACCGCACCCTGTCCAAGATCGCGCCGGTGGTCGCGCAGCCCAAGGACGGGCCGGACTGGAGCATCACCTGGCAGCAGCAGACCGAGCAGATCGGCAAGGCGCTGGGGCAGGGCCCCAAGGCGGAGCAGCTGGTCGCCGCGACCGAGAAGCACCTCGCCGACACCGCGGCGAAGCACCCCGAGTTCAAGGGCAGCAGCGCGGTGATGGCCACCGCCTACGAGGGCCGGTACGTCTACGGGCCGCAGGACAACCGCTCCCGGGTGCTGCACTCCCTCGGCTTCACCCTCCCCGCCGACCTCGGCAAGGTCGTCGGCGACTCCTTCGGCGCCAATCTGAGCAAGGAGCGCACCGACCTGCTCGACACCGACGCGCTGGTCTGGCTGGTCGCCGACCCGGCCAAGGACGCCGCGAAGCTGCGCAAGGACCCGCTCTACGGCGACCTGGACGTGGTGAAGCAGGGCCGCGAGGTGTACGTCAGCGAGAACACCGACTTCGGCCACGCGATCTCCTTCGTCAGCCCGCTCAGCCTGCCCTACGTGGTCGACCGGATGGCGCCGATGCTGTCCGCTGCCGTCGACGGCGAGCCGGCCACCGAGGTCCCCGCACCGCGGGCCTGACGCACCCACCGCAGCGTCCCCGAGGAGTCCGTACCGTGGAGCAGATCCCGTGAACCCCACCGCAGGGCGGCGTCGCCCCGCCGTGCTCGTCGCCGCGCTGGCGGCCGGGCTGGCCGCGCTGTGCCTGCTCTCGCTCGCCCTGGGCGCCTTGGACATCCCGCCGGGCCAGGTGTTCGACGCGCTGACGGGGCGTCCGGTGGCGACCCGGGTCGAGGACATCGTCTGGTCGGTCCGGGTGCCGCGCACCGGCCTCGGCCTGGCGGCCGGTGCGGCGCTCGGCCTGTCCGGCTGCCTGATGCAGGCCCTGACCCGCAATCCGCTGGCCGACCCGGGCATCCTCGGGGTCAGCGCGGGGGCGTCGTTCGCCATCGTGGTCGCGGCCGGCGTGGCGGGCATCGGCTCGCTGCTCGGCTATGTCTGGTTCGCCTTCGCCGGGGCGATGGCCGCCAGCATCGTCGTCTACCTCCTGGGCCGGATGGGCCGCTCGGGCACCACCCCCGTGAAGCTGGCGCTGGCCGGGGTCACGGTGACCGCGGTGCTGTCCTCGCTGACCAGCGCTGTCGTGCTGACCTCCCCGGCGGCCCTGGACCGCTACCGCTTCTGGTCGGCCGGTTCGCTGGCCGACCAGGACGCCGCCACCCTCTGGCGGATCCTGCCCTTCCTGGCGGCCGGCGCCCTGCTGGCGCTGGCGAGCGCGCCCGCGCTGAACAGCCTCGCCCTCGGCGACGACGTCGCCGCCTCTCTCGGCAGGCGGCTCGGCCTGGTGCGGCTGCAGGGCGTCGTGGCGGTCACCCTGCTCACCGGGTCGGCCGTCGCGGTGATCGGCCCGGTGGTCTTCATCGGCCTGGTCGTCCCGCACGTCGCCCGGGTGCTCGCCCAGTGGGCGGGCCGCGGTCCCGACCACCGCTGGCTGCTGCCGCTGTCCGCGGTGCTGGCCGCCGCGCTGCTGCTCGCCGCCGACATCCTCGGGCGGGTGCTCGCCCGCCCCACCGAGGTGCAGGCCGGCATCATCGTCGCTTTCGTCGGCGCGCCCTTCTTCATCGCCCTGGTCCGCCGGCGCCGGCTCGCGGAGGTCTGACCGTGTCCACTCCCCCGCACACCGGCGCCGTCGCCGAGTCCGGACCCCGCCCGCCCGTGCTGCGCGGCGCCCGGCCCTTCCGGCTGGCCTTCCCGCCGGTCTCCGGTTTCCTGCGCCCGCGCCAGCTGGCCGTGACGCTCGCGCTCGCCGCCGCCGTGTTCACCGCGCTGTGCTGGGCGGTGTCGGTGGGCGAGTTCGGCATCCCGCTGCCCGACGTGGCCCGCGCGCTGACCGGCTCGGGCGACCCGGGCACGGTCCTGGTGGTGCGGGAGCTGCGGCTGCCGCGGGCCATGGCGGGGCTCCTCGCCGGTCTCGCGTTCGGCATGTCGGGCGCCCTGTTCCAGACCATGACCCGCAATCCGCTGGCCAGCCCCGACATGATCGGCCTCACCGAGGGCGCCGGGACCGCGGTGGTCGCCGCCATCGTCCTCGGCTGGGACTTCGGCCTCGGCACCCAGGCCCTCGGGCTGATCGGGGCGCTCGCCAGCGCGCTGCTGGTGTACGGCCTGGCCTGGCGGCGCGGCACCACCGGCTACCGGATCATCCTGGTCGGCATCGGCGTGTCCTGGCTGTGCCTGAGCGCCACCGACTTCCTGATGGCGCGCGGCGGACGCTTCCAGGCGCAGGCCGCGCTCGGCTGGCTGGTGGGCAACCTCAACGGCCGGGACTGGCAGCAGGCCCGCCCGCTGGCCCTCGCCCTGGTGGTACTGCTGCCGGCCGCGCTGCTGACCGGGCGGCTGATGCGCACCCTCCAGCTCGGCGACGACGTCGCCAAGGGGCTCGGCACGCGTGTGCAGTCCGTCCGGCTCGTGGTGCTGCTCACCGGCGTCGGCCTGGTCGCCTTCGCCACGGCGGCGGCCGGTCCGGTGGCCTTCGTGGCGCTGGCCGCCCCGCAGATCGCCCAGCGGCTGTGCCGCACCGCCTGGCCGCCGACCCTGGCCTCCGGTCTGACCGGCGCGCTCGTCGTCCTCGCGTCCGACGTGGTCGCGCGCGAACTGATCCCCGGCACCGAACTGCCCGTCGGGATCGTCACCGGGGTGCTCGGCGCCCCGGTGCTGCTCTGGCTGCTCATCCGCGTCAACCGCGCGGGCTCAGGAGGCTGACCGATGACCACCGCCGAACCGGACCTGCGGGCCGAGGACCTGCACCTGGGCTACGACGACCGGGCCGTCGTCAGCGGTCTCGACCTGGCCCTGCCCGCGGGCCGGATCACCGCCATCGTCGGCGCCAACGCGTGCGGCAAGTCGACCCTGCTCAGGGCGCTGGCCCGGCTCCTCGCGCCGCGCTCGGGCGCGGTCCGCCTGGACGGCCGGGCCCTGCACTCCATCCCGACCCGGGAGCTGGCCCAGCGGCTCGGCATCCTGCCGCAGTCGCCGGTCGCGCCCGACGGGCTGACCGTCCTGGACCTGGTCAACCGGGGCCGCTCCCCGCATCAGACCTGGTGGCGGCAGTGGACGAAGGCGGACGAGGCCGCGGTGCACGACGCGCTGACCGCCACCGGCACCACGGAGCTGGCGCACCGGGCCGTCGACGAGTTGTCCGGCGGACAGCGCCAGCGCGCCTGGATCGCCATGGCCGTGGCGCAGGGCACCGAGGTGCTGCTCCTGGACGAGCCGACCACCTACCTCGACCTGGCCCATCAGATCGACGTCCTGGACCTGGTCACCGACCTGAACCGGCGCGAGGGCCGCACCATCGTCATGGTGCTGCACGACCTCAACCAGGCCTGCCGCTACGCCGACCACGTCATCGCGATGAAGTCCGGCCGCGTCGTCGCCGAGGGCACGCCCGCCGAGGTGATCGACGCGGCCACCGTGGAGGACGTGTTCGGCCTGCGGTGCCAGGTGACCGAGGACCCGGTCAGCGGCACCCCGCTGGTCATCCCGGTGGGCCGGCACCACCAGCCGGCCACGGAGCGGGCGGACGCTCCCTGAACGGCGTCCCCTCGACCACCCGGACCGGACCCGCGGGGTGCGGCGGGTGAGCGGGGGCCGCAGGCTGGGGGCATGACCGGTGCCGCGCCCGTGACCGTGTACCCGCCCGACGACGAGGGCGGGCGGCGCGTGCGCGTCGACGGCGAGACGCTCGCCCGCGCCTTCAGCACGCAGGACGTCGCCCGGATCCTCCAGGAGGCCGGCCTCCAGGACTTCGACGAGATGGACGTCGTCCGCTCCGCGCTGATCGAGTGGCGGGGCGGCGGCCCGGACGTCTGGGAGCGGTGAGGACCGACCGGAGGCGGGGTCAGTCCTCGGCGACCAGGGCGGGGGTGGACCTGGTGAGGACCTCGCCGCGGAAGAAGGCCGGGCTGCGGCGGTGCATCACGGCCATGACCACCACGCCGAGCGCGAGCAGTCCCACGCCGATCACGAAGACCGAGCCGACGCCGAGGACGGACGAGCCGGAGCCGTAGGCGGGGTCCCACATGTCGGCGAGGGTCTTGACGAAGACCGCGGTGAGCAGGGCGCCGCCGACGAGCGGGAAGAGCCCCTTGAACAGCAGGTCGCGCCCGGACCTCAGCAGCTCGGAGCGGAAGTACCAGGCGCAGGCGAAGGCGGTCAGCGCGTAGTAGAAGCAGATCATCAGGCCGAGGGCGTAGATCGTGTCGACCAGGACGTGCTCGCTGACCAGTGTCATCACGGTGTAGAAGACGCCGGTGGCGACGCCGGCCGTGACGGTGGCGCGGCCGGGGGTGCGGAAGCGCGGGTGGACCTTGGCGTAGGCGGGCGGCAGGGCCTCGTACGTCGACATGGCGAGCACTGTGCGGGCCACCGGGATGAACGTGGTCTGGAGGCTGGCGGCGGCCGACGCGAGCACCGCGACGAACAGCGCGATGCCGAGCACCGGTCCCATCACCGGGCCGGCCAGCGCGGCGAAGACGTTGTCCGAGGTGGCGGGGTTGGCGAGGCCGAGGCCGTGGTCGCCGGAGCCGACGATCATCTGGGCGGCGACACCGGTGGCCAGGTAGGAGCCGACCAGCACGATCATGGCGACCAGCGCGGCGCGGCCCGGGGTGCTGCTGCTGCCGCTGGTCTCCTCGTTGGCGGTCAGGCAGGCGTCCCAGCCCCAGTACATGAAGATGGAGAGCGAGAGGCCCGCGGTGAAGGCGGCGAAGGACTGGACGGCGAACGGGTTCAGCCAGGACCAGGAGAAGTGCGCGGAGGTGGGGAAGTCGGCGCTGCCGGCCTTGGCGAAGGCCATGGCCACGAACACGGCGAGGACCACCAGTTGCAGCCCCACCAAGGTGTACTGGAGGCCCTTGGTCGCGGTCATGCCCCGGTAGCTGATGACGGTGGCGGTCCCGATGAGCGCCAGGCAGGTCAGGATGTGCACGGCCTTGTTGCCGTCCAGGGCCGCCACCGAGTCGCTGCCGGTGATCTCCCCGGCCAGCAGCCAGAAGTACGAGGTGGCCACGCCCGCCAGGTTGGACAGCACGATGATCGTGGCGATCACCAGGCCCCAGCCGCACATCCAGCCGACCCGGGGTCCGAACGCCTTGACCGTCCAGGTGAAGGAGGTGCCGCAGTCGGGCATCGCCTTGTTCAGCTCGCGGTAGGCGAAGGCGACGAGCAGCATCGGCAGGAAGCCGGCGAGGAAGACGGCCGGCATCTGCACGCCGACCTCGCCCGCGGTGGAGCCGAGCGTCGAGGTCAGGCAGTAGACGGGGGCCACGGTGGAGACACCGATGACCGCGCTGCCGAGAAGCCCCACGGAGTTGCCGCTGAGCCCTTTGGCGCGCATGCCTTCGCCGGCGGTCCCGTCGGCTGTGTCGCCCGCCCGGGGCCGTACGTCCAGCTGAGTCATGAACGAGACGTTAATTCCTGCGGTTTCCGTGGCGATGTGGGAGCCCGGTGGGCCTCATGAAGGCCGTTGCGCCATGCATATACCCGTCCGGGCGCGCATATCACCTTGTGATCCAAGGTGACAGGCCGACCGACGCCATGCCTTCCAAAGAGTGAAACAACAGGTGTCCGATATTCGGTAATCGCAGTGACGTCCATATTGCGCCACTCGAAACCTTCCGCGTGATCTGTGCCACAGGGGCGTCCGACGCCCTCTGGCGCCCGCCCGCCGGGCTCGGGCACCATCGTCGCCCATGGAGACGAGACGTACGAAGAACGGCCGGCTCCGCTCGGCCGTCACCGCGCTCACCCTGGTCGTGGCACCCGGCATCGTGGTCGTCGGCGGTGCCGGCGACGCCGTCGCGGCCACCAAGATCAGCCACGCCACCGCGACATCCATGTTCCGCGACGTCGGCATCACCTGGTCGTCCTCCGGCGGCTGCTCCAACCGCAACAACGCCACCTGCACGTCCTTCGACCAGCTCAACCTGACGAGCGCGCAGGGCGCCCAGACCCTCAAGCGGGCCAGCGGCTGCGGGCTCAACATCACCGGCGGCACGGAGACCGGCCACGCCTCCGGCACCTACTCGCACTGGAACGGCTACAAGCTGGACTTCGGCAAGGCCACCTGCCTCACCAACTACATCAAGAACAACTTCACCTACATCGGCCTGCGCGGCGACGGCGCCGCCCAGTGGCAGTCGGGCTCGGGCAACGTCTACGCCGACGAGGGCAACCACTGGGACGTCACCTACTACAACTGCGGCGGCTGCTGAGCGGGCCGCACCGCACCGCGTCAGCCCGCCTCCCGGGGGTACAAGCCCACCGACACGGGGCAATCGCAACGGGAGGGCACGGTGGACGGATCGTCACTACGGGCGGTGGGCTGGGCGCGTTCCCTGCCGCTGAGCAGCGACGTCAAGGCGGCCCGGGACTGGGCGCGGCGGCACATGGAGTCGCTGGGCTGGGCCGAGAGCGCGCCGGACACGGTGGACGACGTGCTGCTGACGGTGTCCGAGCTGGTCACCAACGCGCACGTGCACGCCCGCAGCAGCGCCCAGATGGTCATGACCTGGGACAACCAGTGCCTGCACCTCGCGGTGCACGACCGTTCGACGGATCTGCCGGCGCCCCGGCCGCCCAGCCCCGACCGGCTCGGCGGCCGGGGCATGATGCTCATCGACGCGCTGGCCGACAGCTGGGAGGCGCGTCCCTGTCCGCACGGCAAGACGGTCACCGCCTGCTTCCACCCGCCCGGCCGCTGACCTGCGGCCGGGCGGGCGGTCGCGGGACGGGCGTCAGCGCCGGCCGGCGAACCAGTCCCGCTGGTCGCCCTTGGCGGCCGCCAGCGTTCCGCAGTTGGACCCGTAGTTCCAGGCCTGCAGATTGCCGATGACGCCGCCCCACTCGACGCACGCCCCGCGGGCGGCCACGTAGACGGGACCCGCGTAGGAGCGGTACTGCCCCTCGTCGACCTGTTCCACGTCGGTGCCGACGTTGCGCAGGTAGGCGACCATGTACGTCGCCTTGCCCGTGGTGGTGCGGACGGTGACCGTGCAGTTCTTGCCCGTCGAGGAGTTGTACGTGAGGTAGACCGTGCCGACGCTGCCGACCGGCAGCGAGTTCACGACCTTGTAGCCGGAGCCGCAGACTCCGTTGTACGCCGCGGTCGCCTTGCCGGTCGCCGCGCCGGCGGCGGGCGCCGAGACCAGCAGCCCCGCCCCGATCGCCCCGACGGTGACGAGTGCCGCACCGGCGGCTCGCATGGAACGTTTCATGGCACCTCGATCCCTGATGTGAGCGGCCTCCCCCTGGTGGTGCAGAAGCCATCAAGTCAGACCTTCGTGACCGATCAGCGGTTGTACGCACCCAGGGGCGATTTCGGGCCATCCGCCCGGCCTCGACGTGCGCCGGGCGCGGGCCGCCTCGATCCTGAGGGCATGGACAAGGCGCAGTTGATCGAGACGACCGCCGAGAGCGCGAGCGGGCCGGGCGGGGGTCGGGCCCTCTCCCCGGAGGACGTGGAGCGGGTGCTCGACGCCGTTTTCGGCACCGTGGAGCACCCGGGTGCCATCGCCCGGGCCCTGCGCGGCGGCGAGGCGGTCACCCTGGGCAGCTTCGGCAGCTTCCACGGCGGTGGCGACACCGCGGACTTCCGGCCGGGCAGGGCGCTGACCGAGTTCCTGCGCGGCGAGGTCCGGTGACCGCACCGCCCGCGCCGGGTCGCCCGCCATGGCCGAGCTGACCCTCCGGGCGGCCGGCCGGGCCGCCGCCGACCTCGTCTGGTCCCGGTACACGACATACCGGGAGTGGCCGCGCTGGTCCCCGCAGATCGTGCGGGTCGAGGCGCCGGGCGAACGCGTCGCCGCCGGGGCGCGGGGCACGGTGCGCTCGCTGCCGGGGATCGCGGTCGCCTTCCGCGTCGAGTCGGTGGACGAGGAGCGGCGGCGCTGGGTCTGGCGGGTGCGGCTGGGCCCGGTGCGGCTCCGGCTGACCCACGAGGTGCGGGCGCTGGGCGAAGGCGCCGAGACCTCGCTGCGGATCGAGGGCCCGGCCCTCGCCGTGGCCGCGTACGCGCCGCTCGCCCGCCTGGCGCTGCACCGGCTGCTCAGGCCGTGAACCCGTACGACCCACTCATCGTCCGGACCGGACCCGACGAAGGCGGCCCGCACCCATGGTCACTCCCCACTGGCTCTTCGGCGACCAGCTCGGGCCGCACTTCCTCGCCCCCGGCCCCGACGGGCCGCCCCGCGACGCGCCCGTGGTCATGGTCGAGGCCCGCTCCGTGTTCCGGCGCCGGCGCTTTCACCGCGCCAAGGCGCACCTGGTGCTGTCGGCGATGCGCCACCGCGCCGCCGAACTCGGCGACCGGGTGCGGTACGTGCGCGCCGAGACCTACCGGGAGGGGCTGCGCGAGGCCGTCGGCGGCGGCCCCCTGACGGTGCACCACCCGACCTCGCACGCGGCGCTGCGGCTGGTGCGCTCGCTGGACGGCGTCACCGTGCTGCCCGCCCGCGGCTTCCTCGTCGGGCACGACGACTTCCGCGCCTGGGCCGACGGGCACGGCGGACAGCACCTGCGCCAGGAGGACTTCTACCGCTGGGTGCGGCGCGGCCACCAGCTGCTGATGGACGGCGACGAGCCGGTGGGCGGCCGGTGGAACCACGACCACGACAACCGGGAGCCGCCGCCCAAGGGGGCCCGGACCCTGGACGCGCCGGCCCCCTACCGGCCGCGCGAGGACGACGTCGACGCCGGGGTGCGCGAGGACCTGGACCGCTGGGAGCGCGAGGGCGCGGTCTCCTTCGTCGGCCGGGACGGTCCCCGCCGTTTCCCGGCCACCCGGCGCGAGGCGCTGGCGGCGCTGCGGCGGTTCGTGGACCGGCGGCTCGCCGGGTTCGGGCCGCAGGAGGACGCGATGCTGGCCGCGGACCCGGTGATGAGCCACAGCCTGCTGTCCTCCTCGCTCAACCTCGGGCTGCTGCACCCCGCCGAGTGCGCGGAGCGCGCCGAGGACGCCTGGCGGGCGGGGCGGGCGCCGGTCAACAGCGTCGAGGGCTTCGTCCGCCAGATCGCCGGATGGCGCGAGTACGTCTGGCAGTTGTACTGGTACTTCGGCGACGACTACCGCGACGGCAACGCCCTCGGGCACGACGTGCCGCTGCCGGACTGGTTCCTCGAACTGGACGCCGACGCGGTCACCGCGCGGTGCCTGTCCACGGTCCTCGCCCAGGTGCGCGACACCGGCTGGACGCACCACATCCCCCGGCTGATGCTGCTCGGCAGCCACGCCCTGCAGCGCGGCTGGGATCCGAAGGCGGTGACCGACTGGTTCCACCGCTGCTTCGTGGACGGCTACGACTGGGTGATGGTGCCCAACGTGGTCGGCATGTCCCAGTACGCCGACGGCGGCCGGATGACGACCAAGCCCTACACGTCGGGCGGTGCCTACGTGCACCGGATGAGCGACCTGTGCGGCGGGTGCGCCTACCGGCCCGACGAGCGGGTGGGCGAGCGGGCCTGCCCGTACACGGCCGGGTACTGGGCCTTCCTGCACCGGCACCGCGCGCGCCTGGCGGGCAATCCGCGCATGTCGCAGGCGGTGCGGGGCCTGGACCGGCTGCGCGACCTCGACGCGCTGCTGCGCCAGGAGGGGCACCGGGGTGACGAGGCGCCCTGACTGATGATCGGTCAGGACGTCACTGCATCCGCGTCCGGTGCACCCGGCGAACACCTCCGGTGACGGGGGACCGCGCACATGTCGCGCACACGTCGAGAGGAACCGGGATGCGCCCCACAGGGACCGAGGACCAGCACACGACCGCGCCGCCGTCGCCCGAAGCGGTGGCCGCCGTCGACGCGGACGTGCCGGCCGCCGTGGGCCGGGTGCTCGACGAGGTCCTCGCCGACCGGCTGGCCCGGGCACGGGCGGTGGACGCCGTGTTCACCGACGACCTGGCCGCGCGGGTCGCGCGTTTCACGACCGCCGGCGGCAAGCGCACCCGCTCCCAGTTGCTGTGGTGGTCCGCGCGGGCCTGCGGCGTCGGCGAGGGACCGGCGGCCGGGGCGGCCCTGCGGCTCGGCGCGGCGCTCGAACTCCTGCAGACCTGCGCGCTGGTGCACGACGACGTGATGGACGGCTCGGCGCTGCGCCGCGGCCGGCCCGCCCTGCACGCCGACGTGCGCGCCCAGTACGGCGGCTCGGCGCCGTCCGCGCGGGTCGCCCGCTTCGGGGAGTCGGCCGCGATCCTCGCCGGCGACCTGGCGCTGGCCTGGGCGGACGACCTGGTGGCCGAGACACCGCTCGAACCCGGCGCCGGCCGGGCGGTGCGCCGGCTGTGGGGAGACATGCGCCTGGAGATGGTCGCGGGGCAGTACCTCGACCTGCAGGGCCAGGTCACCGCGTCGCACGCGCCGGACCGGGCGCTGCGCGCGGCTTGTCTGAAAAGCGCCCTGTACTCGGTGGAGCGGCCGCTGGCGCTGGGGGCCGCCGTGGCGGGGGCGGACGTGGCCACCACGCGGGCGCTGTGCGCGGCCGGGCGCCGGATCGGCATGGCCTTCCAGCTGCGCGACGACCTGGACGACGTCTTCGGTGATCCCCGGCGGACGGGCAAGGTCTGCGGTCAGGACGTCCGCGACGGCAAGCCCACCTATCTGGTCGCCCTGGCGCGGACCCGCGCGGAGGAGGGCGCCGACCACCGGGCCCTGGAGGTGCTCAAGCGGTCGTTCGGCGACGCGGAGCTGACCGAGGAGGGCCTGGACGACGTGCGGCGGGTTCTGGTCCGCACGGGCGCCCGGGCCGCGGTGGATGACCGGATCGACCGGCTGGTGGCGCAGGGCCTGCGCCATGTCGAGGCGGCCCGGCTCGCACCGGAGGGCGGGCGGCGGCTGCGCCGGCTGCTGTGCGCGGCGGGCGGCGGGCAGGGCGGCGGTGACGAGCGGCCGGGTGCTCGCGAGCTGATCGGACGGGGGCCGGCTGGGTAGGGTGAAACGGCGAGATTGTCATCCATGCAGCTAGGAGCAGACGTGAGCGAGCCGGCGACCGCCGTCCAGGAGAGTATCGCCCGTGAGCTGGAGGTCACCGCCGCCTTCGACGCCGAGCGGGAGATCGAACGCCGCGTGGACTTCCTCACCGGGCAGCTGACGGGCACCGGGCTGCGCTGCCTCGTCCTCGGCATCAGCGGCGGGGTGGACTCCACCACCGCGGGGCGGCTGTGCCAGCTGGCCGTGGAGCGGGCCAGGACGGCCGGGCACGAGGCGAGTTTCTACGCGATGCGGCTGCCCTACGGCGTGCAGGCCGACGAGCACGACGCCCAGCTCGCCCTGTCCTTCATCCGGCCCGACCAGGTGCTGACGGTGGACGTGAAGCCCGCCAGCGACGCCGCCCTGGCCGCCGCGGTCGCCGCCGACGTGGTCTTCCGCGACGCGGGGCACCAGGACTTCGTGCTCGGCAACATCAAGGCGCGCCAGCGCATGATCGCCCAGTACGCGGTGGCGGGCGCGCACGGCGGCCTCGTGGTCGGCACCGACCACGCCGCCGAGGCGGTCTCCGGGTTCTTCACCAAGTTCGGCGACGGCGCGGCCGACGTGGTGCCGCTGACCGGTCTGACCAAGCGCCGGGTGCGCGCCGTGGCCGAGGCGCTGGGCGCGCCGGCCGAGCTGGTGGGCAAGGTGCCGACGGCCGACCTGGAGACCCTGTCGCCGGGCAGGGCCGACGAGGACGCCCTCGGGGTGACGTACGACGACATCGACGACTTCCTGGAGGGCCGTCCGGTGGACGAGGTGACCGCCAAGACGATCGTCGACCGCTACCGGCTCACGGACCACAAGCGCCGGCTGCCGATCGCGCCGTCCCCGGACGCCTGAGGCGGGGCGGGGGTGGACCGCACGGCGGACCTCTTCACGCGGACCTGGTCCGCGCTGCGCGCGGCGGTGGCCGGCCTCGCCGACGCGGACTTCGCGGCGCCGTCAGGCTGTGCCGGCTGGCTGGTGCGGGACCTGGTGTGCCATCTGGTCGTCGACGCCCAGGACGTCCTGATCACCCTGGCCACCCCCGCCGAGGGCGAGCCCACCCGGGACGCGCTGGGCTACTGGGAGGTCTCGTCCACGCCGCCGACGGGGGACGACCCGCTGGACGCGCTGACGGTCCGTCTTGCGGCGGCCTACCAGGACCCGCGGCTGCTGGCGTTCCACCTGGACGACGTGGGCTCCGCGGCCGGCCGCGCCGCCCGTCTCGCCGATCCCGCGCTGCGGGTCGGCACCCAGGGCCAGGTCCTCACCGCGGGCGACTACCTTTCGGCGTACGTCCTGGAATGGACGCTGCACCACCTGGATCTGGTGGCCCATCTGCCGGGCACGGCCGGTCCGCCGGCGGAAGGGGCGGCGCGGGCGCGCGAGATGCTGGAGGGGATCACCGGAGCCGGGTTCCCCGCCGCCTGCTCCGACACGGACGCGCTGCTGGTCGGCACCGGCCGCAGGGCCCCGACGGAGGAAGAGCGGGCCGTCCTGGGCCCCTTGGCCGACCGGCTCCCGTTCGTGCTGGGCTGACGTACCGGGCCGGGGGTCCGGCGGACGACGATGCCCGGGGGACGCGTGGTCCCCCGGGCATCAAGTCACACTCCGTCAACCCCGTGGGTCAGGCGGGGGTGATGTTCTCCGCCTGCGGGCCCTTCTGGCCCTGCGTGATGTCGAAGGTCACGGCCTGGCCTTCCTGGAGCTCACGGTAGCCATTGGCGTTGATGTTGGAGTAGTGCGCGAAGACGTCCGGGCCGCCTCCGTCCTGCGCGATGAAGCCGAAGCCCTTTTCGGAGTTGAACCACTTGACGGTACCGCTGGCCATGCCTTTGCCTTTCAGCCGATATCGGATCCGCACCGCGCGGACCCGGAGGTGGTCGTCCTGGTTCCCGGGCACCGGCGAAGGCACAGGAAACCGCCCGCGCCGGGGCGCGGGCGGTGTGGGCGAACCACGACATCTGACGCTGACGCTACACGGCCTGCCCGGGTGCCACCAGTGACAAAGGGGTCCGACCGGCCGTCGTGCGCCATACGGGGGAGAGCGGGGACCCCGTCGACATCCCGATCCGTAAGCGGTCAAGCAATGAGTAGGCCACTCACGGAGTCGGAGATCGATATGACCGTCAGGAACGCCCTGGCCGCTGTGTTCGGTGCCGTCGTGTGCACCGGAGTCCTGTCAGCGGGCTGTGCCGCGCCGCCGCGGGATCCCGCCGAGCCACGCCCGCCGGGCGGCTCCGCGGCCGGGCCGCTCTCGCCGCGCCCGGCTCCCCCGCGGCTGTCCGCCCGGCCGCTGCCCGGTCTGGGGGCGGGGATGCGGGCCCGGGTCCCGGCCGGCAGCCGGCAGGCGCTGGTCGTCACGGGTAGCACCGAGGACTCCAACGAGGCGGAGGCGGTGCTCTACGAGCGGCTCCCGGTGCAGGGCTGGCGCCCGGTCGCCGGGCCCTGGCCGGCCCACAACGGGCTGCGCGGCTGGACCGACGACCACGAGGAGGGCGACCAGCGCACGCCGGTCGGCGTCTTCGGGCTCAGTGACGCGGGGGGCCTGCTGCCGGACCCGGGGAGCCGGCTGCCCTACGACGAGGACCCGCTGTTCCACGTGACGGGCAGCGGGGCCCTCGGCGAGCCGCTGGCGGGCTCCTTCGACTACGTGATCGCGATCGACTACAACCGGGTCCCCGGCACCTCCCCGCTCGACCTCACCCGGCCGCTGGGCGAGGAGAAGGGCGGCGGGGTGTGGGTGCACGTGGACCACGAGGGTCCCACCAGTGCCTGTGTCTCCCTGAGCGAGGAGCACATGCGCACCCTGCTGGGCAGCCTGGACCCGGCGAAGGAGCCGGTGATCGTGATGGGGCCCCAGGAGACGCTGGCCGGGTGACGGCCGGCGGACGGGGGCGGGCGGCCGTCACAGATCGTCCTGGACCACCCCGCGCGTCGAGAAGGTGACCGGGTCCGTGCCGGCGAAGTCGCCCGGCGGGATGCCCGGGTGGTGGCCCTCGCGCGGGGCCGGCACCGGCGCGTCCGGGGCCAGCGCGAGGCGGGAGACGATGCGGTAGCGGTCGCCGCGGTAGAGGGAGTGCACGTACTCCACGGGCCGGCCGCCGGAGTCCGTCGTCAGGCGCTCGAAGAGCAGCGCCGGGGAGAGCTCGGGCACATCGAGCAGGTCGGCCTCGGCGCGGGTGACCACGGTGGGCTCGATCGACTGGACGGCCTCGCTGACCCGGACGGCGTGCCGCGCGTTCAGGTGCTCGTAGAGGTCGCCCTGCTCCAGTTCCGTACTGGTCAGGTCCGCCACCAGTTCGGTGGGGACGTGCAGGTACTCGATGGCCATGGGCGAGCCGTCGACCAGGCGCAGCCGGGCCACGTAGTGGATCCGGGCGGCGGGGGAGATCCGCAGCTTGCGTCCCACCCGGGCGCCGGCCGGCAGGGTGCTCATCTCCAGCAGCCTGCTGGTCCACGCGCCGCCGGCCGGCGCCAGGCCGAAGGCCCGCGGCTGCGAGACGAGTTCCTGGGTGATCTTCTCGGCGGCGACGAACATGCCCCGGCCGTGCTCGCGCACCAGCAGTCCCGCACGCACCAGTTCGTCCACGGCGGCCCGCAACGTCGGCCGTGAGACGCCGAGTCGGGCACAGAGCGTGCGTTCGGACGGGATGGCGTCGCCGGGGCTGCGGTCCTCGATCAGTTCCAGGATCGCGTCCCGGACGCGTTCGCGCTTGAGTACCGCACCGGAGGCGGCGGCGTCGATCTCCATGCGGGCTCTTCTTCTCTCAACTGGTTCGCTGGTCAGGACCACTCTATCCGGCCGGCTCGACCGCCAGCCAGCCGATGGCACGCCTGATCCGGCGAAATCCCCTTCTTACTTTGGGGGTTGACGTCGACATTGGTCCATGCCACCTTCATCCCGCACCCACTGGTAAGGCACTGGTCGCCCGTGCTGGTCAAGTGCGGACGCGCCGTCCATTCCCTGGTCTCCCCGAGGTGAACCGTGAAGTACCGTGCCCTCGCTCTGTTCGGCTCGCTGGTGCTCGGCGCCGGCCTCACCGCCTGTTCCTCCTCCGACGACTCCGCGGACGGGGCCGGGGGAGGCAGGACCGCTCTCGACGTCTGGCTGATGCGGGACAGCGTCTCGGCCGAGTTCCAGAAGCAGTTCGAGACCGGCTTCGAGAAGGCGCACCCCGAGATCGACCTGAAGATCCAGATCCAGGAGTGGGACGGCATCGGGGAGAAGGTCACCGCCGCCCTGGCCAGCAACGACGCCCCGGACGTGATCGAGGTCGGCAACACCCAGGTCGCGCAGTACGCGCAGAGCGGCGGCCTGACCGACTTCTCGGACAAGGTGGCGGAATTGGGCGGCGACGCCTGGCTCAAGGGCCTGGCCGAGCCCGGGGCGTGGGAGGGCAAGCAGTACGGCATCCCGTACTACGCCGCCAACCGGGTCGTCATCTACCGCACCGACCTGTTCCAGAAGGCGGGCGTGGACGCCGCGAAGATCAAGACCCGCGAGCAGTGGACGGCCGCCACGCGGAAGCTGGACAAGGGCGGCACCCAGGGCATCTACCTGCCCGGGCAGAACTGGTACACCCTGTCGGGCTTCGTCTGGGACGAGGGCGGCGACCTGGCCGTCGAGTCCGCCGGCAAGTGGAAGGGCGGCCTGGACAGCCCCGAGGCGCTGCGGGCGATGGCCTTCTACCAGGGGCTCCAGGCGCTCGGCAAGGGGCCCAAGGACTCCGACGAGGCGCAGCCGCCGCAGGCGGAGGTGATGGCCAAGGGGCAGATCGCCCAGATCATCGCCGTCCCCGGCGGCGCGAAAGTGGTCGAGGAGAAGAACCCGGCGCTGAAGGGGAAACTGGGCTTCTTCCCGATCCCCGGCAAGACCGACGCGCAGCCCGGTGCCGTGTTCACCGGCGGCTCCGACCTGGTCGTCCCGGCGGTCGCCGCGCACCAGGAGCAGGCGTACACCTTCCTGAAGGAACTGACCGGCGACGCCTGGCAGAAGAAGCTCGCGGTGGCCATGAGCTACGTGCCGAACAAGGTCACGCTGGCCGGCGCGGTCTCCGCCGACCCCGGCACCGCGGCCATGGCGGCCGGCGCCGTGAACGGCCACGCCACGCCCAACACGCCGCAGTGGGCGGCGGTGGAGGCCAAGAACCCGGTCAAGGAGTACATGACGGCCGTGCTCACCGGCCGCGACGCGAAGTCGGAGGCGGCGAAGGCGTCGGCCACCATCACCTCGACCCTCAACAGCGGCTCCTGACCCGGGAAGCGGGAGTCCACCGTGTCGACCGTCCGTGAGCGAAGCTCCCTGCCCACCGCCGGCTCCCGCCCGCCGCGCCCGGCCGCCCCGGCGAAGCGGCCCGGCGTCCGGCGCCGGTCCGCCGGCCCCTGGCCGTACCTGCTGATCGCGCCCGCCGTGCTCGGCATGCTCTACCTGCTGCTCTATCCTCTGGCCCGCGCGGTGCTCATCTCCTTCCAGGACTTCCGGCTGCGCCAGCTGATCCTGGGCCACGCGCACTTCGTCGGGCTGCGCAACTACCGCACGCTCCTGGAGGATCCGCGGTTCTGGGAGGTGGTGCGCCGCACCTTCCTGTTCATGGCCGTCAACGTGGTGGCGATCATGATCCTGTCCACCCTGGTGGCCCTGATGGCCGAGCGGCTCGGCAGAGTGGTCAGGACCGTGGTCCTCAGCTCCCTGGTACTGGTCTGGGCGGTGCCGGTGGTTGCGGCCACCACCGTCTTCCAGTGGTTGTTCCACTCGGAGTTCGGCATCGTCAACGAGACCCTCACCGACCTCGGCTTCGACTCCTACGAGGGGTATCCCTGGTTCGCGCACGGCGGGGCCGCGTTCGCCATCGTCACCGCGCTGATCGTCTGGCAGTCCGTGCCGTTCGCCGCGATCACCCTCTACTCGGCGCTGGTGACCGTGCCAGCCGAGCTGTACGAGTCGGCGCGGATGGACGGCGCGGGCGGGGTCCGGGTCTTCCGCTCGGTGACCTTCCCGCTGATCCGGCCGATCTTCATGCTGGTGCTGTCCCTCGAGGTGATCTGGACGTTCAAGGCGTTCGTGCAGATCTGGGTGATGACCCGCGGCGGCCCGGGCGGGGCCACCACCATCCTGCCGGTGTACGCGGTGCAGACCGCGCTGGCCGACCAGCGCTACGACCTCGGGTCCGCCGCCTCGATGCTCACGGTGCTGCTGATGAGCGGCGTCCTCGTCCTGTACTTCCGCCAACTCTTCCGCCAGGAGGGAGAACAGCTGTGAGCACCGTCCGTCAGGGCGCCGTCCGCAGAAGCGCCGTCCGGCGCCGCGCGCTGCGCCGGCTCCCGCTCAACGCCGCCGCCGCGCTCACCGTGGTGATCTGCCTCTTCCCCGTCTACTGGATGGTCACGACCGCCTTCAAGCCGTCGACCGACATCCAGTCCTACGACCCGGGCCTGGTACCCCGCACCTGGACGCTGGAGCACTTCCGGGACGCCGTGGACGCCGACGGCTTCGCCCTGTTCTGGCGCAACAGCATCCTGGTCACCGGCTCGGCGGTGCTGCTCGCCCTGGTCGTCGCGCTCGGCGCGGCCTACGCCGTGGCGCGGATGCGCTGGCGCGGCCGGCGGCAGTTCATGCTCGCGGTGTTCATCGCGCAGATGGCGCCCTGGGAGTCGCTGATCATCCCCGTCTACATCATCTCCCGGGACACCGGCATGCTCGACCGGCTGCCGACGCTGACCCTGATCTACTTCATGATCACGCTGCCGTTCACGGTGGTCGTGCTGCGCGGCTTCATCGCCGGCATCCCGCCCGAGCTGGAGGAGGCGGCACAGGTCGACGGCTGCACCCGGGCCCGGGCCTTCCGCAGCATCGCCTTCCCGCTCCTCGCGCCGGGGCTGATGGCCACCTCGCTGTTCGGCTTCATCACCGCCTGGAACGAGTTCACCTACGCCAACTTCCTCATCATCAAGCAGCAGGACAGCCGCACGCTCCCGGTCTGGCTCTCCTCGTTCCAGTCGACCTTCGGCACCGACTGGGGGGCGACCATGGCGGCCTCCACGCTCTTCGCCCTGCCCGCGCTGATCATCTTCCTCGCCCTGCAACGCCATGTGACGAGCGGTCTGGCCTCGGGGGGCGTCAAGGGCTGAGCCGCCCGCGCCGCCGCCGTCCGCCGTGCCCCGCCGACCACCGGAGCCGCCCCGTGTTCCCGTCCCGCCCCGAACAGGCCCTCGTCCCCCTCCCCCGCAAGCTCTCCGTGCGCGGCGGCCACTTCCGCCTGGACGCCGGCACCCGGCTGCGGGTCACCCCCGGTGCCGGTCCCGCCGCGGCGCTGCTGCGCACCCTGCTCGCGCCCGCCACCGGCCTGGCGCTGCCGGCGGCCGAGGACGGCGCCTTCGTCCTCGCCCTCGACCCCGCGCTGACCGGCCTGGGCGAGGAGGGCTACGGCCTGACCGTCAGCCGCCAGGGCGTGCTGCTGCGCGCCGGCCGCCCGGCCGGGCTGCTGCGCGGCGTGCAGACGATGCGTCAGCTCCTGCCGTACGAGGCCCTGTCGGCCGAGCCGGTGCGCGGGGTGGCGTGGGAGCTGCCCGCCGTGGAGATCACCGATCTGCCCCGGCATCCGTGGCGCGGCAGCCTGCTCGACGTGGCGCGGCACTTCCAGCCCGTGTCCTACCTGCGGCGCTACGTCGACCTGCTGGCCCTGCACAAGATGAACGTGCTGCACCTCCACCTCACCGACGACCAGGGCTGGCGGATGCCGGTGCCCGCGTGGCCCCGGCTGACCGAGGTCGGCGGATGGCGCGCGGAGTCGATGATCGGCCCGGAGGGCGACCGGTTCGACGGGGTGCCGCACGGCGGCTCGTACACCACGGCCGAGCTGCGGCAGCTGGTCGCCTACGCGGCCGAGCGCGGCGTGACGGTGCTGCCGGAGATCAATGTGCCCGGGCACGTCCGCGCCGCCCTCGCCGCCTACCCGGAGCTGGGCAACGATCCCTCGCGGCGGCTCGGGGTGTGGACGCGGTGGGGAGTGTGCGAGAACGTGCTCGGCACCGGCGACCACGTCCTGGAGTTCGTCCGCGCCGTCCTGGACGAGGTGCTGGACGTCTTCCCCTCGCCCCACGTCCACATCGGCGGCGACGAGTGCCCGACCACCGAGTGGGAGCGGAGCCCGGCGGCCCGGGCCCGGGCCGCGCGCGAGGGCCTGACCGGACCCCGCGCGCTGCACTCCTGGTTCCTGGCGCGCACGGCCGGCCACGTCACCCGGGCGGGGCGCCGGCCGGTGGTGTGGGCGGAGGACGGTCTGGCGCTGCCGCCCGAGGTGACGGTGATGAGCTGGCGCGACCCCGCCCACGCGGCGGTGGCCGCGCGGCGCGGGCACCCGGTGGTCCAGGTCGACCACCGCTCCACCTACCTCGACTACGCGCGCGGCACCGGCCCCGAGGAGCCGCCCGCCCAGGTCGGCCCGCCCGTCGACCTGCGCGCGGTGTACGGCGTCGACCTCGCCCCGCCGGACGCCGGCCCCGGGGCCGCCGCCCGGGTGCTGGGCGCCCAGGCCCAGGTGTGGACCGAGTTCGTCCGGACGCCGGCGCACATCGAGTACCTGGCCTTTCCCCGGCTGTGCGCCCTGGCCGAGCGGGTGTGGGACGGCACGTCCGGCTGGCCCGACTTCGCCGCCCGCCTGACCGGCCACACGGCCCGCCTGGACGCCCTGGGCATCCCCCACGCCACCCCGCCGACCCAGCACCGCACCCCGGCGACCACACCCCGCTGACCCGGGTCACACCTCTGCCCATCGACCCACGTCCCGTCCCGTCCGTACCGCCGCACGTCCTTCCGCACCACCCCACCGGGCCTCCGTCCCCCTCGGAGGCCGTGCCGAAAGGAATCCGGATGAGAACCCGATCCACCGTCAGCCGTGCCCGTCTCGCCCTCGCGCTCGCGGCCCTGCTGGCCGGCGGGGCGCTGACCGCGCTGCCCGCGGCGCAGGCCGCCCCGGCGGCGGCCGGCGGACTCGCCGTCCAGTACCGCACCAGCGCGAGCGGTGCCACCGCGGACCAGGCCGAGCCCTGGTTCAAGGTCCGCAACACCGGCACCGCGGCCGTGCAGCTCAGCCAGGTGAAGATCCGCTACTACTTCAAGGCGGACTCCCCCAGCGCCTCCTACCGCTTCGCCTGCTCCTGGGCGGTCAAGGGCTGCGCCGTCGTCACCGGCACCTTCGGGACGCTGAGCAAGCCCACCGCGACCGCCGACCGCTACCTGGAGATCGGCTTCACCGCGGCGGCCGGCAGCCTGGCCCCGGGCACCGACACCGGCGACATGCAGCTGCGCTTCTACCAGAGCAACTGGCAGACCCTGCGGCAGAGCGACGACTACTCCTTCAACGGCGCCCAGACCGCGTACGCCAACTGGGACAAGGTCACCGCGCAGCTCGCCGGCTCCACCGTGTGGGGCACCGCCCCCGCGGGCAACGACCCGACCGACCCCACGGACCCGCCCACCGACCCGACGGACCCGCCCGGCGGCGGCCAGACCCTCTTCGACGACTTCAGCTACGGCTCGTCCGCCGACCCGGCGCTCGGCACGCACGGCTGGAGCGTCCGCTCCAACTCCGGCGGCCCCGGCGTGCCCGGCGCCACCTGGGACCCGTCCAAGGTCACCTTCGTCGCCTCGGGTGGCAGCACGGTGATGAACCTGGAGACCTCCACCGCGGGCACCGGCGGGTCCACCGTGCAGACCGAGGTGCTCACCAAGGCGACGAAGTTCCGCAACGGCACCTACGCCGCCCGGGTGAAGTTCTCCGACACCCCGAAGACCGGCCCGGACGGGGACCACCTCGTCCAGACGTTCTTCACCATCAACGACCTCAAGGCCCCGATGGCCGACGACTACGCCGAGTACGACTTCGAGTACCTGCCCAACGGCGGCTGGGGCGAGCAGTCGAACATCCTGTACACGACCTCCTGGGAGACCTACAACCCCGATCCCTGGCAGGCCGTCAACCAGCACTCGGAGGCCCGCCAGAGCTACGCGGGCTGGCACGATCTGGTGGTCACCATCGACAACAGCGCCATCACGTACTACGTCGACGGCCAGGTCTTCGGCACGCACGACGCCCAGTACCTGCCGGAGCGGCCGATGTCGATCAACTTCAACCAGTGGCTGATCGACCTGGACGGCCAGACCTCGACCACCCGCCGCGCCTACGACCAGCAGGTGGACTACGTCCTGCACGTCAAGGACCAGGTGCTCACCCCGGCGCAGGTGGCGGCCAAGGTCGCCGGCTACCGCGGCGCGGGCAAGGCGTTCGTGGACGAGGTGCCCGCCTCCTGACGGGCCGGTGCGGCACTGACGGCGTGGCACGGGGGCCGCGCCGTCAGTGCCCCGCGGTGGCCTTGACCAGGGCGACGGCCAGGCCGATCACCGCGTCGGCCAGGCCGGCCAGCAGCGCGAGCGCCGTGCCGCCGCCCATGCGCAGGCCGCCGAGCAGGCCCCAGGCGAACAGCGAGGCGATGCCGACGCCCGCCGCGGTGCGCAGCGCGGCGGTCAGCGACATGACGTCCAGCGCGGCGAGCGCGATCGTCACGGCCGGGCCCACCGCGCAGGACAGCAGCGGGCCGCTGACGTAGACCATCCGCCGCCACTCGCGGCCGGTGGCGAAGCGGCGGTGGGCCATGCGGTGGGCCTGGAGGTCGGCGACCAGGGCGGCCAGCCAGAGGCCGACGGCGGTGGTGAGGACGGTGAGCGCGGCGCCGGTCGCGTCGGCCTCGCTCACCGAGAGACCCACCACCACGGCGATCATCGTGATCGTCGCGTAGACCCGTTCCTTGAAGCGGTCCGCGACGGCGCCGGCCTCCGCCTCCGGCAGGGTCGCTTGCGGGTCCTGCGCCACCAGGGCCTCCGTTCCCCTTCCACATGCGCGGTCAGGGCCCCAGCATGCCCCGCCGTCCTCCGTGCGGGGCGCAGGGACACCCGGGGCGCCACCCGGTCAGAACAGCCGCTGCTGGTCGGCGCGCGACTCGGGGCGCCGTCGGGCGCGGCGGTCGGCGGGCGGTCGGTTCTCCTCGCCGAACAGCGGCTCGGTGCCGTACTCGTCGGGCTCGGCGGGTACCGCGGCGGGGCCGGTGCCGACGGCCAGGCGCAGCGGGGCCTCCCGGTCGAAATCGCCCGGTGTCATCGCCGCCCACTGCCGCTCCCGTCGCTCGACCACGTGGCCACACCTCTCTCCCGGACCTGCCGTCTGCCCCGGCGCGGGCGGATTGTGCGCCGTGCCGCGGGTTTGATCCGGCGGATCGTGTCCATGCAGACCATATGACGCAGTCCAGGCACGAGACGCAGTCCACGTACGAGACAGAGCGAAAGTACGAGCCCACCTCCCCCGGCGCCGGCGGGCGCCTGCCGGACCTGACCGGGGCCGGCCCGGTCGCCTCGGTCACCGAGGCCGAGATCCAGGAACTCGACGCGGTCTATCACGACACGGCGGACCTGCGGCTGGCCGGCGCGGCGGCCACGCTGCGGCGCCGGACCGGGGGCGCGGACGCCGGGTGGCACCTGAAGCTGCCGCCGGCCGGGGACACCCGGGAGGAGGTGCGCGCCCCGCTGTCCGAGCAGGTCCCCGAGGCGCTGCGCGAGCTGGTGCTCTCCCGCACCAGGGGTGCGGCCCTCCATCCGGTGGTGCGGATCAGGACCGTCCGCTCGGTGTGCCTGCTGCGGGACGCCGAGGGCGGGGTGCTGGCCGAGCTGAGCCTGGACGAGGTGCGCGCGAAGGCCCTCGCGCCCGGGGGCGGCAGCGCGGCGTGGACCGAGCTGGAGGTCGAGCTGGCCGACGGCGTCGCTCCGGGACTGCTGGACAAACTGGAGAAGAGGCTGGGCAAGAAGGGGTTCGCCCCGTCCGACAGCCCTTCGAAGCTGGACCGGGCGCTGCGGGAGACCGGTGTCCGCGCCCGGGCCGCGCGGCCGGGCGCCGCCGGGCAGCCCGAGCCCGGGACACCCGGGGCGCACGTGCTGGCCTATCTGCGCGAACAGGTGGGGCTGCTGGTGGCGGTCGACGCGGCGGCCCGGCGCGATCTGCCCGACGGGGTGCACACGATGCGGGTCACCTGCCGGCGGCTGCGCGGCTGCCTGCGCGCGTACCGGTCGGTCCTGGACCGCCGGGTCACCGATCCGCTGCGCGCGGAGCTGAAGTGGCTGGCGGGCGAGCTGGGCGTGGAGCGCGACCAGGAGGTGCTGCGCGAGCGGCTGGGTGCGGGTCTGGCCGCGCTGCCCGACGAGTTGCTGCTCGGTCCGGTCGCCGCCCGGCTCCAGGTGTGGGACGCGGGCCGTGGCGGCGAGGCGCGCGCCCGGACCCGTCGGGCGCTGGGCTCGGCCCGCTATCTGCGTCTCCTCGAGGCGCTGGACGCCCTGATGACCGAGCCGCCGCTGCGGGCGAAGGCGTCGGGCAAGACCGGCAAGGTGCTCGGCAAGGGCGTGCTCAAGGAGTACGACCGCCTCGTGGAGCGCATGGAGCACGCGCTGGACCAGCCGCCGGGGCAGGTCAGGGACGTGGCACTGCACCAGGCCCGCAAGGAGGCCAAGAAGGTCCGCTACGCGGCCGAGGTGGCCCGCCCCGCGCTCGGCAAGCCGGCCGGGCGGCTGGGCAAGCGCGCCAAGGCCGTGCAGAAGGTGCTGGGCGATCACCAGGACGCGGTCGTCGCCCAGGAGGTCCTGCGGGAGCTGGGGGTCGCGGCGCACGCGGCGCACGAGTCGGCGTTCACCTGGGGGCTGCTGTTCGGCCAGGAGCGCTCCCGGGCCGAACAGCGGCGGCGTGAGCTGCCGGAGACCTGGCACCGCGCCGCTGACCCGGCCCTGCGCGACGCCCTGAACCACTGACGGGCGGGCCGCCCCGGCCGGCTCACTCGGGCCGGTCGGGGTGGGTGCCCGGTCCGTCGCCGTGGCCGGCGAGAGGCGTCGGGGACAGGGCGACGGAGTCCTCGCCGGTCTCCAGGAGGGTGTCGGCGGCGCCCACGATGAGCGGGTCCGGGGTGCCCATGGCCGCCCGGTCCTTCGCCGGGTAGTCGCAGCGGTCCAGCAGGCTGCGCATGGCCTCCAGGCGGCCCCGGCGCTTGTCGTTGTTCTTGACCACCGTCCAGGGGGCGTGCGCGGTGTCGGTGGCGCGGAACATGTCGACCTTGGCGGTGGTGTAGTCGTCCCAGCGGTCCAGGGAGGCGAGGTCGGTCGGCGACAGCTTCCAGCGGCGCACCGGGTCGACCTGGCGGATCGCGAACCGGGTGCGCTGCTCGGCCTGGGAGACGGAGAACCAGAACTTCACCAGCAGGATGCTGTCGTCGGTGAGCAGTCGCTCGAACAGCGGCGCCTGGTCGAGGAACTGGCGGTACTCGGCGTCGGTGCAGAAGCCCATCACCCGCTCGACGCCGGCCCGGTTGTACCAGGAGCGGTCGAAGAAGACGATCTCGCCGCGGCCCGGCAGATGGGCCGTGTAGCGCTGGAAGTACCACTGCCCGGCCTCGCGCTCCGTCGGCTTGTCCAGGGCGACGACGCGGGCGCCCCGGGGGTTGAGCCGCTCGGTGAAGCGCTGGATGGTGCCGCCCTTGCCGGCCGCGTCGCGTCCCTCGCACAGCACGACGACGCGCTGCCCGGTCTCCTTGACCCAGCGCTGCATCTTGAGCAGTTCGATCTGGAGGATGCGCTTCTGCCGATCGTAGTCGGCGCGGCGGACCTTGCGGTCGTAGGGGTGGTTCTCCCGCCAGGTGTCGACGGCGGAGCCGTCGGCCTTGCGCAGCACCGGCCGCTCGGGGCGCCGCTCGTCCACGTGCAGGCCGTCCAGGAGGGCCTCGCCGGCCGGTTCGCCGGTGGCCTCCGCGGCCTTCGCCCGCTCCGCACGCTCACTGTCCATGGGACCGTCCTCCTCTCCGGCGCCGCTCACGCCGCGCGGGCCCGGCGGCGGTCGGGGACCGCGCGCAGCGGTGCGGCCGGGGGCCGGACGGCGCTGACCCGGCGGGTGGTGCGGGCCGTGTCGGTGACGGCCTCGCCCAGGGTTATGCGACCGGCCTCGCGCAGCCGGTCGCAGACGTCGGTGGGCAGCGCGGCGTAGCAGCCGCCGCGGCCGGTGGCGGAGTCCACCGGCCGCCAGTAGCTGTATCTGCGCCGGCCGCCCGCGCGCTCGGTGACGAACACGGGGGTCCGGGTGTCGGAGACGATCCGCAGGACCTCGGCCTCGGCGGTGCTCAGCGGGCCGGCCGGGCGGCGGCGCCGGGCGTGGGCGAGGGGTGTCGGGCTGGCGGTGAGCGGCATCGGCGTGGCCTTTCGGGGCAGGGACACGAGACCGCCTACCCGGAACGGCCCGAGTTGATCTCGCTCGGCCGCATTCTTCGGTACGGCACTGACAATCCCCTCACCTTTCCGCCGGAGCGTCCCGGACCGCCGAGGGGGTATAGGTGGGCCATCGGCACAGCGAACCACCGGAAGGAAACCCCGAGGATGACCGACGACGCCTACCTCGTCCTCTTGCACGGCGGGTCCCCCGACCTGGGTGTCCCACCGGCCGCCCTCGGGGGCCTGGCCTGCATGGACACGCCGGCGGTCCTGGGGTGGCTCGGCGCGCAGGGCGCCGCCGCGGCCTCCCCGCTGCTGCGCGTGCTGCCCCCGGAGGAGACCGCGGCCATCCCCGAGGACGTCGAGCGGCTGCCGGTGCCGCTCAGCGACGAGGAGCTGGCCCTCGTCCGCCACCAGGGCGCTCCTCCGGCCATCGCGCGGGTGGAGGAAGAACTCCTCACCTACCGGACGCTCACCGACGGCCGGGACGCCCTGCTGGCCCGCGCGTTCTCCGCGGGGGTGCCGGCCCACCGCATCGCGGAGCTGACCGGCGAGAGCCTGGCGGAGGTGAAGGCGCTGGCCGCACGGCGCTGACCCACCCTCCCCGGAGGCCGCGGAGCGAGCTGCTCGCTCCGCGGCCTCTGCCGTGCCCGGACCTGCGGCGCAGCCAACCCGTGGCACACGCAAGGGAATTACTCGTGTCCGGGGTATTGCCCCCGCGTTGCCTCACCTCTTAAATCACACCTTGAACTAAGCCGTTCAGTTCCGCACGCACGCTCCCCCTCCCCACCGGCAGAAAGCCCCCACCTATGAGACTCAGATCCCTGGGTGCCGCGCTCGCCACCACGGCGGCGCTCCTCACCCTGCCCGCTCAGCTGACGGCCTCCGCGGCCGAGACCCCGCTCTCCCAGGGCCGCACCGCCACGGCCTCCTCCACCGAGAACGGCGGGACGGCCGCCGGAAACGCCGTCGACGGCGACACGGGCACCCGCTGGTCCTCCGCCGCCAGCGACGACCAGTGGCTCCAGGTCGACCTCGGCGCGACGGCCACGGTCAACCGCGTCGTGCTGAACTGGGAGGCCGCCTACGGCAAGGACTACAAGGTCCAGCTCTCCACGGACGGCAGCACCTGGACCGACGCCAAGAGCGTCACCGGCGGCGACGGCGGCACCGACACCCTGGACGTCTCGGGGCAGGGCCGCTACGTCCGCCTGCAGGGCGTGCACCGCGCCACCGGCTACGGCTACTCCCTGTGGGAGTTCCAGGTCTTCGGCACCGCCGGCGGCGGCACCTCGCCCGGCACCTGCGACACGGCCGACGCCGCGCGCGGCAAGGCCGCCTCCGCCTCGTCTACCGAGAACGCCGGCACCCCGGCCTCCGCCGCCTTCGACGGCGACGCCGGCACCCGCTGGTCCAGCCAGGCCGCCGACCCGCAGTGGCTCCGCGTCGACCTCGGCTCGGTGCAGAACATCTGCAAGGTGGACCTCAACTGGGAGGCCGCCTACGGCAAGGACTTCCGCATCGAGGCGTCCTCGGACGGCACCAGCTGGCAGACCCTGAAGTCCGTCACCGGCGCCACCGGCGGCAAGTCCTCCTACGACGTGAGCGGTTCGGGCCGTTACCTGCGGATCTACGGCACGGCCCGCGGCACCGGCTACGGCTACTCGCTCTGGGACGTCGCCGTGCACACCACCTCCACCGGCGGCGGCACCGGCCCCATCGAGGGCGGCGGCGACCTGGGCCCGAACGTCATCGTGGTGGACCCCTCCACGCCGAACCTCCAGCAGAAGTTCGACCAGGTCTTCGCGCAGCAGGAGACCGCCCAGTTCGGCAGCGGCCGCTACCAGTTCCTGCTCAAGCCGGGCACCTACAACGGCATCAACGCCCAGCTCGGCTTCTACACCTCGGTCTCCGGCCTCGGCCTCAACCCGGACGACACCCAGATCAACGGTGACATCACCGTGGACGCCGGCTGGTTCAACGGCAACGCCACGCAGAACTTCTGGCGTTCGGCCGAGAACCTCGCCATCCGGCCGGTGAACGGCACCGACCGCTGGGCGGTGGCGCAGGCCGCGCCGTTCCGCCGGATCCATGTGCAGGGCGGCCTCAACCTCGCGCCGAACGGCTACGGCTGGGCGTCCGGCGGCTACATCGCCGACTCCAAGGTCGACGGCACGGTGGGCCCGTACTCCCAGCAGCAGTGGTACACCCGCGACAGCTCGGTGGGCGGCTGGACCAACGGCGTGTGGAACATGACCTTCTCGGGCGTCCAGGGCGCGCCGGCGGACAACTTCGCCACCGGCCCGTACACCACGCTCGACACGACGCCGGTCTCCAGGGAGAAGCCGTTCCTGTACCTGGACGGCAACCAGTACAAGGTCTTCGTGCCCGGCAAGCGCACCAACGCGCGCGGGGTGTCCTGGCCGGCCAACGCCGGCGGCACCTCCCTGCCGCTGAGCCAGTTCTACGTGGTCAAGCCCGGCGCGACGGCCGCCACCATCAACGCCGCGCTCGCCCAGGGCCTCAACCTGCTGTTCACGCCGGGGGTCTACCACCTCGACCGGACCATCGAGGTCAACCGGGCCAACACGGTGGTGCTGGGTCTCGGCCTCGCCACCATCGTCCCGGACGGCGGCGTCGACGCCATGCACGTGGCCGACGTGGACGGCGTGCGGCTGGCCGGCTTCCTGATCGACGCCGGTCCGGTCAACTCCGCGGCGCTGCTGCGCATCGGGGCGCCGGGCTCCAGCGCGGACCACGCGGCCAACCCGACCACCATGCAGGACGTGTTCATCCGGGTCGGCGGCGCGGGTCCCGGCAAGGCCACCGACTCGGTCGTGGTGGAGAGCGACGACGTGATCATCGACCACACCTGGATCTGGCGCGCGGACCACGGCGACGGCGTCGGCTGGGAGACCAACCGCGCCGACTACGGACTGCGGGTCAACGGCGACGACGTGCTCGCCACCGGCCTGTTCGTGGAGCACTTCAACAAGTACGACGTGTACTGGAGCGGCGAGCGCGGCCGGACGATCTTCTTCCAGAACGAGAAGGCCTACGACGCGCCCAACGCCGCCGCCATCACCCATGACGGCATCGTCGGGTACGCGGCCTACAAGGTCGCCGACACGGTGAACGAGCACGACGCCATCGGGCTCGGCAGCTACTGCAACTTCACCGCCGATCCGAGCATCGTGCAGCGGCACGGGTTCCAGGTGCCGGTCAAGGCGGGCGTGAAGATGCGCCATCTGATGGTGATCTCGCTCGGCGGCAAGGGCCAGTACGCCCACGTCATCAACGACACCGGCGCGCCGACGTCGGGGACGGACACCGTGCCGTCCAAGGTCGTCCAGTTCCCGTGACACGATTGGCTTGATTTCGCTCAACCGATCGTAGGTGACCGGGTGTTGCCAGTTTGACACCCATGCTTTTCCGTCAAGTTCCCCAGCGGGCACACAAAAGCTCCACACGGAGATCACTATGTGAGCCGACGGACGCGCCGACGAACCGGCGCGTCCGTCCTGGGGAGGGAACAGCACCGCATGAAGCGCACCATGGGCATCACCGCGCTCGCCGTCGGCGCGCTGATCGCGTCGCTCGGCACACCCGCCGGCGCCGCCACGGCGGCCGATCCGGCGCCACGCGTCGACCTGCGCGTCCTGGTGGTGAGCGACGGCGGCCCGGCCACCGACGCCATCGCCGCCGAACTGGACAGCGCCGGCACGCCGTACACCAAGGTCGACCTGGCGAACACGGCGCGGCCGGTGATCGACGCCGGCTTCCTCGCCGACACGGTGGCCGGCCGGCCCCGGGCCAGGTTCCAGGCGGTGGTGCTGCCCAACGACAATCCCTTCCCGGCGGGCTCGGCCGAGATGGCGGCCCTCACCGCCTACGAGCGCGCCTACGCCGTCCCGCAGGTCGACGCCTACACCTGGGCGCGTCCCGACGTGGGCCTGGACTACGCGGGTTACGCCGGCAGCCTGGACGGCGTGCGCGCCGAAGTGACCCCGGCGGGGAAGGCGGGACCCTTCGGCTACCTGGAGGGCGCGGTCCCCTTCGAGGACAACTCCCCCACCGTGGGCGAGTCCTACGCCTACCTCGCGCAGCCCGCGCCCGGCGCCGACTTCACCCCCTACGTGCAGGCGGCCGGACCCGGCCGGCCGGCCAAGGGCTCCCTGGTCGGCGAGTACCGGCACGACGGGCGGCGCGAACTCGTCGTCACCTTCGTCTACAACCGGTACCAGCAGCAGTACCGGCTCCTCGCCCGCGGCATCGTGGAGTGGATGACCGGCGGGGTGCACCTGGGCGCCGACCGGAACTACTTCGCCGTGCACGTCGACGACGTGTTCGCCGCCGACGACCGCTGGGACAGCGCCCTCAACTGCACGCCCGGCGACGTGGACTGCGCGCCGGGCACCGGCACCCCGCACCCGATCCGCATGGTCCCGGCCGACGTGGACCGCGCCGTCGCCTGGCAGAAGAGCCGCGGCTTCACCCTCGACCTCGCCTACAACGCCTCCGGCAGCGTCGACCACGCCGAGGAGAACGGTGGCGCGGACCCGCTCGCCGACCGGCTGGTCACCGACCGCGCGGCGTTCCGCTGGATCAACCACACCTACACGCACGCCTTCCTCGGCTGCCGCCAGGACGTCTCCGTGGTGCCGTGGAAGTGCGCGACCAACGCCGACGGCAGCACCCAGTGGGTCTCGCGGGGCGAGATCGCGGACGAGATCACCGCGAACCGGACCTGGGGACAGCAGCACGGACTGCCGCTGGCGGGCGACGAGTTGGTGACCGGCGAGCACTCCGGCCTGAAGGTGACCCCGCAGCAGCCCGTCGACAACCCGAACCTCGGCCCCGCCCTCACCGACACCGGCATCGGCTGGCTCGGCTCCGACCACTCCCGCGACCCCGTGCAGCGCCGGGTCGGCAGCGCCACCACCGTCTCCCGCTACCCGATGAACGTCTTCTACAACGCCGGGCGGGCCGCCGAGCAGGTCGACGAGTACAACTGGATCTACACGTCCCGCGCCCAGGGCGGCAGCGGCATCTGCGAGGACAACCCGGCGACCAGCACCTGCCTGCCCGCGCCGCTGGACCCGGCCACCGGCTACGCGGGGTACATCGTGCCGCTGGAGACCCGGACCGCGCTCGGGCACGTGCTGTCCAACGACCCCAGGCCGCACTTCATCCACCAGTCCAACCTGGCCGAGGAGCGCATCGCGTACCCGGTCCTGGACGGCGTCCTCGGCGGCTACGACGAGCTGTTCGCCGCGAACACGCCGGTGGTGAACCCGCGCATGAAGGACATCGGCGCCGAGCTCCAGCGCCGGGACGCCTGGCGGGCCGCGGTGGACGCCGGGAAGGTCACCGCCTACCGGATCGGCGGCACGGTCACCGTCCAGGCGCCCAGCGGCACGACGGTCCCGGCGACCATGCCGGCCGGCACCCGCAGCGGCCCGCTGACGGCCTTCGGCTCCGCCTACGCCGGCGCGGTCTCCGGGTGGGCGGCGCCGTCATCGGGCTCCGTCACCCTCACCCTGCCCGCCGCGCGCTGAGCGCGTCCTCCTTCCGCGGCCCGGCCGGCGCCGGCCGGGCCGACCCCTCCAGGCACCGGAGCCCTCAGATGCCCGTTCCCCCGGGCGCGCCACACCCCGGCGCGCCACGTGTCACCCTGCTCACCGAGGGCACCTACCCGCACAGTCACGGCGGCGTCAGCGTCTGGTGCGACCAGCTCGTCACCGGCATGCCCGACCTCTCCTTCGACGTCCTCGCCGTCACCGGCACCGGCCGCGAGCCGGTCGTCTGGGACATCCCCGCGCACGTCCGCCGGGTCGTCTCCGTGCCCATGTGGGGGCCCGCCGCACCCGGTCGGCCCAGCAGGGGACGGGAGCGCGACCGGCTGCGCACGGCCTACGAGCGGTTCCTGACCGCCCTGCTCGACCCGGGCGCCGAGGAGGGCTTCGGGCCCGCCCTGTACGAGCTGGCGCGGGCGGCGGCCGACGGCCGGCTGGGCCCGTTCCTGCGCGGGGACGCGGCGCTCGGCGTCCTGACGGCGGTGTGGCGGCGTCCGGGGATCGCGGTGCGCGAGGCCCGGCCGACGCTGCACGACGCGGTGACCGCGACCGGTCTCCTGGAGCACGCCCTGCGGCCACTGGCCGCGCCGTACCCGCGGGACGGGGTGGCGCACGCGGTCAGCGGCGGGGTGGCGGTGCTGCCCGGGCTGGTGGCGCGGGAGCGGCACGGGGTGCCGCTGCTCCTCACCGAGCACGGCGTCTATCTGCGGGAGCGCTACCTCGGCTACCGCACGGCGCCCTACAGCCGGCCGGTGAAGGCGGTGATCCTCGGCTTCTTCCGGCTGCTGGCCGAGGAGACGTACCGGCGGGCCGCCCTGATCACGCCGGGCAACCGCTACAACCGGCTGTGGGAGGAGCGGGGCGGTGCCGCTCCCGAGGCCATCCGCACGGTCTACAACGGCGTGGACCCGGCCGCGTTCCCGCCCGCCGGGCCCGAGCCGGCCGACGCCGTGCTGAGCTGGGCCGGCCGGGTCGACCCGATCAAGGACCTGGAGACCCTGATCCGCGCCTTCGCACTGGTGCGCGCCGAGCTTCCGGCCGCCCGGCTGCGGTTGTTCGGCGGCACGCCGCGCGGCGGGGAGGGGTACCGGGAGCGCTGCGCGGCGCTCGCGGCGGAGTTGGGGCACGGCGACGCGGTGGTCTTCGAAGGCCGGGTCGACGACATCAAGGACGCGTACGCCGCCGGGAACGTCGTGATGCTGTCCAGCATCAGCGAGGGGTTCCCCTTCACGCTCATCGAGGCGATGTCCTGCGGCCGGGCGACGGTCTCCACGGACGTCGGCGGTGTGCGGGAGGCCGTCGGCGACACCGGGCTCGTGGTGCCGCCGCGCGACCCGGCCGCCATGGCCGGGGCGGCCCTGGAGCTGCTGCGCGACGCCGGCCGCCGCCGGTCGATGGGCGAGGCGGCCCGGCTGCGGGTGATCGAGCAGTTCACGCTCCGCCAGACGATCGACACCTTCCGCTCCGTCTATCTGGAGCTGTCTGCCGCCGAGGACGGGTCCGGCGCGGTGACCGGGGCGCCGGTGGGGAGGGCGACCGGATGAGCGGTCCGATGGCGCTGGAACCGGGAGGCGTGGCCGAGGACACGCTGACCCTGCGGCTCGCCGACGAAAGTGGCCTGGCCAGGCGCCTCGCCGACGGCCACGGGCTCGCCCTGGTGCGGCCCGGCGACGCCGGCCGGCGCGAGGCGGTGGACCGGCTGGCCGCCGAGCTGGCCGACCGGATCGCGCCGGCCGTGCACTCCTACGAGGTGGCCGCGCTGCTGGAGTCCGAGGGGCTGAGCGGCGAAACGATCCGGCAGCGGTACGGGCACCCCGACCTGTTCTCCCTGGCCGCCGCGTTGTACGACCTGGTGCCCCGCTCCTGCCCCGAACCGCCCCGCCCCGCCGACCCCTGGCGGCCCGACCACCTGCGGTGCGCGCTGCGCGGCGCCCTGTTCGCGCTGCCCGGCCTCGCCTACCTGCTCGCCGGGCGGCTGCTGCCCCACGAGGGCGCGCTGCGGGCGCTGGTGGTGGCCGGTCTGGTGTCCTGGGCGTGGAACCAGGCGCTGGGCCACCGGGCCCACCTGAGGCTGGCGGCCGGGCGCGGGGAGGCGGGCCGCACACTGCTGAATGGAGCGCCGCCGGGGGCCGGGGCCGCGGTGCTCGCGGGGGCCGCGTTCCTCGGTTCCGGCGCCGGCGCCCTGTTCCTGGCCGCCCAGTCGGTGTACCTGGCGGCGGCCGGGGTGCTGCTGGTGCTCGGCCGGGAGCGGCTGCTGCTCGCGGCGCTGCTGCCGGTGACCGCGGGTGCGGCGGTGCTGCCCTGGTGGGAGCCGGGCAGCGCGCTGCGGGCCGGGCTGCCGCTGCTGTCGGTGCTCGGCACGGCCCTCGCGGCCGGCTGGGCGCTGCGTGCGGCGCTCGCCGCCCCGGCCGACCCCGACGCCGCCCGCCCGCGGCTCCTCGGGTCGCTGCCGTACGGGCTGTTCGGGCTGGCGGCCGGCGGGCTGGTGTTCCTGGCGGGCCGGGAGCAGCCGTGGGCGGTGGTCGTGCTGACGCTCAGCATGGGTCCCGCCGAGTGGCTGCTGTACCGCTACCGGGGCCTGGCGGTGGCCGCCCTGCGCGCCACCGCCACCCCGGCCGGCTTCCGGACCAGGTCGGCGGCGGTGCTGGGCGGCTGCCTGGTGGCCTACCTCGGCCCGTTGGTCCCGGCCGGCCTCGCGCTCCATGCCGACCTCGCCGTCCTGCTGCCGCTCGGCGCCGCGCTGTGGACGTCGCTGCTGCTCCAGGCGTTCGGCGCGGCGTGGCCGCCGGCCGCGCTGTGCCTCGGGGCCGCGGGCGCCGGTGCCGCCGCCGTGCTCTCCGACCGCGCGCCGGACGGGACCTCGCTGGCGCTCGCCTGCGGCGCCGCCGCGCTCTGCCTGACGCTGCACGCCCTGCGGCTCCTCGGCCGGCCCTCCGCCCACGGGTGACGGCATCCGCCCCGCCCCGCTCCCCCGCCGCACCACCGACCGGAAGGACCCCGCGTGACCGCCACACCGCTCGCCGCCGTCACCGGAGCCGAGGGCTTCATCGGCTCCCACCTCACCGAGGCGCTGGTCGCCGCCGGGTACCGGGTGAGGGCGATGGCGCAGTACAACTCCTTCTCGTCCTACGGCTGGCTGGAGACGCTGTCGCCCGAGGTGCTCGACCAGGTGGAGATCGTGCTCGGCGACGTCCGGGACCCCGGCTCGGTGCGCCACCTCGTGGCGGGCGCCGAGTGCGTCTACCACCTGGCCGCGCTCATCGCCATCCCGTACTCCTACCGCGCCCCGCACAGCTACGTGGACACCAATGTCACCGGCACGCTGAACGTCCTGGAGGCGGTGCGCGCCGCCGGCACACCCCGCCTCGTGCACACCTCCACCAGCGAGACGTACGGCACCGCGCGGACCGTGCCGATCACCGAGGACCACCCGATCAACACCCAGTCGCCGTACGCCGCGTCGAAGGCGGGCGGCGACCGGCTGGCCGACAGCTACCACGCCAGCTTCGACACCCCGGTGGTGACGCTGCGGCCCTTCAACACCTACGGCCCCCGGCAGTCCATGCGCGCCGTCATCCCGACCGTCATCGGCCAGGTGGCCGCGGGGGAACGCGCCATCACCCTCGGCGACCTGCGGCCCACCCGCGACTTCACCTTCGTCAAGGACACCGCACGGGCCTTCCTCGCGGTCGGCACCGGGCCCGCCGAGCGGGTGGTGGGCCGCACCTTCAACGCCGGCACCGGCGGCGAGATCTCCGTCGGCGACCTGGTCGCGCTGATCGGCAAGGTGATGGACACCCCGCTGGACGTGCGGGAGGACCCCGAGCGGCTGCGCCCGGCGAACTCCGAGGTGATGCGCCTGGTGGCGGACGCGACCCGGCTGCGCGAGGCGACCGGCTGGAGCCCGGCGCACGACCTGGAGGACGGCCTCGCGCACACCGTGGAGTTCTTCCGCGACCCGGCCAACCTGGCCCGCTACAAGACCGGCATCTACAACATCTGACCGCGAGCGCCACGACCACCAAGGGGGCATCCCATGCACGCAGTGATCCTGGCCGGGGGCAAGGGCGTCCGGCTGCGGCCCTACACCACCGCCCTGCCCAAGCCGCTGGTGCCCATCGGTGACCAGCACGCCATCCTGGAGATCGTCCTGCGCCAGCTGGCGCAGTCCGGCTTCACCCACTGCACCATTGCGATCGGCCACCTCGGCGAGATCATCCGGGCGTACGTCGGCGACGGCTCCCAGTGGGGGCTGTGCGTCGACTACGCCACCGAGGAGAGCCCGCTGGGCACCATGGGGCCGCTGCTCACCATGCTCGACCGGCTCCCCGAGCACTTCCTGGTGATGAACGGCGACATCCTCACCGACCTCGACTACGCCGACGTGCTGCGCCGGCACCGGGAGGGCGGGGCGCCGCTGACCATCGCCACGTACGCGCGCCAGGTGCGCATCGACTTCGGGGTGCTGACCACCGACGCCGGCCGGGTCGTCGCGTTCACCGAGAAGCCGAGCCTGGACTACCGGGTCTCGATGGGGGTGTACGGCCTGACCCGCTCGACGCTGGACGGCTACACCGCGGGCCTGCCGCTGGGCTTCGACGAGCTGGTGCTCGACCTGCTGGAGCGCGGCGACCCGCCGCGGGCCTACGACTTCGACGGCTACTGGCTGGACATCGGCCGGCCCGACGACTACGACCGGGCCAACGCGGAGTTCACCAGCCGCAGGTCCCTGCTGCTCAAGGGAGCCTGAGCCCCGCATGCGCATCCTCGTCCTGGGGTCGACCGGCTATCTGGGCGCGCACGTCGCCGAGCGGCTGCGCACCGTGCCCGGCGTGCTGGTCCTCGACGGCGGTCGCCGGCCGGGTGCCGGCGTGCCCGTCGACCTGGCCGCCGACTCCACCGGCCGGCTGGCCGGGATCCTCGCCTCGGCGGCGCCCGACGCCGTGGTCAACTGCGCGGGCGCCACCGGCGGCGACCCGGTGGCGCTCGCGGAGGCCAACGCCCGCGGCCCCGCCGTGCTGTGCGCGGCGCTCGGCCGGGCCGCGCCCGGCGCCCGCCTGGTCCACCTCGGGTCGGCCGCCGAGTACGGCCCGGGAACCCCGCGCGTGCGCACCCCGGAGTCGGCGCCCACCCGGCCGCTCACCCCGTACGGCGCCACCAAGCTGGCCGGCACCGTCGCGGTCACCGCCTCCGCCCTCGACGCCGTGGTGCTGCGGGTCGGCAACCCGGTGGGCCCCGGGGCGCCCGTCACGGGGCTGCCGGGCCGGGTGGCCGGACTGCTGCGGGCGGCGGGCCCCGACCCGGACGCCGTGCTGCGGCTCGGCGACCTGTCGGCCTTCCGGGACTTCGTCGACGTACGCGACGTGGCCGCGGCGGTGGAGCGGGCGGTGACCGCGCCCAAGCCGCTGCCGCGGGTGCTCAACATCGGCGGCGGGGAGGCCGTTCCGGTGCGCCGGCTGGTGCGGACGCTGGCGGAGACCGCGGGCTTCCGCGGCCGGATCGAGGAGCAGGGCGCGGGCTCGGCCCGCTCGGGGCAGGTGTCCTGGCAGTGCTCGGACATCACGGCGGCCCGGTCCGCGCTCGGCTGGCGGCCCACGTACCCTGTGGAGGCGTCGCTGGCCGCGCTGTGGGCGGCGGTCACCGGGGAGGCGGCGCCGTCCCGCCACCTGGAGAGCGACTGCGTCACGTGAGCCTGCTGATCCCGCTGTACGTCCATCCGGCCGAGGATCCCGGTGCCTGGCACCGGCTGGTCTCGGCCGCCGACCGCACCTGGGCGGTGGTGCTCAACCCCGCCGACGGCCCCGGCGACACCCCCGACCCGGCGTTCACCGCGGCGGCCGGGGCGCTGCGGGCGGCGGGCGCGCGCCTGCTCGGCTACGTCGACACCGACTACGGCACGCGGGCCGCGGCCGGCGTGCTGGCGGACGCCCGGCGGCACCGCGAGTGGTACGGGGCGGACGGCTGCTTCCTGGACCGGGTGAGCGCCGCCGCCGGCGAACTGCCCTCCTACCGCGCCCTGGTGCGCGAGCTGCGCAGGCAGGGCGCGGGCCCGGTGGTGCTGAACCCGGGAGTGCACCCGGACCCGGGTTACGCGCGGATCGCCGACCTGGTAGTCACCTTCGAGGGTCCCTGGTCGGCGTATGTGTCCGCCTTCAGCCGTCCCGACTGGACCAGGCGGCACCCGCCGGAGCGCTTCTGCCATCTGGTGTACGCCGTCCCCGAGGCCCTGGCGCCGCTGGCGGTGCGCACCGCCGCCGAGCGGGGCGCGGCGGTCTCGGGACCGGTCACCGGCGAACTGCCCAACCCGTGGCGCGGGTTGAGCCCCGTACTGAGCGGGGCGGAGCGATGAGGCGCCGGGCGGGGCGGGCGTGGGCGGTGGTGCTCGTGGCGCTGACGGCGCTGGTGGCTGCCGGGTGCTCGGGCGGGGGTGACGACGACGCGGACGGCGGCTCCGCGCGGCCCACCGCATCGCCCTCGCCCTCGTCGGCGCTCTGGCGGCCGAAGCCGGGCCTCGACTGGCAGTGGCAGCTGGACGAGAGGGCCGATCCGTCCGTCGACGTGCCGGTCTACGACATCGACGGCTTCGAGAACGACGCGGCCGACGTGGCCCGGCTGCACCGGGCGGGCCGCAAGGTGATCTGCTACATCAACGTGGGCGCCTGGGAGAGCTTCCGGCCCGACCAGGACGCCTTCCCGCGCGCCCTGCTGGGCGAGTCCAACGGCTGGGAGGGCGAGCGCTGGCTCGACATCCGCCGGATCTCCGTGCTGCGGCCCCTGATGGAGCGGCGCTTCGACATGTGCCGGGACAAGGGCTTCGACGCGGTGGAGCCGGACCTGGTGGAGGGCTACGGCAACGAGACGGGCTTCCCGCTCACCGCAGCGCACCAGCTCGCCTACAACCGCATGATCGCCGACATCGCCCACGAACGCGGTCTTTCGGTGGGCCTGAAGAACGACCTGCCGCAGATCCCCCAGCTGCTGGGGGCCTTCGACTTCGCGGTCAACGAGGAGTGCGCGCAGTACGGCGAGTGCGAGCGGCTGAAGCCGTTCATCGCGGCCGGCAAGGCGGTCTTCCACGTCGAGTACGCCGTGCCGGCCAGGCGGTTCTGCGCCGACTCCCGCCGGCTGGGGCTGTCCTCCATGGAGAAGAAGCCCGAGCTGGGGGTGTGGCGCCGGGCCTGCTGACCGGTGGGGCGGGCGGTGCGGCAGGATGGGGCCATGAGCGTAGTCAAGATCAATGTACTGACCGTGCCGGCCGAGCAGCGCGAGACGCTGGAGCAGCGCTTCTCCTCCCGCGCGGGCGCGGTGGAGAACTCCGACGGCTTCGAGTGGTTCGAGCTGCTGCGCCCGCTGGAGGGCACCGACAGCTATCTGGTGTACACCCGGTGGCGGGACGAGGCGGCCTTCCAGGCGTGGATGGCGGGCCCGATGCAGGCGGCCCACCGGGGCGGCGACGCGCAGGGCGGCGGGGCCGGGGGCGGCGAGCGCCCCCGGCCCGCGGCGAGCGGGTCGACGCTGTGGTCCTTCGAGGTGGTCCAGCAGGCGGCCCCGAAGGCCGGCTAGGCAGGTCAGGTCAGCTGGACCAGGAGGTCGCCGCCCTCGACCTGCTGGATGCGGTTGATGGCGAGGCGGCCGACCGTGCCCGCCCTGGGGGCGGTGATGGTGGCCTCCATCTTCATCGCCTCGATGGTGGCCACCGTCGCGCCGGCCTCGACCTGGTCGCCCTCGGCGACGGCCAGGGTCACCACGCCGGCGAACGGCGCGGCGACGTGGCCGGGGTCGGTCCGGTCGGCCTTCTCGGTGACCGGGGCGTCGGAGGCTGCGGCGCGGTCGCGGACCTGGATGGGGCGGAGCTGGCCGTTGAGGGTGGCCAGCACGGTGCGCATGCCGCGTTCGTCGGCCTCGCCGATCGCCTGCAGCTCGATGAGCAGCCGCACGCCGGGTTCGAGATCGACGGTGTATTCGGTGCCGGGGCGCAGGCCGTAGAAGAAGTCCTTGCTGTCCAGGACGCCGGTGTCGCCGTAGGTGCCGCGGTGCGTCTCGAACTCGCGGGCCGGGCCGGGGAACAGCAGCCGGTTGAGGGTGGCCCGGCGGTCCTTGGCCAGCCCCGTGCGGTCGTCGGCGCCCAGCTCGGCCATGGGCTTCGCCCCGGCGCGGCCCTTGAGGGCCTTGCTGCGGAACGGCTCGGGCCAGCCGCCGGGCGGGGTGCCCAGCTCGCCGCGGAGGAAGCCGATGACGGAGTCGGGGATGTCGTACCGGTCCGGGTCGCGCTCGAAGTCCGCCGGTGCGACGCCGGCGCCGACCAGGTGCAGGGCGAGGTCGCCGACGACCTTCGAGGACGGCGTGACCTTCACCAGATGGCCCAGCATCCGGTCGGCGGCCTCGTACATCGCCTCGATGTCCTCGAAGCGGTCGCCGAGGCCGAGGGCGACGGCCTGGGTGCGCAGGTTGGAGAGCTGGCCGCCGGGGATCTCGTGGTGGTAGACGCGGCCGGTCGGCGAGGCGAGGCCCGCCTCGAAGGGCGCGTAGACCTTGCGGACCCCCTCCCAGTACGGTTCCAGGTCGCCGACGGCCTGGAGGTCGAGACCGGTGGGCCGCTCGGTGTGGTCGGTGGCGGCGACGATCGCGGACAGCGAGGGCTGCGAGGTGGTGCCGGCCATGGAGGCCACCGCCCCGTCCACGGCGTCCGCGCCGGCCTGGATCGCGGCGAGGTAGGTGGCGAGCTGGCCGCCGGCGGTGTCGTGGGTGTGCAGGTGCACCGGCAGGTCGAACTCCCGCCGCAGGGCGGACACCAGGGTCGCCGCGGCGGGCGCGCGCAGCAGTCCGGCCATGTCCTTGACGGCGAGGACGTGCGCCCCGGCGGCCACGATGCGCTCGGCGAGGCGCAGGTAGTAGTCGAGGGTGTAGAGGCGTTCGGCCGGGTCGGAGAGGTCGCCGGTGTAGCACAGGGCGACCTCGGCGACGGCGGTGCCGGTCTCGCGGACGGCGTCGATCGCGGGCCGCATCTGGTCGACGTCGTTGAGGGCGTCGAAGACGCGGAAGATGTCGATGCCGGTGGCGGCGGCCTCCTGCACGAAGGCGTCGGTCACCTCGGTCGGGTACGGGGTGTAGCCGACGGTGTTGCGCCCGCGCAGCAGCATCTGGAGGCAGAGGTTGGGCACCGCCTCGCGCAGGGCGGCCAGCCGCTCCCAGGGGTCCTCGGCGAGGAAGCGCAGGGCGACGTCGTAGGTGGCGCCGCCCCAGCACTCCAGGGACAGCAGCTGCGGCAGGGTGTGGGCGACGACCGGGGCGACGGCGAGGAGGTCCTTGGTGCGCACCCGGGTGGCGAGCAGCGACTGGTGGGCGTCGCGGAAGGTGGTGTCGGTGACGCCGATGACCGGCGCGGCGCGCAGCCGGGCGGCGAAGCCCTCCGGGCCGAGTTCGGCGAGCAACTGGCGGGAGCCGGCCGGGGGTTCGCCGGCGGGGACGGCGGGCAGCTTGGCGAGCGGGTCGGCGAGGTGGGGCCGTTCGCCGTGCGGCTTGTTGACGGTGACGTCGGCGAGGTAGGTGAGCAGCTTGGTGCCGCGGTCGGCGGACTGCCGGGCGGTGAGCAGGTGCGGGCGCTGCTCGATGAACGAGGTGGTGACGTTGCCCGCCTGGAAGTCGGGGTCGTCCAGGACGGCTTGCAGGAAGGGGATGTTGGTGGAGACGCCGCGGATGCGGAACTCGGCGACCGCGCGCCGGGCGCGGCCCACCGCGGTGGGGAAGTCCCGTCCCCGGCAGGAGAGTTTGACCAGCATCGAGTCGAAGTGGGCGCTGATCTCGGTGCCGGCGTGCGTGGTGCCGCCGTCCAGGCGGATGCCGGAGCCGCCCGGTGAGCGGTAGGCGCTGATCTGCCCGGTGTCGGGGCGGAAACCGTTGGCCGGGTCCTCGGTGGTGATGCGGCACTGCAGGGCGGCGCCGCGCAGCGTGATGCCCTCTTGGCTGAGGCCGAGGTCGGCCAGCGTCTCGCCGGAGGCGATGCGCAGTTGGGCCTGGACCAGGTCGACGTCGGTGACCTCCTCGGTCACGGTGTGCTCGACCTGGATGCGCGGGTTCATCTCGATGAAGACGTGGTGACCGGCGCGGTCCACCAGGAACTCCACGGTGCCGGCGTTGCGGTAGCCGATCTGCCGGGCGAAGCGGACGGCGTCGGCGCAGATCCGGTCCCGCAGCTCCGGGTCGAGGTTGGGCGCCGGGGCCAGCTCGATGACCTTCTGGTGGCGGCGCTGCACCGAGCAGTCCCGCTCGTAGAGGTGGATGACGTTGCCCTCGCCGTCGGCGAGGATCTGCACCTCGATGTGGCGGGGTTCCACGACGGCCTTCTCCAGGAAGACGGTCGGGTCGCCGAAGGCGGAGGCGGCCTCGCGGGAGGCGGCCTCGATGGCCTCCCGCAGCTGCGCGGGCTCCTCGACGCGGCGCATGCCGCGCCCGCCGCCGCCCGCGACGGCCTTCACGAAGACGGGGAAGCCGACGTCGTCGGCGGCGCGCACCAGTTCGTCGACGTCGGTGGAGGGCGCCGAGGAGCCGAGCACCGGGACGCCGGCCTCGCGGGCCGCGGCCACGGCGCGTGCCTTGTTGCCGGTCAGCTCCAGGATCCGGGCGTCCGGCCCGACGAAGGCGATCCCGGCCTCCTCGCACGCCTTGGCCAGCTCCGGGTTCTCGGAGAGGAAACCGTAGCCCGGATAGACGGCGTCGGCTCCGGCCCGGCGGGCGGCCTGCACGATCTCCGGCACGGAGAGGTAGGCGCGCACCGGGTGTCCCGGCTCCCCGATCTCGTATGCCTCGTCGGCCTTGAGCCGGTGCAGCGAGTTGCGGTCCTCGTGCGGGAAGACGGCGACGGTGCGCGCGCCCAGCTCGTAGCCCGCGCGGAACGCCCGGATCGCGATCTCCCCGCGGTTGGCGACCAGCACCTTGCGGAACATGTGGGATCCCTTCAGCCTGCCGGGTGACGAGACCATCGTGTCGGCGGGGCCTGCCGGACGCCATGTGAGCCGGGCCACTCGCCCGGCCCACGCGGCGGCTCTCAGAGGTCGGAGTCGATTCCGGTGACGGCCGGCGGGCCCAGGGGTGCTCCCGCCTCGTCCAGGCCGACGGAGCGCAGGGCCGAGCCGGCCAGGTCGCGGGCGCGCTGCTCGGCGTGGGAGGTGCTGTCGGCCTCGACGGTGAGGCGGATGGTGAAGGTGTCGTCCTCGTTGACCGACAGGACCTCGATGTCCTCTTCCTCGCCGCCCTGGGTGCGGTGCGGGTCCGCCGGTCGCAGGGCCCGGGCGAGTTCGTCCTTGGTGACGTCCTGGACGGTGCCGGTGAAGGTCCCCGGTACCGAGATGACGTACGTCGTCATGGCGCTCCTCCTTCGGGTTCTCCCCCGCCCGCCTACCCGCATCCGGGCGAAGGAAGATTCCTCAACGGACTCTGGCCGCTCTTTTAAGGGTTTCTGAAGTTGACCTTCCCGGGGCCGCACGGCCGCGTTTCCGTCCTAGGCTCACGGCTACCCCCCACAGTCCCGGTGGGCGCGGTGGCCGGCCCCGGCCGCCGCGTCCACCGGGTCGAACCGCCCCCTAGAGCCGAGGTGTCCTCCACATGGGTTCCCGCCGCGTCACCCACTCCTCCCGTGCCCGCGCCCGTCACCGCCGGGGTCCGGGACGGCGGGGAGCCGTGCTGGCACTGGGCGCCGTGACCGTGACCGCGGGTGTCGGCATCACCTTCTCGGTGCTGGGCGGCGGTGACGGCGGCGCCTCGGACCAGGTCACCACGAACGCCGCCGGCGAGGTGCCGGGGGACGCGGTGCCGCTCGCCTCGGCGACGGGGCCGGCCTCGGCATCGGCGGGGACCAAGGCGAGCGGGACGCCGGGGGCCGCCGCGTCGGCGTCCGCCGAGGCGAAGGCCAAGGAGAAGGAGAAGGCCGAGGCCAAGGCCAAGGCATCGGCCAGTGCGGCGGGGCGGGCCCGGCCGACCGTGAAGTCCGCCCCGGCGGCGTCCCCGGCGCGCTCGCACCCGGGCGGGTCGTCGGCGGGCGGTGGCGGTTCCCCGGCGGGCTCCGGTGCCGGGTCCGGTACGGGCACGGGGTCGGGCTCCGGCTCGGACACGCGGCCGTCCTCCGGTTCCGGTGGGACGGGCGGTTCCGGCGACACCGGCGGTTCCGCGGCGGGCGGCCCCGAGGCGCAGGTGCTGGCGCTGGTGAACCAGGAGCGGTCCCGGGCCGGGTGCTCCCCGCTCACCGCGAACGGCCGGCTGACCACCGCCGCCGACGACTACAGCGATGTCATGGCCGCGAGCGGCGTGATGTCCCACACCGGCCCCGACGGCTCCACCATGGCGGGCCGGGTGGAGGCGGCCGGGTACCAGTGGTCCGCGCTGGGCGAGAACATAGCCCGGGGGCAGGCCGACGCGGCGTCGGTGATGAACTCGTGGATGAACAGCCCCGGCCACCGGGCGAACATCCTGAACTGCTCCTTCAAGGAGCTGGGCGTCGGCGTCCACATGGGCGACGGCGGCCCCTGGTGGACCCAGGACTTCGGCACCGGCCGCTGAGGCTCCGCGCCGGTGCCGGGCGGGGCTCAGCCCCCGGTGGCGGTCAGCAGGAACGACACCCTCACCCGGGCGCCCCCTTGCGGCGCCCGGGCTATCTCCATCTCGCCGTCGGCGGCGCGGGCCGCCCGGGCCACGATGTCCAGGCCGAGGCCGGTGGACCCGCCGACGCTGACGCCCCGGGTGAGCGCGGCCTCCGGGTCGGCGACGCCCGGGCCCGCGTCGTCCACGGTGAGGAACACGTACCGGTCGACGCGCTCCACCCGGACGGTGAAGCCGGTGCCCTGCGGGGTGTGCCGGAAGACGTTGCCGATCAGGGCGTCGGCGACGGCGGCCAGGTCGTCCTCGGCGAAGGCGACGGGGGTCGGCCGCGGGGTGAGGTAGCGCTCGTAGGGCCGGTTCTGCTGGCCGGCGAGGACCGACCAGAAGTCCAGGCGTACGGCGATCACCTCGGCCAGGTCGGCCGGTTTCGCCGGGCTCGCGGCCGGGCCGCCGGACGGCGCTGCGGCGAGCGGGCTGCGGGCGGCGGTGATGATGGCGTCCAGCTCGCTCTCCAGTTGGGCGGCGGCCTCGGTGACCCGGTGCCCGGCCGGGGTCGCGCCCATCCGGTCGGCCTCCAGGTAGAGGGCGGTCAGCGGGGTGCGCAGCCGGTGGGAGAGGTCGGCGACCAGTTCGCGCTCCACGGCGAGCAGGTCGACGACCCGGTCGGCCATGGTGTTGAAGGCGGCCCCCGCCTCCTGCAGCTCGGGCGGCCCGTCGGGCGCCACCCGTACGTCGAGGTCGCCGGAGCCGAGGGCGAGCGAGGCCCGCTCCAGGCCGCGCGAGGAGCGTACGACGCGGGCGCCGAGCCGGTCGGCGACCAGCACGGAGCCGCCGACCAGGCCGAGGGCGAGCAGCGCCATCACGCCCCAGGAGGCGGCGACCCCCCGGGTGAGGTCGGCGGCGGGCACGTACGCCTCCACCACGGCGACCCGGTCGCCGCGCAGCACGACGGGCTGGAGGTAGACCCAGCCGTCCGCGGTGTCCACGGCGACGGTCTCGCGACCCCGTACGGCCCGGTCGAGGGTGCCCTCGGGAGCGTGCGGGGTGCCGACGAAGCCGCCGTCGGGCAGCCGCACCACGAGCCGGTCGGGCGCGGCCAGTTCGGCGACGGCCTGCTGCACGTCGGCGCGCCGGGTGGTCAGGGCGAGCACCGGGGACAGGGCGGCGGCGCGCTGCTCGGCGGCGGTGGTGGCGCGGTCGCGGGCCTGTTCGCGCACCAGGAGGGCGAGCGGGACGAGGAAGGAGAGGGCCACCATGGAGGTGACGGCCAGCGCGATGCCGGCCAGGGCGCGTCTCATGGCGAGGCGACCAGCTTGATGCCGATGCCGCGCACGGTGTGCAGGTAGCGGGGCCGCCGGGCCTTCTCGCCGAGTTTGCGGCGCAGCGCGGAGAGGTGGACGTCCACGGTCTGCTCCTCCAGGTAGGGCTGGCGCCACACCTCGGTGAGGATGCGCTGCCGGGATATGACCTGGTCGGTGTGGGCGGCCAGGTAGGCGAGCAGGTCGAACTCGCGGCGGGTCAGGGTCAGTTCGCGGCCGGCCAGGTGCGCGGTGCGCGCGGTGGGGTCGACGCGCAGGTCGGCGACCTGGAGGGCGGGCTGCCGGGCGGCCGGGGTGTCGGCGGGCGCCGAGCGGCGCAGCACGGCGCCGAGCCGGGCCGCGAGCTGGCCGCCGGAGAAGGGCTTGACCAGGTAGTCGTCGGCGCCGGAGTTGAGCAGCCGGATGATCTCGCTCTCGTCGTCGCGGGCGGTGGCGACCAGGACGGGGACCCGGGAGACGCCCCGGATCATCCGCAGCACGTCGATGCCGTCGATGTCGGGCAGCCCGAGGTCGAGGACGACGATGTCCGGCGGGGCCTGGGTGATCTCGCGCAGCGCCTCGAAGCCCTGGTGGGCGGTGCGGACCGCGTGGCCGTGCCCGGTGAGGATCTCGATGAGCGCGGCCCGGATCACGGGGTCGTCCTCGACGACAAGTACGGAGGCCATGGGCAGGCACGTTAGCCGGTCCGCCACTATGGTGTCGTGTCCCGCCTCCTGCGCTATCTGGTCATCTGGCTGTGCTGCACCGCCGCCAGCGTCACGGCCGTGATCATCACCATCCACTTCGTGGTGGGCTCGACCCGGCCGACCGCGCCGGTCGCCCGGTCGGCGCCGGAGGAACTGACGCCCTCTCCGCGCCCCACGCCGGCCGCGAGCACACCGCCCGCGCCCAGCCCCTCGCCGAGCAGCGCGCGGCCCAGTACCCCGCCTCCCTCCCCCACGGCGCGGGCGCCGCGCACGCCGAGCCCGACGCCCACCCGGACCGCCCCGTCCGCTCCGGCTCCGTCCCCGGCGGGCGGGGGTGCCCAGGGCTGCGAGGGCGGGGCCGGGGTGTACACGGTGCCGTCGGAGGGCGGGAAGGTGACGGTGCGGTTCGGGGCGAGCGGGGTGTGCCTGATCTCGGCGGTGCCGAACCAGGGGTTCACGGTGGGCACCCGGCAGGAGGCGCCGGAGAAGCTGACGGTGACGTTCTCCGGCAGCCGCCACCGCTCGGAGGTCACCGCGACGACGGTGCCGCGCAGCCAGGCCGGGGTGCGCGAGGTGTCGTTCTGAGGCGGCGGGCCGAAGCGGTCAGGAATCGAGAAGCCCCGGTGGTGGCGGCGCGCCTAGCGTTGCCGGCATGAGCTTCCTCGCATCCCTCACCCTCGAAGTGGCCGATCCCGCGGCCTCCCGTCGGTTCCTGACCGAGTCCTTCGGTCTGGACGCCCCGATCGGTCTGCGCGCCTCCGACGCGCCGACCACCGGCTTCCGCGGCTACACCCTGGGACTCACGGTGTCCCAGCCGTCCACCGTGGACAGCCTGCTCGGCACGGCCGTCGCCGCCGGCGCCACCGTTCTCAAGCCCGCCGCGAAGTCGTTGTGGGGGTACGGCGGTGTGGTGCGGGACCCGGACGGCACGATCTGGAAGGTGGCCTGCTCGGCGAAGAAGGACACCGGCCCGGCCACCCGGGACATCGACGAGATCGTGCTGCTGCTCGGCGTCGCCGACATCGCCGCGAGCAAGCGGTTCTACGTGGAGCACGGCCTGACCGTGGCCAAGAGCTTCGCCAAGGTGTACGTGGAGTTCGCGGCCGGGGCCGGCCCGCTGAAGCTGGCGCTGTACCGGCGGCGCGCCCTGGCCAAGGACCTCGGGGTGGACCCTGAGGGCACCGGTTCGCACCGGGTGGTCCTCGGCGGGGACGCGGGGCCGCTCACCGACCCGGACGGGTTCGGCTGGGAGGCCGCGGAGGCCGGAGCCTCCGCGACCGCCCGGTGACCGTCGTCCGATGACCGCTCGCCCGGTCCTCGACGGCCGGCCTCAGACGGTGCCGCTCTCCCACCACCAGGCCCGGCCCAGGTCGGCGCGGCTGTCGACGTGCTGGTGGTCCGCGGTGTAGCGCTCCAGGCCGGAGAAGCCGCAGGTCTCCGCCTTCTGGTAGACCGTGCGGTTGGCCACGCCGGGGACGTCGAGGTCGGCCGCGGTGCCGTAGAGGTGCATGCTGTCACTCGCACCGCCGATCTCGGCGTTGTGCGCGATGCTGCGGAAGCCGGAGTTGACGGTGACGGGGACGTTGCCGAGCTTCTTGCGCAGCGCCTCCAGCTTGTACATGGCCCGGCGGGCGTTCTCCTTGGCGGCGCTCGCGCTCACCTTGCCGCCGCTGAAGGTGCCGCTGACGCGGTCGGTGAACTCGCTGAAGTCGAAGTGGGCGGTCGAACCGTCGGACTGTTCCAGGGCGTTGAGCTGGGCCTGTGTCGCGGGTCCGACGCTGCCGTCGGCGGCCAGACCGTAGGCGGCCTGGAAGCGGCGGACGGCGGCGGCCGTGCCCGGGCCGAAGGCGCCGTCGATGCTCACCCGCGACTGGGCGGCCGAGTCCGCGGCCCACCCGGCGACCCGGATCTGCAACTCCGTCACGTCGGCGCCGCTCGCGCCCTGGTTCAGGGTGCGCGTCCAGTTGTAGGCGTGCGCGGTGCCCGACAGCAGGGCGGGCCCCGCGAGGGCGCCGGCGGTGGCGGCGAAGGCGCCGCGCAGGACGGCGCGGCGGCTCGGGGTGAAGGTCATGCCGACTCCTAGAGGGGGTAGAGGTCAGGCCCAGGGGGAGGCAGGGATCCAGCTGGTGTCGTCGTTCCAGAGCCCCGCGTTGTCCCAGGGGTTGGTGCCGCCGTTGGCCGCGATGTAGAGGCCCAGGGTGTAGTGGCGCAGGTACTTCTCGCTGAAGTTGGCGGACTGGAAGGAGTAGCCGCGGCCGTTGTGCCCGGCCTGGGGGCAGAAGGTGGCGTCCTGGGCGAAGATCGCGCTGCCGTCGTTCGGGTCGAGCCGCAGCCGGTAGTCGTAGTGGCGCAGGTAGCGGCCCGGCGCGTCGACCGACTCGAGGGACACGCAGGCGCTGTTGCCGAGTCCGGCCCGGACGGTCCAGGTGGCGGCGGCCTTGTCCGCGGCGGGACTCGAGCCGGACACGGGCGCGATGACGACATCGGTGTCGGCGGCTCCGTGCCGGACGTAGTCGCCGCCGCAGCAGGCTGTGGTGGCCCGCAGGGAGACCCGTGAGCCCGGGTTCAGCGAGCCGGGGTCGCCGCTGGAGTAGGGGGCGTAGGCGGCGGCGGTGATGCCGGCCTGGACGGCGTTCTCGGTGGCGTCCGAGGGGTAGCCGGACGTCATCACGCCCTCGTAGAAGGTGCCGGCGGAGGCGTTGCTGTTGTCGCCGCCGATGCCCAGGATGATGGCGCCCTGCTTCTTCATCGGGTTGTAGCCGGGGGCGTCGGGACGCGGCCCGTCGTAGTAGGTGCTGAGGCCGCCCGAGCGGGCGTTGCCGCCCCGCAGGGCCCAGTGGTTCGGTTCACCCTTCAGCACGGCGGTCTGGAACCGGTTGTTCACGGTGGGGTCGTTGGCGTTGTACCGCGTGCTCCGGCCGGAGAACAGCCCGTTCTCCAGGTCGGACATGACCCACGGCCCGGGTCCGGCGCCGTAGCCCCAGCCTTTGCTGGTGCCGAAGTAGAGCGCCTCCATCGTGCCGTTGCCGTCGTCGTGGCTGGTCGTCTCGGCGTTGCCGTAGTCGAAGCAGCAGCCGCCGTTGTAGTGCGTGCCGTCGAGGACCGCGTACATGCCCTCGGGGTTGTCGCCGGTCGCGACGCCGTTGGTGCGGTTGTTGCGGTAGCCGGTGCCGGGGGCGACGAAGACGCCGTACGCCTTGTGGCCGGCGACGGTGACGGGGGCCGCCGCCGCGTCCGCGAGGTTGTCGTACCCGCCGGGCGCCGGCCCGTTGAAGCCGCCCGGGGGCGCCTGGGTGAGGTGGTTGCCGCGTCCCGACTGGTCGTAGATCGTAAAGATGACGCAGCTGGTGCCGGCGCAGAACGCGTCCTGCGTCGCGGCGTTGACGTAGCTGCCCGCGCTCAGCAGCCCGACGTCCCGGGTGGCGTTGTCCGAGGCGCGCCTGAGCTGGTAGAGCGGCCCGTTGTACGACGCGTACAGCGCCCGGGTGGTGCTGTGCGCGGCGACGCAGGGGGTGCCGCCGCCGGCGTACAGGTCGCAGGGCAGCGTGCTCGCGGCCTGGGAGACCTGGGTGCCGGAGATCAGGACGGCGGCGGTGAGGGTGAGGGCCGAGGTGGCGGCCGACGCCCACTTCCTGACGCGGTGTCTGAGGGGCGGTGCGGGAGGTGCCGTGGGTGCGGACACGTGAAGTCCTCCTCCGTGGGGGGCCGGGCGAAGACGCCCGGCCCCCTGAGCCTTCCCGTGTAACGCAGCTCACATGGGTCAAATGTTTGACAAGCGGATCACCGTTCGACGGGTCGAACGAGGCCGCGGAGTCAGGGCAGGGTCCACTTCTGGTTGGGGCCGGTGTGGCAGGTCCACAGATGGACCGGGGTGCCGTCGTTCCAGGTGCCGCCCGAGGCGTCCAGGCACTTGCCGGACTGCGGGTTGCGCACCGTGCCGTCGGACTGGGCCGCCCACTTCTGCGCGCCCGAGCCGTTGCAGGTGTAGAGCTGGATCTTCGTGCCGTCGGCGCTCCCGCCGCCGGCCACGTCCAGGCACTTGCCCAACGCCTTCAGCGTGCCGTCCGTCCCCACCGTCCAGCGCTGGGCAGCGGTCCCGTTGCAGGTCCAGATCTGCGCCTTCGTGCCGTCGGCGGTGTTCCCGCCGTCGATGTCCAGGCACTTGCCGTTGACCCCCTTCACCTCCCCGGTGCGCTGCCCGGGCGGCGGGGTCCCGGCCTGCTTGATCCGGACGTTGCGGAAGGACACGTCGTCGCCGTCGCCGTGGTTCTGGAGGCCGATGTAGCCCTGCTTGAGGCTGCGGACGGGGTCGGTGTTGGTGAAGTCGTTGATCTTCCGTCCGTTGAGGTAGATCTCCAGGCGCTCCCCGGTGACCTTGATCTCGTACGTGTTCCACTCCCCCGGCGGGTTCAGCGCCGCGTCCCGGGCCGTGAGGTCGGCGGACTTGAAGCCGTAGACGGATCCCGTGGTGCGGTCGGGGGTGTCGGTGGCGTCGATCTGGATCTCGTAGCCGTTGTTCACCGCGGACCAGGGGTCGTCGGAGGCCGGGAAGCCCACGAAGACACCGGAGTTGTCGTCGCCGGCGGCCTTCCAGTCCAGCTTGAGGGAGTAGTCGCCGGTGATTTCCTTGGCGTTGTACCAGAGCAGTCCGAGGCCGCCCTGTGAGGTGAGGGTGCCGTCGGCGAGGGTGAAGCCGCCGGGGCCCGCCTGTTTCCAGCCGGTGGTCGAGGTGCCGTCGAACAGGGGCGTGTAGCCGGTCTCCGGTCGGCAGTCGGCCTCCGTGTTGCCCGACGCCCAGCGGATGCCGCCGAGCAGGTGCCGGCGGAAGGCGGGGTCGGCGAAGGACTCCTCGGTGTGACCGCCGCCTGTGTAGAAGGCCCGGCCGCCCGCGTAATCCTTGCACCAGGCGATCGGGTGGTCCCCGTTCATGGAGCCGCCGGAGTAGCTGGACTCGTCGAGGGAGGCCAGGACGTGGGCGGTGGTGCGGGGGTTGGTGCGGTAGTTGTACCACTCGTCGGTGCGCTGCCAGGTGGCGCCGAGGTGCGCGGTGGCGTCGTGCGCCCGGTCCTCGACCTTGACGGTGGCGGACTGGATGGCGGGGTGGGACTGGAACCAGGCGCCGGCCAGACCCTCGTAGAAGGGCCAGTCGTACTCGGTGTCGGCGGCGGCGTGGATGCCGACGTAGCCGCCGCCGGCGCCCAGGTACTGCTGGAAGGCGGTCTGCTGGCCCGCGTCCAGCACGTCGCCGGTGGTCGACAGGAACACGACCGCCTTGTACTTCGCCAGGTTGGCGGCGGTGAAGGCGGTCGGGTCCTCGGTGGCGTCGAGGGTGAAGTTGTTCTGCGCGCCCAGCTCGCGCAGGGCGGTGACGCCCTCGTCGATGGAGGAGTGGCGGAAGCCCGCCGTCCGGGAGTAGACGAGGATCTTGTACGCCGGGTCGGCCGCCGCAGCCGCCGGCGCCGCGGGGGCCGGGTGCGGGGCGGTGCCGGGCAGGGCCGCGGCCTGCGGGCTCAGGCAGAGCACGGCGCCGGCGATCAGTCCGAGGGCCGCTTTCCAGGGGGTGCGCATCGTGGGTCGCCTCCTTTCGTCAGCAGGGGTTACGGCAGGGTCCACTTCTGGTTGGCCTGGGCGTGGCAGGTCCAGAGGTGGACCGGGGTGCCGTCGTTCCAGGTGCCGCCCGAGGCGTCCAGGCACTTGGCGGACTGCGGGTTGCGCACCGTGCCGTCGGACTGGGCCGCCCACTTCTGCGCGGCCGTCCCGTTGCAGGTGTAGAGCTGGATCTTCGTCCCGTCGGCGGTGCCACCACCGGCGATGTCCAGACACTTGCCCAGCGCCTTCAGCGTGCCGTCGGACCCCACCGTCCAGCGCTGGGCCGTGGTCGAGTTGCAGGTCCAGATCTGCGCCTTCGTGCCGTCGGCGGTGTTCCCGCCGTCGATGTCCAGGCACTTGCCGTTGACCCCCTTCACCTCCCCGGTGCGGCTGCCGCCGCCGGTCGGGGTGGCGAAGGAGAACTCGTCCACGTCGAACAGGGCGCCGCTGCCGCCCTTGAAGACGAGGTAGAGCGTGGTGGTTCCGGCGGGCTGGTTGCTCAGCGGGGCCGTGACGTCCTGGAAGGTCTCCCAGTCGCCGGTCACCGGCACGGTCGCGGTGCCGAGCAGGGTGCCGGTCGGGGAGCCGGCCCGCACCTCCAGGGTGCCGCCGGCGCCGGCCGAGGAGACCCGGGCGGTGAAGGCGGTGGCGTTGTCGAGGGCGTACGGCTTATAGGAGATCCAGTCGCCGTTCTCGATGTTGCCGACCGTCTTGCCGCCGTGCGCGGCGGTGTGGTTGATGACGCCGACCCCGGCGGAGTCGCCGTAGTGCTCGGCCTGCCGGTGGCTGGGCTGGGTGATGTGCTGGTCGTGCGCGGTGAGCGCGGGCTGGCCGTTCGCGCCCTTGTCGGTGTACTCGGCGTCCAGGACGCCGAAGATGTTGGCGTTCGGGTCGTGCTCGCCGTCGGCGAGGGTCTGCAGGGTGCCGGTGCAGCCGGTGGCCGAGGTCTGCGGGTGGCCGTGGCTGTCGTGGCCGACGATGAAGGTGACCTTGACCTTGGCGCAGTCGATCGTGCCGTCCTCGGGGTCGGTGACCGTCACCTTGAAGGGGATGGCGGCGCCGAAGTCGTAGATCCGGCCGTCGAGGGGCGTGTCGAGGCGCACCGTGGGGGCGGTGTTGCCGACGGTGATCTGCACGGAGGCGGTGGCGGTCTTGCCGGTCGGGTCGGTGACCTTGAGCGTCGCCGTGTACTGGCCGTTGGCGGTGTACGTGTGCGAGGGGTTCGCCGCGGCGGAGGTGCCGCCGTCGCCGAAGGTCCAGGCGTAGCTCAGGGCGCCGCCGTCGGGGTCGTTGCTGCCGGCCGAGGAGAAGGCGACGGCGAGCGGGGACTTGCCCGAGGTGACATTGGCCTTGGCCTCGGCGAGCGGCGCGCGGCCGTTCGTCAGATGCTCGATGCGGTACAGGGCGGAGTTGGCGTCACCGTTGAAGTAGCCGGTGCCGTAGTCGAGGACGTAGAGGGCGCCGTCCGGGCCGAAGGCCATGTCCATCACCTGGGTGCCGGTCCAGGGGAAGGCGTTGATCGACTGCACGGTGCCGTCGCCGGTCGCCTCGATGCGCTTGATCCAGCGGCGGCCGAACTCGCCGGCGAAGAAGTCGCCGTCGTACTCCTGCGGGAACTTCACGTCCGAGGTGGAGGCGGCGTCGTAGCGGTAGACCGGGCCGCCCATCGGGGACTCGGAGCCGTTGCCGAACTCCGGTACGGAGCCGCCGTCGTAGGGGATCCAGGCGGGCTGGACCGGCGGCAGGTCGGTGAGGCCGGTGTTGCGCGGGGAGGTGTTCTTCGGGGCGGCGCAGTTGAAGGTGGCGCCCGAGGTGTTCGTCGCGAAGTCGTAGTCGACGTACGGGTTGTTCTTGCCGGTGCAGTAGGGCCAGCCGAAGTTGCCGGCTTTGGTGATCCGGTTGAACTCGACCTGGCCGGCCGGGCCGCGGGTGGCGCTGGCGGTGCCCGCGTCGGGGCCGTAGTCGCCGACGTAGACGGTGCCGGTGGGCCTGTCGACGCTCATCCGGAAGGGGTTGCGGAAGCCCATGGCGTAGATCTCGGGCCGGGTCTTCGCGGTGCCGGACGGGAAGAGGTTGCCGGACGGGATCGTGTACGAACCGTCGGCGTTCACCTTGACGCGAAGGATCTTGCCGCGCAGGTCGTTGGTGTTGCCGGCCGAGCGCTGGGCGTCGTAGGCCGGGTTGCGCGAGGCGCGCTCGTCGATGGGGGTGTAGCCGTCGGAGGCGAAGGGGTTGGAGTCGTCGCCGGTCGACAGGTAGAGGTTGCCGGCCGCGTCGAAGTCGATGTCGCCGCCGACGTGGCAGCACAGGCCGCGCGAGGCGGGCACGTCGAGGATCTTCTTCTCGCTGGCGAGGTCGAGGGTGTTGTCGGTCTTGAGGACGAAGCGGGAGAGCCGGTTGACCCCGTCGAAGGGGGTGAAGTCGGCGGCGGTGCCGTCGGCCGGGGCGTCGCCTGCCGGGGTGCTCAGCTTGGGCGCGTAGTAGAGGTAGACGAAGCGGTTGGCGGCGAAGCCGGGGTCGGCGGCGACGCCCTGGAGGCCCTCCTCGTCGTGGCTGTAGACGGGCAGCGTGCCGGCGACGGTGGTGGTGCCGGCCGCGTCGGTGCGGCGCAGGGTGCCGTCGCGCGAGGTGTGCAGCACCGAGCGGTCCGGCAGCACCGCGAGGGTCATCGGCTCGCCCGTCTCGGCCACGCCCTTGGCGAGGGTGACCTGCTGGAAGTCGTCGGCCGCCGCGGCCCCCGAGGCGCCGGCCGGGGCGACGGGAACGCCCGGGGCGTGGTCGGGGGCTGCGGCGGCCGGGCTGAGCGGCAGCGCCAGGCCCATGGCACACGCCACGGCCGTCAGCAGCGTACGGACACGTCTGTGTCCGAGCGGTCTCGTGCGCACAGAGTTCTCCCGGGGCAGTGGGGTGGCGGCAGGCGGTACGGGCCTGCCGTGGAGGGAGTTACTGACGTACGGGCGCGCGCCGTCGCGCCGTCGGGCACCGGTCCGTCGGGCCCCGGGGGGGGGCGCTCATGACCGGTTCATTTCAAGGAAGTTAGCGGGCTTGGTCCGGGGCCGTAACCCCTTTCGCGCAAGATCTCGAATCTTCTTCTCCCCGGGAGACAAAGTCGCCCCGGGGGTGATGCGCTGTCGTCAGGCCCGGGGGTGACGCGCCGCCGTCAGTCCACCGTCACGACGACCGAGTGCCAGCCGGAGGCGCCGTCCGGGATCGGGGCGGCGCGCTTCTCGGTCTGGGTCTCGCCGGTGCGGTCGGTGGCCCGGACGGTGAGGGTGTGCGTGCCCTTGGTGGCGCGCCAGGCGTGGGACCACTGGCGCCAGGTGTCGCGCGAGGTCTCGGCGGCGAGTACGGCCTCCTGCCAAGGGCCGTCGTCCACCTTCACCTCGACCTTGTCGATGCCCCGGTGCTGGGCCCAGGCGACGCCGGCCACCATGACCGTGCCGGCGGCCGGGCGGGCGAAGGGCTTCGGCGTGTCGATCCGGGACTGCGTCTTGATCGGCGCCTCGCGCGCCCAGTCGCGCTTGACCCAGTAGGCGTCGTAGTCGTCGAAGGTGGTCAGCTCGATGTCCTCGATCCACTTGCAGGCGGAGACGTAGCCGTAGAGGCCGGGCACCACCATGCGGACCGGGAAGCCGTGCGCGAAGGGCAGCGGTTCGCCGTTCATGCCGACGGCGAGCAGGGCGTCGCGGCCGTCCATGAGGTCCTCGACGGGGCTGCCGATGGTCATGCCGTCGACGGAGCGGGCGACGAGCTGGTCGGCGGGACCGCCCTTCGAGGGCGGGCGGACGCCGCACTCGGCGAGCAGGTCGGCGAGGCGGACGCCGATCCAGCGGGCGGTGCCGGCGTAGCCGCCGCCGACCTCGTTGGAGACGCAGGTGAGGGTGATGTCCCGCTCGATCAGCCGGCGCCGCAGCAGGTCGTCGAAGGTGAGGGTCCGCTCTCGGGCGACCCCCTTGCCGTGGATGCGCAGCCGCCAGGCACCGGCGTCCACCTTGGGCACGACGAGGGCGGTGTCGACGCGGTAGAAGTCGTCGTTGGGCGTGGTGAACGGGCTGACGCCGGCCACCCTGACCTGGGCCCGCCGGGGAATCGCCGGGGCGGGTGAGGCGGGCGCGGGGAGACGGACGTCCTGCCGGGAGGCGACGGCGGCGCGTCCGCCCACGCCGCTCAGGGCCCGGCCGAGGGCGCCCGCGCCCGCGGAGGCCGCTGCCGCGGCGGTCGCCGCGATGACGAAGCGGCGCCGGTCCCAGCCGCCGCCGTCCGACGCCCCGTTCTGTCCCGGGGCGGGTGTCCGCAGGCGGTCGGCGAGGAGGTACAGGACTGCGGCGCCGGCGATCGCGCCGACCACGGAGGGCAGGGCGTCGGTGAAGCCGGTGGAGTCGGGCCGGCCGGTGGCGGCCAGGGCGCCGACCACGCCGAAGAGGAGGACGCCGGCGGCTCCGGTGCGGCGGTGGCGCAGGGCGAGCAGGCCGAGGGCGCAGGCGCACAGGGCGAGCACCGCGAGGATGCCCAGCTGGAGGATCAGCTTGTCGTTGGTGCCGAAGTTGCGGATCGCCCATTCCTTCAGGGGCGCCGGTGTGCGGTCGATGGCCGCGCCGCCGACCGCGACGACGGGCCCCGCCTCCGGGCGGACGCCGGCCGCCGCCAGTTCGGCCACACCGAGGGCGGCGGCGCCGGCCAGCAGGCCGCTCAGCGCGGCGAGGGCTCTGCGGGCCCACCACTGCGGGGACCGGGGCGTGTCCTCAAGGCGGGTCGGGCCGCCGGGGCTTCGGGGGGCCTGCGCTTCGTCACTCACGTCGGTGATCCGGTGCCGGGGCCGGTACGGATTGGCCCGGGGCGGGGTGGGCTGCCGCTGCGGCCGGCGGGACCGCGACGCCCAAGGGCGCGGCGGGGTGCCCTTGCGGCCGGCGGGACGGCAACCCCTGGGGGCGCGGGGAACCGCGCGGCCAGCCACGACGGGCGTGCCCCCGGGGGCTGGCGCAACCCGGCGCGGTGCGGTGTCGCACGACTGCCCGCAGCCGCGTGGGTCGGGGCGTCAGGGGAGGTCGCCGCGCCAGTCGAAATGGACGGCGTCAGCAGTCCGGGGCGCATACACCGCACGGCCACCCGCGCCGTACCGGCCCAGTTCCGTCACCAGTTCCACCTCACCGCCCCGCGCACGGCCCGGCAGCTCAGTGACGTCGAGGAGCAGGCCGTCCAGCGGGCCACCCACCAGCTGGACGTACATCCGTCCGGCGCGCGGACCGGGGTCGTCGTGGTCGGCGCCGTAGACCCGGCCGCGCATGAACTCCGCCTCATCCATGATCCCCAGCCTCGCATCCGCCACTGACAACGCCGCTCCTACAGGGGCGGCTCCGCCAGCAGCTCCAGCAGGGTGCGGGCCCGCGCGGCGGCGGGGGCGGCGCCCGGCGCGGTGGGGAACAGGCGGCCCCAGGAGCCGGCCCGGACGACCGCGCTCAGCCGCCAGGCGAGGCGCGCCGCGCGCCGCAGCCCGGCGGCGCTCGTGCCGGCGCCGGTCCAGGGTTCCAGGTAGGCGTCGCGCAGCCGCGGCAGCAGCTCGGGGCCGTACCGCTCGACGGCCTTGCGGGCGGGCACCGGCAGACTGCAGAAGGGGTGGGAGAGCACCGCGTCGCCCCAGTCGAAGAAGGTGAACCGGCCCGGCGCGGGGCGGAAGAGCTGGCCGTCGTGGAGGTCGGCGTGGTCCAGGGTGTCCGCGACGCCGACCGCCGCCAGCTCCGCGCACCAGTCGGCGAGTCGGGGCCGGAGCCGGTCGAGGGCGGCGCGGTCGTCCGGGCCGAGGACGGTGTCCTCGAAGAGGTGCCGCTCGAGGACACCGGGCAGGGCGGCGGGTGTGGCGTCGGGGACGCCGAGCCGGGCGATCTCCCCCGCGCGGGGTTCCAGGGCGCGCTGCACACCGGCGTACTGGCCGAGCAGCGCCTCCCACTCCGCGGCCTCGACCGGTTCGCGGGCGAGCGCGTCACGGAAGAGCTCTCCCCCGTCGGGCAGCATCGCCCAGCCGCGGCCGGCGTCGACGGCCAGCGGGCGCAGGACGTGCCCGGGCACCCAGCGGGCCAGCGCCTCGGTCAGCGCGCCCTCGAAACGGCTGGCCGGCGGGTTGGCCTTGAACCAGACCGCGTCCCGCTCCCCGAGCGGGAGCCGCGCCAGCACGGACCACGGCCGCAGCCGCACCCGCCAGGGTCCGGTGGTCCGCAGGCCGTGCTCGGCGAGGACGCGCTCCACCCACTCCCCGGCCGCCGCCCGCCACTCCGGGTCCTCCCACGGGGTCACGGCGTCCTGGTGATTCCCCCGGTCCGCGTCCGGGCCGGTCTCCTGTCGCATCGCGCCATCTCAGCACCGGCCCCGCCCGGCCGCAACCACGTTTCCGCCGGTCAGAGACGTGACGCCGCTGCGGTGGACGGAGTGCCCGGGCCGGCCGCGGCGGGTCGGCCCGGGCATCGGCGGATCAGGCGCGGACGTCGAACCGGTCGGCGTCCATGACCTTGGCCCACGCGGCGACGAAGTCGCGCGTGAACTTCTCCGAGGCGTCGTCGGAGGCGTAGACCTCGGCGAGCGCGCGCAGTTCGGAGTTGGAGCCGAAGACCAGGTCGGCGCGGGTGCCGGTCCACTTCACCTGGCCGGCGGCGTCCCGGGCCTCGAAGGCGCTCTGGTCCTCGGAGGTGGACTTCCACGTCGTGCCCAGGTCGAGCAGGTTGACGAAGAAGTCGTTGGTGAGGGTGCCGGGCCGCTCGGTGAGGACGCCGTGCCGCGAGCCCTGGTGGTTGGCGCCGAGGACGCGCAGGCCGCCGACGAGGACGGTCAGCTCCGGGGCGCTCAGGCCGAGCAGGTTGGCGCGGTCGAGCAGCAGGAACTCGGCCGGCAGCCGGTTGCCCTTGCCGAGGTAGTTGCGGAAGCCGTCGGCGACCGGCTCCAGGGCCTCGAAGGACTCGGCGTCGGTGTGCTCGTCGGTCGCGTCGACCCGGCCGGGGGTGAAGGGCACCTCCACCGCGTGGCCGCCGTCCTTCGCCGCCTTCTCCACGGCCGCGGCGCCGCCGAGGACGATGAGGTCGGCCAGCGAGACCTTGCGGTCGGCGGAGGCGTTGAACTCCTCCTGGACCTGCTCCAGGACGCGGAGCACCTGGGCGAGGCCCTCGGGGTCGTTGACCTCCCAGCCGCGCTGCGGCTGCAGGCGGATGCGGGCGCCGTTGGCACCGCCGCGCTTGTCGCTGTGGCGGAAGGTGGAGGCCGACGCCCAGGCGGTGGTGACCAGCTGGGAGACGGTCAGGCCCGAGTCGAGCAGCTTGGCCTTGAGGGCCGCGACGTCCGAGGCGTCGATCGGCGCGCCCGCGCGCTCCGGCAGCGGGTCCTGCCACAGCAGCGTCTCCTCGGGGACCTCCGGGCCGAGGTAGAGCGACTTCGGGCCCAGGTCGCGGTGGGTCAGCTTGTACCAGGCGCGGGCGAAGGCGTCCGCGAACTCCTGCGGGTTCTCGTGGAAGCGGCGGGAGATCGGCTCGTAGACCGGGTCGAGGCGCAGCGCCAGGTCGGTGGTGAGCATCGACGGGGCGATCTTCTTCGCCGGGTCGTGGGCGGCGGGCACGGTGCCCTCGCCGGCGCCGTCCTTCGGCTTCCACTGGTGGGCGCCGGCCGGGGACCGGGTCAGCTCCCACTCGTAGCCGAAGAGGTTGTCGAAGAAGCCGTTGCTCCACCGCGTGGGCGTGGTGGTCCAGGTGACCTCCAGGCCGGAGGTGATGGTGTCGGCGCCCTTGCCGGTGCCGAAGGTGTTGCGCCAGCCGAAGCCCTGCTCCTCGAAGCCGGCGGCCTCGGGGTCGGGTCCGACGTGGTCGGCGGGACCGGCGCCATGGGTCTTGCCGAAGGTGTGGCCGCCGGCGATGAGGGCGACGGTCTCCTCGTCGTTCATCGCCATCCGGCGGAAGGTCTCGCGGATGTCGCGGGCGGCGGCGATCGGGTCCGGGTTGCCGTTGGGGCCCTCGGGGTTGACGTAGATGAGGCCCATCTGGACGGCGCCGAGCGGGCTCTCCAGGTCGCGGTCGCCGGTGTAGCGCTCGTCGCCGAGCCAGTCGGTCTCCGGGCCCCAGTAGACGTCCTCCTCGGACTCCCAGACGTCCGCGCGGCCGCCGGCGAAGCCGAAGGTCTCGAAGCCCATCGACTCCAGGGACACGTTGCCGGCCAGGATGAGCAGGTCGGCCCAGGACAGGCTCTGGCCGTACTTCTTCTTCACCGGCCACAGCAGGCGGCGGGCCTTGTCCAGGTTGACGTTGTCCGGCCAGCTGTTGAGCGGCGCGAAGCGCTGCTGGCCGGCGCCGGCGCCGCCGCGGCCGTCGCTGATCCGGTAGGTGCCGGCGCTGTGCCAGGCCATGCGGATGAGGAACGGGCCGTAGTGGCCGAAGTCGGCGGGCCACCAGTCCTGGGAGGTGGTCAGCACCTCGGCGATGTCGCGCTTGACGGCGGGGAGGTCCAGGGAGCGGAACGCCTCGGCGTAGTCGAAGTCCTCGCCGAGCGGGTTGGCCACCGCCGGGTTCTTGGCGAGGATCTTGAGGTTGAGCCGCTCCGGCCACCACTGCCGGTTGCCACCGCCCTGCGTCGGGTGCGGGGCCCGGGCGGCCCCGTGGGCGACCGGGCAGCGCACCTCCTCGTCGGTCTTCGCGTCGGTGACGATGGCGTCGTGGTTCTCGGACATGGACATCCTTCCGGACGGGGCGGAACAGGGTGCTGTGAGGAAGATCGTGGGGCCGCGGGGGGGGCGGCCGGGTCAGGGCGCCTGCGCGGTGCAGTCGGGGCACAGGCCCCGGTAGAGGACCTCGGCCTCGTCTATCGCGAAGCCGTGGTCGTCGGAGGCGGTCAGGCAGGGCGCCTCGCCCACCGCGCAGTCGACGTCGGCGAGCGCGCCGCAGGACCGGCACAGGACGTGGTGGTGGTTGTCCCCGACCCGCCCCTCGAAGCGGGCCGCGCCGCCGGGCGGCTCGATGCGGCGGACCAGGCCGGCCGCGGTGAGCGCGTGCAGCCCCTCGTACACGGCCTGGAGGGAGACATGGCCGACCCGGCCGCGCACGCCGGTGGCGATGGCCTCGACGCCGAGGTGGTCGCCCGCGCGGACGGTCTCGAGCAGGGCGACGCGGGCGGCGGTGACGCGCAGGCCGACGCCACGCAGCTCCGCCGCGACGGCCGTGTTCGGCGATGCGGTCATGGCGGGCAGCCTACTTCCCTAAACCGGAATGATTCAAGAAAACGAACGATTCCAATCTGGTGACCTGCGGGAGACCGGCGGAGGCGGGCAGCGGGGCGGGGGGAAGATCGTGGTAGACAACCTGCACCGACCGACGACAGGATCGAGTCCGCCCGTGCTTGTGAAGACGTTCCGCTGGGCCTTCGCCGCCACCCTGCTCGGTCTGGCGGCGGGGGTGCTGTACGACGGCTGGACCGCGCTCGGCCTGGTGGCCATCCTCGCGGTCCTCGAGGTCTCGCTCTCCTTCGACAACGCGGTGATCAACGCCGGGATCCTGAAGAAGATGAGCGCCTTCTGGCAGACGATCTTCCTCACCGTCGGCGTCCTCATCGCGGTCTTCGGCATGCGGCTGGTGTTCCCCGTCGTGATCGTGGCGGTCACGGCGCGGCTGAGTCCCTGGTCGGCGGTCGACCTCGCACTCACCGACAAGGACCGCTACGAGCAGCTGGTCACCGACGCGCACCCGTCGATCGCGGCCTTCGGCGGCATGTTCCTACTGATGATCTTCCTGGACTTCGTCTTCGAGGACCGGGACATCAAGTGGCTGAGCTGGCTCGAGCGGCCGCTGGCCCGGCTCGGCAAGGTCGACATGCTGTCGGTGTGCCTCGCCCTGATCGTGCTGCTCGTCTCGGCGCTCACCGTCGGCGCCCACGCCCACCAGCACGGCGGCACCCACGCCGACAAGGCGGAGACGGTGCTGCTGGCCGGCGTGGCCGGGCTGGTCACGTACATGATCGTCGGCGGTCTCTCCGGCTACTTCGAGGACCGGCTCGAAGAGGAGGAGGAGCGCGAGCACGAGGCCGAGGAGAAGGCGGAGCGGACCGGCACCGCGCGCTCGGGCATCGCCCTCACCGGCAAGGCCGCGTTCTTCATGTTCCTGTACCTGGAGGTCCTGGACGCCTCGTTCTCCTTCGACGGCGTGATCGGCGCCTTCGCCATCACCAACGACATCGTGCTGATGGCCCTGGGCCTCGGCATCGGCGCCATGTACGTCCGCTCGCTCACCGTCTACCTGGTCCGCCAGGGCACCCTGGACGACTACGTGTACCTGGAGCACGGCGCGCACTACGCCATCGGCGCCCTCGCCGTGATCCTGCTGGTCACCATCGAGTACGAGATCAACGAGATCGTCACCGGCCTGGTCGGCGTCGTCCTGATCGGCGCCTCCTTCTGGTCCTCGGTGCGCCGCAACCGGGCGCTCGCGGCGGCCGAATGACCTCGCCCGCCGCCGGCTCACCGGGCGGACGACAGGGCTAGAGGCCCGCGAGCCAAGACTCCCCGGGGTGGACAGGGGCCGGCAGCCCGGCGAGGGTCTCGTCAGTTCCGTGCCGCCGTCCGGCAGTTGCCCGTTCACCACCGAAACGTGTCAACGGTCTCGTCCGCTGCCCACCGGCCCGTCGGAGAGCCCGCCGGGGCCGAACAGGTGCGCTACATTTTGCATCCCCACGCCGCCCACACCGGCGGCACCGCCCCGGCCTACCTCGTGTCCGCCGGCCCGGCGCCCGCCCGGGTGCGTGCCGAGGCCGACCTGCGGGTGACCGGCGCGAGCGGCGCCTCGGGGCTGGTCCTCGGCTACTCGGGCGCCGGCGACCACCTCGCCGTCTGGCTGGACCGCGACCGCGGGGCCCTGGTCACCGCCGTGCGGGTCCAGGGGGTGGACCGGGGCACCAGGGTGACGCCGTTGCCGCCCGGGTTCCGGTGGGACACCTGGCACCATGCCGCCGCCGAGCTGCGCGGGACGCGGCTGACGGTGGAGGTCGGCACCGACCGGCTGCGCGACGCGGTGGCCGTCCAGGAGCGGGACGTGCCGGTGGCGGCCGTCCACGGCGGCCGGGTGGGGGCGGCGGCCCGGGGGCCCGGCGCGTCCCCGAACCGGGGCCCGGCGCGGCGCTGCCCGCCTACAGCGACGAGTTCGACGGCGACGCGCTGTCCGCCGACTGGAGCTGGGTGCGCGGCCCGGCGCCCGGCGCCGCCACCGCCGGCGGCGAGCTGAGCCGGCCGACCGGCGACACCGAGCTGTACCTGGGCGGCAACACCGCCCCGGTGCTCACCCGGGCGGCCCCCGCGGGCGACTTCACGGTGGAGACGGAGCTGCACCTGGCGTCGGGACCCGCCGACCAGCAGGCGGGGCTGGTGCTGTACGGGGGTGACGACCGCTTCTTCAAGCTGGTGCACGCCGTGCTGCCGGTGGCGCACACCGCCGGGAAGGTCACGCACGTCACCGAGTTCGCCAAGGAGGGGGCCCGGCCCACCACCAGTCCGCCGCAGCCGGTGGCGTACGGCCCGATGTTCGGCGGTCCGGCCGCCGGGACGCTGTGGATGCGGCTGTCGTACCACGCGGACACCGCGGGGAACGAGCACGAGGTCCGCGCCGCCACGAGCACGGACGGGACGCACCGGACGCGGACCGGCGTGTGGACGCTGCCCCGGGAGCCGGGGCAGGCGCTGGGCATCGGGCTGGTCTCGATGAACAGCGCCGGCGCCACCGCCCGCTTCTCCTACCTGCGGACGTACCGGAACTGACGCCCGGCGTCAGCTGTCGCGCCGTACGCTCCACAGCGGCAGCTGCTCGAAGAAGCCGACCGCCTCCGCCCGCCAGCGGGGGCGCCAGCGGGCCGCCACCTCGGCGGCCCGCTCGGCGTGCCGGCGCATGTCGGCCCGCAGCGCGTCGGCCACGCCGTGGCGCTCGCCGATCTCGCGGACGGCGGCGACGGTCTCGGGCGTACAGGCGGGATCGCCCAGGGCCTTCTCCACGACCGAGCGGTCGGGGCCGGTGACGGTGGCGAGCAGCCGGGCGACGGCGTAGCTGCGGCGGCCCTCGCGCAGGTCGGTGCCGATGGGCTTGCCCAGCACGGCCGCGTCGCCGAACAGGTCGAGGTCGTCGTCGCGCATCTGGCCGCAGATGCCGACCAGGCGGGCGTAGTGGCGCAGTTCCGCGTCCCACTCGCCCCCCTGCGCCCCGGCGGCCAGGAGGCCGAGGCGCAGGGGGGCGAGGACGGAGTAGCGGGCCGACTTGTGGTCGGCCACGTCGTGCAGGACCGAGTCGTCCACCGCCCCGTCCGCGAAGTCGCGTTCCAGGTCCATGATCTGGCCCACGAAGGTGTCGGCGGCGGCCCGGGTCAGCACCTCGACCATGGCCTGCCGGGTCTCGGCGGGGACCGGGGCGTCGAGCAGCGCGCGCAGGGACAGGGCGAGCGCGAGGTCGCCGGCGAGCACGGTCAGGCCGAGGGCCGCCCGCGGGTGGCCGGGCAGCCGCTCGCGGTAGGCGTAGTAGGTGGAGGGGCCGCCCCGGCGGGTGGGGCTGTCGTCGATGAGGTCGTCGTGCACCAGGCCGTGGGTCTGGAGCAGTTCGACGGCGAGCGCGGCGGCGTCCAGGCCGGCCACCGGGGCGTCGGTCACCAGGCCGGCCGCCTCGTGCAGCAGCACCACCCGCATCCGCTTGCCGCCCCGCAGGGACAGCGCGCGCAGCAGGTCGACGCACTCGGGGGTGAAGCGGCTGAAGGCCGGTGCGCCGAGGGTCGCCGGCAGGGCGGCGAAGTACTCCTCGAAGAGCGCGTCGAACCGGCGCCCGACGCGGGCGATACGGGCCGGCGGCTGCTCGGTCATGCGGGGACCTCCTGGTCACGGGGGCGGGGACGCCCCGGGAAGTCTGCCAGGCGGGTGGCAGCGCCCGGACGGGTGGTGGCGCCGTCTGGAGCAGTGCGGGGTGCGGGGCGGGGCGGCAGCGGGTCGGATGGGGCCATGCGCTCACCCATAGCCGTGGCCCCTGGCCACTCACGCCTGCTCGCGGCCGGTGTCGTCCTCGCCGCCCAGTCGCTCCTGCTGAGCCTGTCCGCCGTCCCGGCCGCGGCCGACGGCGGACAGCCCGTCCCGGCCCGCGGCACCGCCCGCATGGGCCAGGGGGTGCTCGAACACGAGGGGGTGCTCGGCCGCCCCGCCGACGTCGACCGCGCGGCGGTGGCCAGGACCGAGGGCGTCGACGTCTCCAGCCACCAGGGCAACGTCGCCTGGCCGACCCTGTGGAAGAGCGGGGTCAAGTGGGCCTACGTGAAGGCCACCGAGGGCACGTCCTACCGCAACCCGTACTGGACCCAGCAGTACCGCGGCTCCTACGACGCCGGCATGATCCGCGGCGGCTACCACTTCGCGACCCCCGACACCTCGGGCGGCGCCGCGCAGGCCGACTACTTCGCCGACCACGGCGGCGCCTGGTCCAAGGACGGCAAGACGCTGCCGGGCGTGCTCGACATCGAGTACAACCCGTACGGCGCCACCTGCTACGGCCGCACGAAGAGCCAGATGGTCAGCTGGATCAAGTCCTTCCTGGACCGCTACAAGTCCCGCACCGGCCGGGAGGCGGTCATCTACACCTCCACCAACTGGTGGACGCAGTGCACCGGCAACTACAGCGGCTTCGGGTCCCGCAACCCGCTGTGGGTCGCCCGGTACGCCTCGACGGTGGGCACCCTGCCGGCCGGCTGGTCCTTCCAGACCATGTGGCAGTACACCTCGACCGGCGCGACCGTCGGCGACCACGACCGGTTCAACGGCGATCTGGCCCGGGTCAAGGAGCTGGCTACCGGCTGAGCGGGTCGAGGACGGCGACGACCTGCTCGCGCACCACCGCGCGGGCCGCCGGGGGCAGCGCCCCGAGGCCGGTGCGCTCCAGGGCGGCGACCGCCCGCTCGGCGCCGGAGTTGCCGGCGGTGGCCTCGCTGAGCACGTCGTAGCCGTCGCGGACGGCGACCCGCAGCAGCAGCCGGTCCTCCTCGTCGGCGTGCACGGCGGTGGCCACCACCAGCGGGGGCGGCCCGCCCGCCTCCGCCGGCAGCTTGCGGTAGCCGCTGGCCACCGGGGTGCGCCAGCGCAGGGCGAGCATCAGGGGGCGCTTGGCCACGACTTCGGCCAGCTCGGCCTCGTAGCACCGCTCCGCGTCGAGGACGGTGGCCCGCGCCCCCAGCACCAGGGCGGCCGGCAGCAGGCACCGCAGGGTGCTGCCCACGATGTTGCCGCCGACGGTGGCCGTGCGGCGGACCGCTCCGGTGCCCACGGAGGCCGCCGCCCGGCGCAGCACCTCCGGCACGCGCTCGTCGACGCGGTGCAGGACCACGGCCGCGCCGAGCGCCTCGGGCTCGACCAGGTTCGCCTCCGGCACCTCCCGCAGCGTCATGGCCTGCTGCGGGAAGCCGTCGCGTTGCCAGGTCGCCCACACGAGGGTGGCTCCGCCGATGGGCACCGCCCCCTCGGCCAGGCCCTCCTGGGCCTCGGACACGGACCTGGGCAGACGCAACAGCACGGTGATCGACCTGCTTTCCCCGAGCGGCGGCGGTGGGGCGGGGTGCGTCCGCGCCGCGTGATCACGGTCACTGGCATTGTCCGCGGCAGCGCGGGGGCGCGTCCAGGGCTCATGCGCTCACCGTGTGCGCCGTTCGCGCGCCACCGCGCTCCCGCGAGCCCGGAACAGCCGGCCGCGTCAGCGGATCGCCGACAGCTCCGCCACCAGCCGGGTGGCGACCGGCACGGGGACGCCGTGCCGCTCCGCCGCGCGGAGCAGCGCGCCGCCGATCGCCTCCAGTTCGAGCGGGCGGCCCGCCTCGGCATCGCGCAGCATGGAGGACTTGGCCTCCGGCGGGAAGGCGTCGTAGCGCGCCAGGATCAGGTCGGCGTCCAGGTCGGCGGTGCCGCAGGCCCGGCCCACGGCGGTGGTCTCGGCCACCAGGGCGGCCAGTTCCGCGCGCCGTTCGGTGCGGATGCCGCCGATGGGCAGCCGGTGCCGGGTGGTGAGCAGCGCGAAGGGGGCCAGGAAGGCCAGTTTGGTCCAGAGCACGGCGTCCTCGTCGGCGTCGACGCGGACCCGCACGCCGGCCGAGGTGAGCAGCGCGGCGGGCGGGGCGAGGCGGTCGGCCGGACCGGCCAGGTCGACCTCGGTGAAGGGGCTGCCATGTTCGATGACGCCGGGGGCGGTGCGGGTGGACTCGACGCGGATGGCCGCCGGAACCACGCGCCCCGCGCCGAAGCGCTCGCGCAGGGGCGCGAGGTGCTCCACGCCGTTCAGCAGCGGGACGACCAGCCCCTCGCCCAGCGCCTCGGCGGGCACCCGGTCCAGGGCGGCTTCGAGCGCGGTGTGCTTGACGGCCACCAGGCACAGGTCGACGGGCCCGCGCAGCGCGGTGTCGGCCTCCACCCGGGCGTCGAAGGCGCCGAACTGGGCGCTGCGCACGGTGATTCCACCCGCGCGCAGCGCCTCGGCGGTGGCGTCGCCCGCGAGGCACACGACCCGGTGTCCGGCGCGGGAGAGCAGCGCGGCGAGCAGTCCGCCGACCCCGCCGGGGCCGAGTACGGCGATGGTGCGGGGGGTGGTGGGCCGGTCGTCGCTCAGGATGTCGGTCGGGTCGTCGGTCAGGTCGTCGGTCAGGTCGTCGGTCATGCGGGAACCTCCGTGGTGACGGGTCGACACGCGCACGCACGCGTTGCCGCCCTGGATCCAGGGTGATCATGGCATGCGTCCGTCACACCCGGGCCGGGAACGCCGGCGGCGAGGGGTCGCACGGGACGGCTCCCACGTGCTTCCCGCGCCCCCGGGCCGAGCGCGTTCTCGGCGGCCCGGGTGGGTATCTCCCCGGGCAGTCCCCCTGACCGCCGGTGCGGACACCGGCAGGGGCTCTACGGAAGGTGCACCGGCATGACCGAACTCCACGGCCTGGAACCCGTCGCGACGTTCTGCGGCAACTGCGACTGCGGCTGCCCGCAGCTGTTCGTCGACCCCGGCGCCCCGGCCGAGCGGCGCGTCGTCCTCACCGACGACTTCGGGCAGCGTGTGCAGATGAGCGCCGACCAGTTCTCCTCCCTGCTGGAGGAGGCCAAGCGCGGCGGCCTGGACGGGGTCGCGCGCGCCTGACCCGCCGCGGCGGTCGTCGCGCGGCCGGGTGAATCCGGCCGCGCCGCCACGATGGAGGGCCCCCGGACGGGGAACACAGAGCTTCATGCGCGCAACCGTCATCAACTGCACCCTCAAACCGTCCCCCCAGCCCTCCAACACCGAGGCCCTGGCCGAGACCGTCATCGCGGCGCTCAAGGGGCACGGGGTGGAGGTGGACGTCGTCCGGGCCGTGGACCTCGACATCCGGCCCGGCGTCGAGACCGACATGGGCGAGGGCGACGCCTGGCCGGCCGTCCACGAGAAGCTGCTGGCCTCGGAGATCCTGGTCATCGCCTCGCCGACCTGGGTGGGCCGCCCCTCCTCCATCGCCCAGCGCGTCCTGGAGCGCATGGGCGCCATGCTCAGCGAGACGGACGACGAGGAGCGGCCGGTCGCCTACAACCGGGTGGCCGGCGTCCTGGTCACCGGTAACGAGGACGGCGCGCACCATGTCATCAGCGAGATCGGCGGGGCCTTGGGCGACATCGGCTACACCGTCCCCGGCCAGGCGTGGACGTACTGGCACCTGGGCCCGGGGCCGGGCCCCGACTACCTGGACGACGACCGCGGCCACGACTGGGCGACCTCGACCGGCCGGGCCATGGCCTCCAACCTGGTCCACGCCGCCCGCGCCCTCAGCGCGATGCCGCTGCCGGCACCGCCGTCCTGACCCCCTTCGTGCCGAACAGGCGCAATGTGCATGTCTGGCCTCGCCGATGCGGGGCAGTCGTCCACAGGCAACAACGAACGCGACGCATCAGGAGCTGAGGTCCGCCATGACGCACGATCTGACCCCCAAGTACACGGTCCCCGGCATCGAGCGCGAGGCCGCCGGACGGCTGATCGGCGTGCTGCGCCTGCGGCTGCACGCGCTCAACGATCTCCATCTGACGCTCAAGCACGTGCACTGGAACGTCGTGGGGCCGCACTTCATCGCGGTGCACGAGATGATCGACCCGCAGGTCGACCAGGTCCGCGAGATGGCCGACGACATCGCCGAGCGCATCGCCGCGCTGGGCGGCGTGGCCCAGGGCACGCCGGGGGCGCTGGTCTCCGAGCGGTCGTGGGACGACTACTCGATCGGCCGGGCCGACGCCATCGCCCACCTCGGCGCGCTGGACGTCGTCTACACCGGCGTGGTCGAGGACATGCGCGCCGCCGTCAAGGAGGCCGGGGACATCGACCCCGCCACCGAGGACCTGCTGATCGGCCAGCTGCGCGACCTGGAGCAGTTCCAGTGGTTCGTCCGGGCCCACCTGGAGAGCTCCGGCGGCACCCTGGCCACGGGCGACGCGGACTCCGAGACGGAGGCAGCCGCGCGCGGCGCGAAGCTCAGCTGAGCCGGGGCTCGGTCGACGCGAAGGGGCCGGCCCCCGCCCCCCGGGGCGGGGGCCGGCCCCTTTCCTGGTGCCGCGGGGCTCAGCGGGCCGGACGGCGCCGGCGCCCGAGCAGCACTCCCGCCAGGACCAGGTCGGCGACCAGGACCAGCACGCCGATCACGAACAGGTAGAACAGTCCCTCGGCGGCCAGGCCGACCGCGCCCAGGACGACCGCGACCAGCAACAGCAGCAGGAACAGGCTCACAGGGGGCTCTCCTCGTCAGTGGGCTCGTGAAGGGGCTCGCCGGCGGGCGGCACGGGATGTCCGGTCAGCGCCGCGCGAGGCGCCGCTCGCCGCGGCTGCCCGGCTCGTACGGCAGGTCGTAGTGCGCGAACACCCCGCTCTCCGCCTCGGCGGCCAGCTCCCCGTCGGGATCGATGCCGGGCGCGTCCTTCACCAGGCTCTTGTCGTAGGTGACCTTGAGGTAGCCCGGTCCCACGGTGGCCTTCTCCAGCGGGACGAACACCAGCCGGCGGCGCGTCGGCAGGCCGACCGTGACCGCGCCGAACGCCGGCCGGTCGGTGGCGGTGTCGACGTAGATGGACTCCAGACTCCCGATCTTGCGGCCTTCGATGTCGACGACGTCATGGCCACGCCAGTCTCGGATGTTGTCAGCCTCGAACATGCCCATTCTTCCCTTCCGGCCCTCAGCAGGACGCACTCCCTGTCTAGTTCCCCGCATCCGCTCGCAACTCGCATGCATGAGGTGCGCCGACCGGGGTAATCGCGTGATCGTCCGAGGAGATCCGGACGACGATGGGGCCGACCGCCGGGGAGGGCGCAGCATGACGACGACCGTGACTGAGACGACGACGGGGACGGTTCGGGGTGCCGGGCGGCTCGGCGGCGTGCCGGAGATCACGGACCCGTCGAAGGTGGCTCCGCGCGACGCGCGGGAGCTGTCGCGGCTGTTCTTCGACCAGCTGGCCGGCCTGGAGGAGGGCACGGCCGAGTACCAGTACGCGCGCAACACGCTGATCGAGATGAACATGTCCCTGGTCCGCTTCGCGGCCGGCCGCTTCCGCAGCCGTGGCCCGGAGGAGATGGAGGACATCGTCCAGGTCGGCATGATCGGCCTGATCAAGGCGATCGACCGGTTCGAGCTGACCCGCGAGGTCGAGTTCACCTCCTTCGCCGTCCCCTACATCGTCGGCGAGATCAAGCGGTTCTTCCGCGACACCTCCTGGGCCGTGCACGTGCCCCGCCGCCTGCAGGAGGCGCGGGTGCAGCTGGCCCGGGCCACGGAGGAGCTGCGCTCCCGGCTCGGCCGCAACCCCACCACCCGGGAGCTGGCGGAGCTGATGAGCCTGCCCGAGGACGAGGTCGTCGAGGCCCGCCTGGCGGCCAACGGCTACAACTCCGCCTCCCTGGACGCCGCACTCAGCGGCAGCGAGGACGGCGAGTCCGCGCTCGCCGACTTCATCGGCGCCGACGACGCCGCCCTGGCGCTGGTGGACGACTTCCACGCGCTGGCCCCGATGATCGCCGAGCTGGACGAGCGCGACCGGCAGATCATCCACTGGCGGTTCGTGGAGGAGCTGACCCAGAAGGAGATCGGCGAGCGCCTGGGCGTCTCCCAGATGCACGTCTCCCGCCTGATCTCCCGCCTCCTGGGCCGCCTGCGCGAGGGCATGCTCACCACCAGCTGAGCCACCGACCCAAGTACCGACCGGACCGGCTGGTTCCGGCGGAGACAGGCGGGGTCAGGCCGCGGACGCCCGCTTCCGGCGGGCCCCGCCGCCTGCCAGGGCGTCGACCAGCTGATCGCGGGTCATCTTCGAGCGTCCTGGCACGTCCTGCTCGGTGGCCATGCGGTACAGCTCGGCCTTGCCGAGGCGTTGCAGCTCGGCGCGTCGGGACGCCTTCTTCTCCTTCGACGAGCCGGTGGGCGTCTCCTTCGCCGCCGCCTTGGACGCCCCCTTCGCCCGGTCCAGGCTGCCCTGGAGGACGTCCATCAGGTCGACCACGTCGGTGGCCTGCGGCGGCCCCTCGGCGGTGGCGATCTCCCGCCCCTCCGCCTTGGCCCGCACCAGCTCGCGGACCTGCTCCTGGTAGGTGTCCTCGTACCGGGACGGGTCCCAGGGCGTGCTGAGCGCGTCGACCAGACGCAGGGCCATGTCCAGCTCCTTGCCCCGGCCGGTGCGGCCCGAGGGCAGGTCGGGCAGCTCCGTGCCCGGGTCGCGGACCTCGTCCGCCCAGTGCAGCGTCTGGAGGACCAGCACGTCGTCCTCCGCGCGCAGCGCCGTGAGGTACTGCCGGTTGCGCAGGACGAAGGTCGCGATGCCCGCCCGGCCCGCCTCGGCCAGGGCGGAGCGCAGCAGCTCGTAGACCTTGCGGTACTCCTCTCCGCGCGGGGCGAGGTAGTAGGCGCGGCCGAAGTAGACCGGCGCGATCTCGTCCAGCGGGACGAAGTCGGTGATGTCGAGGGTGCGCGAGCGTCCCGGGGCGATGTCGTCCAGCTCGTCGGGCTCGACGACGACGTACTCCCCCTCCCCCACCTCGTAGCCCTTGACGATGTCGGAGGCGTCGACCTCCTTGCCGGTGCGCTCGTTGACCCGCCGGTTGCGGATCCGGTCGGAGGTGTCGCGCTGGAGCTGGTGGAAGTGGACGGTGTGGTCCTCGGTCGCCGTGAACAGGCCGACGGGCACCGTGACAAGACCGAAGGTGATCACGCCCGTCCAGATCGCCCGCGCCATGGCTCTCCTCCGCCGCCGCTCCGTCCCCCTCCACGCTGGCACCGTCGGGGCGCTCCCGCGCGTCGGGCGGGGCGGGCGGGGGTCGGTGGCGCCCCGGGGATGCCCGAACAGCCGTCAGCCCGCGCGGATCGGGCGGCGCCGGTATTCCCTGGTGGGGCGGGAACCGTCACCCGAAGGGGCGACGTCACCCGGACCGTACCGTCCAGCCGAACCGAGGAACGTCGCCCATGACCTACCAGCTGAAGCCGATCTCCCGCGAGGAGCACCTCCGCTTCGTCGCGGCCCGGCCGTCCGTCAGCCACCTCCAGGTCCCCTCGTGGGGCGAGGTGAAGCCGGACTGGCGGGCGGAGAGCCTGGGCTGGTTCGACCGGGAGGGGCACCTGGTGGGCGCCGCCCTGGTGCTGCTGCGTCCGCTGCCCCGGATGCGGCGGTGCCTGGCCTACCTGCCGGAGGGCCCGGTGATCGACTGGTCGGGCGGGGACCTGGAGCGGTGGCTGCGGCCGATGCTGACGCACCTGAGGCAGCGGGGCGCGTTCGCGGTGCGGATGGGTCCGCCGGTGGTGGCGCGGCGCTGGGACGCGGACGCGGTGAAGGCGGCGATCGCCGATCCCGGGGCCCGGCGGCTCGGGGACGTGCCGGCCACCGCCGAGGAGCCGGGCGCGGCGGAGCTGGCGGGCCGGCTGCGGGAGCTGGGCTGGCGGCCGGCCGCGGCCGGCGGCGAGGACGGCTTCGCGGCGGGCCAGCCGCGGTACGTGTGCCAGGTGCCGTTCGCCGGGCGGTCGCTGGAGCAGATCCAGGGCGGTTTCAACCAGCAGTGGCGGCGCAACATCAAGAAGGCCGAGAAGGCGGGCGTGAAGGTCGTGCGGGGCGATCGCGGCGACCTCGCGGCCTTCCACGAGCTGTATCGGGAGACCGCGGAGCGGGACCGCTTCGCTCCCCGCCCGCTCGCCTACTTCGAGCGCATGTGGACCGCGCTGACCGCCGAGGACCCCGACCGGATGCGCCTGTACCTCGCGCACCACGACGGCGAGGTGCTCGCCGCGGCCACCATGCTGACCGTCGGCGACCACGTCTGGTATTCCTACGGCGCCTCCACGGCCCGCCGGCGCGAGGTCCAGCCGAACAACGCCCTGCAGTGGCAGATGATGCGCGACGCCCATGAACTCGGCGCGGCCGTCTACGACTTCCGGGGGATCACGGACACGCTGGCGGAGGACAACCACCTGCTGGGGCTGCTCCGCTTCAAGGTCGGCGCGGGCGGCGAGGCGGTGGAGTACCTCGGCGAGTGGGAGTACCCGCTGAACCGGCTGCTGCACCGGGCCTTCGGCCTGTACATGTCCCGGCGCTGATCCTCAGGCCGCCCCCGCGGTGGTCCGGCGGCGCATGAGGAGCAGGTAGAGCACCGCCGCCACCACGAGGCCCACCGGCAGGGCCAGGTCGACGCCGCCGAGGAGCCGGGCGACGGGCCCGGTGTAGAGGGTGTCGACGCACAGGGCGGCGGCGACGACCCCGCCGGCCAGGGCCAGGGCGCCGGCCGGGTTGACGCCCGCGGTGTACCAGAAGCGGCTGTCCGGGGTCTCGTCCGTCAGGGCGGTGCCGTCGTAGCGGTTGCGGCGCAGCAGGATGTCGGCGGCGTAGACGGCCATCGCGGGGCCGAGGAGGACGACGGTGAGCTGGAGGACGTTGTTGACGGTCTCCAGGAAGTCGGAGGCGAGCAGCCCGTAGAGGGTGAGGGAGACGGCGGCGGTGCCGTCGGCAAGGACGCTGACGGAGCGGCGGATGCGGATGCCGACGGCCTGGAGGGCGAGGCCGGCGCTGTAGGAGGTCAGGGCGTTGATGGCGATGGTGCCGAGCACCAGGGCGAGCAGGAAGAGGGGGGTGAACCAGCCGGGCAGCAGATGGGCGAGGCCGGCCTGCGGGTCCGTCATGTCGACGGCGGTGGCGGCGAGGGCGCCCAGGGAGCAGACGACGACGCTGGGCAGGAAGCCGCCGAGCGCGGTCCAGCCGGCGACGGCCCGGGGCGAGGTGGTGCGGGGCAGGTAGCGGGAGAAGTCGGCGCTGGTCGTGTAGGAGAGCGGGCCCGAGCCGGTGAGGGTGACGGCGGCGATCATGGCGGTCCACAGGTCGCCGCCGTGCAGCGGTGCGGCGGGGGTGTAGGAGAAGTCGGTGTGCCCGAGCACGGCGACGGCGACGACGCAGAAGACGGCACCGAGGACCAGCGTGATCGGCAGGTAGATCTTCATGATCATCGCGTGGCCGTAGACGCCGATGGCGAGGGTGAGCGCGGCGATGACCAGGACGACGGCGACCTTCACGCCGGTGGTGGCGGTGAGGCCGGTCCGCTCGACGAGGGCGAAGGCGGCGGACGCGGCGGCGGCCAGGTTGAGGGCGAAGTAGCAGACGGAGATCAGCCAGCCGACGATCGCGTTGTTGACGCGGTTGCCGCGCACCCCGTACATGGCCCGCGTGATCACCTCGCTGGGCGCGCCGGCCGCGGGTCCGGACACCGCGAGCAGGCCGGTGAGCACCCAGAAGAGGTTGCCGGCCACGACGGCGGCGAGCGCCTGCCAGAGGGTCAGGCCCATGAGGATCAGGGACCCGCCGATCACCAGGCTCAGGTAGGTGACGTTGGCCGCCGCCCAGACGGAGAACAACTGCCGGGGGTGTCCGTGGCGTTCGTGGTCGGGGATGTGGTCGATGCCGTGGGCCTCCACGCGTCCCGCCCGTTCCGAGGGGGGCGGCGCCTCCTGGCGGGCGGTGCCGGTGCGGTGCTGCGGGTCGGGGATCGTGGACGCCATGAGGCTCCTCCGGAGGCTGGTAACCCACCTGCTTGCTTGTTGGTCGCACACTCAATAGCATCGATTCCATGTCGTCAAGCACTCCGAACAAGCGAATCCGCAAGTCTCCCGCCGTCAGACGTGCGGAAATCGTTGCGGTGGCCGCCGAGGTCGCACTGACCGAAGGTCTCGAGTGCGTCACGCTCCGCCGGATCGCCGAGGAACTGGCCGTCCGCCCGGGGCTCATCAGCCACTACTTCCCGGCCGTGGAGGAGCTGGTGGCCGAGGCGTACGGCGACGCGGCGGGCGGCGAACTGGACGACCTGCTCCCGGCCGACCGGGGCGGCGCGAGTGCGTCCCGGCACCTGGCGCGCTTCCTCGCCCGCACGCGCGGCGAGCGGTTCGACGGCATCAGCCGGCTCTGGCTCAACGCCCGGCACCTGAGCCGCTACCGGCCCGCGCTGCGCGACCGCGTCGCCGTCCAGGAGGCGGCCTGGCGCGACCGGCTCGGCGGCCTGATCCGCGACGGCGTCACGGCCGGCGAGTTCCGCACGGCGGACCCCGATGCGGCGGCCGTGCGGATCCTCGTCGTCCTCGACGGTCTCGGGGCGCACGCCAACAGCGACACCAGCGCGCACCCGCCCGAGCTGCTCCTGTTGCCCGCCATCACCGCCGAACGCGAACTGGGCCTGGCCCCGGGCGCCTTGACCGACCCCGCTGCGAACTGACCCGTGCACCCGCCCCGAAGGAGCCCCTGTGCGCACCTCCCTCGTCCTGCTCTCGGCCCGGCTGCTCGACCCGGTCGCCGGCGGCTTCCTGCCCGAGACCGCGCTGGCCGTGTCCGACGGGCGGATCACCGCCCTCGGCGACGACCGCTCGGTCCGCGCGCTCGCGGGCCCCTCGGCCACGGTGCTCGACCTGAAGGGCGCGGTGGTGACACCGGGCCTGGTCGACGGGCACATCCACCCCGCCTCGGGGGCCGACATGACCCACGGTCTCGACCTGTCGGGGTGCACCGACGTGCCCCAGGTGCGCGCGGCGCTGGCGGCGGCGGTGCGGGACCTCTCCCCCGGTGCCTGGCTGCACGGCTGGGGCCTGGACCCGAACGTGTTCGGCGAGGGCCCGGTCGGCATCACGCCTTTCGACGCGGTGCTCGACGGGGTGCCGGCGCTGCTGCGCCTCTTCGACGCGCACTCCCTGCTGGCGAGCCGCCGCGCCCTGGAACTGGCCGGGGTCGACGGGCCGCGCTCCTTCGACCAGGCCACCGCCGAGGTGGTGTGCGACGCGGCGGGCCGGCCCACCGGTCTGCTCCTGGAGGAGGCCGCCGGTGAGCTGGTGGAGCGGGTCGCTCCGCAGCCCACCCGCGCCGAGCGCCTGGAGCGGCTCGCGGCCACCCTGGACGCCATGGCCGCCGCCGGACTGACCGGCGGTCATGTCATGGACGCGGGCGGTGACAGCGTGGAGCTGTACCGGGAGCTGGACGAGGCGGGGCGGCTGCCGCTGCGGCTGCGGGTCGCGCCCTGGTGCCAGCCGGGCACCGGCGCCGAGGGGGTGAGGGCCCTGGTCGAGCGGCAGGGCACGGGCGGCCGGCTGTGGCGGATCGCCGGCGTCAAGATCTTCATGGACGGCACCATCGACAACGGCACCGCGTGGCTGGAGCAGCCGGACTGCCACGGCGAGTCCCGGGACGCCTTCTGGCCGGACCCGGAGGAGTACTCGCGGGTCGTCGGCGCGCTGCACCGGGCCGGCGTGCCCACCGCCACCCACGCCATCGGCGACGCGGCGGTGCGCCACGCCCTGGACGCGGTGGAGCGGGCCCAGGCCGACGTGGCCGCCGCGGTGCGCCATCGGATCGAGCACATCGAGACCGTCCCGGACGACACGCTGCGCCGGTTCGCCGCGCTCGGCGTCGTCGCGTCCATGCAGCCCACGCACTGCTGCGACTTCACCCGGGCCGACCACACCGACAACTGGTCCCGCCGCCTCGGCGAGCCGCGGGCCTCGCGCGCCTGGCGCTGCCGCGACCTGCTGGACTCGGGGGCCACGGTGGTCCTCGGCTCGGACTGGCCGATCGCCCCCTACCCGCCGCTGGGCGTCATGGCGGGCGCCCGGCACCGGCGGCCGACCCGGGACCTGACCCGGGCGCCGCACGGCCCGGAGCAGGCGCTCACCGCCCTGGAGGCGCTGCGCGGTGTCACGGCGAGCGCGGCCCACGCGGCGGGCGAGGAGCGCGAGGCCGGCCGGATCGCCCTCGGCCACCGCGCCGACCTCACCGTCCTGGCCGCCGACCCGCTGACGGTGCCGGCCACCGAGCTGGCGGACGTCCAGGTGCTGGCGACGGTCCTGGCCGGCGACCTGACCCACCGGACCGCGACGCTCTGACGGCGCCGGAGGGTTGACGGCGGGCGCGCCGCGGGCACGGTCTCCCGAGGGACGGACCGACCGGGAGGCGCGGATGGCACGGCTGCTGGTGGTGCAGAACGGACCGGACGGCGGTCCGGGCCGGTTCGGCGACTGGCTGCGGGCGGACGGCGTGTCACCGGACGTGGTGCACGCCCACGCCGGCGCGCCGCTCCCTCGCCGGCTGTCGGGGCACCGGGGCGTTCTGGTGCTCGGCGGCGGCTACCTCCCCGACGACGACGCCCGGGCACCCTGGCTCGCCACCACCCGGGCGCTGGTCGCCGAGGCGCTGGCGGAGGGTGCGCCGGTGTTCGGGATCTGCCTGGGCGGGCAGTTGCTCGCCCAGGTGGCCGGCGGGCGCGTCGAAGGGCGCTGCGGCGAGCCGGAGTTCGGCAGCACGCCGCTCACCGTACGGGCCGAGGCGGGCGGGGACCTCCTCTTCCGCGGACTGCCGGACCGGGTGACGGCGGTGGAGCGGCACGTCGACGCCGTCACGGCGCTGCCGCCGGGCGCCGCCTGGTTGATGTCCAGCGAGCGCTGCCCGTACCAGGCGTTCCGGGTCGGAGAGCGGGCCTGGGGCGTGCAGTTCCACCCGGAGGCGGACGCGGAGCGGGTACGGGCCTGGGACCCGGCGCGCCTGCGCGAGCTGGGCCTGGACCCGGCGGAGCTGTGCCGGAGGGCGGAGCGGGACGGGCCGGCGGGTGCGGCGGTCTGGCGGCGGGTCGCCCGGCGCTTCGCGGCGCTGGTGCGCGGATGAGGGGGTTGGCGGCGATCCAGCCCGGTATGCCCTGGAAGGGGGAGCCTTCAGGTATGTCGGTCATGACGGCGCGGCGTACGCCGTGATCGCTCAGGGCGCGGGCCAGTTCCGCAGCAGGGCGTCGAGGGCGTCCACGATGCGGTCCCACGACTCCTGCGAGTCGGGGGCGCTGTGGCTGAAGCCGCCGGCCAGTTCCAGGTCGACGTAGCCGTGGAAGACGCTGCCGAGCAGGCGCACGGCGTGGGTCTCGTCCGGCTCGGCCAGATGGTAGCCGCGCAGGATGGCCCGGGTCATCTGGGAGTGCCGGACGCCGGCGCTCGCCGCCGCCGTCTCGGGGTCGAGCCGCAGCCGGGCGGCGGCGTAGCGGCCGGGGTGGGCGCGGGCGTAGTCGCGGTAGACGTTGGCGAAGGCGGCGAGGGCGTCCTTGCCGGCGCGTCCGGCCAGGGCGGCGGCGCACCGGTCGGCGAGTTCGGCGAGGGCGAGCAGGGCGATCCCGGTCCGCAGGTCCTGCGAGCCGCGCACGTGGGAGTAGAGGCTGGCGACCTTCACGTCGAAGCGCCGGGCCAGCTCGGAGACCGTCACCTGGTCGAAGCCGATCTCGTCGGCGAGTTCCGCACCCGCCCGGACCAGTCGTTCCGTGGTCAGTCCCACGCGTGCCATGTACGTCCTCCCGGTGGTGGTCACTCAGTATGAAGGCGCCCGGCGGGGTCGGCCGAATCCCCCCGGGTCGCGCGGCGGCCACCGCGCCCGTACACAGGACACATGAGCGCGCGCCGAGCGGGGGCCGACCGCGGCGGCCCGGACGTGGACGCGGTCCTGGACGAGCTGTACGCCACGCCGCCGCCCGACTTCGTGTCCCGGCGCGCGGAGCGGGCCGCCGCCGCCCGGACCGCCGGCCGGGCCGAGGACGCCCGGCGCATCCGGGCCGCGCGCCGGCCGACCCGGGCGGCCTGGGCGGCGAACCTGCTGCGACAGGGCCGGCCCGAGGAGAGCGGTCGGTTCCTGGAACTGGGCGAGGCGCTGCGCGAGGCGCACCGCGGCCTGGACGCCGCCGCGCTCAAGGAGCTGTCCGCGCAGCGCCGGCGGGTCGTGGCGGCGCTGTCCCGGCAGGCGGCCGGGCTGGCCGACGAGGCGGGGTACCGGCTGTCGGAGGCGGCGCAGCGGGAGGTGGAGTCGACGCTGCGGGCGGTCCTCGCGGACCCGGAGGCGGCCGGTCAGTGGGCCGGGGGCCGGCTGGAGTCCTCTCTCACGCCGCCGTCGGACTTCGCCGCCGCACCCGGGCCCGCCGCGCCGCCCGCCCGGCGGCGGAAGCCGGAGAGGGAGCCGGAGCCGAGGGACGAACTCGCCGAGCGGCGCCGGCGGCGGCACGACGAGCGGCTCGCCGCGGCCCGGCAGGCGGCCGAGGAAGCCGGTGAGCGGCTGCGGGAGCGGCGGGCGGAGCACGCGGACGCCGAGGCGGCGCGGCACCGCGCGGCGGACGAGGACGACCGGGCCATGGGGCGGGTGACGGACGCCGAGCGGCGGCTGGCCGAGGCCCGCGAGGAGGCGGCGCGCGCGGGACGGACGCGGCGGCACGCCGAGGAGGCCGCCCGGACGGCCGGCGACGCGCTCGCGGGGGCCGACCGCCTGGCCCGCGAGGCGGAACGGGCGGCCGCGCGGCTCGAACAGGGGCGCTGAAGCACACGGGGGCCGAGTAGGCGACCCAAGGGGCCTGAGTAGGCGTACTCATGAGCACCGGACCGGCCCGCGGCACGCTGGTGCCACCAGTCGCCGCAAAGGAGTTCGGTCATGCCTCTCGTCCGCCGTGCCACCCGCCCCTCCCCCGCCCACCGGCCGCTCTGGGCCCTGGCCCTGGCCGGTGCGGTGGCCGCCGCCCTCCTGTCCGGCTGCTCCATCGAGGAGGCGAGCTGCAGCGACGGGGAGTACCCCGTGCTGAGCGTGGGCGGGACGGGCAGCGCCTGCGTGCCCGACGGCGAGCAGCCGCCGAAGGGCTACACCCGCTATCCCGAGGGCAAGGTGCCCCGGCACGTCGACGACAAGTGGGACGTCTACTGGCGGACGCACACCGTGGACGAGCACGGCCAGATCATCGAGGTACCGGAGGGGTCATGACCGCGCGCGGGACCCGGCAAACCGGGTGAGGATCGGGGGATGGATCTCGTCCTGCCGGTCCTCTTCGCCCTGCTCGCCGCGTTCAGCAACGCGCTGGCCACCGTCCTCCAGCGGCGGGCCGCGCTGAGCGTGCCGCAGTCCCAGGGCTTCCGGCCGTCCCTGATCCTCGATCTGCTGCGCCGCCCGGTCTGGCTCGGCGGCATGCTGGCCGTCGTCGTCGCCGGCGTGGGGCAGGCGGCGGCACTGGCGACCGGGCCGCTGTCGCTCGTCCAGCCGCTGTTCGTGCTGGAACTGCCCTGCGCCCTGCTGCTCGCCTCGCTGATGACCGGGAACCGGCTGCCCGAGGCGATGTGGCTGGCCGTCGGGGCCGTGGTCGTCGGCCTCGGCGTGGCACTGGCGGCGGCGGATCCGGGCGGTGGCCGCGCCGACGTGTCCCTCGACCGCTGGCTGCCCGCGCTCGGCGCCTGCGCCGGACTGGCCGTGCTGCTCACCGCGGCCGGGCTGCGGCGCCCGGTGGGCAAGGCGCGGGCCGGCTGCCTGGGCGCGGCCACCGCCGTCTGCTACGCGCTGACCGCGGCCCTGATGAAGGACTCCATGCGGGTCCTCGGCCGGGACGGCGTGACCGGCTTCTTCACCACCTGGCAGACCTACGGCTTCGCGCTCGCCGGCGTCGCGGCCGTGCTGCTCCTGGAGCACGCCATGCAGGGCGGCCCGCTGGTCGCCTCCCAGCCGGCCCTCACCCTGGGGGACGCCACGGTCAGCCTGCTGCTCGGCGTGGTCCTCTACCGGGAGGACGTCCGCACCGGCTGGTGGGCGCTGCCGCAGCTGCTCGGCGTCGCCCTGGTCGTCGCGGGCGTGCTCGCGCTGGCCCGGCGCGGGGTCGACCTGCGCACCGGCCGGTGAGTAGGCCGTTCGAGTGGTGCGGGCGCGGTGGCGGCCGTACGGTCGTACGGACACGGAGGGGGCCGACGAGATCAGCAGGGAGCTGGCATGGGCGGACACCCGATGAAGGCGGCGATCACCCTGTGCGCGGCGGCGGCGCTGGCGCTGCCGGTGAGCGCGGCGTCCGCCGCGCCGGCCGCGCAGCACACGGCGGCGCGGCAGACGCGGACCCCGGTGGTGGTGGACTGCGCCGGGCGGCCCGAGGTGCGCCCCGCGGCGTTCGTCGTGGCCTGCGGGGACGGCAACAGCCGGCTGACGTCGCTGACCTGGTCGCGCTGGGACACCGGCGGGGCGGTCGGCCGGGGCACGAACGCGCTCAACGACTGCAAGCCCTACTGCGCCGCCGGGACGTTCCGCTCCTACCCCGTCTCGGTCCGTCTGGACGGGGCGCGGGCGAACGCCGGGGACCCCGGTGAACGGCACTACACGCAGATCACCCTCACCTACACCGACGGCCGCCCGGCCGGCTTCCCGCGCACGGTGAGCTACCCGCTGTCCGGCTGACGGCCCACGCGGGGGCCGTCAGCCCGGCAGGGCCAGGCGGCAGGTGTCGCCGGGCCGCAGCCGTACGGTGCGGTCCGGCAGCCGCACGTCGATGGCCGAGAGGTCGGAGGGCGGCACGGCGATCTCCAGCCGCCCGTGCTCCAGGCGGATCCGCACGCCCCAGTGGCCCTGGTAGCGGATGCTGAAGGTGTACGAGGACAGCTCCGGCAGCGGCACCGGGTCGAGCCAGAGTGCGCCCGCCCGGGTCTCCAGGCCGGTCAGCCCGCGCTGGACCAGGTCGAGGGTGCCGGCCATCGCACCGAGGTGGATGCCCTCGCCGGTGGTGCCGCCCTGCAGGTCGGCGACGTCGCCTTTGAGGGCCTCCTGGCAGTACGCCCACGCCTCGGCCCGCCGGGCGCGGGCCAGGATGCGGCCGTGCACCAGGCCGCTCAGGGTGGAGCCGTGGCTGGTGCGGGCCAGGTAGTGGTCGACGGTGCGCCGCCAGGTGTCGTCGTCGAGGCGGTGGCCGAGCCGCTCGAAGAGGGAGCGCAGTTCGGCCGGGGAGAAGAGGTGGCCGAGCATCAGCACGTCGGCCTGCTTCGACGCCCGGTAGTTGTCGGTGCTGTCGCCCTCGGCCTCCAGGACCCGGTCCAGGCGGCGGATGTCGTCGTAGCGTGCGCGGTAGCGGTCCCAGTCCAGTTCGGCGAGGTCGCCGTAGCCCTCGAACTGGCTGACGACGCCCTCGTGGAAGGGGATGTGCAGGGTGCGGGAGACCTCGTCCCAGCGGTCGAGTTCGCCGGCGTCCAGGCCGGTGCGCTCGACCAGTTCGCGGCGGCGCGGCTCGGGCAGGGAGCGCACGACCTCGCGGGCGCGGGCGAGGACCCAGGCGGCGGTGACGTTGGTGTAGGCGTTGTCGTCCAGGCCGGCGTGCTCGGCGCCCGGGTATGCCTCGTGGTATTCGTCGGGGCCCATCACCCCGCGGATGCGGTGCCGCTCCAGGCCGGTGTCCCAGGTGGCCGAGTCGGCCCAGAACCGGGCGATCTGGAGCAGCATCTCGGCGCCCTTGGTGTGCAGGAACTCCGCGTCGCCGCTGGCCTCGCAGTACTGCCAGACGTTGTAGGCGACGGCCGAGCCGACGTGCCGCTGGAGGTGGGAGTGGTCCGGCAGCCAGCGCCCCGAGCGGGGGTTGAGGTGCAGCCGCTGGGTCTCCTCGCGGCCGTCGCTGCCGCTCTGCCAGGGGTAGAGCGCGCCACGCCGGCCGATCGCGCGGGCCGCGGCGCGGGCCCGTTCCAGGCGGCGGTGCCGGTAGTGCAGCAGGGCCCGGGAGACCTCGGGGAAGTGCAGGTTGAGGTAGGGCAGCACGAACAGCTCGTCCCAGAAGACGTGGCCCCGGTAGGCCTCGCCGTGCAGTCCGCGCGCGGGGACGCCGACGTCGAGTTCGGCGGTGTGCGGGGAGAGGGTCTGGAGCACGTGGAAGAGGTGCAGGCGCAGGATGGCGCCCGCCTCGCCGGGCACGTCCAGTTCGGCGCGGCGCCACAGCTGGCCCCAGGCGGTGCGGTGGCCGGCCAGCAGCTCCTCGAAGCCGGGCGCGGCGGCGACCCGGTCCACGGCGGCCTGGAGGGGGTCGCTGATCGCCGGGTCGCGGGAGGTGTGCAGGGCGACGATCTTGTCGACGGTGGCGGTGCGGCCCGGTTCCAGGCGCAGGGTGGTCCGCTGGACGGCCCGCAGCGACTCGCGCACGCCGGTGACGGGGGCGTCGGCCGTGGTGCGGGCGGCGATGCCGACGCGGATGTCGGAGGTGCGGGTGCGGCATCGCAGCCAGGACATGCCGTCGTCGGCGCAGGTGTGCACGTGGGTGAGGTGGCGGCCGGCCAGGTCGCGGTAGCGGGGCACCCCGGAGTTGGTGACGCGGCCGTCGAGGGCGGCCTCCACCTCGAGGTCCAGGGCGCCGCCCTCGACGGTGAACTCGGTGCGCAGGGCGGCGAGATGGGGATCGGCCATGTGGACCAGGCGGAGTTGGCGCACGGTGAGGGCGAGCCCGTCGCCGAGGCCGTAGCGGGTGCGGCGCTCGAGGACCCCGGTCTCCAGATGCACCGTCTGGCGGTGGTCGAGCACCTCGGCGGTGTCCGGGGTGAGCCAGGGACCGTCTCCCGTACGGCAGCGCAGCGGCAGCCAGTTGGGGAGGTTGACCATGTCCTCGTTCTCCACCCGGCGCCCGGCCACCGCGGAGGTGAGCCGGTTGTAGCAGCCGGCCGCGTAGGTGCCCGGGTAGTGCACGTCGTCCGCGGCGCACTCGGGGAGCGCGCCGCGGGTGGCGAAGTACCCGTTGCCCAGCGTGCACAGCGACTCGCGCAGGCGCTCCTCCGCGGGGTCGTAGCGGTCGTACACCCAGGTGCCGGGGGACGCGGTCACGGCGGCCTCAGCCGGTCCAGGTCCAGTCGGCGACCTCGGGCAGGTCGACGCCGTGCTCGCGGATGTACGCGTGGTGGCGCAGCCGGGCGTCCTCCATCCGCTGGCGGACCGGCGCCGCGCGCACGGCGAGCCCCGGCACCCGGTCGATGACGTCCATGACGAGGCGGTAGCGGTCCATGTCGTTGCCGAGCACCATGTCGAACGGGGTGGTGGTGGTCCCGATCTCCTTGTAGCCGCGCACATGCAGGTTGGCGTGGCCGGTGCGCCGGTAGGCGAGGCGGTGGATCAGCCAAGGGTAGCCGTGGTAGGCGAAGACGACCGGCTTGTCGGCGGTGAACAGGCCGTCGTACTCGAAGGCGTTCAGCCCGTGCGGGTGTTCCTCGGCGGGCAGCAGCCGGGCGATGTCGACCACGTTGACCACCCGCACCGCGAGGTCGGGCAGGTGCTCGCGGAGCAACTGGGCGGCGGCCAGCACCTCCTGGGTGGGCACGTCGCCGGCGCAGGCGAGGACCGCGTCCGGTTCCCGGGTGCCGTCCTCGGTGCCGGCCCACTCCCAGATGCCGGCGCCGCGGGCGCAGTGCACTCGGGCCTGCTCCATGGTCAGCCAGTCGAAGCAGGGCTGCTTGCCGGCCACGATGACGTTGACGTAGTCGCGGCTGCGCAGCGCGTGGTCGGCGACGGAGAGGAGGGTGTTGGCGTCCGGCGGCAGGTAGACCCGCACGGCCTCGGGGCTCTTGTTGAGGATGTGGTCGACGAAGCCGGGGTCCTGGTGGGAGAAGCCGTTGTGGTCCTGGCGCCAGACGTGCGAGGTGAGCAGGTAGTTGAGGGAGGCGATGGGGGCGCGCCAGGGCAGCCGGCGGGTCACGCGCAGCCATTTGACGTGCTGGTTGACCATCGAGTCGACGATGTGCACGAACGCCTCGTAGCAGGAGAACAGTCCGTGCCGGCCGGTGAGGAGGTAGCCCTCCAGCCAGCCCTGGCAGGTGTGCTCGGAGAGGATCTCCATCACCCGGCCGTGCCGGTCGAGGTCCTCGTCCACCTCCAGGGTCCGCTCCTGCCAGGCCTTGCCGCTGGCGGAGTAGACGGCCTGGAGGCGGTTGGAGGCGGTCTCGTCCGGGCCGACGAGGCGGAAGTCGCGGCGCCCGGTGGTGGCGTCCATGACGTCCCGGAGCAGGTCGCCGAGGACCTTGGTGGGCTCGTGCATCGTGGTGCCGGGCTCGTCCACCGGGACGGCGTACTTCTCCAGCGGCGGCAGGGGCAGCTCGCGGAGCATCAGGCCGCCGTTGGCGTACGGGGTGGCGCCGAGGCGGCGGGTGCCCTCGGGGACGGCGGCGAGGATGCCGGGGCGCGGGGTGCCGTGCTCGTCGAACAGCTCCTCGGGCCGGTAGGAGCGCAGCCACTCCTCCAGTTGGCGCAGGTGCCCGGGGTCGGTGCGGACGTTGGAGAGCGGCACCTGGTGGGCCCGCCAGGTGTTCTCCACCGGCAGGCCGTCGACCTCGGCGGGGCCGGTCCAGCCCTTGGGGGTGCGCAGCACGATCATCGGCCAGCGGGGGCGGTCGCCGGCGCCCTCCTCGCGGGCGGCGCGCTGGAGGTGGGCGATCCGGTCGAGGGCGGTGTCCATGGCCTGGGCCATGGCGCGGTGCACGGCGGCCGGCTCGTCGCCGGTGACGTGGATGGGGTCGTGGCCGTAGCCGCGCAGCAACTCGTCCAGCTCGCTCTCGGGGAGGCGGGCGAGGACCGCGGGGTTGGCGATCTTGTAGCCGTTGAGGTGCAGGATCGGCAGCACGGCGCCGTCGTTGACCGGGTCCAGGAACTTGTTGGAGTGCCAGGACGTCGCCAGCGGCCCGGTCTCCGCCTCGCCGTCGCCGATCACGCAGGCGACCACCAGGTCCGGGTGGTCGAAGGCGGCGCCGTAGGCGTGGGAGAGGGAGTAGCCCAGCTCGCCGCCCTCGTGGATGGAGCCCGGGGTCTCGGGGGCCACGTGGCTGGGGACGCCGCCGGGGAAGGAGAACTGCTTGAAGAGCCGGCCCATCCCGGCCGCGTCCCGGGTGATGTCGGGATAGGTCTCGGTGTACGAGCCCTCCAGCCAGGCGTTGGCCAGCACGGCGGGGCCGCCGTGGCCGGGGCCCCAGATGCACAGGGCGTCCAGGTCGCGGGCCTTGATCACCCGGTTGAGGTGGGTGTGCACCAGGTTCAGCCCCGGTGAGGTGCCCCAGTGGCCGAGCAGGCGCGGCTTGACGTGCTCCGGGCGCAGCGGCTCGGTCAGCAGCGGGTTGGCCATCAGGTAGATCTGGCCGACGGCGAGGTAGTTCGCGGCGCGCCAGTGGGCGTCCAGGACGGCCACTTCCTCGTCGGTGAGTCCGGTGGGCGCCTGCTGCGTGTCGGCGGACATCGGGTTCCTTTCCGTGTCGGGACAGCGGTCGGGCGGCTGGGGCGCGGCACGCACGTCTGCGGCGAAGTCGCGGCACCTCCTACCCCACAGCCTCCGCGCCCCGGGTGGGTACCCGAGAGGGCCGTTCGGGTCATGTCCCGTCCGGCCCGCCCCCGACGACGCCGTGATGGCCCTCACCCTGGACCCCGGCCGCCCGCTGCCCGCCGGGACCGTGCGCTACGCCGCGCCGTTCGGCGGCGCGGACCGCGGCGGAGCCGGCGCCGGTGCGCTGGGCGTCGGGGCGCACCGCGACCGGGGCGAGGCACAGGGCGGGGGCGTCCCCGATGTGGCACCGGGTGAGCAGGGCGTGGCCCACCGGCCGGTCGTCGTCGTCCACCGCGACGACGGACAGCCCCTCGATCCAGGCGCCGGGATCGACGCGCAGCGCGTCGACGAGCCCCGCCTCCTCCGCGGTCGGGAAGGCTGCGCCGACGACGTCGCGTACGGCGGGGACGTCGGCGGGGGTCTCGGCGCGGGTGGTCCAGGAAGAGGCCATGGCGATGAGGGAGGATCCGTGTCCGATCGCGTGGAGCTGGTACGGCAGACTCTACCGACCGGCTCACCTGCCCTTCCGTGTGCCGTCCCGACCAATCCGCCGCCCGTCCGGCCCCGAATTCCCCGGGGACGTCCCCGGCCTGTCGCACTCTTTGGGAGCAATCCTCGTGAAGGAAGCCGTACACATCGGCAGAAATCCATCGGCGCAGCCCGATCTGCAACAGCTGATCCATGAGGTGGCCCTCGGCGACCAGGAGTCCTTCTCCGCCGTCTACGACGCGGTCGCGAGTTCCGTGCTCGGGGTGGTCCGCGCGGTGCTGCGCGATCACGCGCAGTCGGAGGAGGTCGCCCAGGAGGTGCTGGTGGAGGTGTGGCGTACGGCGCCCAAGTACCGGCCCGAGCGCGGCTCGGTGATCAACTGGATCCTCACGCTGTCCCACCGGCGGGCCGTGGACCGGGTGCGCTCGGTGGAGGCCGCCGCCGCCCGCGACCACAAGGCCGCGCTGCTCGACCGTACGCCCGAGTACGACGAGGTGACCGAACAGGTGGAGACCCGCCTGGAGCGGGAGCAGGTGCGGCGCTGTCTGCGCACCCTGACCGAGATCCAGCGCCAGGCGGTCACCCTGGCCTACTACCGCGGCCTGACCTACCGGCAGGTCGCCGAGGCGCTCGCGCTGCCGCTCGGCACGGTCAAGACCCGGCTGCGTGACGGCCTCATCCGGCTCCGTGACTGCCTGGGGGTGAGCGCGTGATGCGCACCGAGGACCTGCACAGCCTGTCGGGCGCCTACGCCCTGCACGCGCTGTCCGACGACGAGCGCGCCGCCTTCGAGCGCCATCTCGCGGACTGCGCCGCCTGCGCCGAGGAGAGCCGCGAGTTCGCCGCAGCCACCGCCCGGCTGGGCCTCGCCGCGTCGGTGACGCCGAGCCCGGTGCTCAAGGAGCGGGTGCTGCACCGCATCACCACCGTCCGTCAGGTGCCGCCCGGCGGCGGGGCCGTGGAGCCGCTCCGGCAGCGCGCGCCCCGCAACCGCGGCCTGGCCCGCTGGGTGCTGGCCGCGTGCGTGGCGGCGGCGGCCGGCCTGGGCGGCACCGCCGTCTGGCAGTACGACCGCGCGCAGGACGCCGGGGACCGGGCCGCCCAGGCCGAGCAGCGGACCGAGGAGCTGGCCGGCGTGCTGGCCGCGCCCGACGCCGCGTCGCGCACCGTCCGGCTGTCCGACGGGGCGAGCGCCACGCTGGTGGTCTCCAGGAGACAGGACCGGGCGGTGTTCCTGGCCTCCGACATGGCCGCGCCACCGCGGGGCAAGGTGTACCAGCTCTGGTTCGACGACCACGGCACGATGCGGTCGGCGGGCCTGATGGACCCCGGGCGGCCCAGCCAGGCGGTGCTGATGACGGGCGGCGTGGACGGAGCGGCCGGGGTCGGGGTCACGGTCGAGCCGGACGGCGGGTCGAAGGCGCCGAGCGGTTCGCCGGTGGCGCTGATGAGCATGCCGGCCTGAGACCGGCGGCCGGGGCCCTCCCCCATGGGGCCCCGGCCGCCCACCGCTACCGGCGCGGTGGCCTCGGGAAGAAGCCGCTGGTGCGCGCCGCGTAGGCGGACCAGCCGGGCCGGTCGGCCATGCGGCGCTCCAGGAGGCGCTTGCCGCTCCCGCCGATCAGCAGGTACGACATGACCAGCGGGGAGAGGGCGGAGACGGCGGCGGCGGCGGCCGCGCCCGCGTCGCAGGCGACCAGGTACAGGCCCCACCAGACGCAGAAGTCGCCGAAGTAGTTGGGATGCCTGGTCCAGCTCCACAGGCCGCGGTCCATGATGCGGCCCTTCGCGGCCGGGTCCGCCTTGAAGCGGGCCAGCTGGGCGTCGCCGACGGCCTCGAAGGCAAGCCCGACCGCCCACAGGGCGGTGCCGGCCCAGGCCAGGGCGCCGAGCCCGTCGGGGCCGTAGGAGGCGGCCTGGACCGGCAGGGACACCAGCCACACCAGGGCGGCCTGGAGGAGGTAGACCATGCGCAGGGCGTACAGGTTCCGATTGCCAGGCGCCTTGCCGAGCAGCTCCTCGTAGCGCGGGTCCTCCCCGTGCCCCCGGCCGCGCCGGGCGATGTGCACGGCCAGGCGCAGGCCCCAGACGGCGGTCAGGGCGGTCACCAGGACGCGGCGCCCGACGTCGCCCTCTCCGGTGGCCGCCACGGCGCTCACCGCGGCGACCGCGGTGAAGCCGACGCCCCAGGCGGCGTCCACGATCCGGTGGACGCCCTTGCGCAGGGCCAGGGCGAAGGTGACCAGCATGACGGCGAGCGCGGCGAGGGCCGCCCAGCCGAGACCGGCGGCGAAGGCGCCCCAGGGGTAGTCGCTCACGTCGCTCACGTCCCCACCGGCGCCGCGTACCACTCCCCGGGCGACGCGGACAGGCCGGCGTCGCCCTCCCGGGAGGGCCGGACGGCGAGGATCTGGTCGACGCCCATCCGCCGCTGCTCGAAGGCGAGCGCGCCGCCGGCCAGGTAAAGACGCCACACCCGGGCGGTCTCCTCGCCGACCAACCGGACGGCCTCGTCCCACCGGCGCTCGAGGGTGTCGCCCCACGCCGCGACCGTGCGGACGTAGTCCTCCCGCAACGACTCGGTGTGCCGGACCTCCAGCCCCGCCCCCTCCAGCAGGCCGACCGTCTCGCCCAGCGGGCGCATGTGCATGTCCGGGGCGATGTACGCCTCGATGAAGGCCCCGCCGCCCGGCGCGTTGCGGCCCCGGGACATCTGCTGGACGAGCACCCGTCCGCGCTCCCTGACCAGCCGGTGCAGGGCGGCGGCGAAGGCCGGGTACTCCGCGTCGCCGACGTGCTCGCCCATCTCGACGGTGGACACGGCGTCGTAGTCGCCGCCGGTGATGTCGCGGTAGTCCTGGCAGATCACCTCCACCCGGTCCGTCAGGCCCCGTTCGCGCACCTGCTCGCGGACGTACGCCGCCTGCTCGGCGGCCAGCGTGACGGCGGTGACCCGGGCCCGGTGCACCTGCGCCGCGTGCAGGGTCAGCGAGCCCCAGCCGCACCCGATGTCCAGGAGCCGGGCGCCCGGGGCCAGGCCGAGCTTGCGGCAGATCAGCTCCAGCTTGGCGCGCTGGGCGTCCACCGGACTCCGGCCGGCCTCGCCCGCCCAGTAGCCGCAGGAGTAGGCCATGGTCTCGTCGAGGAGGAGGCGGTAGAAGTCGTTGGACAGGTCGTAGTGGTGGCTGACGGCGGCCCGGTCGCGGGTGCGGGTGTGCAGGCCGCCGCGCAGCCGGGCCTGGCTCGCGGGGGTCGCCGGGCGGGGCCCGACGGCGCCGAGGCGTACGGCGGTGCCGGCGGCGCGGGCCCGGTCGGCGAGGCCGGCCCGGGGCGGGCGCAGCCGGCGGTCGCGGGCGGCGGCCCACATCAGGCGCAGGGCGTCGGTGAGGTCGCCGTCCACGTCGAGTTCGCCGGTGACGTACGCCTGGGCGAGGCCGAGTTCGCCGGGCTGCCACAGCAGGCGGCGCAGGGCGCGCCGGGAGCGCACGACGACCGCGGGGGCGCCCTCCGGGCCGGTCTCGGTGCCGTCCCAGGCGCGCAGCCGCAGCGGCAGCGGGCCGCCGAGCGCGTCCTCGGCCAGCCCGGCGAGGCGGTGCGCGACGCCGGTCCGCGCGGGGCGGGTGGTGGTGGTCATCGGGCGGTGCCCTCCTTGGTGAACAGGTACTGCTGGACGTCCAGGTAGCCGGCGCGGAAGCCGGCCTCGGAGTAGGCGAGGTAGAAGGTCCACAGCCGCCGGAACGTCGCGTCGAAGCCGAGGGCGTCGACCTCGGCGGCGCGCGCGGTGAACGCCTCCCGCCACAGCCGCAGGGTCTCGGCGTAGTGCGGGCCGTAGGCGTCGCGCCGGGCGGGGCGCAGCGCGGTGTGGTCGCGGACCGTGGCCTCGATGGCGTCGGTGGAGGGGATGATGCCGCCGGGGAAGACGTACTTGTGGATCCAGGTGTGGGTGTCCCGGGCGGCCTCCATGCGCTCGTGCGGCATGGTGATGGCCTGCAGGGCGGCCCGGCCGCCGGGGGCGAGGCGGGCGTCGAGGGTGCGGAAGTAGACGGGCCAGAACTCGGCGCCGACGGCCTCGATCATCTCGACGCTGACCACGGCGTCGTAGGTGCCCCTCTCCTCGCGGTAGTCGCGCAGCTCGACCCGGATCCGGTCGGCGAGGCCGGCCTCGCGGGCGCGGGCGAGGGCGAGTTCGCGCTGCTCGGCGGAGAGGGTGAGCGTGGTGACGTCGGCGCCGCGGGCGGCGGCCCGCAGGGCGAGTTCGCCCCAGCCGGTGCCGATCTCCAGGAGCCTGGTGCCCGCGCGGACCTCGGCGAGGTCGAGCAGCCGGTCGATCTTGCGGTGCTGGGCGGCGGCCAGGGACTCGGGGCGGGCGGGGAAGCCGAGGAAGACGGCGGAGGAGTAGCTGAGGGTCTCGTCCAGGAAGAGGGCGAACAGGTCGTTGGAGAGGTCGTAGTGGCTGCTGATGTTGGAGCGGGCGCCGTCGGGGGTGTTGCGCATCGCCGCCGGGTGGCGCGGGGCCCACAGCCGGCGCAGCCGCTGCAGCGGGGCGGGGATCAGGTCCCCGGCGTGGGCGGCGAGCACGGTCAGGGCGCCGACCAGGTCGGGGGCGTCCCACTCCCCTGCCATGTAGGACTCGCCGAAGCCGATGAGGCCGTGGGCGCCGATCCGGTCGTGGAAGGCGTCCGGCCGGTGGATCTCGACCAGGGGGCCGCCGAGGCCGGCGGTGCGGGTACCGGCGTAGCGCACCCGCAGCGGCAGCCGGTCCAGGGCGCGGCCCACGACGGCGGCGGCCAGGGCGCGGCGGGCCCGGGACACCCGGGGCGGTATGGCCACGTCGGGCCACCGGGCGGCGTCGACCTGGCCGGCCGAGGCGTTGGGCGCCGGGGTGCGGGGGCCGGGCAGGGCGGTACCGGCGGTCGGGGGGTGCACTGTGCTCATGTGGCTTTCTCCGTGGGGCGGTTGCCGGTGCGCGGCTGGACGGGCAGCCCGCGCAGGTAGAGGCGGATGCCGTGGCGACGGATGCCGGCCGACACGGCGAGGGTCGAGAAGGGGTGGCGCAGCAGGAGCCGCAGCAGCGCGGCGGGCGTCGCCGCACGCCGGGTACCCCGGACGGTGGCGGTGAACGGGCGGCTGCCCGGCCGGTCGAGGCGCACGGTGAGGTCGAGGCGGTCGCCGGGCAGCGGGAGCCGCATGCGGTAGGCGCCGTCGACGGGGAAGAACGGCGAGACGTAGAAGTCCTTGTCCGCCCGGGCGACGCCCCGCTCGTCGGGGTGGAGCAGGTAGGCGTGGCGCTCGCCGTAGGTGTTGTGGACCTCGGCGACCACGCAGCGCGGGCGGCCGTCCGGGCCGTGGCACCAGTACAGGGTCAGCGGGTTGAAGACGTGGCCGAGGACCCGGGCGTGCGCCAGCATGAGTACGCGCCCGCCCTCCAGGTCGACGCCGTGCCGGGCGAGGAACCCCTCCAGGGCGGCGCGCAGCGTGGGGGCGTCGCTGGTGAAGTGGTCCCGGGCGCGGAAGCCGGCGAAAGGGCGCAGCGGACGGGGCAGTTCGGGGAGGCGGTCGAGGTCGACGAGCCACATGTAGGTGCGGTGGCGCAGGGTGTGGCGCAGCGGGTCGGTGCGCACGTGCACCGTCTCGCAGGGGTAGAGCCCGGCTCCGTCGGCGCCGCTCACCAGGCGACTCCCAGGGCCGCTGCGGCGGCCACCCCGGAGCGGCAGCCGTCCTCGTGGAACCCCCAGCCGTGGTAGGCGCCGGCGTAGGCGGTGACGGAGGTGGCCAGGCCGGGCAGCCGGCGCTGGGCGGCGACCGACTCGGGCGTGTACACGGGGTGTTCGTAGCTCAGCCGGGCCAGTACCCGGGCCGGGTCGACCCGGTCCAGGGCGCCGAGGGTGACCACGTAGGTCTCGGGGGCGTCCAGGCGCTGGAGCCGGTTCATGTCGTAGCTGACGCGGACGCGGTCGGCGCCGGCGTCGCAGGCGGGCATCAGGTAGTTCCAGGAGGAGCGGGCCCGGCGCGCCCGGGGCAGCGGCGCGGTGTCGGTGTGCAGGAGGGTGGAGTTGCGGGAGTAGCGGAAGGCGCCGAGGACCTCCTTCTCCTCCGGCGTCGCGTCGGCCAGCAGCCGCAGCGCCTGGTCGGGGTGGACGGCGACGACGAGGTGGTCGTAGGCGTCGGTGGTGCCGTCGGCGGCGGTGACCTCCGCCCCGTCGGCGTGCCGGGTGACCGAGCGCACGGGGGTGGTGGTGCGGACGTTGGGCAGCCGGGCGGCTATCCGGTCGACGTAGGAGCGGGAGCCGCCGGTGACCGTGCGCCACACCGGGGAGCCGGTCACGGCGAGCAGGCCGTGGTGGTCGAGGAAGCGGAACAGGTAGGCGGCCGGGTAGCGCTGGGCGGTGGCCGCGTCGCAGGACCACACGGCGGAGACGACCGGGGTCATGAAGTGGGCCCGGAAGTAGGGCGGGAAGCCCTCGCGGTCCAGGAACTCACCGAGGGTGAGGGTGCTTTCGGGCCGCTCGGCGAGGAGGCGCCGGGCGGCCCGGTGGAAGCGGGGCACCTGCGCGAGCATCCGCAGGTAGGGGCCGTGCAGCGCGTTGGCCGGGCGGGCGAGCAGGCCGGCCGGGCCACGGGCGCCGGCGTACTCCAGGCCGCAGCCCTCGCAGCGCACGGACATGCTCATCTCCGACTCCTGGGTGCCGACGCCCAGTTCGCGGAAGAGGCGGAGCAGGTTCGGGTAGGTGCGCCGGTTGTGCACGATGAAACCGGAGTCGACGCGGCGGACCCGGCCGTCGGAGCCGGTCAGCTCGTGGGTGTGGGCGTGGCCGCCGAGCCGGTCGTCCGCCTCGTAGAGCGTGACGTGGTGTGCGCGGGACAGCACGTGCGCGGCGGTCAGCCCTGCCACGCCGCTCCCGATGACGGCCGTGCGGCGTACGGCCGTTTCGCGATCCCCGGTCCCTGACGCTCGCGGCATCGCTTCTCCTCCGCCCTCCGTGATCAACATGTGCGGGGGTAATCCGGGGCCGCGGCCCGCGCGGATTGGCCGCGGACCGGATGGGCCGCCGCCGGGCCATCCGGTGGGGCGTCGGCTACGGATCACCAGGGAAGCCGGGAGGGATCCGGGGGATCCGGAAGGGTCCGAGAGGTTCGAGAGGAGCGACGGGCGCGGATGAGCACAGGTGACGACATGTCGACACGAGCCCTGCTGGTGCGGCACCGCCCGCGGCGGCCGACGGCCGCGGTGCTGGTGCTGCACGGCGGGCGGGCCGAGAGCCGGCAGGCGGCCCGCCCCTGGCAGCTCGCGGCGCTGCGGATGCGTCCGTTCCTGCGCGCGGTGGCGGCGGTCACCGACCGCGACGACGTGCTGCTCGGCCAGGTGCGCTACCGCCGGCGCGGCTGGAACGGCGCCGAGGCCGATCCGCTGCTCGACGCCGGGCGGGCCCTGGCCGAACTGCGCGAGGAGGCCGGTGCGGTGCCGGTGGTGCTGCTCGGGCACTCCATGGGCGGCCGGGCCGCGCTGCGGGCGGCCGGCGCCGAGCAGGTGCGGGGCGTGGTGGCGCTCGCCCCCTGGTGCCCGCCGGGGGAACCGGTGGCGCAGCTGCGGGACCGGCGGGTGCTGGTGCTGCACGGCGATCGCGACCGGGTCACCGACCCCCGGGAGTCCGCCGCGTACGTGCTGCGGGCACGGGCCGCCGGCGCGCACGCGGGCATGCTGCTCGTGGACGGCGGCGACCACGCGATGCTGCGTCCGCGCGGTCGCTGGCACGACACGGCGTCCGCGGCGGTCGCCCACCTCCTGACGCCGGAGGCGGCGCCGTCACCGCTCTTCGCGGCGGCCACCCGCGCGGCCGAGCCGCAGGTCCTGCGCTAGCAGGCCCTGCGGCTCGGCGGGCGTCGCGGCCCAGCGGGCCTCGCGGTGCGTCAGCTCTTCGGCATCAGCACGCTGTCGATGATGTACACGTTGGCGTTGGCGGTCTTCACGTTGCCGCAGACGACCTTGGCGGAGTCGTTGACGGTGTACGACTCGTCGGAGCCGGACGTGGTGAGCTTGGACTTCTCCAGCGTGTCGAACGAGCCGTTCTCCAGGTCGCTCGGCGTGAGCTTCTGGCCCACGACGTGGTAGGTCAGGACCTTGGTGAGCATGGCCTTGTCGTTGAGGACCTTGTCCAGGTCGGCCTTCGGGATCTTGGCGAAGGCGTCGTTGGTGGGCGCGAACACCGTGATGTTCTGCGCGTTGTTGAGGGTGTCGACCAGGCCGGCCTTCTTGACGGCGGTGACCAGCGTGGACAGCGCCGGGTTGTTCGAGGCGGCGGTCGCCACCGGGTCCTGGGCCATGCCGTCGAAGGAACCGGAACCGGACTTCGGCACCGAGGAACAGGCCGGGCCGAACGGCTGGTCCATGCCGGACATGTCATCGGACGGGCTGGCCATCTCGTCGCCGCCACCACCGGCGGGCGCCGAGGAGCTGGCCTCCGAGGCGCTGTCCGAGGAGTTGTCGTCGCTGGAGCAGCCGACCAGCGCGAAGGGCAGGACGGCGGCGGCGGCGACGGCGAGGGCGGCGCGGTGGAAACGGGAATTCATGAGCGATCTCCTGACAAATGGGCAGCACGAAGGCCGCGTTGGAGCGGATGAAGGTGAAGGGTTGTACGGCGTACGGCGGTTCAGCTGGATCTGGGTATGGGGATGAACCCGCGCCGGCCCCGGCCGGCATCCCTCGTCGTGGCGGGCGCGCTCGGAGGAACCGTGCCCGCCACGGGGTCCCCACTCGGCCGGGGGCGCGGCGCGGGCGTGCGGGAAGCCGTGCCGGCCGCTGGGCGGCCGACGGCGGCCGGCGGCCGGGTGGGCCGCTGCCGGTGTGTCCTGCGTTCTTCCCTCACGTGGGGAATACGGTGCCGCTCGGCCACCGGATGGGTCGATCACCCGATCGAGTGAAGAAGTTTCCGTGGGGCGCCTGTGACCAGCGGTTTTCACAGAGACGGGCACGGCGAACGAGGACCGAGCCGGCCGGCGCCGCTCCGGGTGCGACCTTGTCCGCACGCCCCACCCGGTGGAACGATGCCCGGGAACCGGCTCGCCTCCCGGAGGGACCGTCGTGACCGACGAGCAGCCGCGGCCCCCGGCCGCCGCCGTGTTCGACGCGCTGGGCGCCGCCTACGAGCGGGCCTTCGCCGACTCCCCCGCGCACCGGCGCTCCCTGTCCTGGCTGCTGGCCCGGCTCGCCCCGGGCAGCCGGGTCCTGGACGTCGGCAGCGGTACCGGGCGGCCCACCGCCGAGACCCTCGCCGACGCCGGGCATGAGGTGCTGGGCGTCGACGTCTCCCCCGTCATGGTGGAGCTGGCGGCCCGGCAGGTGCCCGGCGCCGCCTTCCGGTGCGCGGACATCCGCGAGGTGCCACTCGCCGACGCCTCGTACGACGCGGTCTGCGTGTACTTCTCGCTGCTGCAGCTCGACCGGGACGAGCAGGCGGAGCTGGTGCGGCGGCTGGCGCGGGCGCTGAGGCCGGGCGGGCACCTGGTCCTGGCGACCGTGCCGGTGGACGTGGACGGCGTGGACGCCGTGTTCATGGGGCAGCCGGTCCGGGTGTCCAGCTTCGCCGCGCCCGCCCTCGCCGCGGTCGCCGACGGCGCGGGCCTGGAGGTGCTGGAGCGGGAGGAACTGCTCTTCACCCCGGCGCATCCGGACGCCGTCCCCGAACCACACCTCTTCCTGTACTGCCGGCGCCGCGCCGACGCCCCGGGCCGCTGACCGCCCGGATGGGGTAACACCGCACGCGCGGGGCGGGGCGCGCGGCCAGAGTGGACCGCATGACAGAACCTGGCGGGCGACGACGCGGCACGGCCACCACGCGCGAGCGTGCGGTGCGGGGTGCCCAGGACGCCGCCCGGCACGCGGCGGACGCCCTGGCCGCACTCGTCCGGCACCGGGTGGAGGGCGTCTCCGCGGTGTGCCGGAGCGAGGACGACGGCTGGATCGTCAACGTCGACCTCCTGGAGGTGGCCCGGATCCCGGACACCACCAGCCTGCTCGCCACCTACGAGGTCGAGCTGGACGCGTCCGGCGACCTCCTCAGGTACCGCCGGATCTCCCGCTACCGGCGCGGTGCCCAGGACCAGTGACCGGGCTGCCCGGCCCGCACCCGGAAGGACCACCGGATGATCACCTATGACGACGAGGTCGCCTGCGCGCCCCGCGCCGGAACGCTGTACGACGTGCTGGAACTGATCCTCGACCGCGGCATGGTGATCGACGTCTTCGTACGCGTCTCGCTGGTCGGCATCGAGATCCTCAAGATCGACGCCCGGATCGTGGTGGCGAGCGTCGACACCTACCTCCGCTTCGCCGAGGCCTGCAACCGGCTGGACCTGGAACACGACGCGCGCTCCAAGACGGTCCCCGAGCTGTTCGGCGGGTCCGCCGCCAAGCGGGTGGGCAAGGCGGGCGCCCGGCGCACGGCACGCTCGCTCACCGACAAGGTGCGGGACGTGCTGGCGCCGGAGGAGCCCGACGACGGGGACGACCGGGACGAGTGGGAGGAGGCGGACGAGCGGGGCGGGACGGAGGACCGGCCCCGCCGCCGCGAGCGCGAGACGGCCGGCCGCGCGCCCCGCCGGTCCGAGAGCCGCCCGGCCGGCCGCCCGCGCGGTGAGCGCGCGGCGGGCCGGAGCAGGGGCGACGACGAGGACGAGCGCCCGCGTGGCCGTGCCCGCCGGCGCCCGGCCACCGAGGAGGGATGACCATGACCGCCACCACCGTCGCCGGAACCACCGCCGGCGTCACCGCGGACACCCTGTACGTCTACGGCATCACGCCCGCCGGCGTCCGCACCCCCCGAGCCGCCGGCGTCGACGGCGCCCCGGTGCGGGTGCTGACCGAGTCAGGGCTGGCCGCCGCCGTCTCGGCGGCACCCGCGCGGCTCCGGCCCCGTCGCCGCGACCTGACGGCCCACCAGGCCGTCCTGGACGAGCTGGCGGCCCAGGGGCCGCTGCTGCCCATGCGGTTCGGGGTGCTGTCCCCCGAACCGGAGGCGCTGCTGGCCCAGCTGCGCACCGATGCCGCCCACCTGGCCGGCCAGCTCGACGGCGTCCGCGGCTGCGTCGAGCTGAACGTCAAGGGCTCGGTCGTCCCCGGCTGCTTCGCCCAGCTGGTGCAGCAGGACGAGAAGCTGCGCGACCTGGCCCGCCGTACCCGGCTGCGGCCGGACTACGAGGCCAACGTGCGGCTCGGCGAGGCCCTGGCCCGGGCCGTCCGGCGGGAGGCCAGGCGCGCGGCGCGGGAGGTGCTCACCGACCTCGCTCCGCTGGCCGTGCGCACCGTGCTCGGGACCACCGACGACGAGCAGGTGCTGAGCGCCTCGTTCCTGCTGCGGTCCGCCGACGAGGAGCCGTTCCGCCGTGCGGTGGCGGCGCGGGCCCGGGACCGCGGGGACCGGCTGGCGCTGAGCCTCACCGGCCCGCTGCCCTGCTACAGCTTCGTCGAGCCGCGACCCGCACCGGCCGGACGGTGACGGGGTGGGCCTCGTGAGCGGTCTGCTGCTGCTCCCCCTGGCACCCGTGCGGGGAACGGCCTGGATCGCGGACCACCTCCTGGCGGAGGCCCGGCGCCAGGTGCACGACCCGCGCGCCGTCCAGGCCCGGCTGGCCGCACTCAACCGGGCGCTGGACGAGGGCGCCATCGACGAGGCCGCCTTCGAACGGGAGGAGGAGCGCCTGCTCACCCTCCTCGAACGCCCGGCACGGCCCACCGGCCGCACCACGACCACGAGCACGCATCCAGCGCAGGGAAGGCGCACATGAACGACAACAGGACGGCCCTGGCGGCGGCCCTGGCCGGCGGATACCTCCTCGGCCGCACGAAGAAGGCGAAGCTGGCGATCGCGGTCGGCTCCTACATGGCGGGCAAGAAGCTCGGCATGTCCCCCGGCCAGCTGCTGACCGAGGGGCTCGGCCGGCTGCCGCAGACGCCGCAGCTCCAGCAGCTCACCGACCAGCTGCGGGACGAGCTGCTGACCGCGGGCAAGGCGGCCGTCTCCGCCGCGGCCAACCGGCGGCTGACCGGCCTCGCCGACACCCTGCGCGAGCGGACCGAGACGCTCACCGGCGCGGCGGCCGGCGGCAAGGCTCCCTCCGCCGGCTACCAGGACCGCGACGAGGACGACTACGAGGACGACAGCGGCGGCTACGAGGACGCCGACCTCGACGAGGACGAGGAAGAGGAGCCCGACGAGGAGCCCGAGCCGGCGCCGCCCCGGAAGCGGGCCAAGAAGGCGCCCGCTAAGAAGACGCCTGCGAAGAAGACGGCCGCCAAGAAGACCGCGGCCAAGAAGGCACCGGCGAAGAAGACCGCCCAGGCGCGACGGGACGGGCGGCAGGGAGGTGGCCGCCGATGAGCGACGACGACCGCAAGGACGACGCGGGCGCGTCCCCGCTGAACGACCTGAAGGACGCCCTCGGCGGCTATCTCTCGGCCGGCGGGCAGAGCCTGGTCGGCAAGGCCGGGAAGAGTGTCGGCGGGCTCACCGACCGGCTGAAGGCGTCCGCCGGCGGTGACGGCAAGGGCGGCTCGCAGCGCGGCGGCGCCCGGGGCGGCAGCGTCAAGGCGACCCACATCATGGAGGTCGTGGACATCGGCGTGCCCCTGCGCACCGTCTACGACCAGTGGACCCGGCTGAAGGACTTCAGCCGCTTCACCAAGGGCGTCCGCAGCGTCAGTGAGAACGACGAGACGTCCTCCGACTGGAACCTCAAGGTCGGCCCGTCCAGCCGCAGCTGGAAGGCGACCGTCCAGGAGCAGGTGCCGGACGAGCGGATCGTCTGGACCTCCGAGGGTGCCAAGGGCAGTACGCGCGGCGCGGTCACCTTCCACGAACTGGCGCCCCGGCTGACCCGGGTCGTGGTGGTCGTGGAGTACTACCCGGCCGGCTTCTTCGAGAAGACCGGCAACCTCTGGCGCGCCCAGGGCCGCCGCCTGCGCCTGGACCTCAAGCACTTCGCCCGCTTCGTGACCCTCATGGGCGACGAGGAGGTGGAGGGCTGGCGCGGCGAGATCCGCGAGGGCGAGGTCGTCCGCAGCCACGAGGACGTCGTGGCGGAGGAGGACGGCGACGAGGACGAGTACGACGAGGACGAGGGTGCGGACGAGGAGTACGAGGACGAAGAGGGCGAGGACGAAGCGGACGACGAGGAGGAAGAGGACGACTACGAGGACGAGGAGGATGCCGATGACGAACCCCCCGCCCGCCCCCGCCGGCGTCGCTGACCACCCCGGGACCGCGTGGTGACGGACTTCGCCCCGGCCTACCCGGGCCTCGACCCGCAGCCGTACGGCCCCCCGTCCGGCAGCCTCGCCGACCTGCTCGAACGCGTTCTGGACAAGGGCATCGTCATCGCGGGCGACATCAAGATCGACCTGCTCGACATCGAGCTGCTCACGATTCGGCTGCGCCTGTTCATCGCCTCCGTCGACACCGCGAAGAAGGCGGGCATCGACTGGTGGGAGACCGATCCGGCGCTGTCGTCCCGGGCCGCCCGGGAGGAACTGGCCGAGGAGAACGAGCGGCTGCGGGCCCGCCTCGACGCCCTGGAGGGCGCCGAGGAGCCTGCCGGGGCCGCACGATGAGCGGGCACCAGGAGACGGGTGGCGACGCGTCGCTGGTCTGCGCCTTCGCGGTCACCGACAGCACCCCGGACGACGTCGACCTCGTCGCGCCGGGGCACGAGGAGGGCGGCCCGCTGCGCGTCCTGGACGCCGGCGGCCTGTCGGTGGTCGTCCAGGACGTCCCCGTAGCGCTGTTCGGCGAGGCCGCGCTGCGGGAGCGGCTCGAGCGGCCGGCGGAGCTGGAGCGCTGCGCCCGGGCCCATCACCGGGGAGTGGAGGCCGCCGCCCGCCGGGGTGCCGCGGTGCCGCTCCCGCTGGCGACGCTGTACCGCGGGGACGGCGCGGCCCGGCGGGCCGTGGCGGCGCGGGCGGCGGAGTTCGGCGCGCTGCTCGACCTGCTCGGGGACCGTACGGAGTGGGCGGTGAAGGCGCACGCCGCCGAGGCCGCCCCAGGCGACGCGGAGCCGGCCGGAGACGGCGGCGGGGGGCGTGCCTACCTCGGCCGGGCCAGCGCCCGCAACCGGGCCCGGCAGGACGCGCACGGCCGGGCGCTGGCCGAGGCGGAGGCCGTCGACGCGGAGCTGCGCCGGTTCGCGGTGGCGGCGACCCGGCACCGTCCGCAGGGCGAGCGGCTGACCGGCCGGCGCGCCCCCCAACTGCTCAACGCCGCTTACCTGGTGGACGACGCCGCGCGCCCCGCCTTCACCCGCGCCCTGGAACGGATCGCCGGGCGGGGCGGGGCGGTGACCATCGACGCGTCGGGGCCGTGGGTGCCGTACTCCTTCGCCCGGGCGGCGCCCGCGGCGGACCCGGAGCGGACGGGGGCGGGCGCGTGAGCCGCCCTGGCGACGTCCGCACACCGGGTCCCGCGCCCGTGCCCTGGGACGGGTCCGAGCCGTACGCGCCGGTCGGGGTGCCGCTGGTCGACCTGCTCGACCGGGTGCTCGGCACCGGCGTGGTGGTCAGCGGGGACCTCGTCCTGGCCGTCGCCGACGTGCCGTTGGTGCGGATCTCGCTGCGGGCGCTGCTCGCGTCGGTCAGCGAGCGGGTTCCCGCGCCCTGGCCGGACAGCGGGCCGCTGTGACGGCGCCCGGCGAGAGCACCCTGGACCTGGACCCGGAGCGGGTCACCGAGGACCTGGCCGCCCTGGTGCTGACCGTCGTCGAACTGCTGCGTCAGCTGATGGAGCGCCAGGCGGTGCGCCGGTTCGACGAGGGCACGCTCAGCGCGGAGCAGGAGGACCGGCTGGGCACGGCGTTGATGCTCCTCGACGAGCGCATGGACGAGCTGTGCGCCCGGCACGGCCTGCGGCGCGGCGACCTGAACCTCGACCTCGGCCCGCTGGGGCAGCTGCTCGCCGACCCCGGCCACTGACGCGCGGCGATCGCTATGATGACCCGAAATCGTTCAAACGAACATGCTCGGGTGCGGAGGGCGGCGGATGCGGGAGCCGGTCGAGGTCAGGCGGCAGCGGATCCTGGCGGCGGTGCGGGCGCGCGGCGCGGCCCGGGTGCGTGATCTAGCCGACGAGCTCCAGGTGTCGGTGGTCACGGTCCGCCGGGACGTGGAGGAGCTGACCCAGGAGGGCAGGCTGCACCGGGGGCACGGCGTGGTGCGCTCCACGGTGCCCGCCCAGGAGGTGCCGGCGCGCCGGGCCGCGGACGGCGACCGGGTGGCCGTGGTGGTGCCGGCGCGGCACTCGTACCTCACGGAGACGCTGCACGGGGCCCGTTCGGTCCTCGAGGAGTCCGGGCTGCGGATGGCCCTGCACATCGCGCCGCAGAGCCCGGGCGCCGAACGCCCGCTGGTGGAGCGGGCGCTGGCGGACGGGGCGCGCGGCCTGCTGCTCGCACCGCGCTGGCTGACCCCGCGGGACGAGGACGCCGACCAGGGATGGCTGGCCGCCCTGGAGGTGCCGACGGTGCTGATGGAGCGGCGGCCGCGGCGCGGCGGCGCGGCGCACGTCCTGGACTCGGTGTGCTCCGACCACTGGTACGGCGCCCATCTCGCCGTGGAGCACCTGGTGGCGCTGGGACACCGGCGGATCGTGTTCGCCACCCGGGACGACAGCCCGACCGCGCGCACGCTGCGCGCCGGGTTCGCGGAGATCGCCGGAGCCCACCCCGAAGTGGACGCGTGGGCCTGGGGGTTGGTCTCGCCGGAGGCGGGGCGGGGCGGGCCGTACTCCGCCGCGGAGACGGCCGGCGTGTCGGCGCTGCTGCGCGCCACGGAGGCGACGGCGGTGGTGCTGCACGGCGACGTGGACGCCGTGATGGTGGTGCAGCGGCTCGCGGACGAGGCGGTGCGGGTGCCGGAGGACTGCTCGGTGGTGGCGTACGACGACGTGGTGGCCGCGCTGGCCACGCCGCCGCTGACCGCCGTGGCCCCGCCGAAGGCCGAAGTGGGCCGGACGGCGGCGGAGTTGCTTCTCGAGCGGCTGCGGGGCGGCGGCGGGCCGCGTGCGGCGCGGCGGGTGGAGTTGCTGCCGAGCCTGCTGGTCCGGGGGTCGACCAGGCGGCTGACCCACCCCGTCTGAGTGTTTGACCGTTTGAGTTTCTTCTGATCGGTCTATTGACCGTTTGACACCCAGCGTTGAGGATTCCCGTGTCCCGAACAGCCGTGCCCGCCCGCCGCGGGCACGCCGGAGCCGCGGGAGGCGCCCATGCCCGGACGACCCAGCCGCCGGTCCGTGCTCACCGCGACGGCCGCCGTGCCGCTGACGGGCGCACTCGGCGCCTGCAGCGGGGGGAACGGCGCCGCGAGAGCCGGCACCGGCCGCACCACGCACGTCACCTTCTGGTCCGCCCTGCGCGGCAGCAAGGAGGTGGTCGACGCCTTCAACCGCACGCACCGCACCGTGCGGGTCGACTTCGAGCAGATCCCGGCCGGCGCGCAGGGCGGCTACGCCAAGCTGAGCAACGCCGCCCGGGCCGGCAACGCGCCCGACGTCGCCACCATCGAGTACCCGCAGGTCCCGGGGTTCGCCATCGACGGTGTGGCCCGCGACATCACCGGACTGCTGTCTGACGGGCTGCGCCGGAAGCTCCAGCCGCAGGCGCTCGGGCTGACCACCTTCGAGGGCAAGGTGGTCAGCGTGCCGCTGGACGTCGAGCCGATGGTGATGCACTACCGCACCGACCTGTTCGAGCGCTTCGGGCTGCGGCCCGCGGCGACCTGGGACGAGTTCGCCGAACAGGCCCGCACCGTCAGGGCGAAGGCCCGGGAGCGACGCCTCGCGATCTTCCCCACCGACGGGATGGCGCAGTTCGCCGCGTGGTCCTGGCAGGCCGGCGCCCGGTGGTTCGACACCTCGGGCGGCGCCTGGAACGTCTCGCTGGCCGACGCGCCGTCCCGGCGGGTGGCGGCGTACTGGCAGCGGCTGATCGACCGCGGGGACGTGTTCGCCAACGCCGTGGAGAGCAGCCAGTCCGACGCGCAGATCAGCGGCGGCCTGGTGCTGGCGCGGCTGACCGGCGCCTGGGACGCGGGCGCCCAGATGAACGCGCGGCCCGGCCAGAAGGGGCAGTGGCGGATCGCGCCGATGCCGCAGTGGGACACCGGCCGTCCGGTCGTCGGCACCCAGGGCGGCTCCACCTTCGCGATCACCGCGGACTGCCGCCACCCCGAGGCCGCCATGGAGTTCATCGAGTGGCAGGTCTCCCACCCCGACGCGCTGCGGGCCCGGCTCTCCAGCGGCACCAGCAGCCAGTTCCCGGCCGCGCCCGCCCTGGTCGCCGTCGGCCGCGAGGCGTTCGACCGGTCGTACTACGGCGGGCAGGACGTCTACACCCTGTTCGAGCAGGAGGCCGGGAAGATCGGCGCGGACTGGACCTGGGGCCCGCGGATGAGCGCCACCCAGCGGGTGATGCAGGACTCCTTCGCCCGCGTCGGCGGCGGCCAGGGCTCGCTCACCGACTCCCTGCGCGCGGCGCAGGAGGGCACCATGCCCGATCTGGAGGCCCTCGGCCTGTCCACCACCCAGCACACCACCTGAGCCGACGAGAGGCAGGTGACACCCATGACCACGACCACCGGACCCCGGGTGACGACCGGCGCGCCCCGCGCCGGCAGCCCGGATCCCGCCGCGGCGGGCCTGCGCGCCCGCCGCACCGCGCGACGCCGGCGCGCAGCCGCCTGCGGCGTGCTGATGACGCCGTTCTTCGCCCTGCTGGTCACCGTCTTCCTCATCCCGGTCGGCACGGCGCTCTACCTGAGCCTCTTCACCGACGACCAGCCGGGGCTCGGCTTCGGCCCCGAGCGCTCCGTCTTCACCGGCCTGCGCAGCTACGCGGCGGTGCTGTCCGACCCGACCTTCCTCGGCGGGCTCGGCACGGTCGGCCTGTACTGCCTGGTGTACATCCCGCTGATGGTCGCCGGCGCCCTCGGCCTCGCCCTGCTCCTCGACTCCGGCGTGGTCCGGCTGCGCGCCTCGGCCCAGCTGGCACTGTTCCTGCCGCACGCGGTGCCCGGCATCATCGCGGCGCTGATCTGGCTGTACCTCTACACCCCCGGCATCAGCCCGGTGATCGACCTGTTCGCCCGCGCCGACGTCACGGTCGACTTCCTCGGCATCCACACGGTCGTCCCGTCCATCGTGAACATCGCCCTGTGGAGCAACCTCGGTTACAACATGGTGGTCTTCTACGCCGCCCTGCAGGCCGTGCCGCGCGAGGTGATCGAGGCGTCCGTGGTGGACGGCGCCGGTCCGGTGCGCACCGCGCTCCAGGTCAAGACGCCGCTGGTGCGGGCCTCCGTCGTGATGGTGGCGATCTTCACCCTGATCTGGGCGCTCCAGCTGTTCACCGAGCCGATGCTGCTCAGCCAGTCCTCGCCGATGATCAGCTCCCGGTTCTCGCCGAGCATGTACATCTACGACGCCGCCTTCACCCGTACCAACTACGGCCTGGCGGCAGCCGCGTCGGTGGTGCTGCTGGTGTGCACCATCGCCCTGTCCTACGGCGTCACCCGCTTCACCAGCCGCGCCGACATCGCCGAGGAGGCCCGATGAGCGCCACCGCGGGACCCGCGCCCCTGCGCCCCGGGGTGCTGGGCCGGACGACGGTCAACGTGGTCGTCGCCCTCTCCGTCCTCTACACACTGCTGCCGGTGCTGTGGCTGGTGCTGGCCTCCACCAAGGACCGGGACGCGCTGTCCGGCAGCGACCTCCTCGATCTGGGGAACTTCTCCTTCGGCCGGAACCTCGGCGACCTGTTCGCCATGGACGACGGGGTGTACGGCCGCTGGTACGTCAACAGCCTGCTGTACGCGGTGCTTGGCGCCGCGATCGGCGCGCTGGTCAGTGTGGCCTGCGGATACGCCTTCGACAAGTACCGCTTCCGGCACAAGGAGAAGCTGTTCGGCCTGGTCCTGGCCGCGGTCATGGTGCCCCAGACGGTCCTCGCGCTGCCGCTGTACCTGATGGCGTCCAAGGCCGGGCTGATCAACACCTTCTGGTCGGTGTTCGTGCCGGTGCTGTTCAACCCGTTCGGCGTCTACCTGGGGCGCGTCTTCAGCCGGGGCTATGTGCCCGACGAGGTGCTCGAGGCGGCCCGGGTGGACGGGGCGGGCGAACTGACCACCTACGTACGGGTGTCGCTGCGCATGCTCGGCCCGGGGCTGGTCACCGTCTTCCTCTTCCAGCTGACGGCGATCTGGAACAACTTCTTCCTGCCCATGGTGATGCTCTCCGACCAGCACCTGTATCCCGTCAGCCTCGGCCTGTACCAGTGGAACAGCGCCGCCCGCGTCTCGCCGGAGTACTACCCCGTGGTCGTCATGGGCTCACTGCTCGCCGTCCTCCCGCTCGTCCTCGCCTTCGCGCTGCTCCAGCGCTTCTGGCGCGGTGGACTGACCGCGGGAGCCGTCAAGTGACCCCGGTCGGGCCCGGGCCCGGCTTCCGGCCCCGGGCCGCCGTGGCCATGTCCCGGGACGCCGCCGCGGCCGTCCTCGGCCCGGACTCCCTCGCCGGCTTCCGCCGGGTCTGCGACCTGGCCCCGCCGCCGGTCCTGGACGACCTGTCGACACCGCGGGCGCGGGCGGTCCTCGCCGACGCCGACCTGCTGGTCACCGGCTGGGGCTGCCAGCCACTGGACGCGGAGGTGCTGGCGGCGGCGCCGCGGCTGCGGGCGGTGGTGCACACCGCGGGCAGCGTGCGCGGGCATGTGACCGAGGACTGCTGGGAGCGGGGCCTCGATGTGTCCTCGGCGGCGGCGGCCAACGCCGTGCCGGTGGCCGAGTACACCCTCGGCATGATCCTGCTCAGCGGCAAGCAGGTCCTGGAGCGCGCCCGCGACTTCCGGGTGGCCCGCTCGCGCGGCCGGCTGCTCGACCTCCCGCCCGGCCTCGGCAACTACCGCCGCACCGTGGGCATCCTGTCGGCGTCGCTGATCGGGCGCCGGGTGATCGAGCTGCTGCGCCCGCACGACGTGGAGGTGCTGCTGCACGACCCGTACGTGGACGACGCGGACGCCGCCGCGCTGGGAGCCGAACGCGTGGGGCTCGGGGAGCTGTTCGCGCGCTGCGACACGGTCAGCGTGCACACCCCGCTGCTGCCCGCCACCCGGGGCCTGGTCGGGCGGGCGCTGATCGAGTCGATGCCGGCGGGGGCGGTGCTGATCAACACCTCCCGGGGCGCCGTCGTCGACCAGGAGGCGCTCACCGACGCCGTCCTGGCGGGGCGGATCCGGGCCGTCCTGGACGTCACCGACCCGGAGGTGCTGCCGCCCGCGCATCCGCTGTGGGACTGCGACCACGCGCTGATCACCCCGCACCTGGCCGGCTCCGAGGGCAACGAGTGGCGCCGGCTGGCCGACCTGGCGCTCGCCGAGACCACCCGCTGGGCCTCCGGCGCCGGGTTCCTCCATCCCGTACGACGCGAGAGGCTGGCGTTCCTGGCATGAGCAAGGACCTGGTGGTTCCGTTCCCCCTGCCCGCCGAGGACCGGGCGTCCAGCCCGTACACCGGGTTCACCCGGGCGCACTGGGAGGCCGTCGCGGACGGGCTGCTCGGGGCGGCGTGGCGGTGGGCCACCCCGGGCGGCGCGCTGCTCGACCTGCCGGGGCGGCCCTCGCGCTCGGGGGTGCGCTCGGACGGCCTGGAGGGCTTCGCCCGGACCTTCCTCGCGGCGGCCTTCCGCGTCGCGGGGGCCGGCGGCGACGACCCGCACGGCTGGCTGGACCGGTATGCGGGCGGCCTGGCCGCGGGCACCCGCTCGCCGGGCCGGGAGGACGCCGAGTCCTGGCCGCTGATCCTCGGCCACGACGTGCAGGGCCAGCCGATGGTGGAGTCGGCGTCCGTCGCCCTCGGCCTGCGGCTGACCGCGCCCTGGCTGTGGAAGCACCTGGACAGCGGGGTGCGGGACCGGGTGGAGGCGTGGCTGCGCGGGGCGCTGCGGCACGTGCCGGCGCCGAACAACTGGTACCTGTTCCCGTACACGGTCGCCGGGTTCCTGGAGTCGGTGGGGCGCGGGGACGCGGAGACGGCGGCGGCCCGGCGTCGGGCGCTGGAGCTGATGGAGGGCTGGTACCGGGGCGGGGGCTGGTACGCCGACGGGGACGGGCGGGCCTTCGACCACTACAACGGCTGGGCGCTGCACCTGTACCCGGTCCTGGACGCCCATCTCGCCGGTGAGGGCGGCGCGGCCGAGCCCTTCGGGGGCCGGCTGCGGGAGCATCTCGGCTCCTTCGGGCTGATGTTCGGCGGCGACGGGGCGCCGCTGCACTTCGGCCGGTCGCTCACCTACCGCTTCGCCGCCGCCTCGGCGGTGGGCCTCGGCGCGGTGACCGGGCACACGCCGCTGACGCCGGGGGCCTCGCGGCGGCTGGTGAGCGGTGCGCTGCGGTACTTCCTGGAGCGCGGGGCGGTGTCGCGGGACGGGCTGCTGAGCCTGGGCTGGCACGGCCCGCACGAGCCGACCCTGCAGTCCTACTCCGGTCCAGCGTCGCCGTACTGGGCCTCGAAGGCGTTCGTGTCGCTGCTGGCGCCGGCCGGGCACCCGCTGTGGACGGACCCGGAGGAGGCGGCGCCGGTGGAGCGGGGCGACCGGGTGCTGGCGCTGCCGTCGCCGGGCCTGCTGGTGCAGGCGACGCGCGCGGACGGGATCGTCCGGCTGCACAACCACGGCAGCGACCATGTGCGGCCGCACGAGGGCGAGTCGGCCGTGGCCGACGACCCGCACTACGGCCGGCTGGCGTATTCGACCCGCACCGGTCCCACCGCGCCGGGCAACGTGGCGGACAACCGGCTCGCGGTCGTGGTGGACGGCCGGGACGGCGTGCGGCGGCGGATCCGTCCGCTGGGCGCCGGGGAGGGCGACGGCTGGGGCTGGGCGGCGTCCTGGCACCGGCCGGTCTTCGCGGCCGGGCCGCCGATGGTGCCGGGGCTGCGGGTGGAGAGCGTGACGGTGGCGCGGGGCGCCTGGGAGGTACGGGTGCACCGGGTGACGGGAGCGCCGGACGGCACCCGGCTCACCGAGACCGGCTGGGCCACCGGGCCGGAGGAGCCGCTGGTCTCCACGCTGCTCCCCCTGTACGGCTGGCACCCGGAACCGGAGACACTCCGCGCCCCGCAGGGCACGGCCTGCGTGCCGTGGGCCGAGGTCCCCCGCCTCACCGGCGAGGCCGGCGGCAGCACGCTGCACGTCTGCCTGGCCGCCCTGACCGAGGGACCGCCGTCCGGTCCCGCGCCGACGGCCGTCGCCGACGCCGGCGGCGTGGAGCTGACCTGGCAGGACGACCCGCGGCGCACGCGGGTCACGTTCGACCCGGTGGCGGTGGTGCACGGCTGACCACGGCCGTTCAGCACAGCACGCGCAGTGCCCCCGGCAGGACGCGGGCGGTGACCGGCACCTCGGCCTCCACCTCGCCGTCGGCGCCGTAGGGTATGGGCCGGTCGGCCTCGATGCGGACCTCGGTGCCGCGGGCGATCCGCACCTGGGGGCGGTGCACGTGTGCGCCCGTGGCCAGTTCGTTCATGAGGGCGAAGAACAGCAGGCGCGGGGCGTGGTGGATCATCACGACCTCCAGGAGCCCGTCGTCCACCCGGGCCTCGGGGGCGATGCGCCGGTCGAAGCCGTAGTAGCCGGAGTTGGCGGCCACCACCGTGTAGCCGCTGAAGGCGTGTTCGCGGCCGTCGACGGTGACCCGGTAGCGGGGCGGGCGCCAGGTGGCGACGGCGCGCAGCGCGCCCGCGTAGTAGGAGGCGGTGCCGCGCAGCAGCCGGGAGCGGTTGGCGTGGCGGTTGGCGAGCGCGTCGACGCCGGCGTAGACGCTGCCGAGCACCACGGTGCGCTCGTGCACGGCGGAGACGACCTCGACGGTGTCGACGGGGCGCGGCTCGTGGTGCAGCAGGACCTCGGCCAGGGCGTCGGGTGCGGTGGGCAGGGACAGGGCGCGCGCGAAGTCGTTGCCGCGCCCGGCCGGGACCAGGCCGAGCGTGGTGCCGGTGCCGCTGAGCGCGCCGCCGATCGCGCCGGCCATGCCGTCGCCGCCCACGGCGAGCACCACCCGGCCCCGCTCCCCCGCCGCCCGGGCCAGCTCCCGGGCGTGGGCGAGGCTGCGGCTGTACTCCGTCTCCAGGCCGGCCCCGGCCTCCCGCAGCAGCCGCGCCACCCCGAGCAGCGCGGCGGCCGAGGTGGCGCCGCCCGCGGTGGGGTTGACGACGGCGGTGAACTGTCGCATCGAAGTGCCTCCGGGCTGGGCGGTGGTGCCGGACGATCAGGACGGGAGTCTGCCTCACGGGCGCGGCGGGTCACCGGGCAGGAGGACGCCCGGGTTGAGCACCCCGGCCGGGTCCAGGCGCCGTTTGACGGCGTGCAGTGCTTCGACGCCGAGCGGTCCGACCTCGCGGACGTACCAGTCGCGGTGGTCGGTGCCCACCGCGTGGTGGTGGGTGATGGTGCCGCCCGCGGCGAGGATCGCGTCGCCCGCGGCGTGCTTGGCCCGGGTCCAGTGCGCGACGGGGTCCTCGCCCTGGGCGCTGACGACGGTGAAGTACAGGGAGGCGCCGTTCTCGTAGACGTGCGAGACGTGGCACATGACCAGCGGCGGGGTGCCCGCGTCGGTGAGGGTGGCGGTGAGCGCGTCGCGGACCGCGGTGTACAGGCCGGGCAGGCGGGACCAGAAGGCGGCCGTCTCCAGGGTCTCGGCCAGCGCGCCGGCGTCCAGGAGGGCGTCGCGCAGGTAGGGCGCGGAGTAGCGGCCGTGCTCCCAGCGCTCCCCGGGCTCCTCGCCGGCGAAGGTGCCGCCGGCCTCCCGCAGCACGGCGGCGGCGCCCGCCCGGCGGTGGGCGGTGTCCTCCTCGGTGCCCTCGAAGCCGACGACGGCCAGGCAGCCGGCGGAGGCCCCGGAGCCGTCCGACCCGTCGGAGAGCGAGGCGCCGACGGCGTCGGGCTGGGCGAGGCCGATCAGCGTCTCCGTCTCGTCGGACAGCCGCAGCACCGTGGGACGCGGGCCGTCCTGGGCGAGCCGGCGCAGCGCGGCGGTGCCCTCCGCGAAGGAGGTGAACCGCCAGCCCTCGTAGCGCCGGACCTCGGGCGCGGGACGGATCCGGACGGTGACGGCGGTGATGACGCCGAAGGCGCCCTCCGAGCCCAGCACCAGCTGGCGCAGGTCGGGTCCGGCCGCCGAGCGCGGGGCGCGCCCGGTGTCCAGCGTGCCCTCGGGGGTGGCGAGGGTGAGGCCGAGGACCATCTCGTCGAAGCGGCCGTAGCCGGCGGACGCCTGCCCGCTGGAGCGGGTGGCGGCGAAGCCGCCGATGGTGGCCCACTCGTAGGACTGCGGAAAGTGGCCGAGGGTCCAGCCCTGTTCGGCGAGGAGCGCCTCCGCCTCGGGGGCGCGCAGGCCGGGTTGCAGGGTGGCGGTGCGGGAGACCGGGTCGAGGTCGAGCAGGCGGTTCATGCGCCGCAGGTCCAGGGCGACGAACCCGCCGCGACGGGCGGGGGCGAGGCCGCCGACGACGGACGTGCCGCCGCCGAAGGGGACCGCCGCCAGGCCGTGCGCCGCGCAGGCCACGAGGACGGCCAGCACCTCGTCGTGGCCGTCGGGCAGCACGACGGCGGCGGGGACGTCCGCCGTGTCGCCGGCCCGCATCCGCAGCAGGTCGGGCGTGGACTTGCCGCGGGTGTGCCGGATCCGGCTCTCGGCGTCGGTGCGCAGGGATTCGGCGCGGTCGCCGACGGCGGTGCGCAGCGCCCGGTGCGCGGCCTCGGCCAGGGGCGCGGCGGGGACGTCGAGGTCCGCCAGGCGGACGGCCGGCGTCTCGCGGGGCTTGACGCCGAGCAGGTCGCGCAGCAGCCCGGTGACCGTGTCGGGCAGCGGTGTCGCCCTGGCCGGGTCGCCCCAGCCGTTCCACAGCATGTCCATGGCCTGATCGTCCTCACGGTCGGTGCGGGGGTGCCGTCTCGGCGGCCTCACGGGCGTTACACTGTTACACATGACGCCTAACCGTCACAACAGCCCGGGCCGGCCGGCTCCGGCCGACAACGACGCGGTCCTCGACGCCGTGCGCGACTGCGTCCTGGCCGTCGGGGTGCGCCGCACGACCATGACCGACGTGGCGCGGCGCGCCGGCGTCTCCCGGATGACGCTCTACCGGCGCTGGCCCGACGTGCGCTCCCTGGTCGGCGATCTGATGACCCGGGAGTGGATCGCCGTGGCCACCGGCGCCATCCCGGCGCCCCGGCCGGGCACGGACACCCGGACGCGCATGGTCGAGGGCCTGGTGGCCGGGATCGCGGCGTTCCGCGCGCACCCGCTCTTCCGCAAGATCGTCGACGTCGACCCGGAGCTGCTGCTCCCCTACGTCCTCGACCGGCGCGGCGCCAGTCAGGAGGCCCTCCTCGAACTCCTCGCCGAGGCGCTGGGCGAGGGCCACGCCGACGGGTCGGTGCGCCCGGCGCACCCCGCGCGGCAGGCCCGCTCCGTGCTGCTGGTCGTCCAGTCCTTCGCGCTGTCCCTGCGCACCATGACCGACGAGGACGACGCCGAGCTGACCCCCGCGGCCTTCCTCGCGGAGCTGCGCACCATCCTGGAGAGGACCCTCACGCCATGAGCCCGCACAGCGACCCGGCCGCCGCGGCCTCCGGCGCCTCCCTGTCCGCCGCCCGCCGCTCGCGCGAGCTGGCCGAGGCGGCCGGCGGCGCCGTCGCAGACGTCCTCGTCGTCGGGCTCGGCGCGACCGGCGCGGGCGCCGCCCTGGACGCCGCGGCCCGCGGCCTGAGCGTGGTCGCGGTGGACGCCCACGACCTGGCGTTCGGCACCTCCCGCTGGAGCTCCAAGCTCATCCACGGCGGGCTGCGCTATCTGGCCTCCGCCCAGTTCGACGTCGCCCACGAGAGCGCCGTCGAGCGGGGCGTGCTGATGGAGCGCACGGCCCCGCACCTGGTGCACGCCCAGCCGTTCGTGCTGCCGCTGACCCCGCTGGTCTCCCGCGGGCAGGCCGCCCTGGCCTGGGCGGGGCTCCGGGCCGGCGACACCCTGCGCCTGGCGGCGCGCACGGCCCGGGCCACGCTGCCCGCGCCGCGCCGGCTGTCCGCCGTGGAGGCCCGCCACCTCGCCCCGGCGCTCAGTCCCGAGCGGCTGCGCGGCGGGCTGCTGTCCTGGGACGGCCGGCTCACGGACGACGCCCGCCTGGTGACCGCGCTGGCCCGCACCGCCGCCGCGCGCGGCGCCCGCATACTCACCCGGACCCGGGTCCTGGAGCTGACCGCCGCGGGCGCCCGGATCCGCGACGAACTCACCGGCGAGGAGGGCGAGATCCGCGCCCGGACGGTGATCAACGCCTCCGGGGTGTGGGCCGGCGGGCTGGTGGACGGCATCCGGGTCCGCCCCTCCCGGGGCACCCACCTCGTGCTGCGCGCCGACCGGCTCGGCCCGCTCCCGGCCGGCCTGCACGTGCCGGTACCCGGCGAGACCAACCGCTTCGTGCTGGTGCTGCCGCAGGGCGACGGGCGGGTGTACGTCGGGCTGACCGACGAGCCCGTGGCGGGGGAGATCCCGGACGTGCCCGAGGTGCCGGAGACCGACATCGGCTTCCTGCTCGACGTGCTCGGCTCGGTCCTCGACGCGCCGGTCCAGCGGGGGGACGTGGTGGGCGCCTTCGCGGGGCTGCGCCCGCTGCTGGACACCTCGGGGCCGGCCGGCGGCACGCGCACCGCCGACATCTCCCGGCGGCACGCCGTCCTGACCTCGCCGGACGGCGTGGTCACGGTGGTCGGCGGCAAGCTCACCACCTACCGGCGCATGGCCGAGGACGCCGTGGACGCCGCGCTGGCCGCCCGGCGCCTCGCCGCGGGACCCTCCCCCACCGCCACGCTGCCGCTGGTGGGCGCGGCGGACCCGGCGACGCTGGCCGCGCTGCGGGCGCCGCGCCGGCTGGTGCGGCGGTACGGGACGGAGGCGGCGGCCGTGCACGCCCTGGCGGCGGCCGACCCGCGCCTCGGCGAGCCGGTGCTGCCGGGCCACCCGGTGACCGGGGCGGAGCTGTGGTGGGCGGTGCGCCACGAGGGCGCGCTGGACGAGGCCGATCTGCTCGACCGGCGCACCCGTGTCGGGCTGGTCCCCGAGGACCGGGCCGCGGCGCTGGAGAGCGCCCGCGCCGCGCTCGGGGAGGCCGCGGTCAGGTGAGGCTACCCGGCCGACGCGGCGGTCGGTCGGTGGAGGGGCGTCAGCCGCCCGGCTGCCCCTCCTGGACGGCCTTGCGGACCCTCGCCTCGATCTTGTGCCGGGACTGGCCCTGGCCCTCCTCCCTGACGTACTCGGTCATCGCGCTCTGCGCGTCCCGGTCGAGGTCGCGCCATGCCCGTACGGCGGTCTCGTAGGTACGGGACTGCCGGGCGCTCCAGTGCGCTTGCGTGGGAGGCCCGTACGAGCCGCGCAGCTCCTCGACCCGGTGGTGGGCCTGGTCCGCCGCACGGCGCTTGTGCACGAGCTCGTCGAATGTATGAGCCACACCGGAAGAGCCTAGTCAGCGCGGCGCCGTCCCGCGCGCCGAGCCCGCCCCGCCGACGGGACCCGCCGGGCCGTGGGAGCCCTTCCACCCAAGTGGCTTACACAAGCTCCCCGGAGCCTTAACATCAAGCGACCGAAACGGCCGGGCATATGCGAGAGGTGAGTCGAGCGTGGCGGACATCGAGGGTGCGGCGGTACCGGAGCGGCTGCTGATCACCCGTACCACCACGGGTGAGGGCGTCAGCGTCGTCACCCTCGCCGGCGAGGTCGACCTCGACGGCAGCAGCCAGCTGAGGGACGTGCTGCTGTCCTGCGTGGAGCGGACGCCCGGCACGGTGGTCGACTTCGCCGAGGTGGCCTTCCTGGACTCCAGCGGCATCAATGTGCTCATCTCCGCCCACCAGGCCGCCGAGTCGCGCGGGGTCTGGCTGCGCATCGCCGCACCGCAGTCGTCCGTCGAGCGGGTCCTGCAGCTCGTCGGCGTCGACACGCTCATCGCCTGCCACCCCACCGTGGAGGGCGCCCTGCGCGGCTGAGCCGGCCGGAGGGCTCTGTCGGGGGGCGCTAGAGGAGCGGCAGCAGGGCGGACACCGTCTTGCCCGAGGCGTGCGGCTTGGTGATGACCTCGTCGCACAGCCGGGTCACGATCTCCAGGCCGTGCCGGCCCACCCGCTGCGGGTCGCGGGGCAGGAAGGTGGGGAAGCCGTCGCCGGTGTCGGACACCGCGATCTCCACGCTGTCGCCCTTCAGGGTCAGCTCCAGGCGGCAGGGTCCGGGCGCGTGCCGCAGCGCGTTCGTGACCAGCTCGCTGACCACGAGCCGGGCGGCGTCCGCGAAGGTTCCGGCCGCCTCCACGCCGGCCGCGGCGAGCCGGGCCACGAAGCGCCGGACGACGTCCCGGGAGGCCGGGATCATCGCCGATCCGCCGCTGAACTCCACCACCGTCGACACGACGGAGGCGTCCGCGGCATCGTGTCTGTGCGCCGGCGTCATACAGGGCCTCACCGTCCGGTTCGGGCCGGGTCTCGGGCCCACGGACCCTCACGATACGCATCGATCCGGCCCGCACGGCTCCTTTGCCCCAACTTCCGCCCCGGCCGCGGCCCTTCGGACGGCCGGGCGGACGGCGCGGCCCAGCGGGTGCGGGCGGGGGGTGTGCGGGCGCATTCTTGCTGTGTCGCCCGCGTGGGGCGTACGGACGAGGTGGGGCCGATGACCGCAGGCGCCGAGGACACCGACCGGGGGCCCGGGCGGCCGGCGGCGCTGCTGATCGACGCCTCGGCCGAGGCGATCCGCGCGACCGCCGGCGACGCGGGCGGGGTGTACCTGCGCTCCCCCACGCCCGGACTGCTGCGCCTGTCGGTCCTCGCCGGACTGCCGGGGCCGCTGTTCCGCCCCTGGTGGCGGGTGCACACGGACAGCAGGTCCCCGGCCGCCGACGCCTTCCGCCTCGGGGTGCGGGTCGTGCTGCCGAACGCCACCGAGACCATGGGCCGCTACCCGCAGTTCGCCGCCGCCCTGCCCTTCCCCTTCGGCTCGCTGTACGTGCCGGTGACCGCGGCGGGGCGGACGTTCGGCGTGCTGACCGTGTTGCGTCCGGCCGCCGCCGACGCGGCCGAGGTGATGGCCGGCGTGGACCGCATGGAGCGCACCGCCCGGGAGCTCGGCTGCGCCCTGGCGGACCTGGAGGCGGCCGGTGTCCCGCCGTTCACCTGGGACGAGGAGCCGCTGTGCGTCCGCCCGCCGGCGAGCCGCCGGACCGCTCGCGGCGCGGGCACCTTCTCCTGGGACCCCGCCACCGGTGCCGTCGTCGCCGACGAGCCGCTGCGCGCCCTGCTCGGCGCGCCGGGCGACGGCGGCGGCCCGGCCACCACCGCCGGCCCGCTGGAGGCGTTCACCGCCGCCCTGGCCCCGGAGGACGGCCTGCGGATCGCGGCCGCGCTGCGGCAGACGGCCGCCGGGCGGCCGCCGCCCCTGCCGCTGCACGTGCGGGCCGCGAACGGCTCGCCGCGCCTGGTGGAGCTGTGGCGGCCGGCCGGCGGGCCGCCGGGCGCCGCCCCGGTGCGCGGCGCCGTGCGCGATCCGCTGTCCGGCACCCTGGCCGACGCCGCCGCCGACCTGCTGCCGGACGGCGTGTTCTGCCTGGACCGGCTGGGGATGATCGGCTACGCCAACCCGCGCGCCGCCGAGCTGCTCGGCCGCCCCCGTGCGGGCCTGTCCGGACACTCCCTGTGGGAGGCCGTGCCGTGGCTGGACCAGGCCGCCTACGAGGACCATCTGCGCGGCGCGCTGCTGTCCCACGAGCCGGGTCACTTCCACGTCAGGCGCCCGCCCGACGCGAGCCGCCGGACGGCGCCGCGCGCCTTCGAGGGGGACTGGCTCGCGGTGTCGGTCCATCCCGGCGCGGACATCCTGACCTGCGTCCTCCGGCCGGCCAACCGGATGGCCGACGCCCCGCCCGGGCAGGACCCCGAGGCGCCCGGCGACCCGGTCACGGAGCCGGCGGACCCGGCGCCGGCGGCGGCCTCCATGGCGCCCGTGTACCGCCCCATCGTGCTGGCCGTCGCGCTGACCGAGGCGGTGACCGCCCGGCAGGTGTCGGAGGTGGTGGTGCGCGAGCTGCTGCCCGCCTTCGGCGGACGCCGGCTGGCGATCTACCTGCTCCAGGACCGGCACCTGTACCTGGCCTGGGAGACCGGCTTCCCCTCGGGTTTCCTCGCCCCCTTCGAGGGCGTGGCCCTTGACGCCAAGCTGCCCGGGGTGGAGACGCTCACCAGCGGCCGTCCGCTGTTCTTCGACTCGATGCAGGCGCTCTCCGCCGCCTACCCGGGCATCCCGCTGGACGCCGCGGAGGGCGCCCGCGCCTTCCTGCCGCTGATCGCCTCGGGCCGTCCGGTCGGCTCCTGCATCCTCGGCTTCGACCGCGGCCGGCCCTTCGGCACCGAGGAGCGCGCGGTGCTCACCGCGCTGGCCGGGCTGATCGCCCACGCGCTTGAGAAGGCCCGGCGCTACGAGTCGGAGAGCGCGCTCGCCCGCGGCCTCCAGCAGGTGCTGCTGCCGCGGAGGCTGCCCACCCACCCCCGCCTCGAGACCGCGGGCCGCTACCTGCCGGGCACCCAGGGCATGGACGTCGGCGGCGACTGGTACGACGTGATCGCCTCGGGCGACGGCATGGCCCTGGTCATCGGCGACGTGCAGGGCCACGGGGTGCAGGCGGCGGCCATGATGGGGCAGCTGCGCAGCGCGGTGCGGGCCTTCGCGCTGGGCGACCGGCCGCCGGACGAGGTGCTGAGCGGCACCAACCGGCTGCTCGCCGACCTCGACCCGGGCCTGTTCGCCAGCTGCTGCTACCTCCGCCTCGACCCCGCCACCGGGCACGCCCGCGCGGCCCGGGCAGGCCATCCGCAGCCGCTGGTGCGTCACCCGGACGGCCGCACCGAAATGCTCGACCTGCCCGGCGGGGTGGTGCTCGGCGTGGATCCGGTGGCGGAGTATCCGCTGACGGAGTTCCGGCTGGACGCGGGGGCCGTGCTCGCCCTCTACACGGACGGTCTGGTGGAGCGGCCCGGCTTCGACATCGACGACGGCGTCATGGCGCTGCGGGTGGCGCTGTCCGAGGCGGGGGCACCGGCCGCCCGGCCCGGCGGCCGGTCGCTGGCACGGGTCGCGGACCGGCTCACCGCGACGGCCCGGCACGCCACCGACCGCCCGGACGACATCGCCGTCCTGCTCGCCGTGCGCCGGCCGGGCCCCGGGGAGCCGCCGTGAGGGCGGGCACGGGCCCGGTCCCCGCCCGCCGCTCCGGTACCGGGGGTGCCTCTCGCCTCCGGGGTCCCCGCAGTGTAGACATGGGCTCATGGTCCGACTGATGGGTCGATCGGGAGCGCGGTCACCCCGGCGCCCCGGTGCGGCGCTGCGGTCGGCGCTGACCGGACGCAGCCTCGCCGGACAGGTCTTCCTCCTCAACGTGGCCATCGTGCTGCTGCTCGTGGTGGCGGCGGTGGTGGCGCTGGTGCTCCAGGTGCGGCACGACACCACCATCGAGGCCCGCAACCGCTCGATCGCCGTGGCCGCCTCCTTCGCCGAGTCGCCCGGCATCCGCGAGGCGCTGCGCTCCCCGGACCCGACGGCGGTGCTCCAGCCGCGGGCCGAGGCGGCGCGCAAGGCCACGGGCGTGGACTTCATCGTCGTCATGAACACCGCCGGGGTCCGCTACACCCACCCCAAGCCCGACCGCATCGGCCGCCTGTTCGTGGGGGACCTCGCCCCCGCGCTGGCCGGACGGACCTCCACCGAGGAGATCGAGGGGACCCTGGGGCCGCTGGTGCAGGCCGTCGTCCCGGTCGAGGCGCCCGACGGCACGGTGGTGGGCCTGGTGTCGGCCGGCATCACCACGGCGAACGTCGGCGGCGCCGCCGACCGCCAGCTGCCGCTGGTCCTGGTCGCGGCGGCCGTCGCGCTGCTCCTGGCGACCGCCGGCACCGCGTTGGTCACCCGGCGGCTGCGGCGCCAGACGCACGGGCTCGGCCCGGGCGAGATGACCAGGATGTACGAGCACCACGACGCGGTGCTGCACTCGGTGCGCGAGGGCGTGCTCATCGTCGGCGGCCAGGGCAGGCTGCTGCTCGCCAACGACGAGGGGCGGCGCCTGCTCGACCTGCCCGCCGACGCCGAGGGGTGCCACGTCCGCGACCTCGGTCTGCCCCCGGACACGGCCGAGCTGCTGGTCTCCGGGCGGGCGGCGACGGACGAGGTGCACCGGGTGGCGGACCGGCTGCTCGCGGTCAACCAGCGGGCCACCGACCTGCGGGGCGGTCCGCCGGGCACCGTCGCCACGCTGCGCGACTCCACCGAGCTGCGGGCCCTGTCCGGCCGGGCCGAGACCGCCCGGGAGCGCCTGGACCTGCTGTACGACGCCGGTGTGGCCATCGGCACCGGCCTGGACGTCACCCGGACCGCCGAGGAGCTGGCCGAGGTGGCCGTGCCCCGGTTCGCGGACTACGTCTGCGTGGACCTGTTCGACTCGGTGCTCGGCGGCGGGCGTCCGGAGGAGGTGACGCCGCTGCGCCGCACCGCGCTGCGCGGGGTCACCGAGGACGCGCCGCTGTACCCGGTGGGCCACCGGCTGCGCTTCGTGGCCTCCGCCCCGCAGGGCCGCTCCCTGGAGTCGGGCCGGCCGGTGCTCGCGCCACGCCTCGCCGAGGCCCCCGGCTGGCACGCGCAGGACTTCGAGCGTTCCGCGCAGGTGATGGAGTACGGCATCCACTCGCTGATCACCGTGCCGCTGCGGGCGGGCACCCTGGTGCTCGGGGTGGTCAGCTTCTGGCGCTCCCGGGCGCCGGAGCCGTTCGACGAGGACGAGCTGGCCCTCGCCGAGGAGCTGGTCGCGCGGGCCGCGGTCGCCATCGACAACGCCCGGCGCTACACGCGCGAGCACAGCATGGCGGTGACCCTCCAGCGCAGCCTGCTGCCGCGGCGGCTGCCCGAGCAGAACGCGCTGGAGATCGCCTACCGGTACCTGCCGGCGCAGGCGGGCGTGGGCGGCGACTGGTTCGACGTGCTGCCCCTGTCGGGGGCCCGGGTCGCGCTGGTGGTCGGCGACGTCGTGGGGCACGGGCTGCACGCGGCGGCCACCATGGGGCGGCTGCGCACGGCGGTGCACAACTTCGCCTCCCTCGACCTGCCGCCCGACGAGCTGCTGACGCTGCTCGACGAGCTGGTGGGCCGCATCGACCAGGACGAGGCGGGCGGGGACGGCACCGCGCCGGTCACCGGCGCGACCTGCCTCTACGCCGTCTACGACCCGGTCTCCGGCAGCTGCGCCGTCGCCCGGGCCGGGCATCCCCCGCCGGCCGTGATCGGACCGGAGGGCGGGGTGGAGTTCCCGGAGGTGCCGGCCGGTCCGCCGCTGGGCGTGGGCGGGCTGCCGTTCGAGAAGACGGAGCTGCGGCTGGCCGCGGGCAGCCGCCTGGTGCTGTACACCGACGGCCTGGTGGAGGACCGGGCGCACGACATCGACGTCGGTCTGGAGCGGCTGCGGCAGGCGCTCGCGGCGGCGGGGCCCTCGCCGGAGGAGACCTGCCGGCAGGTGCTGGACGACCGGCAGGCCGACCGGCCCCGGGACGACGTCGCGCTCCTGGTGGCCCGCACCCAGGTGCTCGGTCCCGACCAGGTCGCCGAGTGGCAGGTGCCCTCGGACCCGGCGGCGGTCGGCGAGGTGCGGGCCCGGGTCACCCGGCGGCTGGCCGAGTGGGGCCTGGAGGAGCTGGTGTTCACGACGGAGCTGATCCTGAGCGAGCTGGTCACCAACGCGATCCGGTACGGCGGCGAGACGGTGCACGTGCGGATGCTGCGGGACCGCAGCCTGGTGTGCGAGGTGTTCGACAGCAGCAGCACCTCGCCGCACCTGCGGTACGCGGCGATGACGGACGAGGGCGGGCGCGGCCTGTTCCTGGTGGCGCAGCTCGCCGAGCGGTGGGGCACCCGCTACACGCCGGCCGGCAAGGTCATCTGGGCGGAGCAGCCGCTCGGCTGACGGCCGCGCAGACGCGGCGGGCCGCGGAGCCGGCTCTCACCGGTCTCCGCGGCCCGCCGCGTCGGTTCGCGTCAGTGCTTGAACGCGTCCTTGCCCTTCTCCTTGGCCTGGCGGACGTCGCCCTTGGACTGCTCGGCGCGCCCCTCGGCCGTCATGCGCTCGTTGCCGACCGCGCGGCCGGCCGCCTCCTTGGCCTTGCCCTTGGCCTGCTCCATCTTGGCTTTGGTCTTCTCGTCGCCGGCCACAGTCGCTCACCTCTCGGCAGTCGTACGGTTCGTCCTGGCACTGCGGGTGACCGCCGGCGACGGGTTGAAACCACCGGACCCGGCTCCGGGGTGACCGCGGGGACACCGGGGGTAGACGCACGGCGAAGAGACACCGCGTCGAACCGGAGGAACGTGATGGCCGGAATAGTGAACCGGATCAAGGAGTTCGCCCGCAGCCCGCAGGGGCGTCGCGCGGCGGAGCAGGTGCGCCGCGCCGCGGCCGACCCGCGCCGCCGGGCCCAGGCGCAGGAGATGCTCCGGAAGTTCGGCAAGCGCCGCTGAACGGGGGCCGTTCAGCTCTGACTGGCGTGGGCGTGGCTGTGGGCGGTCTCCGGCGGGCAGCGCCGCTCGTCGTGGCGGTGGTCGCGGCGCCAGTCGAGGACGGCCACGGCGAGCGCGCACACCATGGCGGCGACGCCGGTGCCCACCGACAGGCCGACGGCCCGGTGGTAGTCGTCGCCGCCGGCGTTCAGCACCAGGTAGAACAGCCCGGGCAGCGCGGCGGTGCCCACGGCGCCGCCGAGGCGCTGGCCCGTCTGGAGGGCGCCGCCGGCGGCGCCGGCCATCCGCACCGGCACCTCCCGCAGCGTCATCGTGATGTTGGGCGAGATGACGCAGCCGCTGCCCAGGCCGCCGACGAGCAGCGCGGGGGCCGCGTAGAGGGCGGCCCGGTCGCCGGGGGCCAGCCACAGCACCAGGGCCGTGGTGCCGAGGCCCACCATCACGGCGACCAGGCCCCACACGGTCAGCAGCCGCCCCAGGCGGTCCACCAGGCGTCCGGCCACGGCCGCGGCGACCGCTGAGCCGACGGCGAACGGGGTGACCGCGAGCCCGGAGCGCAGCGGGGAGTAGCCCAGTCCGTTCTGGAAGAAGAGCGCGAATACCAGCCAGACCCCGCTGAAGCCGACGAAGTACAGGGCGCCCAGGCCCGCGCCGGTGGCGTAGCCGCGGGCCTGGGTGAGCAACGCGGGGTCGAGGAGGGGTTCGCCGGCGCGGCGGGCGACCCGGCGCTCCCAGCGCGCGAAGGCGACGAGGAGGGCCGCGCCCACCGGGAAGAGCCACCACACGCGGGCCACCCCGCCGCCCTCGGCGAGCACCAGCGGCAGCATCAGGGCGAGGATCCCGGCGCCGAGCAGCGCGACGCCCACCGGGTCGAGGCGTCCCCGCCCGGCCGGCGCGACCCGGGGCAGGAAGCGCATGCCGAGCAGCAGCGCGACCACGCCGACCGGCACGTTGACGTAGAAGATCCACCGCCAGCCCTGCGGACCCGCCAGGGCCAGGATGAGGCCGCCGACCACCGGTCCGACGGCGCTGGAGACACCCACGGTGGCGCCGAACAGGCCGAAGGCGCGGCCTCGTTCCTCGCCCCGGAAGAGCTGCTGGATCAGGGCTGAGTTCTGCGGGGCGATGCTGCCGGCGGCGACGCCCTGGGCGAGGCGGGCGACGACGAGCAGCACGATGCCGGGTGCGGCGCCCGCGGCGGCGCTGCACAGCACGAAGGCGGCCAGCGCGATCAGGAAGACCCGGCGTCGGCCGAAGGCGTCGCCGACGCGCCCGGCGGTGACCAGGGTGAGGGCGAAGGCCAGGGCGTAGCCGGAGACCACCCACTGGACGGCTGCCGCCGAGGTGTGCAGCTCCTTCTGGAGCGAGGGGAGCGCGACGGCCACGATGGTGACGTCGAGCAGGGTCATGAACCCGGCGACCAGGGTCACCCACAGGGCCCGCCAGCGGTTCGGGTCGGGACCGTCCTCCGGGGTACCGGGCTTCACAGGGGCTCCCTCCGGGCGTGCGGCGCGCTCGCCGCGCCCTCCGCCTGCGTACACCCGCGCCCGGCGGTTCAAACCCCGGGCCCGCCTCATACCTCCACCGGGGTCAGTCATAAGTTCGGCTTATGTGCCCATAGACCGGACCCGCGTACCCACTTAGGCTTGCCTTAGCTTAGGCTTCCCGTCGAGTCGATCTGTCACCGCTCGAAGGGAACTCGAACATGCCCCGCCCGCTGCGGGTAGCCATCGTCGGATCCGGCCCCGCCGGGATCTACGCCGCCGACGCACTGCTCAAGTCCGAGGTGGCCGCCGACCCCGGTGTGTCCATCGACATCTTCGAGCGCATGCCCGCCCCGTTCGGGCTGATCCGGTACGGGGTCGCCCCCGACCACCCGCGGATCAAGGGCATCATCACCGCCCTGCACCAGGTGCTCGACAAGCCGCAGATCCGCCTCTTCGGCAATGTCGACTACCCGACCGACATCAGCCTGGACGACCTGCGCACCTTCTACGACGGTGTGATCTTCGCCACCGGTGCGACGGCCGACCGGGCCCTGCCGATCCCCGGCGTGGACCTCGACGGCTCCTACGGCGCCGCCGACTTCGTCTCCTGGTACGACGGCCACCCGGACGTCCCCCGCACCTGGCCGCTGGAGGCCGAGAAGGTCGCGGTGCTCGGTGTCGGCAACGTCGCGCTCGACGTGGCCCGCGTCCTGGCGAAGACGGCCGACGAGCTGCTGCCGACCGAGATCCCGCCGAATGTGTACGAGGGCCTGAAGGCCAACAAGGCCCTCGAGGTGCACGTCTTCGGCCGCCGCGGCCCGGCGCAGGCGAAGTTCAGCCCGATGGAGCTGCGGGAGCTGGACCACTCCCCCAACATCGAGGTCATCGTCGACCCCGAGGACATCGACTACGACGAGGGCTCGATCGCCACCCGGCGCGGCAACAAGCAGGCCGACATGGTCGCCAAGACGCTGGAGAACTGGGCGATCCGCGACGTGGGCGAGCGGCAGCACAAGCTGTTCCTGCACTTCTTCGAGTCGCCCACCGAGATCCTCGGCGCCGACGGCAAGGTCACCGGCCTGCGCACCGAGCGCACCGAGCTGGACGGCACCGGGAACGTCAAGGGCACCGGCGAGTTCACCGACTGGCCGGTCGGCGCGGTCTACCGGGCCGTCGGCTACCTCTCCGAGGAACTGGCCAAGCTGCCCTGGGACCTGGGCACCGGCACCGTCCCGGACGAGGGCGGGCGGGTCATCGCCGAGTCCGGCGAGCACCTGCAGTCGACGTACGTCACCGGCTGGATCCGGCGCGGCCCGGTCGGCCTGATCGGCCACACCAAGGGCGACGCCAACGAGACGGTGGCCAACCTCCTGGCCGACCACGCGAACGGACGGCTGCACACGCCGGCCTCCCCCGGCCCCGAGGCCGTGGACGCCTTCCTCGCCGAGCGGGACGTCCGCTTCACCACCTGGGACGGCTGGTACCGCCTGGACGCCGCGGAGCGCGCGCTGGGCGAGCCGCAGGGGCGGGCGCGGGTGAAGCTCGTGGAGCGGGAGGACATGCTCCGCGAGAGCGGCGCCTGAGCCCCACTCGTGCTGTGGCCGGCGCCGGTGTCCCGAGGGGGCGCCGGCGCCGGCCGCGTTCCGGGGGGGCCGTCAGCCCGGTCCGGGGTCGGACAGCCGGATGGCCATCAGGGCGACGTCGTCGCTGCCGTCCGGCGGCAGGCGGTCCAGGAGGTCGGCGCAGGCCCGCTCGGGGTCGGCGGAGATGCCGGCCGCGACCCGGGCGAGGGTGTCCAGGGAGTCCTGGAGGTGCACGTGGCGGCGCTCCACCAGACCGTCCGTGACGAGCAGGACCAGGGTGCCGGGCGGGGCGGTGACCTGCCGGGCCGGCGGATGGGGCAGGCCGAGCCCGAGCAGCGGCCCGTGGTCGTAGACGTAGGACGTCGTGCCGTCGGGGTGCCGCAGCAGCGGGGGGAGGTGGCCGGCGTTGGCGATGTGCAGGGTGTCGGTGCCGGACTCGACGAGGATCACGCACAGGGTGACGCTGGCACCGGGTTCGACGGTGGTGAGCAGGTGGTCGAGGCGGGTGAGGACGTCCGCCGGCGGGTGGCCCTCGACGGCGTAGGCGCGCAGCGCGTGCCGGACCTGGCCCATCACCATGGCCGCGTCCAGGGAGTGCCCCGCCACGTCGCCGACGGCGACGACCAGCCCGGCGGGGGTGCGGATCGCCTCGTAGAAGTCCCCGCCGATCTCGGTGCGCTCGCCGGCCGGGAGGTAGCGGACGGCGAGGTCGGCGCGGGACGTCTCGGGCAGGCTCTCCGGCAGGAAGCCGCGCTGCAGGGTGAGGGCGAGCGCGTGTTCCTCGCTGTAGCTGCGCAGGGCCTCAAGGGCCAGGGCGGCGGCCTGGGCCAGCTGGGCGAGGAGCTGCTCGTCGTCCCCGCCGGCGACGGCGCCGGCGGGGGTCACGAGGACGACGGGCGGGCGCTCGGCCTTGGCCCGGCCGGCCACGGTGCGGCGCCGCTCCGGGCCGCCGAGGCGGGCGGACAGGCACGGCGGGTCGGCGGGCCTGACCGTGGTGAGGTGGTGCACCTGTGTCTCGGCGCCGCCCTCGTCGTGCCAGGTGTGGGCGACCAGCGGGGCGCCCTGGGGGCTGGAGAGGAAGGCGGCCACCTCGCAGCGCAGGATCGCCGCCGCGCCCTCGGCCGCCGCGGCGGCCAGCTCCTGCGCGTCCGTCGCACTGTACAGGGCCAGCGTGGCCCGGTTGAGCAGGCGCAGCCGCTCGGCGAGCAGCTCGGCCCGGCGCCGGGCGCGGGCGTAGCGCAGGGTGGCGGTGACGGTGGCGAGCAGTTCGGCGGGGGCGACGGGTTCGACCAGGTAGGCGTCGGCGCCGCGGTAGAGGCCCTGGGCCCGGTCGTCCACGGTGATGGCGGACGCCGAGATGTTGATCACGGGCACGGCGGCGGTGGCCGGCTCCGCCTTGATGTGCTCGCACACCTCGAACCCGGTCATGTCCGGCAGCCGTACGTCGACGATGGCGACCTCGGGGAGCTCCCCGCCGTCGCGCAGCGACTCCAGCGCCCCGGTACCGTCCTCGGCCTCGGTGACCCGGTGGCCGGCCCGGCGCAGGGTGGTGGTCAGGACGTAGCGGTTGGTCGGGTCGTCGTCCACGACGAGCACGTGCGCGGGGACCCGGTCCGTGTCGGCGGCGTCCGGGGCGGGGGTGGGGTTCATCGGGGGTCCCTCGGGGCCGGACGGGTCAGGGCGGTGACGAGCTGCGCGGTGGTGAGGCGGGACTTGTTCAGGACGGCGCGCACCCCGGGCAGGCGCTCGTGGTCCACGTCGGCGGGTTCGGCCGCCGTCAGCACCACGACGGGCACCTCGGCGGTGGCCGGGTCGGCGGCGAGCCGGCGCCGCACCTCGTAGCCGTCCGGTCCCGGCATGTCCAGGTCGAGCAGGACGGCGTCCGGCCGTCCGGCGCGCACCGCGGCGGCGGCCCGGGCACTGTCGGTGACCAGGGTGACGGACGCGACGAAGCGGTCCAGGAGCGGGCGGAAGCCGGCCAGGAACGTCTCGTCGTCGTCCACCACGACCAGCGACAGCCGCGCCAGGGGGCCCGGGTCGGGGGCCGGCTCGGTGGGGCGGGAGGGGATCTCCACGACGACTCGGGTGCCGCGGCCGGGCTCGCTGTCCAGGGTGAGCCGGCCGCCCAGGGCCTCGGTGAGGCGGCGGGCGTAGGGCAGGCCGAGGCCGGTGCCGGACCGGCCGCGCTGGTGCGGGCCCCGGACCTGGTAGAACTCCTCGAACACCCGGTCGAGGTCGGCGGCCGGGATGCCGACGCCGGTGTCCCGCACCTCGAAGCGGAAGCGCTGCCCCGCCCCGTCGGCGGTGTCCTCCTCGGTGACGCCCAGCGCGACCGAACCCGCGGCGGTGAACTTGAGCGCGTTGGACAGGACATTGCGCAGGATCCTGGTCAGCATGACCTCGTCGGTGACCAGGGGGCCGCGCTGCGCCCGGTCGGGGATGCGCAGGTCCACACCCGGCTGGGCCATGCCCTGGAGGGTGCCGCGCAGCTGGTGGAGGAGGGTGCGCAGGTCGGTGTCGGCGGGGTGCGGCTCCAGCCGCAGCCGGCCGGACTCGGCCTTGGCCACGTCGAGGAGTTCGTCCACCAGCGCCAGCAGCGTGCTCCCGGACGCCTGGACCAGGGCGACCTGCTGGTGCTGCTCGGCGGAGAGCGGTTCCGCCCCGGGGTCGAGGAGCAGCCGGGTCAGGGCGATGACCGAGTTCACCGGCGAGCGCAGCTCATGGCTGACGTTGGCCCAGAACCGGGTGCGGTACTCGTGGGCCTGCTGGAGCTGGCGGGTCTTGTCCTCCAGCTCCGCGTAGAGGGCGACGACGCCGCTGTTGGTCTCCTCCAGCTCGCCGGCCAGCTCGGAGTAGAGCGCCAGGACACCGCTGTTGGTCTCCTCCAGCTCGGCGTTGAGCCGCTGCAGCTCCTCCTGCTGGTGCTGGGACTCCTCCAGGGCGGCCAGCAGCTGCCGGTTCTGGCCGCGCAGCGCCCCGACCAGGTCGGCCGCCGCGTCGGGCGCGCCGAGCCGGCCGCGGACCGCGGCGGCCAGCTCGCCGACCGTCCCCGGGGGCGGCGGGAGGCGCTGGGCGAGGACCAGTTCGTGTCCGTCGCCCACCGGGGTGAGCCGGCAGGTGTCGAGGAGGCGCCCGGCCGCGGTCAGCAGTGTCGCGGGCGGCCGGCGGCCGTCCTGCCAGGTGAAGCGCGCGGCGAGCAGCAGGGCGTCGGTCTGCTCCAGGCACAGGCGTGCGGTCAGCCCGGCGGCGCCCAGCAGGCGCTCCCCGGCCTCGCTCACCACCGTCGTCAACCGGACCAGGGGGCTGCCGGTCAGGTCGGCGGCGCGGCACGCCGACTGGGCGAGGCGGCGCAGGGCGACCACGTCGCCCCCCTCACGGAGGGCGAGCGTGATCAGTTCCCGGACCGGCGGCCCGTCGCTCACGGCTGCCTGTGCACGGCCACGACGATCCCGGCGTCGTCCCGTCGGACCGCGGCCTGGTTGAAGATCTGGGCGGCGACGAGGGCGGGGGCCTGGCCGAACAGGCCGGGGAAGTCGGCGGGCTTCCAGCGGTCGTTGAGCCCGTCCGAGTGCATGATCAGCGCGGCACCGGGCGGGAACGCCGCCTCGAAGGTGCGCGGCCGGGGCAGCTGCACCCCGACGATGCCCGGCAGCGACGGCAGCGAACTGCGCCCGTCCGGGGTGGCGACCAGGGCGCTCACATTGCCCGCCCCGCTGAGCCGGACGCGCCGCGCCGTCGGGTCGACCAGGGCGATGGCCACCGCCGCGCCCCTGGTGCCGCGCAGCGCCTGGTGGACGTCGGCCAGCACCGCGGCCGGTTCCGTCCGGCGGCTGTCGCGGAAGGCGCTCCTGGCCCGCTCGGCGGCCCGCGCCGCCAGCGGGCCGTGGCCGAGCCCGTCGCACATGAGCAGCAGGAGGGCGTCGCCGTCGCCCGCCGTGCGCACGGCCCAGCCGTCGCCGCACACCTGCTCGCCGCCGATGGGACGGGTCAGGCCGCCCACGTCCACCGGGCCGACCGGCGCGAAGGGCTCCTCGGCCCAGAAGCGGGCGTAGACGGCGGTGCCCCGGCCGTGCAGGGAGTGCACACCGGAGACATCCGCCAGCCGGGTGACGGTCCCCATGCCGACGCCGAGGCTGCCGGAGGCGGACATGCCGTCGCGCAGCGCCCGCTGGACGTCGGCGATGCCGGGGCCGCTGTCCAGGGACAGGCACTCCATGGCGGCCCGGTCCCGGGAGCGCACCACCCGCAGGACGAGGGAACCGTCGTCGGCGTACTTGAGGAGGTTGGTCGCCAGCTCGGTGACGCACAGCTCCAGGTCGGCGACGCGCGCCTCGGGCAGGCAGACGCCGCGGGCCAGCCGGCCCGCCTCGCGGCGCGCGGCGGCCGCCAGGGCGACGTCCGCGCGCAGCCAGCACACGTCGCCGGACTCGGCGACGAGCGTGGCGTTCACCGGCTCCACTTCACAATGCTCACCGTGGTGCCCTCGGGACCCGACCGGAGGTCGAACTCGTCGACGAGCCGCTTGGCGCCGCTCAGGCCGAGCCCCATGCCGTTGCCGGAGGTCCAGCCGTCGGTGAGGGCCAGCTCCAGGTCGGGTATGCCCGGGCCCTCGTCCTGGAACTCCACGAAGATCCCGGTGCGGCCCGCGTCGGTCACGGCCGCCGCGCGGACCACGCCGCCGCCGCCGTAGACGAGCATGTTGCGGCCCAGTTCACTCGCCGCGGTGACGAGCTTGGTCTGGTGCACCAGCGAGAGACCGCTGCGCTGCGCGAGGTTGCGCACCATCTGCCGGGCGAGCACGACGTCACTGGTGTTGCCGACCGGGACGGTCTCGGCCGCGACGCCCTGTGTCGCGTAGTCCTTCATGCGCGGTCCGCGGTGCCCACGCTGAGGCGCCGCAGCAGCTTCAGCCCGCGCTCCAGGTTGAGGGCGGTGCGGACGCCCTTGAGGGACAGTCCCAGTTCGACCAGGGTCATGGCGACGGCCGGCCGCATGCCGACGACGATGGTCTCCGCGCCGAGGAGGCGGGAGATGGCCGCGTTGGTGGCGAGCATGCGCCCGACGAAGGAGTCGACGATCTCCAGCGCGGAGATGTCGATGACGACGCCCTTGGCGCCGGTGGCGACGATCCGGTTGGACAAGTCCTCCTGGAGGTCGAGGACCATCTGGTCCTCGAGGTCCGTCTGGATGGAGACCAGCAGGATCTCGCCGATCTTGAGAACGGGGACGCGGTCGCTCACAGCAGGCCCCGCACGTCGTCCTCGGCGTCCTTGGCGACCTCCCTGACGGCCTGGCGCAGCGCGTCGGAGAGCGAGGCGTTGGTCGGGATGTCGCCGAACTCGATGCCGAGGGCCACGATGGTCTGGGCGATCTGCGGGCGGATGCCGGAGACGGTGCACTGGGCGCCCATCATCCGGGCGGCGACGACCGTCTTCAGCAGGTGCTGGGCGACCTGGGTGTCCACGGTGGGGACGCCGGTGATGTCGATGATGGCGTGCGTGGAGTCGCTGTCCACCAGGGTCTGGAGCAGCTTCTCCATGACGACCTGGGTGCGCGCCGAGTCCAGCGTGCCCACCAGGGGGACGCCGACGACGCCGTCCCACAGCTTCACGACGGGCGTCGACAGCTCCAGGAGCTGCTCGGCCTGCGAGGAGATGATCTCCTCGCGGGTGCGCACGAACGCCTCGGTGGTCAGCAGGCTGAGGTCGTCGAGGATCCGGGCGAACTGGAGGTAGACCCTGGCCCCCTCCGGGTCGCCGACGAGGCGGGGTTCGAGGACCTCCTTCAGCGCGAGGACGCTCATCGCGGTCTCGGTCGGGCTGAAGCCCTGCCGAGCGCGGTTGCGGGAGAGTTCGATCAGCAGGCTGCGGGTCTCGGCGAAGTGGTCGCCGCGGCTCTCCAGGCCGCCCCCCTGCAGTGCCCCGAGGATCGACTCGTACAACTCGGTCAGCTCCCGCCGCATCTCGGCGGCGCTCAGCCGGCCCTGTAGGGCGTCCCCGATCGTCCGCGACCACTGGGCGAGGAACTCGTCCCGGTGGGTGGTCAGCGCCTCGACCAGCAGTTGCGCCTTGCTATCCGTTGCCACGTCCGCCCCACCAAACACTTGAGTGAATCTGCCCTGTAGAAGATACGTCACCTGGGCGGACGGGCGATCCCCGCGGCGGGCGGCGGGCGGCTCCGGGTGGAGCGCGCCCGCTCCCGCGGGCGGCTCAGACCTCCAGATCGTTCTCGATCCGGCGCAGCTGGTGGCGGGCCATCGCCAGGTTGGCGCGGCTGCCGTCAAGGACCAGGTACAGGAACAGCCCGTTGCCGCCGCGGCCCTTCATGAGGCGGATCAGGTGGTACTGGGTGTTCAGGGTGATGAGGATGTCCTCGATCTCCTCCTTGAGGCCGAGCAGCTCCATGGTGCGCAGCTTGGCGCGCACCACGTCGGTGTTGCCGGCCGCGGCGACCTCCAGGTTGAAGTCCTTCGTGCCGCCCAGGGTGCCGAGCGCCATGCCGCTGGTGTAGTCGACCAGGGCGGCGGCGGTGGCGCCGTCGATGGAGCTGAGGCATTCCTTGAGCGCGGTCTCCAGGTTGGCCATGAGTGGTTCCTCTCCTACGGGATCTGCGTGAGCGGTGGATCGGACGCGGTCGGGGATCAGCGGTCGGGGATCAGGTGGGCCTGCGGTGGCCGCCGGTCTGCGGACGCGGTGGGTGGGCGGGCCGCTGCGGGGTGCGCACCGGCAGGGTGCCGATGGGGCGGGCGGCGTCGGGGAGGGGGGCCGCGGTGTGCTCGCCGACCGTGGTGCCGTGGCGGTCGGGCCCGATCTGCGCGGCGACCAGCTCGCCGATCCGGGTGCCGCTGCGCCGGCCCTCCAGGTGCAGGCGGCCGACGTTGACCCGGCCGTCGGCGAGCAGGGTGAGGACGGCGGCCGGTCCCGCGGCGTAGGTGGCGACGTAGCCCTCGGCGCCGCGCAGCAGCAGTTCGCGGAAGACGCCGCGCGCGGTGGCGTCGGCCATCCGGTGGGCGACGCCGAGGGCGGCGGCGGTCAGCGCGGCCAGGCCCTCGGGTTCGGCGCCGGGCGCGTCGTGGGCGAGGACCAGTCCGTCGACGGTGGCCGCGAGCGAGCCGGTCAGCTGGGGCACGCGGTTGCGCAGGCGGTGCAGTTCCTCCAGGACGTCGCTCTCGACGGCCATGAGCAGTCTCCTTTCGGCACGCTGGCGGCGCGCGCGGATCACAGGGCCTCCAGGGCGTCTCGCAGCCGCCGCAGCAGAGTCGTGTCCGGGTCGCCCCACAGGTCGCCGGCCGGATCGGGGCCGGCCAGGACGGGCGCGGGGCGGACGGCGGCGGTGACGAGTCCGTCGGCGGCCAGTCGGCGCAGTTCGACGAGGGTGTGGTAGGCGCGGCAGCCAAGGGCCGCGGCGATGTCGGCGGCGGTGCGCACCCCGTCGACCTGGGCGAGGGTCCGGCCGCGCCGGGCGGGCAGCTCGGCCGCGCGGGCGGTGTCGGGTACGCGGGCCAGCGGCGCGGTGTCGACGGCCGGGTCGGGCCAGATCCGCTCCAGGAGGGCCTGCCGGCGCCGCGACTCGCGCACCACGGCGTCGACCGGCACGGAGCGGACCGCGCCGAGCCAGTGCACGGCGCCGGGCCGGAAGCGGTGGGCGCGGGTGTCGTGGGCGAGGACGAAGTACGCGGCGTCGAAGAGCGCGCCCAGGTGGCACACCTCCAGGGCGCCGGCGCCTATTCGGCCGCCCTCCACGAGCCGGTGCCCGACCCGGTGGTGGGCGCCGCCCCGGTCGACCGCGTCCCACCAGCCGTCCGGCGGGACGGCGCCGCTGCGGGTGAGCAGGACCCGGAGGTCGGGGGTGGCGGCGGACTCGACGTGCACGACGCGCCCCGCCGCGAGGTAGACGATGCCCCGCTCCCCCGACAGCGCCCCGGTGGCGCCCTCGGCGGCCAGGGCGCCGAGGGCCGCCGAGGTCGTCTCGTGCGTGGTCCAGGTCGTGGTCACCCGGGTCATCCGAGCACCAGGCGATCCGCCGTCTCGGCCAGCCGGATGCGGGCCAGCGCGAGGTTGCCGTCTTTGCGGTCGAGCCACAGGTGGAGGAAGACGGTGGAGTCGAAGGGCGTGCTGACGAACCGGAGCAGGTGGTAGGAGTCCGGGGTGGTGACGATCATGTCCTCGACGGGCGGCGTCTTGTCCGGCACGGCACCGGCCGGCGCCAGGGAGCCGCTCTCGGCGGCGTGCCGGGCCAGTTCCGCCGTCTCGGCGGCGGTCGCCTCCAGGTCGCCGCCCGGCGCGTCGCCGACGGCGCCGAGCGCGAGCCCGCTGATCCAGTCGACCAGCGACGCGCCGCGCGCGCCGGGCAGCCGCATGGCTTCCAGCAGACTCTCGTCGATTCCGGGCACGCCGGATCCCCTCCCCTGCGCGGACATACCGCGAACGTGACGCAGAGGCTACGGAAAGTACGCGCGTCCGGTGAGCGCTTTGGCATTTTCCAGAGGAACGTGCGACACCTGCGCCATACTTCGCCGCCGCGCACCTGCCCGTCCGGGGTGGCGTGTCCGCGCCGAGACGGGCAATGCGCTGTGCATGGCCCGACTGCACCTCCCCCACCGCGGGGCACCCGACCCTGACGAGACGCCGCGCCGGGCGGCCGACGATGCGCCGGACAAGACGCCGGAGGAGGACTACGGTCCGGACGCCGCCACCGAGCGCGCCGCGCCGGACTCGCCGGTGAAGCTGCCGGGACGCTCCTGGCTCGCCCTGCTGAAGCGCGTGGTCCACGAGTTCCAGGACGACGAGCTGACCGACCGCGCCGCCGCGCTGACCTACTACGGCGTGCTGTCGATGTTCCCGGCCCTGCTGGTGCTGGTCTCGATGCTCGGCATCGCGGGCAAGTCCGCCACCCAGGACGTGCTCGACAACCTCCAGAAGCTGGCCCCGGGCTCGGCGCGGGACATCATCTCCGACGCGGTGACGCAGCTGCAGGCCAAGTCCGGGCTGGGTTCCGTCCTCGCGGTGGTCGGCCTGCTCGGCGCCGTCTGGTCGGCGTCCGGCTACGTGGCCGCCTTCATCCGCTCCGCCAACGCCGTCTACGACGTGCCCGAGGGGCGCCCGGTGTGGAAGGTGCTGCCACTGCGGGTGGCGCTGACGGTGGTGCTGCTGGTGCTCGCCGTGGTCAGCGCGCTGATCGTGGTCTTCACCGGCAGCCTGGCCCAGCAGGCGGGCACCGCGCTCGGCATCGGGGACAGTGCCCTGACGGCGTGGTCGATCGCCAAGTGGCCGGTCCTCGTGGTGCTGGTCACCTCCATGATCGCGCTGCTGTACTGGGCCACGCCGAACGCCCGGGTGAAGGGCTTCAAGTGGATCTCGCCGGGCAGCGTGCTCGCCCTGCTGATCTGGATGGCCGCCTCGGCCGGCTTCGCCTTCTACGTGGCGAACTTCGGCTCGTACAACAAGACCTACGGCACCCTGGCCGGCGTCATCGTCTTCCTGGTCTGGCTCTGGGTGACGAACCTGGCCATCCTCCTCGGCCTGGAGTTCGACGCCGAGCTGGCCCGCCAGCGCGTCATCGACGGCGGCCACGCGCCCGACGCCGAACCGTACGTCGAGCCGCGCGACACCCGGGCCTGGGACGAGGCCGACCACAAGCGCGCCGCGCAGGACGACTGAGACGACCGTCACATGGGCCGCCCCGGCAGGGGTACGCGGACGCCATGAACGACAAGGACACCCCGAAGAAGGACACCGAGCGGGCCGAGGACGAGCGCGCCGCGGCCCGCCCCTTCGAGTACCCCTATCCGGAGCGCCGCGCGGGGGTGCGCGCCACCCGGCACATCAGCCGCGAGGAGGCCGACGCAGACAGCGTGCCGGGCGTGCCCGGCGGCTACGGCACCACGGGCGGCGGGCAGCCGGGCGGCGGCCGGTCCACACCGCAGACGCGGGACGACGACACCGCCGAGGAATCCGGCGTCACCGACATCGCCGGCGGGCGCGAGCCGCGCGAGGACACCCCGTAGCGGCCCTTACGGCAGGATCGAGTCGACATAGCCGCCGTCCACCCGGACGGCGGCGCCGGTCGTGGCGGAGGCCAGGGGCGAGCTGAGGTAGACCACCAGGTTGGCGATCTCCTCGGGTTCGATGAGCCGCTGGAGCAGCGACTGCGGCCGGTGCTCGCGCATGAAGGTCCGCTGGGCCTCGTCCCAGGGCAGGTCGCGGTCGACCAGCTGGTACACGAAGTCCTCCACGCCCTCGGTGTGCGTGGGCCCGGCGATCACCGAGTTGACGGTGACGCCACTGCCCGCGGCCTCCTTGGCGAAGCCGCGACCGACGCCCAGCAGGGCCGTCTTGGACACCCCGTAGTGGATCATCTCCGCCGGGATCACCACGGCCGAGTCGCTGGCGACGTACAGCACCCGGCCCCAGCCCCGCTCCCGCATCCGCGGCAGGTAGGCGCGGGTGAGCCGGACGCCGGCCAGGACGTTGATCTCGAAGTAGCGGCGCCATTCGTCGTCGCTGATCTCCAGGGCGGGTTGCGCGCCGAAGATGCCGAGGTTGTTCACCAGGATGTCGGCGTCGGGCAGCGTCTCGACGGCTCGCTCGGCGCCCTCCTCGGTGCCGAGGTCGGCGGCGACCGGCACGAAGTCGCCGGCCGGCACCTCCTGGCGCAGCCGGCCGATGCTCTGCTCAAGGCGCCCGGCGTCCCGGCCGTTGACGCCGACGCGGGCGCCGGCCCGGGCGAGGCCGGCGGCGATGGCCGCGCCGATGCCCTGTGTGGAGCCCGTCACCAGCGCGGTCCGCCCGCCGAGGTCGAGGTTCATCGGTTCACTCCCAGTCGTTCGACAGCCGTGTGATCGTCCGCCGTGCGGGTGCCCGGCCCGGGCCACGATCCACCTCGCGGACCGGCCATGGGCCATCCGCGGCCCGCGACACGCCCGTACGACGCACCCCCGGGTCCTCCGGACCGACCTGCGGCGACATACTGGCCCGTGCCCCTGCCCGCGCCCCGCTCCCCGATGGACTCATGCCGACCTCTTCCCCCGCACGCCCCACGACTCCGCCCACGGTGTGGCCGGCTCGCGGCCGCCACGTCGGTTCGGCCGCGGCGGACATCGTCCGGCACCGGCTCGCCGGGCTCAAGGACCGCCGGGTCATCGACGACTTCCACGAGCTGCCCGCACCGCCGGCGCCGGACGGCGGTGCCGGTGACCTGGTCTTCGAGGCGCGGTGGCGGGTGCCGGGGCCGCTCACGGTCCGGGCCAGGCTCACCCTGTCCCCGGCCACGGCCGGCGGGCAGGTGTGGACGCTCCTCGCGGAGGCCGAGCGGCCCTGGGACCTCTCCTGGCCCTCTCCCGCCACCGTGTTCTGGCCCGAGGATCCGGACGTCACCTGGGACCGGGACATCGCGACGGGGCTGCGGCTGCGCGGCCTGAACGCGCTGCCGGAGGACGACAAGGCGGTGCGGCGGCTGCTGCGGGACGCCGCGCGCAGCCCGTGGAACATCCATGTCGTCGTGCACGAGGCGATGACGCCGGACCACCGCGGCCGGGTGCCGCTGGCCGACCGGCTGCCCCCTGGCCTGCGGCACCGGGTGGTCGAGCACCGGGCGGCCCCGCAGCAGCTGCGGGTGGTGAACTGGGCGCTGGACGACCACGGGGTGCAGGTGCCGCGGGGCGGCGCCGTGGTGCTGCCGGGCTCGCCCGCCCCGGAGGGCTACGACGCCGACGTGTGCTCCGCGCAGACGGTCTACCTCGACGGCCGCGAACCGGCCGGCCTGCTCGCGGCCGTGCTGGCGTTCGCCGCGCTGCCCCGGCCGCTGGCGGACGGCGCCGAGGAGGCGCTGACCGCGCTGCGGGAGGACTGGCGGCTGCTGACCCTGGAGGAGGAGCTGGCCCACGAGCGCCGGCTGGTCGCCCGGTACGCCGAGGCGCTGGAGGCCATGACCCGCTCCCGCGACCTGTACCGGGAGGCCGCCGAGCAGGCGGGCGAGGCGCTGGCCGCCTACCGGGAATCCGGCGGGGCCGCGCCCGCCGCCCCTGCCGAGCCGCCCGCCGGCCCCCCGCTGCGGGGGCTGAGCCGCACCCTGGAACGCTTCAGGGGCACCGGCCGCGCCGCCCGGCCGCAGCCGGAGGACGCCTCCGGCGCCCAGGAGCCGACGCGCCGGCCGGAGGCCCCGGGCTCGGCGGACTGAGGGAGCCGCTCGGTCAGCTGAAGAGGGGGCGCCGGTCCGCGTGCGGGCCCAGGGCCGCGCGCTCGGCCGGGGTGAGCGGGGCACGCCCCGTGGCGACGAGGGCGTAGCGCGTGTCCTCCCACTCCCGCGGCGCCGGGCGGTCCAGCAGGCCGTCCAGGGTGGCCCGGACCGCCGCGAGGGCGCCGGGCGGCGGGCCCGGCACCGCCGGCAGGCCGGTCCGACTGCCCGGCGGTCGGCGTGTGCAGCGCCACCAGGACCCGCTGGGCGTCGCCCAGCAGATGGAACACCAGGTCGCGCACCGCCCATCCGGCGGAGTCGGTCGGCGGCCAGGACTCCTCGTCACCGAGTCGGCGGACGACGTCCGCCACCGCCTGACAGGAGTCGGCCAGCACGTGCGAGGGCGCGTTCATGGTCGGCACTCCAGGGCTCCACGTGTCATCCGCGCCTACCTGGTTACGCGGTCTGCACGGCACAAACCGGCCCGTACCGGAAGGTCACCGATGCCATGGACAGCCAGCAGCACGCCAGCGCTCCCGGTGCCGCTCCCCCGTCGGAGTCCCGCTCGGAGATCACGCTCCGGGTCAACGGCACCCCGCACTCCCTGATCGTCGACCACCGCCGCGTCCTCCTCGACCTGCTGCGCGAGGACCTCTCGCTCACGGGTGCCAAGAAGGGCTGCGACCACGGCCAGTGCGGCGCCTGCACGGTCCTGGTGGACGGGCGGCGGATGAACGGCTGCCTGCTGCTGGCCGTCACGCTGGACGGCTGCGAGGTCACCACCGTGGAGGGCCTGGCCGGGGACGGCGACGGCGGGCGACTGCACCCGCTGCAGCAGGCGTTCCTGGACCGTGACGCCTTCCAGTGCGGGTACTGCACCCCCGGCCAGCTCTGCTCCGCCCTCGGCGCCATCGCCGAGGCCGACGCCGGGCACCCCTCGCACGTCACGGACCCGGCGGCACCCTCCGAGGCGCCGATGGCCCTGGACCGGGACGAGATCCGCGAGCGGCTCAGCGGCAACCTGTGCCGGTGCGGGGCCTATCCGCGCATCGCCGACGCGGTCGAGGACGTGATCCCGTGAAGTCCTTCGCCTATGTCCGGGCCGGCAGCGTCGAGGAGGCCACCGGCGCCTTCGCCGCCCACCCCGGCGCCCGCTACCTCGGCGGCGGCACCAACCTGGTGGACCTGATGAAGCTGGGCGTGGAGGCGCCGGCGGCCCTGGTCGACGTCACCCGGCTCCCGCTGGACGCGGTGGAGGAGACGCCGGACGGCGGGCTGCGTATCGGGGCCATGGTCCGGGGCAGCGACGCGGCGGCCCACCCGCTGGTCCGCGACCGCTACCCGGCCCTGTCCCAGGCGCTGCTCGCGGGCGCCTCCGGGCAGCTGCGCAACGCCGCCACCACCGGCGGCAACCTGCTCCAGCGCACCCGCTGCCCCTACTTCCAGGACGTGACCAAGCCCTGCAACAAACGCGAGCCCGGCTCCGGCTGCGGCGCCCTGGACGGGGTGCACCGCGACCACGCGGTCCTCGGGCACTCCGACCAGTGCATCGCCACCAACCCCTCCGACATGGCGGTCGCGCTGGCCGCCCTGGACGCGCGGGTGGAGCTGCACGGCCCGGAGGGCGACCGCGCCCTGCCCGCCACCGACTTCCACCGGCTGCCGGGGCAGCACCCGGAGCGGGACACCGAGATCCGCCCGGGTGAGCTGATCACCGGCGTGCTGCTGCCCGCCGCCACCGCCGGGCTGCCCTCGGCCTACCGCAAGGCCCGCGACCGGGCGTCGTACGCCTTCGCGCTGGCCTCCGTCGCCGCCGTGCTGGACGTGCGCGACGGGGTGGTCGAACAGGTCGGCCTCGCCTTCGGCGCGCTGGCGCACCGGCCGTGGCGGGCCCGGCGGGCCGAGGACGCGCTGCTCGGCGCGGCGCCCACGGAGGCCGCCTTCGAGCACGCCGTCGACCTGGAGCTGGCCGCCGCCGAACCGCTGCGGGACAACGGCTACAAGGTGCCGCTGGCCCGCCGGCTCGCCCTCGACGTGCTGGGCCGGCTCGCGCCGCCGGCCGCCCCCTGACCCCCGCGCTCCCCAGGAGGACGTCATGACCGTCATCGACAAGGTCCTGGGCGCTCCCGCCGAGCGCCGGGAGGGACGGGAGAAGGTCACCGGCACCGCCCGGTACGCCGCCGAGCACGAGCTCCCGCACCGCGCGCACGCCTGGCCGGTGCCCGCCGCGATCGCCCGCGGCCGGGTGACCGGCGTGGACGCGGCGCCGGCGCTGGCGCTGCCCGGGGTGCTCGCGGTGCTCACACCCGAGAACGCGCCCCGGCTCGGCGACCCCGACGACCCGGTCCTCGCCGTGCTCCAGAACCCGGGGGTGCCGCACCGGGGCTGGTTCGTGGCCCTGGTGGTCGGCGAGTCCCTGGAGGCGGCCCGGGCGGGCGCGGCGGCGGTCCGCGTCGCCTACGAGGCGCAGGACTTCGACGTGACACTGACTCCCACCCACCCGGACGCCTACGTCCCCGAGTCGGCCAACGGCGGCTACCCGGCGGTGCTCGAACAGGGCGACCCGGACGGCGCCCTCGCCGCCGCGCCGGTCCGCCTGGACGCGGAGTACCGGGTCCCGCCGCTGCACAACCACCCCATGGAGCCGCACGCCAGCACGGCGTCCTGGGACGGCGACCGGCTGACCGTGTACTCCTCCAGCCAGGGCACCACGGCGGCCCGCGCCGAGCTGGCCCGGATGTTCCGGATCCCGCCCGAGCACGTCACGGTCCGCGCCGAGCACGTGGGTGGCGGCTTCGGCTCCAAGGGCACACCCCGACCGGACATCGTCCTCGCCGCGATGGCGGCCCGGCACACCGGCCGGCCGGTGACCCTGGCGCTGCCGCGCCGCTTCCTCCCCGCGGTCGTCGGACACCGCGCGCCGACCCTGCACCGGCTCAGCCTGGGCGCGCAGGCCGACGGGCGGCTCACCTCGCTGGTGCACGAGGTGACGACGCACACCTCCCGGGTGAAGGAGTTCGTGGAGCAGGCCGCGGTGCCGGGCCGGGTGATGTACGCCGCCCCGAACAGCCGCACCCTGCACCGGGTGGCGGCCCTCGACGTGCCCACCCCCTCCTGGATGCGCGCGCCCGGCGAGGCGCCCGGCATGTACGCCCTGGAGTCGGCGCTCGACGAGCTGGCCGGCTCGCTCGGCGTCGACCCGGTGGAGCTGCGGATCCGCAACGAGCCGGACCGGGAGCCCGGCAGCGGCAAGCCGTTCAGCAGCCGGCACCTCGTGGAGTGCCTGCGCGAGGGGGCCCGCCGGTTCGGCTGGACCGGCCGGGACCCGCGTCCCGGCACCCGGGCGGAGGGCTCGCTGCTCTACGGCACCGGCGTGGCCGCCGCCACCTACCCGGTGCTGGTCTCCCCCTGTGCCGCCTCCGCGCGGGCGCTGCCCGACGGCCACTTCCAGGTCCGGGTCAACGCCACCGACATCGGCACCGGCGCGCGGACGGTCCTGGCGCAGATCGCGGCCGAGGCGCTGGGCGCGCCGCTGGAAGGCGTCCGGATCGAGGTGGCGGACAGCGGCATCGGCTTCGCGCCGGTGGCGGGCGGCTCCGCGGGCACCGCCTCGTGGGGCTGGGCGGTGCACGAGGCGTGCGCCCGGCTGACCGAGCACCTGGCCTACCACTCCGGGCCGCTGCCCGACGGGGGCGTGGTGGCGGAGGCCGACACCACCGGCGCGGCGGACGCCGAGAGCGACTACGCGCGGCACGCCTTCGGCGCCCACTTCGCCGAGGTCGCCGTCGACACGGTGAGCGGCGAGGTGCGGGTGCGCCGGCTCCTCGGGGTCTTCGCGGCCGGGCACATCCTCAACCCCCGCACGGCGCGCTCCCAGTTCATCGGCGGGATGACAATGGGCCTGGGCATGGCGCTGACCGAGGACAGCCACATGGACGCGGCGTTCGGCGACTTCACCGAGTCCGACCTCGCCTCGTACCACGTGCCCGCGCACGCCGACGTCCCGGCGGTGGACGCGCACTGGATCGACGAGGAGGACGCCCACCTCAACCCGATGGGCAGCAAGGGCATCGGGGAGATCGGCATCGTGGGCACGGCGGCGGCCATCGGCAACGCGGTGCACCACGCGACCGGGGTCCGCCTGCGCGAACTCCCCCTCACCCCGGACCGGGTGCTGGACGGCCTGCTCGAACACGCCCATCCGCCCGGCACGTTGGGCGTCTGAGACGGCCCGGCGCCGGGCGGCCCCGATGGGCGCCCGGCGCGGAGCGGAAGCGGGTGGCGGTGGAGGCCGGTCAGTCGGCCGCGGCCTCCGCCGCCCGTGCCGCGTCGCGGGCCGGCCGGCCGCGCCCCGGCGTGCGGGTGAACAGCCGCAGGCCGAGCGCCACGAGGGCGACCAGGGCCGCGAGGCAGGCCGCACCGGCGGCGGCCCAGGCGGGCGCCAAAGTGAGGTCCATGGCCCGGGAGAGCCGCGCCGAGGGGTTGGCCGTCGCGCAGATCCTGGCGACGGCAAGTGCCGCCGGGAGCAGCACCGCCACCGCGAGCGCCCAGACGGCCGCGCGCAGGGTCAGCACCAGGCCGACGACCAGGCAGAGGGCCGAGAGGCCGAGCGCGAGCCCATAGGCGCGGGCGGAACCGCCGTCCTGGTGCAGCGGGAAGAACGCCACCCCGCAGCCGGCCAGGACCGCCACGGTCAGCCAGGCCGACCAGGCGGCCGGCCGTCGGGAGCGGGGGGCCGTACGACCGGGCTCGCCCCGGTCCCCGGCGGGCCGCGGGTCGGGAGCGTCGTGGTGTCCGCGCACGGGGCGGTCCCGGCCGCCCGGACGCCGGTCCGGCCGGGCCGCCCGACGCCGGTCGCGCGGCTCTTCGGCGACGGGTGCGGCGTCGGGTGCGTCGGAGTGCGCATCCCACGGCTCGTCGCCGGTCCGCTCCGCACCGGCCGGTTCGTCAACGGCCCATGACGCGCCGGGCGGCTCCGCACCGGCCCACTGCTCATCGGCCCGGTCCGCACCGGCCGTTGCCGCGCCGGTCCCTCGTGCACCGCCCGGTTCGGCGGAAACCCGCCGCGCACCGCCCTGGTCGATGGGCAAGTCGTCGACGGGCGGGTCGTCGACGGCCCGTTCGTCGCCGTACCACTCGTCATCGGCCCGCGCCGCACGGTCGGCACCGTCGCGCGGAGCCTCGGGGCGCGCGGGGCGCTCGACGGCGATCCGGCCGATGAGCTCGACCAGTTCCTCCACGGGCCGCCCGGTGGCGGCGGCGCGGACGGCCTCCTGGCCGCAGTGCGGCTCCAGGGGCGTGTGCTGCAGGAGGTGCATGAGCCGGGACACGTCCTCCACCGGACGGCCCTCGGCGGCGGCCCGGATGGCCTCGTCGGCGCTGTCCGGGTGGCGTGGCGGCCGGGTGAGGAGCATCACCAGGCGGGTGACGTCCTCGACGGACCGGCTCACGCCGGCCGCCCGCAGCGCGCCGACCGTCGCCTCCGCGTACTCGGGGGACTGCTCCAGGGTGGTGATCAGGTCCACGACCTCGTCCAGCGGCCGGTCGGCCACGGCCGCGCGCACCAGGTCTCCGACGGGGTCGCCGTGGACGGCGGGACCGGCGTCGGGGCCGGCGGGTGCGTCGAACCCGCCGAGGTCGTCGAAGTCGTCCAGCGGGGCCAGGCCGTCGAACTCGTCGACGGCGGTCCGGACCGGATGCGTACCGGTGGCCGAGACGGTCTCGCCCGCCGGCGGGTCGAGAGGAGCCTCGGCCGGGGGTATCGCGTACTCGGACGAACGGGGTGAGGAAGAGCCGGTGTTCATGTTCTCTCCGTGAGGTGGGGTCGCGGCCGCTCAGCGTCCCCGACCTGCGACACGCGCTCTGGTGGTCCTTTCTAGGCGGGTCCGCCGCCGCCTGCCACTCGGTGTGGGCCACCGGGATGAGTGGGGCGCCCGGACGGACTTATCGCCGTCGCCAGCGGGCATCCCCAAAGCAAGGGGTTTCCGCGCGGCGGGAGGAGGGGGCGGGATGGACACGACCACGGAACTGATCGTCGCCGCGGCGGTGGTGGCGGCACTCGTCCTGGCGGTGGCCGTGGGGGTGCTGATGCGGCTGGTGCGCACCCGGCGGGAGCTGCGGCGGGCCGGTCTGCCGACGGGGCCGCGCTGGGTGTTCTGGGGAGCCGTCCTCTATCTCGTCCTGCCGGCCGACCTGCTGCCCGATCCGGTGTACCTGGACGACATCGGCGTCCTGCTCCTCGCCCTCAGGTCCGTCCGCGGCCCACTCGGCCGGCGAGGGCACGACGGGCCGGGGCGGCCGGAGGCCGAATCGCACCGTGATTACGCAGCGTAAGGAAACCAATCACCCGTTCGATTCGTATAAGTCTCTGGAAGCCGAAGGAAGTCGGCGGACCAGGCGACGGCGCACCAGGGACCATCGCTTGATCGGGCAGCACCGACGAGGGAGAGACGATGCAACCGTTCGCGCTCAACTACGCACGGCCCGCAGTGGAGTGGGAAGCCACCACTCCCTACGTCTATGACTCCGGTCTCCAGCTGAACGTGCTCATGGACGGGCGGGTGGCCGCCCGGGACCACGCGCTGCTGAGAGACCTGGGGACCACGACCTCCACCGCGGGGTCGAAGACGCATTTCGACGACTGAGCACGGGCCGTCGTATGACCGTGTTGATCCTGACCAGCGAAGAGGATGTCACCGCCGACATGGTCGTGGTGCATCTGAACGCGGCGGGAGTGCCGGTGGTCCGTCTCGATCCGGCCGATCTGACCGGATCCGCGGCGCTGTCCGGCGAGTTCGCGCACGGCTCCTTCCGGGGTCATCTGTCCGCGGGTGACCGCCTGGTGAGCATCGGGGGGCTGCGATCCGTCTGGGTGCGCAGACCCGGGGACGCGGCGGGCCGCGCCGCGTCCCCCTCACCATGGTTGACCGAGGAGTCGGCACAGGCGCTCTACGGCATGCTCCGCGGCTGCGGGGCGCGCTGGATGAACGACCCGGACGCGGCCCATCGCGCCCGCTTCAAGCCCTGGCAGCTGCGGCTGGCCCAGCAGTGCCTGATGGCCGTGCCGGCCACCCTGATCACCACGTTCCCGCGGGCGGCCAGGGAGTTCGCCGAGCGCCATCCCGACCTGGTGGTCAAACCCGTCTCGGGGGCCCATCCGCAGGATCCGCCGCGCGCGGTGCCGACGAGCCGGGTCCCGCCGGGCGCGGACTTCTCGGCCGTCGCCCACGGCCCGACGCTGTTGCAGCGCCGGGTGGTCAAGCGGGCCGACATCCGGCTGACCGCCGTCGGCGACCGGCTGCTCGCGGCCCGCAAGGCGGTCCCGGCGGACGGTGATCCCGGTGAGGTGGATGTCCGGTTCTCGACGTCCGGGGAGCCGTGGCGGCCCGCCGAGGTGCCGGCCCGGGTCGCCGAGTCGGTCCTCGCCTACCTCGACGCGGCCCATCTGGCCTACGGTGCCTTCGACTTCGCCGAGGACGGCGACGGCACCTGGTGGTTCCTGGAGTGCAACCAGTCCGGGCAGTTCGGCTTCGTGGAGGTGGACACGGGCCAGCCGATCGCGCGGACCATCGCCGCCTGGCTGGCCCGGCCGGGCGTGGCGGACGGGGCGTCCGCCGACGGGACCCGGCTGACCATGCGCTGACCTGGGGGGGCTCAGTGCGGGCGCGGGCCGGGCAGCAGGGCGGTGCGCTGCCAGCCGGTGCCCGGGGACGGCAGGCGCTCGGTGCCCGGCAGATGGCCGGGGACGTAGGAGGGGCGCATGACGACCTCCAGTTCCCTGCTCACCCGCTCGGCCTCCCGGCGCACCAGCGCCGGGACGTCGCCGCACTCGGCGACGAGTCGGTCGTAGATGGGGGAATCCTGGAACACCCGGCACCGTGCCTTTCACGTTCTGCGCCTCCCCCGCGGAGGCCCGGCCAGTCTAGAGGGCCCGCCGGCCGGCCGGGGCGTTCCTCGGGGACGACCGCGGCACCCGGGGCCCGCCCGGGTGCCGCGGTGTCACACGGCCAGCGACAGGCCGCTCTCCTCCTCCGGTTCGGCCGCCGGTGCCTGGCCCTTGGCGAGCAGCAGCGCGTCCGCCTTGGCCACCGCGTCATGGATGCCGGTCGTCGCCATCATCACGCACAGCGTGTAGCTGACGTCCGCCAGTTCGCGCGCCGTCGCCGGGCTGTCCCGCTCGGCCTGAGCGATCCGCAGCGACGCGTAACGCGTCAGCACCTTCCTGACGACCTTCGGGTCCGGTTCGAGCACGAAGCGCCCCTCTCTCGATTTTCGCTGCGTATGCCCGCCCTCGGGGGAAACATTCACACCCGGCGTGCGCCCGCTCGCAATTGACGAGAAATCTTCGCTTCCTGTCCGGCCGGAGGCGGGGAGGCCCGCGCCTTCTCCCCCGTGGAGGGCGCGGGCCTCAGGCCCCCTGTCCCAGCGCGCGGGCCAGTTCGGAGGTGGCGGTGCTGATCTCGCTGTCGTCCTCGGCCAGCAGCCGGGCCAGGACGCCCCGCCGGTCGTGGACGGCCTGACGCGCCGCGCGCTCCCACGCGACCGGGTTCTCCCGGTGGTTGAGGAGCTTGGGGTAGGCCGTGGCGGTGGTCTCCCACTGCCGGGCGTCGGCGATGCACTTGAGGAGCCGGATGATCTGCGCCCGGCAGCTCACCTGGGGCCGCTGGGCCAGCTCCCACAGGAAGGGCACGGTCGCGGCGGTGGCCTGCTCCACCACGAATCCGTACTGGCAGATGCGGGTGCGCAGGTCGCCGAGGGCGGCCCGGGCGGTCTCGGCGTCGCCGCCCGCCACGCTGTTCAGCAGCCGCGGGATGGCCGAGGCGCAGCCGCTGGAGTCCTGGATGTCCTCCCAGGGCACGCGGTCCAGGCCCGCGAGCGGGCGGTCGGTGCGCTCGGTGCTCGGCTGTGGTCTCGCAGCGCTGCGCATGGTGTGGATGCCTCTCCCTGATACGGCGTCAGGACGGGGCGTCGACCGCGAGGTTGACGCCCGGCTATTATCCACGCTGACAGCACTCGCGTGCAATTGCACGAGAAATTGCGCGAAAAGAATCGGCTAGGAGCGGTTCGGGGACCGGGAGGGCGCGGTCCGGCTCCTCCGAAGGCAAGGAGACAGCAGTGCCACAGGTGCGGAACGGAGTGCGGGCCAGCTCGCTGGCGGCCTCCTGGAAGAAGAGTCGGCACAGCAACGCCGAGGGCAACTGCGTGGAGGTCGCGGCCGTGGACGGGGGGATAGCCCTGCGCAACTCCCGTGACCCGGACGGCCCCGCGCTCGTGTACACCCCGGCGGAGGTGGCCGCGTTCCTGGCCGGCGCGAAGGACGGCGAGTTCGACCACCTGGTGTGAGGACCGCCCCACCGGGGCCAACCGGAGTCGCGCCACCCGATTCCGGCGGGCGGGTGCGCCGCGGGGCGAGGCGGTGAGATAGTGGCTCCCTCACGTCTGCCGGTCTGCTGGGAGCCAGGATGTCCGCCGCGTCGCCTCGCACCTCCCGTCTCGAACCCTATCTGGACCGGTCCGAGCCCGCGCCCACTCTGCTGAAGATGCTGGTGGGCGTGCAGCTGGCCGGCTTCCGCGAGGACGCCGGCCTGTCCCAGGAACAGGCCGCGCGCGACGCCGGGTTCAGCGCGGCCAAGCTCTCGCGCATCGAGTCGGGCAAGGGTCGCAGGCCCCCGACGGAGGCCGACGTCCGCGCCCTGCTCGGCCGGTACGGCACGGACGCGTACGAGGTCTCGGTGCTGCTGAAGCTGCTCCAGCGGGCCGGTGAGCCGGGCTGGTGGCAGCGGTACGACAAGCGCCTGATGCCCGAGTGGTTCGACCGCCTGGTCGGCCTCCAGGAGGCCGCGACCACCATCCGCACCTTCGAGATCCAGTACGTGCCGGGCCTGCTCCAGACCTCGGCCTACACCCGGGCCGTGGTCGAGCGGGGGCTGCCGAACGCCCCGGCGGCGGAGGTGCAGCGGCGGGTCGAACTGCGGGACCGGCGGGCGGACCTGCTGCTCCGCCAGGACGCCCCGCAGCTGTGGGCGATCATCGACGAGTCGGTGCTGCTGCGGGTCCTGGGCAGTGCCGAGGTGATGCGGGAGCAGCTGGAGCACCTGGCGGCGATGGCCGCGCGGCCCCATGTCACCCTGCAGATCGTGCCGTTGGACGTGACCAACGCCTCGGCGCCCGCGATCCCGGTGACCTATCTGCGCTTCGGCGGCGCCGACCTGCCCGACGTGGTCTACCTGGAGCACATCCGCAGCGCCAACTTCCTGGAGGACCGGGACGAGACCGAGGAGTACCGGGTCGCCCTGGACCGGCTGGCCGACGAGGCGCTGACCCCGCGCGAGTCGGTGGCCCGGCTGCGGGCGACGACGGCGGAGCGGTACGCCGCGAAGTGACACCCTGACGTGAGGCGGGCCCGGCGGTGATCCGCCGGGCCCGGTGAAGCCGGTCGGGGCGGGTCAGCCGATGCGGCCAAGTCCCCCGAACTCCACCCACTCCTGCGTGAGCTGACGGGGCGCCACCTCGCTGTCCGGACGCCAGGTGGAGACCTCCACCAGGCCCGGCGGGAGGATCTCCATGCCCTCGAAGAAGGTCTCGACGTCGCTCGGTTCGCGCACCCGGCCCCAGTGGCCCTGGGTGGCCTGGTCCATGAAGGCGGTGACGGACTCGCGCACCTCGACGTCCTCGCTGACCAGCTGGCAGATCACCGCGAAGCTGCCCGGGGCGAGCCGCTCGGTCACCCGGCGCACCACGGCCTGCGGGCCGTCGGCGTCGTCGTCCGGTATGCAGTGGAAGACCGAGTTGAACAGCACGGCCACCGGCTGCGAGAGGTCGATCAGGCGCTGGGTGTCCGGGTGCGCGAAGATCTCGTCCGTCGAGCGCATGTCGGCGTGTATCACGGCGGTGCGGTCGTTCTGGTCGAGCAGCGCGCGGCCGTGGACGAGGACCATGGGGTCGTTGTCGACGTAGACCACCCGGGTGTCGGGCGCCACGCGCTGGGCGACCTGGTGGACGTTGTCCTGGGTGGGCAGGCCGGATCCGTGGTCGAGGAACTGCCGGATGCCGTAGTCCTCGACGAGGGTGCGCACCACGCGCTGCAGGAAGCGCCGATTGTTCAGCGCGAGCCGCCGGGTGCTGGGGACGACCTTGTCGAGTTCGGCGACCGCCGCGCGGTCCGCCGCGTAGTTGTCCTTGCCGCCCAGGTAGTAGTCGTACATCCGTGCGGCGGTGGGCACGTTGGCGTCGATCTCCCTGGACAGCTGATTGTCGGTCTCCATCGTTCCCCCAGCTCCGTACCGCGCCAACTGCACTGGCCTGACTGAGAGTACATGCTAGTGAGCAGGTGTTCAGGTGAACCAGACCTTGGAGGAAACGGCATGCGCATCGGACTGCTCGGCACCGGACCGTGGGCGGCGGCGGCCCACGCGCCGGCCCTTTCGGACCACGGCGACCTGGAGTTCGCCGGGGTGTGGGGGCGGCGGCCGGAGGCGGCGGCGGAGCTGGCGCGGCGGCACGGCACGCGGGCGTACGAGGACGTCGACGCGCTCCTTGCCGACGTGGACGCCGTGGCCGTCGCGCTGCCGCCTGCCGTGCAGGCGGGCCTCGCGGTGCGGGCGGCGCGGGCCGGGTGCCATCTGCTCCTGGACAAGCCGCTGGCGCTGTCCGCCGCGGAGGGCCGGGCGGTCGCGGAGGCGGCGCGTGAGGCCGGGGTGGCCTCCGTGGTCTTCTTCACCGGCCGGTTCCAGCCGGTGACCGAGGCGTGGATCGCCGAACAGGCCGACACGGGCGGCTGGTTCACCGCGCGGGCCGCCTGGCTGGGCGCGGTGTTCGGCGGCGCCGGCGACAGCCCGTACGCCCGGTCCCCGTGGCGGCGGGAGAAGGGCGCGCTGTGGGATGTCGGCCCGCACGCGCTGTCCGTGCTGCTGCCGGTCCTCGGCGACGTCCGGCGGGTGGCGGCGGCGGTGCCGGGGCCCGGGGACACCGTGCAGCTGGTCCTCGACCACGCCGGCGGGGCGTCCAGCAGCCTCACCCTCAGCCTGACGGCACCGCCCGCGGCGGCGGGCGCCGCGGTGGAGCTGCGGGGCGAGGCCGGGGTGCGCCTCCTGCCGGAGAGCGGGCAGGGCCCGGTGCCGGCCCTGGGCCGGGCCGCGGACGCCCTGCTGGCCGCCGCACGGACCGGCCGCCCGCACCCCTGCGACGCCGGCTTCGGCCTGCGGGTCACCGAGGTCCTGGAGGCGGCCGGGACGCTGCTCGGCGACGGACGCGGGGCGCGGGTCACCGACTGAGCCGGGGGATTCCCGGGGTGCGTCGGGTGGGGCGGCGTAGGAGCGTGGTGGTGTGTGGAAGACGTTCCTCCTGCCGTCGCGCCGGGGCGAGGACCGGCGGGGCTGGCTGCGGGGAGCGCCGCCGCCCCGCTGGGTCAAGGTGCTGCCGCTCGCCCTGATCGTGGCGGTGTGCGGGGCGACGCTGCTCGCCCCCGATCCGGTGGACGTCGGCTTCCTGCTCGGCGCCATCCCGCCGCTGGCCGTGCTGTCCTACAGCCCGGTGGCGACCGCCCTGCTCGGCGGGACGGTGGTGGCGCTGCTGACCGTCCCGGCCTTCCATCTGGACCGGCCCGGCGACACCGACCTGCTCACCGTGGTGTTCGTGGCCGTGCTCAGCGTGTTCGTGTCCTTCGTGCGCAGCCGCCGCGACACGCAGCTCGACCTCGAGCGCACGGTCGCCGAGGCCGCGCAGCGCGCGGTCGTGCCGCCGCTGCCCGAGCGGGTCGGGGCGGTGGGCTGCGCGGGCCTGTACCGGGCGGCGCAGCGCGGGACGCTGGTCGGGGGCGACTTCTTCGACGTGCGCGACGGCCCCTTCGGGGTGCGGGCGGTGATGGGCGACGTGCAGGGGCACGGCCTGTCGGCGGTGGCGACGGTGGCGTCCCTGCTGGGCGCGTTCCGGGAGGCGGTGCTGGACCGGCCCGACCTGGCGTCGGTGGCCGGCCGCCTCGACCGCAGGCTCCTGGTGGACTCGGCGGACGCGCGGCACGCCGAGCTGTTCGCCACGGCGGCGCTGCTCGAGTTCTCCGCGGACGCGCTCCAGGTGCGGATCGTGGTGTGCGGCAACCCGCCGCCGGTGCTGCTGCGCGGGGCGCGGGCCACCGAGGTGGACGTGACGCCGTGGACGCCGCTGGGCCTCGGTCTGGCGGACGCCGGCACGATCACGACCCGCACGCTGGCGCTGCGCCCCGGCGACCGGCTGTTCCTGGCGTCGGACGGCGTGGTGGAGGCGCGGGACGCCGACGGCGCGTTCTACCCGCTGTGCGAGCGACTGGCCGCGCTGGCCCAGGAGGGCGATCCGGCGGACGGGGCCGGCCTCGCGGAGCGCCTGTGGGCGGACCTGGTGCGCTTCTGCCCCGATGTCGAGGACGACGTGACGATGCTCGTGCTCACCCCGCGGACCGAAGGTCTCCGGATGCGCGGTCCGCTCCGGCGTTGAATGGTGTTCTCGGGACATTCGGGAGCACCCGGTACGGGGACAGCACCCGAAGCAGCGACACGGATCCGAGGAGCGCCCATCATGCCGACGTCACAGCCCGACGACGCCCGTCCGTCCGACTCCCGCGCGAGCGACGACCGCGCCACCCCGGACGACCTGCTCCACGCCCGCACCGGCGCCGACGTCTCCCCGGAGGACCTGGTCCTCGCGGCGGGCCGGGACGTCACTCCGGCGAACCTGGAATGGGCCCGGCGCAAGCTGGCCGAAGAGGGCCCCGCGGCCCTCGACAAGCTGCTGCCCTGACCTGCCGGGCCCTCGGGCCCGGGGAGGACCGCCCGGCTCAGCGGCCGGGCGGTTCCTCGTCCCCGGGGTCGGGCAGCGCCGTCTCGTCCTCCACGACGTGCACGGCGGCCTCCTCGGCACCGGCCGCGCCCCCGTCGATGCCGACGTCCTGGGCGACGGTCTCCTTGGTGGTGTCGGTGCGCACGCCCTCGTCGGGGGCGACCAGGCGCCCGGAGCGGGCGGAGCCGGCCTCGGGGTCGACGGGTTCGCCCTCGCCGTCCGGGTCGTCGCCCACGCCGTCGCCGGCGGGCTCGTCGACGTCGGGGACCTCCTGGGACAGCCGTTGGTCGAGCGTCTCGCCGTCGTGCTGCTCGGCGGCGGTGGTGCCGTACTTGGTCACGCCCAGCGGCTTCTCCGGCGGGGAGTAGCCCTCGTCCAGCGTGTCGTCGTAGTCGCGCTCGTCGACGGCGTCCTGGAGGTCGAGGGGCGCGGCGTCCTCCTGCTCCTCGTTGGTTCCGGTGGGCTGGTAGGCGTTGTCGGCCATCGGGTCGGTGCCCATCGCTGCCTCCCTCTCGGTTCACGTCGGCTCGGTCGTCGGTGGCGATGCCACCGCTCGGTCCGGTGTCGCGTTTCCCGATCCGCGATCTTTAACCCGCCGCCCCGCCGCCCGCCGGCGCGATCAGACAGTCCCGGTCGCCGACCCGGTGCCGGGTCCAGGAGCGGGCGTATCCGGGTGCGGCGGCGTCGGGCAGGAGGACGACGGCGACCGGGCGGCGGCGCGCGGTGTCCGTGACCCGGGCCGGGGTGGTGTTGCCGTTGTTGCCGCCGACGGCTCCGGAGGAGCAGCCGGTGTAGTAGCCGATGGGGATGGCCTCGGTGCCGACGAGCAGGCACGGCGGGCGGACGCCGAGCCGGTGCAGTTCGCCGGCGGTGCGGGCCCAGGCGCGGCGGGCGTCGACATTGCGGTGGACGGTGCCCTCGAGCACGGCGAGCTGCACGGCCAGGTGCCCGGCCAGGGCGAGCGCGGTGACGGCCGCCGCGCCCCGCCGCCACCGGCCGTTCGCGTCTCTCACCAGGTGCCACAGCGCCTCGGCGAGCGGGATCGCCAGCAGGGCGTAGGCGGGCTGGAGGAAGCGCGGGGCGGCGTAGCCGATCATGAAGAGGTAGGGCACGGCCGCCGTCGCCGCGCAGGCGAACGGCACCGCCGCGCGGACAGCCCGTCCGGCCCGCGCGGCGACGAGCACACCGAGGACGGCGAGGAACGGCAGGACGCACCACCAGGCGACGACCACCGGGTTGGCCGGGGAGCCCGTGCAGGGGCGGCACAGCGCCCGTCCGCCCAGGCTGCGCAGCTGATCGTCCACGGCGACGCTCCAACCGAGGCCGCCCTGGATCTCCGAGGCCCGCGACAGGCGCTCACCGAGGCCGCCGTACCAGGCGTACGCCTCGATCACCCACTCCCCTCCCCCGGCCACCAGGCCGCCCAGCACGGCGAGCAGCAGCCGCCAGTGGCCGCGGAGCAGGGCGAGGGCGAGCAGGGGCAGGCTGACCCAGACCGCGTCGGCGGGCCGCATCAGCGCCATGAGAGCGGCGCCGGCCGCCACACCCCACAGCGGGGCCCGCCCCGCGCCCTCGCGCCGGGCCCGCAGCCATGAGCCGACGCAGACCAGGGCGCCGACGGCGACCCAGTAGTTGGGCATGGCCTGCGGGCCGTAGAACAGGGTGATCCAGAGCGTGGCGAAGAACGCCCCGGCGGTGGCGAGCACACGGGCCGGATACAGGCCCCGCCACGCCCGCAGGCCGAGATACAGGCCGACGCCGGACAGCACGGCGAGCCAGAGGCGCAGCAGCACGGTGGAGGACGACCAGGACGCGACGGGCGCGGCCAGCAGGGTGACGCCGCGGGAGCGCGGGGCGCTGAAGAAGGCGGCCGGGTGGTGCGCGGTGATCTGGCTGACGTAGACGATCTCGTCCCAGCCGAGGCCCATGGCGGGCGGTACGAGCAGCACCTGGGCGAGGACGAAGGCGGCGGCCACCGCCGCGCACGGGAGGTCGCCGCGCAGACGGCGGGCGGGGCCCGTGGCCCGCGGTGCGGCCCGCCGGGGGCCGCCGACGAGCAGGGCGTCGGCGCGGTCGGCCATCGTGCATCCCCTCACCCCCCGCCGGGTCGCGGGGACGCTCGCCCGGAGCCCGCTCCCTTCCCGCGGGCCGGGAAGGGAACGATCTTGAGCAACCTAACCCGGGCCCGGCGGGCGCGCAGGGCGATTCCCGGCCACCCGAGCCGGGCCCGGGAGGTCAGCGAGCGTTCGGGCGGCGGTGCGGGGGCTGCTCCGGGGTGGGGCGCCGCTCGGCGGCCGGGATCGGGCAGCCGACCGGTCCGTCGCCGTTCACCGCGACCGGCGTGCCGTGGTGATGCAGCGTCAGGGGCTCCCCGGACAGCAGGGTGTACGTGGCCTTGTCCGCGACGATCTCCACCCGCAGGCACCGGCCGCGGAACTGGAGGCGGAAGGCCAGGCGGCTGAACTTCTCCGGCAGCCGGGGCGTGAAGCGCAGGCTGGCGCCGTCGCGCCGGGTGCCGCCGAAGCCGGCGACCAGGGCCATCCAGGTCCCGGCGAGGGAGGCGATGTGCAGCCCGTCGCGGGTGTTGTGCTCCAGGTCGGCCAGGTCCATCAGGGCGGCCTCGGCCGCGTAGTCGTAGGCCAGGCGCAGGTGTCCGGTCTGGGCGGCGACCACGGCCTGGCAGCAGGCGGACAGGGAGGAGTCGCGGACGGTCAGCGGCTCGTAGTAGGCGAAGTTGCGGGCGATCTGGTCCTCGTCGCAGTGGGCGTCGAACCAGGAACCGCAGGTGTACATCGCGAGGACCAGGTCGGACTGCTTGATGACCTGCTTGCGGTAGAGGTCGAAGTAGGGGAAGTGCAGCATCAGCGGGTACTGGTCCGCGTCGGTGCGGGCGAAGTCCCAGCGCTGGTTGCGGGTGAAGCCCGCGTGCTGCTCGTGGACGCCCAGCTCGTCGTTGTAGGGGATGCTCACCGACTCGGCGGCGTCCCGCCAGGCGGCGCTCTCCTCGTCGTCCACCCCGAGGTTCGCCGCCTCCTGCGGGTGGCGTTCGCTGGCGTCGGCGGCGGCCAGCAGGTTCGCCCGCGCCATGAGGTTGGTGTAGGTGTTGTCGTCGGCGATGGCGCTGTACTCGTCCGGTCCGGTGACGCCGTCGATGTGGAAGACGCCGTGGTGGTCGTGGTGGCCGAGCGAGCGCCACAGCCGGGCGGTCTCCACGAGGAGTTCTAGGCCGGTGCGGCGCTCGAAGTCGTAGTCGCCGGTGGCCGCCGTGTAGCGCACCGCGGCGTGCGCGATGTCGGCGGCGACGTGGAAGGCGGCGGTGCCGGCCGGCCAGTACGCCGAGCCCTCGGAGCCGTCGATGGTGCGCCAGGGGAACGCGGCGCCGTGCAGGCCGAGCTGGGCGGCCCGGTCGCGGGCGGCGGGCAGGGTGTCCTGGCGCCAGCGCAGCGCCTCGGCGACGGCCCGGGGCTCGGTGTAGGTGAGCACGGGCAGCACGAACATCTCGGTGTCCCAGAAGGCGTGCCCGTCGTAGCCGGAGCCGGTCAGGCCCTTGGCCGGGATCGCCCGCTGCTCGGCGCGGGCGCCGGCCTGGAGGACGTGGAAGAGGGCGAAGCGGACGGCCTGCTGGATCTCCTCGTCGCCGTCCACCTCGACGTCGGCGCGGGCCCAGAAGTCGTCCAGGTAGGAGCGCTGCTCGGCGACCAGGCCGTCCCAGCCGCTGTGCGCGGCGGCGGCGAGGGCGGCCTCGACCTGGTCGCTCATGGCGGGCCGGGAGCGCACGCCCGACCAGCCGTGGGCGACGGTCTTGCGCACCCGCAGCCGCTGGCCCGGGTCCAGGACGGAGGTGATGGTCAGCCGCGCCACATCGGTGTTGCTCTCGCTGGCGGTGGTGGTCGACTCGGGGCCGTCCACCTCGTGGTCGGCGGCGACGGCGACCCGCAGGCCGCTGTTCCGGGTCCGGTGCACCAGGCGCAGCCGGGAGCCGACGGCCAGGTCCTCCTCCGGTTCCAGCGGGGACTGCAGGGCCCGGGCGGTGCGCGGGTCGCCGTCGGGGTCGGGCAGGGACTCGTTGGCGACGAGTTCGGACTGGATGACCACGCGGGTGCGGCTGTCGACGGGCTCGACCGAGTACTCGACGGCGGCGATGGCGCGCTGGCTGAGGGAGACGAGCCGGGTGGAGCGCACCCGGATGGTGGAGCCGGCCGGCGAGGTCCACTCGCAGACCCGCTCCAGGACGCCGCGCCGGAGGTCCAGGGTCCGCTCGTGCTTGACGAGCCGTCCGTAGCGCAGGTCGAACGGCTCGTCGTCCACCAGGAGCCGAAGCAGCTTGCCGTTGGTGACGTTGATGACGGTCTGGCCGGACTCCGGGTAGCCGTAGCCGGCCTCGGCGTAGGGCAGCGGGTGCAGTTCGTAGACGCCGTTGAGGTAGCTGCCGGGCAGACCGTGCGGTTCGCCCTCGTCGAGGTTGCCCCGCCAGCCGATGTGCCCGTTGGACAGGGCGAAGACCGACTCGCTCTGGGCCAGCAGGTCCAGGTTGAGGGCCGTCTCGCGCACCGCCCAGGGCTCGACGGTGTAGGTCCGGTTGGTGATCACGAGTGCTCCCCCAGCTCGGCGAGGTCCTTCACGACGCGGTCGGCGCCGTGCTTGTACAGCGCCTCGGTCTGGCCGACCCGGTCGACGCCGACGACGTAGCCGAAGTGCCCGGAGCGGCCGGCGTCCATGCCGGCCAGGGCGTCCTCGAAGACGGCGGCGGCCCCCGGCTCGACGCCGAGGTCGCGGGCGGCGGCCAGGAAGGTGTCGGGCTTCGGCTTGCCCGGCAGGTTCCGCTCGCGGGCCACGACGCCGTCGATCCGCGTGTCGAACAGGCGCTCGGCGTCGATGGAGCGCAGGACGTCGACGGTGTTGGCGCTGGAGGAGACGATCGCGGTGCGCAGCCCGGCGGCGCGCACCGCGTCGATGTAGCGCAGGGTGCCGTCGTAGGGCTGCACGCCGTCGGTGCGGATCTTCTCCAGGACCAGCTCGTTCTTGCGGTTGCCGACCCCGTTCACCGTCCGCGCGTCCGGCGGGTCGTCCGGGGTGCCCTCGGGGAGCTCGATGTCGCGGGAGGCGAGGAAGGAGCGCACGCCGTCGGCGCGGGGGCGCCCGTCCACGTACTCGTCGTAGTCGGAGTCGGTGAAGGGGCGGAAGTCGGCGCCGTCCCGCTCGCGCAGGAAGGCGTCGAAGGTCTCCTTCCAGGCGGCGGCGTGCACCACCGCCGTCTTGGTGACCACCCCGTCGAGATCGAAGAGGCAGGCCTGGATGTCGTCGGGAAGTCCGAGCTGGGTCGTCATACCGCTCACACTTCCCCGCCCGGGCGGATCCCACCGGGTGACACACTGTGAGCTGTGCCGCCGAACTTCGCCGACCTCGTGGCCCGCGCCCGTGCCCTGCCCGCCGGCGGGCGGCGGGCGCTCCTCGGCATCGCCGGCAGTCCCGGCGCGGGGAAGTCGACGCTGGCCGAGGCCCTGGTGCGGGAGCTGAACGGGGCGGGCGAGGGCTTCGCGGCGCACGTGCCGATGGACGGCTTCCATCTGGCCGACGCCGAGCTGGACCGGCTGGGCCGCCGGGGCCGCAAGGGCGCGCCGGACACCTTCGACGCGGCCGGGTACGCGGCGCTGCTCGGCCGGCTGCGGGCGGAGGCCGGGCGGGAGACGGTGTACGCGCCGGGCTTCGAGCGGGTCCTCGAGCAGCCGCTGGCGGGGGCGGTGCCGGTGCCGCCGGCGGCGCGGCTGGTCGTCACGGAGGGGAACTACCTGCTCCTCGGCACCGGCGCGTGGGCGCGGGTGCGGTCCCGGCTCGACGAGGTGTGGTTCTGCGAGCTCGACGAGGCCGAGCGGGTGCGCCGGCTGGTGGCCCGGCACGAGGAGTTCGGGAAGTCGCCGGAGGCCGCGCGGGCCTGGGTGCTCGGCTCCGACCGGCGCAACGCGGGCCTGGTCGCCGCGACCCGGGACCGGGCCGACCTGGTGGTGCGGGCGGTGGCGCTGCCCCGGCCGGCGGGCTGAACCGCTGCGTGCGGGGGCGCGGTCACGGCATCACGTCGCCGCGTGCGCGAAGCCCCCGGCCGTCACGTGCGGCATCACGCTGCTGGCCACGTGGTAGCGGCCGTTGGGCACGGCGTCGGAGCGGGTGATGTGCACGGCCAGCGGTCCGGCCCACTCGTAGCCGTGCCGCTCGGCGTGCCGGACCAGGCTGTCGGTGAGCACCTGCCCGACCGGGCCGGCGTGCCGGGCCAGCTCCTCGTGGACGACGGCGGCGAGCGCGACGTCGTAGGCGTTGGGGACCACGACCCGGTCGGCGGAGCAGACCACGGCGTGGCGGTCGCACTCGCTGCGCAGGGCGTCGAGCAGTTCGACGGGATCCTTGTCGAAGACGCGCGCCCACAGCGCCTCCAGTCGGGTCTCCAGGGCCTTCTCGAGAGCGCTGATGGCGCCCATGCGTCGTCACCTGCCGGGGTCTGGGGGGCGGTTGCCGTGCCTGTCCAGCGGGTGCCCGCTCGGCACGGGACTACCCCCGCCGACTTCACCCCGCCCGGACGGCCGCGCGGCCTGGGCTATGTTGACCTGCGTGGAAGACAACCGGGGCGCGCCCGCGCCGACGTCGCAGCAGGCACGCGCGCAGGCCGCGGCGATCACCTCGGGACGGGCGGCCCCGGCGACGGAGGTCTCGGCCTCCTCCCGGCTGCGCACCCTCTTCCACCGGCCCCGCCTCTCCCCCGGCCAGCGGCGCATCGCCCAGTACCTGATCGAGCACCTCCCCGAGGCGGCGTTCCTGTCGATCACGGAGCTGGCCGACCGGGCCGGGGTCAGCCAGCCGTCGGTGACGCGGTTCGCCTCGGCGGTCGGCTTCACCGGCTACCCGGCGCTGCGGGAGCGGCTCCAGGCGATCGCGCTGGGCACCCGGGGCGGTGCGCCGGACGAGGAGGACCGGGGCAACGAACTGCAGGCCGCGGTGGACGCCGAGATCGAGAACCTGGAGAACCTGCGGCGCGACTTCGCGGACGCCGACCGGGTGATCGGGGTCGGCCGGGAGCTGGCCGCCTCGGCCCCGCTGACGGTGCTGGGGCTGCGGATCTCCGGCTCGCTGGCCGAGTACTTCGCCTACGCCGCCCGGCGGGTCCACCCGGACGTGCGCCTGGTGACCCGGGGCGGCAGCGTCGCCTACGACGCGCTGCTGCAGTCCCGGGAGGCGGGCGGCGCCTGGGTGCTGGCGTTCTCCATGCCCCGGCACGCCCAGGAGACGCTGAACGCGGTGCGGGTGGCGCGCGGGGCCGGGCTGAAGGTGGCGCTGATCACCGACCTGGCCCTCGGCCCGGTGGTCGACGAGGCGGACGTCACCTTCGCCACCGGCACCGGCTCCCGGCTGGTGTTCGACTCCTACGCGGCGCCGGGCGTGATGTGCGCGGCGCTGCTCCAGGCCATGACGGACGCCGACCCGGAGCGGACGCAGGCCCGCCTGGAGGAGTACGAGCAGGTCGCCGACCAGCACCAGTTCTTCCTGCGCGACTGACCTGGTCGAACCGCCCGGCTAGCATGAATGTTTTCATACGTCTTGCAAACTGCAAGGCATATATAAATACTGCTCACGAAACACCGCCCCGCCGTATCCCACCCGCTCCGGTGGACCGTGGTGTTCCGCCGGGCACCGCCTGCGCGCTGTCCGAGGCGGCCCCGGTCATCCCCTGGGCCGGGGCCGCCACCGCCCGCCCACCGGAAGCGATGATCATGCCCCTGACGTCCACGCGCACCAGGCCGGACTGGCCGTGCCAGGTCAAGCGCCCCGGCAGCTACGACTGGGAACGCTCGGCCGCCAGGTGGCTGCGGGAACTGGTGCCGGACCGCTACGCCGGCTACCCGGCGTTCCTGCGCCACCCGGTGCTGCTCGCGCGGCACGCGCAGATCCAGGTCCAGCACGAGATCCGGGTGGCCCGCACCGCCCTGCAGACCGCCCGTGCGGACCTGCCCAGGCTCGGCCTGCCGGAGTCGGTCATCGAGCACACCGTCAAGCTGTACGCGGCCGAGGTGCTCCAGCTCCAGCACATCGCGCGCAGCGTCCGCGCGGTGACCGAGGCACTGGCCGAACGGGCGCCGCGCTGACCCGCTAGTCGGCCAGGAGGCGGTGCAGGGCGGCCGTCAGGGCGGTGACGAAGGCGTCGCGGGCCGGGTCGTCGAGGGCGTCGAGGGACAGGTAGGGGTTGAGGTCCTCCAGCTCGACCAGGAGCAGCCCGCCGTCGGGGGCGCGGCAGGCGTCGACGCGCTGGACGCCGTGCTCGACGCCGTTCCACTCGATGAAGCGGCGGGCGAAGGCCAGGTCCTCGGCGGTGGCCTCGTACGTCTCGAGTTGCCAGCGGCGGTCGGGGTGCGGGGCGTACAGGGCGTACTGGAAGGCGTCGTCGACGAAGTAGAAGGAGACCTCGTAGGCGAAGTCGATCCGCGGCTGGACGAGGACGCCCCGCGCCGCCCACTCCTCCTCGGTCACCGCGGCGGGCAGATCGGCCGCGGGAACGACGCGCAGCCCGATGGAGTCGGCGCCCAGCTTGGGCTTGACGACGTACTCGCGCGGCGCGCCGAGCCGGTGCAGGTCCGCCGGGCGGTCCGCGGTGGGTATCACCGGGAAGCTCGCCTCGGTCAGGTCGAGCAGGTACTGCTTGCCGGCCATGTCGGCCCGGCCGGTGAGCTGGTTGTAGACCCGGGTCCCGGTCTCGGCGGCCCGCCGGCGGAAGGCGTCGTAGGCGTCGCGGTGCTCGAGCACCGGCCCGCTGTTGCGCACCACGACGGCGTCGAAGGCGTCCAACAGGGCGGCGGCGTCCCGGGGATGGCACAGGGCGAGGTCGAAGTCGGCGCGCAGCCGCGAGGTCAGGTGGATGTCCTCGTCGCAGTAGCGGCGCCCGCGGGCCGGATAGGCCAGGTCGGTGACGTACAGGATGCGCGGGCGGGCGGACGGCACGGGGGCTCCTCGGGGTGACGCGGGGCCCGATCGTACGTGACCGGCCGGTCGGGAGGGTGAGGGCACCCGGTTCCCTCACCCGGCGGCACCGAGTGCCAGGGGAGGCGTCCGGCTGCTACGTTCGCCTTCATGAGCACCAGCAGCGCGGCGCCCGGCCGCGGGAGCCCGGCCGATCCGCCGGGCGAGCGGCCGCCGATGCGGGAGGCCCTGGTCGCGGCGGCCTTCCGGCTCTTCCTGGAGCGGGGCTACGAGCGGACGACGGTGGAGGACATCGTCACGCTCGCCGGGGTCGGACGCCGGTCGTTCTTCCGGTACTTCCCCTCCAAGGAGGACGTGGTCTTCCCCGACCACGAGCGCTGCCTGGCCGACATGACGGCCTTCCTCGCCGCCTCCCCCGAGGACGCGGACCCGGTGGCCCGGGTCTGCGACGCGGCCCGGCTGGTGCTGCGCATGTACGCCGAGAACCCGGCCTTCTCGGTGCAGCGCTACCACCTCACCCGGCAGGTGCCGGGGCTGCGCGCGTACGAGCTGTCGGTGGTGTGGCGCTACGAGCGCGCGCTGGCGGCGCACCTGCGCGGGCGGCTGTCCGGGCGCGCGGACGGCACGCTGCGGGCCGACATGATCGCGGCGGCCGTGGTCGCGGCGCACAACAACGGCCTGCGCTCCTGGCTGCGTTCGGGCGAGCGCGAGGATCCGCGGGCCGCGGTGGACCACGCGCTCGGCCTCGCGCAGGCGATGTTCGAGGACGCGTCCGGCGCCCCGGTGGCGCCGCGCGCGGCGGGCCCCGCGGACGTGGTGGTCGTGGCCGCTCGGCGGGGCGCGCCCCTGTGGCAGGTCGTGCGGGAGGTGGAGGCGGCGTTCGGGCGCGAGTGACCGCCGTCCGCCCCGCCGCCCGTTGGGCATTCGAGGGTACGCAGTGCCTTTACGACTGACACTCAGTGCCATACGCTGAGTCCGTGCACGGTGGCACGGCGAGCCGAGCACCCGTGCGCCCGGGTGACCGCGCGCACGGATTCCGGCCCGAGTGCAGGGAGTCGACCAGCGTGTACAGCCACTCAGGAAACCTCGTCCAGCAGGCGCCCGGCTCCGCGACGGGCCTGCTCGATCCGGCGGCCGGGGACGGCGAGGCCATCGTCTTCCAGCGCTGCACCTGGTGCGCCACCGCGATGTACCACCGGGTGCTGTGTCCGGTGTGCCGCGGCAGCGACCTGCGGACCGAGCGCAGCGACGGCACCGGGACGGTGCGGCACGCCACCGTGGTGCACCGCAACTCCCCGGCCGCGCGCAATGTGTCGCTGATCGAGATGGCCGAGGGCTTCGTGGTGCGCGGCCGGGTCATGGGCCCGCTCATCGGCATCCACAGCGGCGACCGGGTGCGGCTGGCCACGGCCGCCGACCCGGTGCGGGGCGAGCCGGTCTTCCAGCTGGTGGACGAGACCTTCCGGGCCTGGACCTGAGCCGAACCGGCGGGCGGGGCAGGTCAGTTCGGCGTGATCCTGATGCCCACGGTGCCGTCCAGGCCCCGGCGCAGCCGGCTGCCGAAGAGGGTGAGGCGGCCCACGATCCCGTACTTGCGGGCGAGCAGCTGCCGGTAGCGCCCTGCGTCGGCCGCGTCGACGATCTCCGCCGTGGCGGGCACCTGCTCGCCGGTCGGGTTGCCGCGCAGATCGCAGGGGCCGATCAGCACGTCCGGGCGCTTGCGGATGCGCTTGACCTTGAAGGAGTCGGCGGCCGTCCACACCCCGAGTGTCGCGCCGTCGCGCACCACCCACACCGGGGTCGGGACCGGCGTGCCGTCCTTGCGGTAGCTGGTGACCAGCAGATACTTGCCCGCCCCGAGGCGGGCCGCCGACGCGTCGTCCATGGGGCGTGAGTCTAGGCGTGCTCGGGGCCCGAGGTGAACCGGTTCGCGCCGGGCCGCGTACGGGGAGGGGGCGTCCGGTCTCCGGTCGCCCGGCGGCGATCGGCGCCGCGTTCCTGGCCCCGGGGAGAGACGTATGAGGCAGGTACGACGCGGTGCGGTCCGGCGCGCGGCGCGGCTGGCGGCCGTCGGTGGGCTACTGGCCGGCACGGTGCTGGTCAGCCGGGCGGTGGCGAGCGAGCCGGCGGGACCGGCGCCGCCGACCCAGGCCGTGACCGCCCCGTCGTCCGCAGGGGTCGGCCTCGTCGCCCGGCTCGGCCCCGCCCGCACCGCGGGCCAGTGGACCGGGCCCGGCGGGCGGACGGTCGTCGCGGTCACCGACGACGCGGCCGGTGCGGAGGTGCGGCGGGCCGGGGCCGAGGCGCGGCTGGTCCGGCACAGCATGCGCGAGCTGAGGTCGGCCACCGCGCGGCTGCGCGCGGCACCCCGGGTGAGCGGGACGGCCTGGGCGCTCGACTACCGCGCGAACGAGGTGGTGGTACGCGGCGACAGCACCGTCTCCGGCGCCGACTGGACCCGGCTGACCGGCATCGCGCGGGGCATCGGTGACTTCGTCCGGGGCGAGCGCGTGGCGGGCGCGTTCACCACCCGGCTCGCCGGGGCCGGGCCGATCCGGTCCGCGACCGGGCGCTGCTCCGCCGGGTTCGATGTGACCGACGGCACAAGGGACTTCGTGCTGACCGCGGGGCACTGCGGTCCCACCGGCACGCTGTGGTCGGCCGGTAAGGACGGCGGGCGGCTCGGGACGACGGTCGCGGCCGGCTTCCCCGGCGACGACTTCTCCCTCATCGCCTACGCGAGCGGTACCGCCGGGAGCGGCGCCGGCGTGGTGGCGGTCGGCGGCGGCAAGGGCGTGCGGATCACGGGCGCCGGTGAACCGGCCGTCGGGCAGCGGGTGTTCCGCAGCGGCAGCACCAGCGGGCTGCGGGACGGTCGGGTGACGGCTCTCGACGCGACGGTGAACTACCCGGAGGGCACGGTCACCGGGCTCGTCCAGACGGACGTGTGCGCCGAACCCGGGGACAGCGGCGGTCCGCTGTTCTCCGAGGGGATCGCGCTCGGCCTGACGTCGGGCGGCAGCGGTGACTGCCTGCGCGGAGGCACGACGTTCTTCCAGCCGCTGACCGAGGCGCTGACCTCGCTCGGGGTGCGCCTGCTGGTGGCGCCGACGCGGGAGGCCGGGCCGGTACCGGCCCGGCCGACCGGGCGCCGGGCCCTGGGGCCCGGAATGCTGGTGGTCGCGGGGAGTCTGATCGCGCTGGCGGCCGGGCTGCCGAGGAGGCGGAAGCGGTCTCCGGGGAGGCGGGGTCAGGCCGCGCCGGCCCACTCCATGACGAGCCGCTGATACTCCTCGCGCTGCTCGACGCTCAGTGTCCCGCCCGACCGGAGCCACAGGGCCCGGATCTCCTCGTTGACCTCGGCCGCCGATCGCTCGGAGGACGGTTCAACAGTGGTGGACATGGTGTGAAGCATACGGGCCCGGGCGTGAAGGCGGCGTGAGTAATCCCGAGCCAATCGGACAAAACAGACCGTGTCCCTGATCACGTCGACCAGCACATCTGTCAAGTCCCGTCGGTGAGTTCACTCACGCCGCCGTCGTCCGGACCGGCCCGTCAGGTGCCCGGCTTGCGGCCGTAGACGAAGACGTCGTCGCCGTTCTTCAGCAGCGACCAGTACTTCTTCGCGTCCGTCTTGGTCATGTTGACGCAGCCGTGCGAGCCGGGCGGGTTCCACATGCTCACGCCGACCGAGTGGAACGCCTGGCCGCCGTCGAAGAACTGGCTGTAGGGCATGGCCACGTGGTAGATCGACGAGACGTGGTCGATGTGCCGCCAGTAGACCTTCTTCAGGCCGGTCCGGGTCTCGTAGCCGTTCCGGCCGGTGCGCACCGGGACCGGGCCGTACTTGAGCGTCTTGCCGTCCTGGATCCAGCTCAGCTGGAGGGTCAGGTCGACGCAGGCGATGCGGCCCTTGTTGACGGGACACTTGCCCGACTTGTTCGGGTTCTTCCCGACCGCCTTCTGCTTCGTCATCAGATCCATGACGCCCCAGGTGATCGGCCCGGCGTAGCCGATGTCGGGGGTGATGCCGTGCTTGGTCTGGAAGGCCCGGATCGCCGTGCAGTCGGCGGCGGACTGCTTGCCGTCGACCGGGCGGCCGAGGAACTTCTCGACCTTCTTCTGGTACGGGCCGGTCTGCGTGGAGCAGCTCGCGGCCTGGGCCGGAGCGGTGCCGAGTGCCAGCGTGAGCGGGGTCACCAGTGCGGTGAGCCCGAGGGCGACGGTTCCCCGTCGGCGTATGTCCCCCATGGCCGATCACCTTTCGCGTCGATGGTGCGGACGAGTCGGGGAAGTCACGCCCGCGGCGCTGCTCCCCGACTGCTAGACCGGCCTCGCGCCCGCACGGTTGCCCGCCGCCCGGCGACGGGACCGAACAGTGACATTCCGCACGCCCGGCGTCCGCCTCGTCGGCGGGTCCGCCTCACCGGTAGCCGGTGGCGTCCGCCGGGCCGCCCGCCTCCTGCACCTCGACCAGGTAGCGCCAGGCGTCCGGCCGGCTGCCGTCGAGGTCGGTGAAGCCGTACTCCCGGGCGAGGCCGCCGCTGGAGAGCGAACGGCCGTTGAAACGGGCCACGTCGGGGTCGGCGGCGAGCGCGGCCACGGCGCGGCCGACGTAGCGCGGCGACTCGGAGACGGCGAAGTGCGGCTCCTGGGCGAGGGCGTCGCGCCAGTTCTCCTCGCGCACGCCGAACTGGTCCAGCATGATCTCCGAGCGCATCCAGCCCGGGGTGAGCGCGAGGGCCGTGGCGCCGCGCGGGCCGAGTTCGTGGCCCAGGGAGAAGGCCATGCGCAGGACGGAGGACTTGGCGAGGTCGTAGAAGAAGGAGTTGCGGTAGTGGTCGCGGTTGTAGTCGTCGGTGCCGTCGGTGACCTCCACGACCAGACCGCCCGGGTGGCGCAGCAGCAGGGGCAGCGCGTGGTGGCTGGTGATCGCGTGGGTCTCGACGGCGAGCCGGAGCAGCCGCAGCCCCTTGTCGAGGTCGTGCTCCCAGATCGGGGTCTCCCACTCGAAGAGGGCCTCACCGCCCCAGATGTCGTTGACCAGGATGTCCAGCCGGCCCGCCTCGCGGGCGATCCGGTCGACGAGGTCCCGCACCCGCGCCGCGTCGAGGTGGTCGGTGGGCACCGCCACGCCCCGGCCGCCGGCCGCGGTGACCAGGTCGGCGGTGTCCTCGATGGTCTCCGGCCGGTCGTACTCCGAGCGCCGGGCGCGGGTGCTGCGGCCGGTGACGTAGACCGTGGCACCGGCCGCGCCGAGTTCCACGGCGATGCCGCGCCCGGCTCCCCGGGTCGCCCCCGCGACCAGTGCGACCCGTCCGTCGAGTGGTGCTGTCATGTCCGGCTTCCGTTCCTCTCCCGTACGAGCGCCCGCGCGCGGTCCGGCGCGGGTGTCGTGGTCGAGCCTGCCCGGAAAGCCGGACGTCCTCTGTCTCCTTTTCCCGCTCGGATTCCCGCTCGGATTCCCGCTCGGAGTCAGTGGCCGCGCGTGATCCACTCGTCGAGGTGCGGGGCCTCGGCGCCGATGGTGGTCGAGCCGCCGTGGCCGGTGCGGACCTCGGTGCCGGGCGGCAGGGTGAGCAGCCGGTCGCGGATCGAGTCGACGATCGTCGGGAAGTCCGAGTAGGAGCGGCCGGTGGCGCCGGGCCCGCCCTGGAAGAGGGTGTCGCCGGTGAACACCGTGCCGAGCCCGGGGTCGTACAGGCAGACCGCGCCGGGCGCGTGGCCGGGGGTGTGCAGGACCGTGAGGTCGGCGCCGGCCGCCTCGATGACCTGGCCGTCGGTCAGCCAGGCGTCCGGCTCGCGGTCGGGGTGGGTCAGCCGCCACAGCGGCAGGTCGTCGGGGTGCAGCCAGATGACGGCGCCGGTGGCGTCGGCCAGCGCGGGCGCGGCGTTGACGTGGTCGTTGTGGGCGTGGGTGCAGACGATGCCCTTGAGCCGACGCTCCCCCACGGCCGCCGCGATGGCGTCCGCGTCGTGGGCGGCGTCGATGACGATCACCTCGTGGTCGTCGCCGACCAGCCACACGTTGTTGTCGACGTCCCAGCTGCCGCCGTCCAGGGTGAACTTCCCCGAGGTGACGACGTGTTCGATGCGGGCGGTCATCACAGCACCACCACCGAGCGCAGGACGTCGCCCGCGTGCATCCGCTCGAACGCCTTCTCCACCTCGTCGAGGCGGATCGTCTCGCTGACGAAGCCGGCGAGGTCCAGGCGGCCCTGGAGGTGGAGGTCGATGAGCATGGGGAAGTCCCGGGAGGGCAGGCAGTCGCCGTACCAGCTGGACTTGAGGGCGCCGCCGCGTCCGAACACGTCGAGGAGCGGCAGTTCGAGCTTCATCTCCGGGGTCGGCACGCCGACCAGGACGACGGTGCCGGCCAGGTCCCGGGCGTAGAACGCCTGTTGGTAGGTCTCGGGACGGCCGACGGCCTCGATGACGACGTCAGCGCCGAAGCCACCGGTCAGCTCGCGGATGGCCTCGACCGGGTCACCCTGGCGGGAGTTGACGGTGTGGGTGGCGCCCATGGTGCGGGCGGTCGCCAGCTTGCGGTCGTCGATGTCCACGGCGATGATCTTCGCCGCGCCGGCCAGCCGGGCGCCGGCGATCGCCGCGTCGCCGACCCCGCCGCAGCCGATGACGGCGACGGTGTCGCCGCGGCCGACGTTCCCGGTGTTGATCGCGGCGCCGATGCCGGCCATGACGCCGCAGCCGAGCAGCCCCGCCACCTGCGCGGAGACGGCCGGGTCGACCTTGGTGCACTGGCCCGAGGCGACCAGCGTCTTCTCGGCGAAGGCGCCGATGCCCAGGGCCGGGGAGAGCTCCTGGCCGGTGCCGGCCAGGGTCATCTTCTGCGCGGCGTTGTGGGTGTCGAAGCAGTACCAGGGCCGGCCACGGGTGCACGCCCGGCAGGTACCGCACACGGCGCGCCAGTTGAGGATCACGAAGTCGCCGGGGGCGACGTCGGTGACGCCGGCGCCGACGGACTCCACGGTGCCCGCGGCCTCGTGGCCGAGCAGGAAGGGGAAGTCGTCGCTGATGCCGCCCTGCTTGTAGTGCAGGTCGGTGTGGCACACGCCGCACGCCTCGATCCGGACCACGGCCTCGCCGGGGCCGGGATCGGGCACCACGATCGTCTCGATCCGCACCGGCTCGTCCCTGCCCGGTGCGATCACGCCGCGTACTTCCTGCGCCATGGTCCTGACCCCTTCGTCGGCCACTGTCCGTTTCCCCTCCGACCCTACGCGTCCGCGAGCGCCGCCGATCAGCGCCGAGGGCCGCCCCGTTGGGACGGCCCTCGGCGTCGCGGTCGGCCGGGTCAGCCCAGGGCCGGGACCGCCCCGAACAGCGGGGACACCAGGCCGGTGACCTGCCGCAGCTGGTTGAGGTCGTTGAGCCGGTTCAGCTGCTGGGAGGGCCGGGGCAGCTCCCGGACCTGCTCGTCGGGCAGGTCGCCCAGGGCGAGCGAGTCGAGGGTGCGCATGGGGCTGAGCTTGCCGGACTCCGGCGCGCTCACGTCGGCCGCGTTCGCCAGCGGCGCGGCGAGGGCGGTGACCCCGGCGGCGAGGCCGACGGCGGCGACGATACGTCGTGTTGAGATCATGCCCTCAGCAACGCGGCGGGCCGCCCGGCGGACACGGGCCGGGCGTGTCGCTCACCCGGGAGGACCAGCGGCGCCTCTCAGGCCCGGCGGGGCAGTCGGTGCAGTTCCACGTCGGTCAGCCGGCCGTCGGCCGCCGTCGCGGTGAGGTAGGTGCAGAACGGCTGGCGGCGGCGGTCGGTCGGGGAGCCCGGGTTCAGCAGGCGCAGGCCGGTGTCGGCGCGGGTGTCCCACGGGATGTGGCTGTGGCCGAAGACCAGCACGTCCAGGTCGGGGAAGCGGGCGGCGCAGCGGGCCTCGCGCCCCTGGGCGGCGCCCGTCTCGTGGACGACCCCGAAGCGCAGGCCGCCGAGCGAGGCGTACGCCACCTCGGGCAGCCGGGCGCGCAGAGCCGGGCCGTCGTTGTTGCCGTACACGCCGACGAGCCGGCGGCTGCGGCTCTCCAGCAGGTCCAGGGTGGCGGTGTCGACCCAGTCCCCCGCGTGCAGGACGGCATCGGCGCGCGGGATCTCGTCGAGGAGCGGGGCGGGAAGTTCCCTGGCCCGCTTCGGCAGGTGGGTGTCCGAGACGATCAGGAGGCGCACGGTGTCAGCGTAGTTGCCGCCCCGGCAGCGTGACCCCCGCGCACCGGTCGCCCGGCAGGTGAAACTGTTCAGGCTGAGCTGGACAGTTTCGGCTGCCGTCCGTAGCGTGGCGGTGTGAACGCCGAGACGCCGCGGGCCCCCGAGCCCTCCGACGGCACCCCCGAATCGGCCGCCCGGGCCGCCCGCGAGCTGCGCGTGGTCTTCAGCCGGCTGCGGCGCCGACTGCGCGAGGTGTCGGCCGACGGTGACCTCACGCCGTCCCAGGAGTCGGCACTCGCCCTGATCGCCAAGCAGGGCGCCGTCACCGCGAGCGCCCTGGCGGCGGCCGAGGGGGTGCGCCCGCAGTCGATGGCGGCCACCCTGGCCGCGCTGGACGGGCACGGGCTGATCCGGCGCACCGCCGACCCCGAGGACGGGCGCCGCCAGCTCGTCTCCCTCACCGACGCGGGCCGGTCGCGCATCGCCGACCACCGCCAGGCCCGTCAGGAGTGGCTGGCCCGCGCCTTCGAGGAGCGGTTCAGCGCCGCCGAGCGCGAGACCGTGCTCGCGGCGCTGGCCCTGCTCGACCGGCTGACGGACACGTCGCACGACGCGGACCACGCCGCCACCTGAGACACCTCAGACATCCCAGACACCGTCAGACACGGAACCACCCCAAGAGCCACCCCGAAAGGCCCCCCATGAGCGTCACCGCCCTCGACCCCCGCACCGCCCTCGTCGTCATCGACCTCCAGGCGGGCATCGTCGCCGCCCCGGTGGTGCCCTACCCGGGCGCCGACGTCGTCGCCCGCAGCGCGGAGCTGGCCGACGCCTTCCGCGCGCGGGGGCTGCCCGTGGTGCTGGTCCGGGTCTCCTTCGCCGCCGACGGCGCGGACGCCGCGCCCGGCCGCACCGAGGCCGGCGGCGCCGGTGGGCCCCGGCCGCAGGGCTGGGACGTCGTCGTGGACGACCTCGCCGGCCGGCCCGGCGACATCACCGTCACCAAGCACAACTGGGGCGCCTTCCACGGCACCGACCTCGATGTGCAGCTGCGCCGGCGCGGCGTCACCCAGGTCGTGCTGACCGGCATCGCGACCAGCATCGGCGTGGAGTCCACCGCCCGCGCCGCCCACGAGCACGGCTACCACGTCACGCTCGCCACCGACGCGATGAGCGACATGGACGCCGAGGCGCACGACAACAGCGTGCGCAGGATCTTCCCCCGCCTCGGCGAGAGCGGTTCCACCGCCGACATCCTGGAACTGCTGGCCAAGACGCACGGCTGACGGCCCTCAGCGGGGCGTGGTCGCTCCGCGCGCGGTCAGTCCTCGCCCCGGACGATGTTCGAGTCCTGGCCGGAGCGCGGGGCGCGCGGGGCGCCGCGGTCCTCGACGGCCGGGACGCAGGTGCGCAGGGCGCCCTTGGCGCGCACCCGGCGGGCCGTCGCCCAGCCCGTCTCCAGGCGGCGTATGGCGGGTTTGTCACTGATGTCCGCGGTCACGGGACATCTCCTCCTCGGTCGCGGTGAGTCCTTGCCGCCGGACCGGGTCCCCGGAAGCCGCACCGGTGAAACGTATGGTGGGCGGCCTCACAGTGGCGGTCAGGGCCCGGCCGGCAGCTCGCTCCACACCTGCTTGCCCCCGCTCACCGGCAGCGTGCCCCAGGCGGTGGAGACGGCCTCGACCAGCAGGATGCCGCGCCCGCCGGTGGCCTCCCAGCCGATGCTGGTGGGCTTGACGGGCGTACGGGGCGAGGCGTCGGCGACCGCGAGGCGCAGTCGGCCGCCGGCCAGGGTGAGGTCGAGACGCACCTTGCCGTCGGTGTGCACCAGGGCGTTGGTGACCAGCTCGGAGACGACCAGCAGTGCCGAGTCGACGCCGTCGTCCCCCACGCCCCAGGTGCGCAGCGTGCGCCGGGTGAAGCGGCGGGCGTGCCGGACGGCCTCGGGCACCCGCCACACCGTCCAGGTCTCCCGCAGCGGGCGCACGGACATGCCGTCGTAGCGCACGAGGAGCAGGGCCACGTCGTCGCTGCGCCTGGCCCCGTCGAGCAGGGCGTCGGCGACCAGGTGCAGGTGGGCCGGGTCGGAGCGGGCCAGTTCGGCGGCGAAGCCGTCGATGCCCTGGTCGATGTCGGCCTCGGCGGACTCCACCAGCCCGTCCGTGGTGAGGGCGACGAGCGTGCCGGGGCGCAGTCCGAGGGGGCTCATCGGGAACTCGGCCTGGGTGACCACCCCGAGCGGCGGACCGCCCTCGGCCTCCGCGATCTCCGTCGTGCCGTCGGGGTGGCGCAGCACCGGGGGCAGGTGCCCGGCGCGTACGCACCACGCGGAGCCCTGCTCCAGGTCGACGTCGACGTACACGCAGGTGGCGAAGAGGTCGGTGCCCATGTCGGTGAGCAGCCGGTTGGCGCGGGAGACGACCACGTCCGGCGGGTGGCCCTCTATGGCGTAGGCGCGCAGCGCGGTGCGCATCTGGCCCATCAGGGTGGCCGCGGCGGCGCTGTGTCCCTGGACGTCGCCGATGACGAGCGCCACGTGGTGGTCGGGCAGCGGGATGACGTCGTACCAGTCGCCGCCCAGCTCGAGCCCCGCGGTGCTGGGCAGGTAGCGGGCGACGGCCTCGGCGCCGGGGAGCTCCGGCAGGCGGCGTGGCAGCAGCTGGCGCTGGAGCATGCCGACCAGCTCGTGCTCGGCGTCGAAGGCGTGGGCGCGCATCAGGGCCTGTCCGGCGAGCCCGGCGGAGGCGGTGAGCAGGGCGCGTTCGTCGGGGCCGAAGTCGTGCGGGGTGTCCCAGCCGATGAGGCAGGCGCCGGTCATCCGGCCGTCGGCGGGCAGCGGCAGCACGGCCAAGCCCCCGGGGCCGACCTCGGCGAGGGCGGGTTCCAGGCCGGTGCCGGCCGGCCAGATCTGGGCGCGGCCCTCCCGCAGCGCCGCGGCGAGGGTGGGCATCGCGCCGACCGGCGCCTCGGGCCACTCGGCGCGCCACTCCGCCCGCCACAGCTCGGGCCAGGACTCGGGCTCGGGCGGGTCGAGGACGGTGACGACGAGCCGCTCGCCCTCCAGCTCGGCCAGCGCGATCCGGTCGGCCCGCAGCGGCGGGCGCAGGGCGGCGACGACGGCCTGGCTGACGTCGCGGACGGTGCCGGCGTCGGCCAGGACGGCGGCGAGGTGCTGGACGCGGGCCACGTCGGTGACGTCGGGGCGCAGCGTGGCGGCGTCGGCGACGGTGCCGGCCAGGCGGGCGGGCCGGCCGTCCCCGCCGGGCAGCAGCCGTCCGCGCAGCCGCAGCCAACGGGGCGGGCCGGTGGGCCGCAGCACGCGGAACTCCAGCTCGCGCTCCCCCAGCGACATGTGGTCGGGCTCCACGACCGACATCAGGGCGGGCAGGTCCTCCGGCACGGTGAGGCCGAGCAGCGTCTCGACCTTGCCGTCGAACGCGCCGGGGTCGAGCCCGAACAGGGCGAGCACGTCGTCGCCGACGCTGACCCGGCCGGTGTCCATGGCCAGCGCGAAGGCGCCGGGCCGCGGTTCCTCGCCCTCGGGCCGCGCGGCCGGGGCGGGGCAGGTGACGGCGGCGGCGATCAGCTCCAGACAGGCGCGGTCCTCGGTGTCGAAGCCGCCGGGCCGCTCGGTCAGCACCAGCAGGCAGCCGCTCGCGTTGCCCGGCACGGGCAGGGCCGCCAGGGAGAACCCGCTGGAGGGCACGTGCCGCGACTCGGCCGACTCGGCGAACTCCTCGGGCCCCACCCACACCGGGCGTCCGCCGCGCCGGGCGTTGGCGACCGGGGAGCGGCCGTAGGCGGGATAGGTGTCCCGGATGCCGTAGAGGCTGCGGGGCACCCCCGCCGACTCGGCGAGGCACAGCAGGGCCGGGTCCTCGCCGGGCGTGTAGAGGGCGGCGAAGGCGGCGCCCGCGAAGACCAGGGCCTGTTCGAGGACGCGCCGCGGCCGGGCGGCCGGATCCCGGCCCGCGCCGACCGCCTTCAGGGCGTCCGCCAGGCGGGGCGCTCTGGTTCCGCGTCCTGTCACGCCCTCAGCGACCACGCCTCATTACAGCGCGTACGGGCCCTCAGCGCAGCCCCCGTGCGCGTACCCGCCCCGCGGACGGGGCCGTCCCGCCGTGCGGCGGGGGCGTTCAGGGGGCAGATTTGAAGCCGGGGCTCGGCAGCGTGGCCCGGAGGAGGTGATCGCCGTGACCCACGGTCGGTCGCCCCGCCCGCACGACCCGCCCCGCCCGGACGACCCGCCCCGCCCCCACGACCCGCCCGCCGACGCGCCCGGCGGACACCCGGTGCTGTCCCTCGCGCTGGCCTCGATGATGGAGGAGGTCCAGGCGCAGTCGGGGGCGGTGTACCTGCTCAACGCCGATCCCCCGGTTCTGGAGATGGCGGTGATGGCGGGGCTGCCCCGCACCTTCGCCGCCCCCTGGGAGCGGGTGACGCTGCACGCGCCGGTCCCGGTGGCCGACGCGGTGCGCGGGCGCCGGCTCGTGTGGGTCGGCGACGCGCAGGAGATGGCCCGCAGCTATCCCCGGGTCGCCGTGGTGCTGCCCTACCCCTTCGCGCTCGCCGCGGTGCCGGTGGCGACCGAGTCGGCCGTGTACGGCGCGGTCTTCCTGACCTGGCCCGGCACCCGGCCCCACGGGCTGACCGACGCCGAGCGCGAGCACCTGACGGCGGCGTGCCGCAGGCTCGCGGTCCGCCTGGAGCGGGCGGTCGAGGCGAGCATCCCGGTGCATCCGGAGCCCGACCTGCTGGCCGCCCCGGCCATCGGCGGGGTGCCCGGCACGCTCGGCGCGGGGGAGGCGGTGCGGATGGCGGCGCGGCTGCCGTACGGCCTGTGCTCGCTCGACCTGTACGGGCGGGTCGGCTACGCCAACCCGGCGGCGGCCGACCTGATGGGCGTGCCCGTGTCCCGGCTGCTCGGCACCCAGCTCTGGACGGCGGTGCCCTGGCTGAACGACCCGCTGTACGAGGACCGCTACCGGGCGGCGCTGTTCAGCCAGCACACCACGTCCTTCGCGGCGCTGCGCCCGCCGGGCGACTGGCTCTCCTTCCAGCTGTACCCGAGCCGGACCGGCCTGAGCGTCCGCATCAACCGCGCCCGGGGCGTGTCGCGGCCGGGCGGCACCGCCCCCGAGGCGGCCGGGGCGTCGGCCCGGCTGGTCACCATCTCGCAGGTGGTCAGCCTGACCGGCGCGCTGTCCGAGGCGGTCGGGGTGCGGGACGTGGTGCGGCTGATCGCGGACGAGATCGCGCCGACCGTGGGCAGCCGTGCCCAGGTGGTCCTCGCCTCCCGGGCGGGCCGGCTGCACGTCCTGGGCCACCACGGCTATCCGCAGCCCTACGCCGTGGAGCGCTTCGAGGGCATGCCGCTGTCCGAGCGGACGCCGGGGACCCAGGTGCTGCAGACCGGGGTGCCGGCGTTCTTCGAGTCGCGGGAGGAGCTGGAGCGGCTCTACCCGTCCCGGCAGTCGACCCGGGACGGCTTCGCCGCCTGGGCGTTCCTGCCGCTGATCGCCTCGGGGCGGCCGGTGGGCACCTGCGTGCTCGCCTACGACGCCCCGCACTCCTTCAGCACCGAGGAGCGGGCGGTGCTCACCAGCCTGGCCGGCCTGGTGGCGCAGGCGCTGGACCGCGCGCTGCTGTACGACGCGAAGAACCGGCTGGCGCACGGCCTCCAGGAGGCCCTGCTGCCGCACTCGCTGCCGGCGCTGCCCGGCGTCGCGGCGGCCGCCCGCTATCTGCCGGCCACCCGGGGCATGGACATCGGCGGCGACTTCTACGACCTGGTGCCGGCCCGGGGCACGGCGGCGGCGGTGATCGGGGACGTGCAGGGCCACAACGTCACGGCTGCCGCGCTGATGGGGCAGGTGCGCACCGCCGTACGGGCGTACACCGCCGTCGGGCAGGAGCCCGAGGAGGTGATGCGCAGTACCAACCGGCTGCTGATCGACCTGGGCGCAGAGCTGTTGGTGAGCTGCCTCTACCTTCGCCTGGACGCCGCCGGTGGCCGGGCCGTGCTGGCCCGCGCCGGCCATCCGCCGCCGCTGCTGCGCGGCCCGGACGGGACGGTCCGGGTGCTCGACCTGCCCGGTGGCCCGCTCCTCGGCGTCGACGCCTCGGCCGCCTACCCGTGCACCGAGGTCGCGCTCGACCCGGGCGCGTTGCTCGTCCTCTACACCGACGGGCTGGTGGAGTCCCCCGGCGTGGACCTGGAGGAGTCGGTGGGCGAGCTGGCGCGCCGGGTCGCCGAGGCCGGCGACCTGCCCCTGGACGAGCTGGCCGACCGGCTGATGGGTCAGGACGCGGATGCGGGGGAACGCCCGGACGACGTCGCGCTGCTGCTGCTCAGGACCGGGGGTTGAGGCGCTCTCCCGCCCCACTCGCGACACCACTCTGAGTGTCCCCGGCGTCACAGCCTGCCGAGGGCCGCATGCGGGATCTCCGCTTCGGCGAATCTGCACAGCGACAGCCCAACCACGTCACCGCCGCCCGCGAATCCGCACATCTCCCGGACGCCGCCCGCCCGTTTGGGGCGCAAGTGCCGGACCTGTCGGGCGGTCGGCGCCACGGGCGGCGTGGCCGGTGTGAAGGACCCGCCGCGAAGGCGTGCGCGCGCCTGCACCGGCGGGTGCGAAATCATCGCGAACGCCCTGGTGGGAGGGGGTCGTCAAGTGGAAGCCGCCGTCCGGCGCGTGCTTTGATCCATCGCACCGCGGGCCCCGTGGGGCTCCGGAACGGGGCGCCCGGTGCCCGCGGGCCGCGGCCGTCATCTGTCCCCAGAGGGGGCCGCTCCCCCCTTGTGAAATTGCTCTATGAAGGGAAGTTCCCCCATGAACTCCACCCCCCAGGTCCAGACCGCCGAGATCTCCGACGCCGAGCTGGACAACGTCTCCGGTGGCCTGAACGTGAACGCCGTCGGCACCGTCACCGGCCTGGTGGACGGCGTCGCCCCGGTCTCGGGCCTGGTCGACACGGTCGTCGGCACCGTCCAGGGCGTGACCGGCCTCAACACGGCCCCGGTCACCAACCTGGTCGCCGGTCTCTGATCGCGCCTCTGTGCCGCTGAGTCCCGGAGCCGCCCTGGCGGCTCCGGGACTCTTCGGCGCTCGCCCCTTCCACCCCTTCGCTCCGGCCTCCCCAGGGACACCACCGACGTGCAGTTCCGCCAACAGGCCCTCGACCGGCTCCAGTCGCCGGAGGACCTCGACCTCCCGGTACGCCTCGCCCGCCCGCAGGGCTGGCTGGTGCTCTGCGTGACCGTGCTCGTCATGGCCGCCGCCACCGTGTGGGCCGTGACCGGTTCGGTGACCTCCACCGTCGGCGCCCCCGCCGTCCTCACCCACGGGCAGGGCAGCTACCTCCTCCAGAGCCCCGTCGCCGGCCAGGTCACGGCCGTCCTCGTCCGGCAGGGCGGACGGCTCGACGCCGGGGCGCCGGTGCTCAAGGTCCGTACCGCGCGGGGCGAACAGGTCGTCCGGGCCATCGACGCCGGCCGGGTCAGCGCGCTGGCCGCCACCGTCGGCCAGATCGTGTCCACCGGCACGAACGTCGCCTCCGTGGAGAAGGTGGCGCACGCCGACGACCCGCTCTACGCCACCGTCTACGTGCCCGCCGAGAACGCCGCCGCCGTGCCCGCCCGCGCCGCCGTCGACCTGACCGTGCAGTCGGTGCCCGACGGGACCTACGGCGTACTGCGCGGCCGGGTGCAGTCGGTGGACCGGACGGCGCAGTCGGCGCAGAGCATCGGCGCGTTCCTGGGCGACGGGCAGCTCGGCGAGCAGTTCACGAAGAAGGGCAGGCCGGTGGCGGTCACCGTACGCCTTCAGACCTCGGCGAGGACCCGCAGCGGGTACGCCTGGTCGACCGCGGACGGGCCGCCGTACGGACTGACCTCCATGACGCTGGCGTCCGCCTCCGTGCGCCTCGCCGACCAGCGTCCCGTCGATTGGCTGCTGCCGTGACCACCGCACCACCCGGCCCCCGCCGCGCGCGCCGCGCCGCCCCGCCGAAGCGGCGGACACCCGTCAGCCGGGGCAAGACCGTCCGCACGCCCACCGTGCTCCAGATGGAGGCCGTCGAGTGCGGCGCCGCCTCCCTGGCGATGGTGCTCGCCCACTACGGCCGGCACGTCCCCCTGGAGGAGCTGCGCATCGCCTGCGGAGTCTCCCGCGACGGCTCCCGCGCGAGCAATCTCCTGAAGGCGGCGCGGAGTTACGGTCTGGCCGCCAAGGGCATGCAGATGGACCTGGCCGCCCTCGCGGAGGTGGCGGCGCCGGCCGTGCTGTTCTGGGAGTTCAACCACTATGTCGTCTTCGACGGCATGGGCCGGCGCTTCGGCCGGCGCGGGGTGTTCGTCAACGACCCCGGCAAGGGCCGCCGGTTCGTCTCCCTGGAGGACTTCGACGGCAGCTTCACCGGGGTCGTGCTGACCATGGAGCCCGGTGACGGCTTCGCCCGGGGCGGCCGCAGGCGCGGCGTGTTCGGCGCGCTGCCGGCCCGGCTGCGGGGCACCGCGGGCACGCTGCCCGCCGCGATCCTGGCCAGCCTGCTCCTGGTGGCGGTCGGCGCGGCGGTGCCCGCGCTCAGCCGTACCTATATCGACATGTTCCTGATCGGCGGGCAGTCCTCGCTGCTCGACGTGGTGTTCCCGTCGATGGCGGCCTGCGTGCTGCTCACCGTGGTGCTGACCTGGCTCCAGCAGGGCAACCTGCTGCACGGCCGGATCGTCTCCTCCACCCTCTCCAGCGCCCGCTTCCTGCGCCATCTGCTGCGGCTGCCGGTGACGTTCTTCGCCCAGCGCAGCCCGGCCGACCTGGTGCAGCGGCTGCAGTCCAACGACACGGTGGCCGAGACGCTGGCACGCGACCTGGCGGCGGCGGGCGTGGACGCCGTCGTGGTGGTGCTGTACGCCGTGCTGCTGTACACCTACGACCCGCAGCTCACCGCCGTCGGCATCGGGGTGGCGCTGCTGAACGTCGCGGCCATGCGGGTCGCGGTGCGGCTGCGCGCGACGCGCACCGCCAAGCTGCGCGCGGACACCGCCCGGCTGACCAACACCGCCTACACCGGCCTGCAGTTGATCGAGACCATGAAGGCGACCGGCGGCGAGGACGGCTACTTCCGCAAGTGGGCCGGGCAGCACGCCACCACCCTCGAGGAGCAGCAGCGGCTCGGGGTGCCGAGCGCGTGGCTCGGGGTGGTGGCGCCGACGCTGGCGACGCTGAACAGCGGGCTGATCCTGTGGATCGGCGGGCTGCGCGCGGTGGAGGGGCACCTGTCGGTGGGCCTCCTGGTCGCCTTCCAGGCGCTGGTGGTGCGCTTCACCGCGCCGCTGACCCGGCTCAACGGCGTGGCGGGCCGCATCCAGGACTTCGCCGCCGACGTGGCGCGGCTGAAGGACGTGGAGGACTTCCGGGCCGACCCGCTCTACGACCGCCCCGGCGGCGGGGAGACGCGCCGGCTGCGCGGCCACGTCGAGCTGGTGGACGTCTCCTTCGGCTACAACCCGCTCGACAAGCCCCTGCTGGCCGGCTTCGACCTGACCGTCGGTCCCGGCCGGCAGGTGGCCCTGGTCGGCGGCTCCGGCAGCGGCAAGTCCACGGTGTCCCGGCTGATCTCCGGCCTGTACGCCCCGTGGGAGGGGGTCATCCGGATCGACGGCCGGCGCCTGGAGGACATCCCGCGTGGGGCGCTTGCCGCCTCCGTCTCCTTCGTCGACCAGGAGGTGTTCCTCTTCGAGGGCACGGTGCGCGACAACGTGGCGCTGTGGGACCCGTCCGTGCCCGACGAGGCCGTGGTCGAGGCGCTGCGGGACGCGGCGCTGTACGACGTCGTGGCGCGCCGTCCCGGCGGGATCCACAGCCGGGTCGAGCAGGACGGGCGGAACTTCTCCGGCGGGCAGCGCCAGCGTCTGGAGATCGCCCGGGCGCTGGTGCGCGGGCCGAGCGTGCTGGTCCTGGACGAGGTGACCAGCGCCCTGGACGCGGAGACCGAGCAGGTGGTGATGGACAACCTGCGCCGGCGGGGCTGTGCGTGCGTGGTCATCGCGCACCGGCTGAGCACCGTGCGGGACAGCGACGAGATCGTGGTCCTCCGGCACGGCACGGTCGTCGAGCGCGGGCGGCACGAGGACCTGCTGGCGGCCGGCGGCGCCTACGCGGCGCTGGTCAGGGAGCGGTGAGATGACGTCGGTCCACGAGGGGGGCGACCTCGTCCTCGGGGCGCTCGGCGGGCTCGGCACCCGGGTCGGCGCGGCCGGCTCCGGGCGGGTCGACCTGGAGGGCCCGCAGGTGCTGTGGCTGGTGGCCGCCGGCGCCCTGGACCTGTTCGCGGTGGACGCCGCCGACCAGGGCCACTGGCACCACCTGGGCCGCCTGGAGGCCGGCGCGGCCCTGCTCGGGCCGGTCGCCGGGCCCCGGCACACGCTGGTCGCCCGCCCGCTGCGGGACTGCGTCCTGCACCGGATCGGGCTGCGCGAGCTGTACCAGGGGGCCGACGGCCAGGGCTGGGAAGGGAGCTGGGAGTACGACGCGTACGGCACCCCGCACCAGGTGCCGCCGGCGGCCGGCCCGCTGGAGCACGCCCTCTCCCTCGGGATGGGCCGCGGCCTGTCCGTACTGGTGCAGGCGCCGACGGCCGACCGGTCCCCCGCGGCGGCCGACGACGAGGTGTTCTGGACGCGGGTCCCGCCGGGCAGCGTGCGCCACGGATCGCTGTACGGCGAGGAGGCCGCCGCCGACCTGCTGGTGGACCCGGCGCTGTGGCAGGGCATGGTCGACCACCAGTACCGGTTGCTGACGGCCCTGGACCGCTGGATCGAGCAGCTGGAGCGCAGCCACGCCTCGCGGACGGCGGCCGGCATCGAGGCGGGCGAGGCGGTGCGCGCCCAGGCCGACCGGACCCTGCTGGCCTCGCTGGGCCGGCGCCCCGGCCGGCGGGCGACGGCCGCCGACGCCGACGCCACCTTCGCGGCGTGCCGCCTGATGGCCCGGACCGCCGGGATCGTCCTGGCCGAGCCGGCCCGCGGCGGCGCGGACGGGGACCGCCTTGACGCGGTGGAGCGGATCGCCGTCGCCTCGCGGGTGCGCACCCGGACGGTGCGCCTGGCGGGCCGCTGGTGGCGTGAGGACGTCGGGCCGCTGGTGGGACACCGGGCGCTGTCGGGCGCGCCGGTGGCGCTGCTGTGGCGGCGTGGCGGCTACGTGGCCGTGCACCCGGCGTCGGGGCGCGAGACACCGGTGGAGAAGGCGGACGCCGGCGAGTTCGAGCCGCGCGGGGTCATGTTCTACCGGCCGCTGCCCGAGGCGCGGCTCGGCCCACTGGGGCTGCTGCGGTTCTGCCTGCGCGGTACCCGCGGGGACCTGGTGTGGCTGCTGCTGAGCGGTCTGGTGACGGTGGCGGCCGGCGCGCTGGTGCCGGTGGCGACCGGCCGGGTGCTCGGCGAGTTCGTGCCGCGGGCGCAGACCGGCCCGATCGTGCGGGTCTGCCTCGCGGTGATGGTGAGCGGGGTGGTCGCGGCGGTCTTCCTGCTGCTCCAGAACCTCTCCATCCTGCGCCTGGAGGGGCGGGTCGAGGCCACGCTCCAGCCGGCCGTGTGGGACCGGCTGCTGCGGCTGCCGACCCGGTTCTTCGCCGAGCGGTCCACCGGGGAGCTGGCCAGTGCGGCGATGGGCGTCAGCGCGATCCGCCGGCTGCTCGCCGGGGTCGGCCCGACGGTGGCCCAGTCGGTGACCGTGGGCGCGGTCAACCTGGGGCTGCTGCTGTGGTTCAGCGTGCCGATGGCGCTGGCTGCGCTCGGCATGCTGGCGGTGGTCGCGGCGGTCTTCCTCGGCCTCGGGCTGTGGCAGGTGCGCTGGCAGCGACGCCTGGTGCGGCTCACCAACAAGCTGAACAACCAGGCCTTCCAGACCCTGCGCGGGCTGCCCAAGCTGCGGATCGCGGCGGCGGAGAACTACGCGTACGCCGCCTGGGCGGCCCCGTTCGCCCGTAGCCGCGAACTCCAGCGGCGGGCCGGGCGGGTGAAGAACCTCAACGCCGTGCTCGGCGCGGTGTACCTGCCGCTGTGCACGCTGCTGATGTTCATGCTGCTCGCCGGTCCGGCGCGCGGGGCGATGTCGGCGGCCGAGTTCCTCGCCTTCAACGCCTCGGCGACCATGCTGCTGACCTCCGTCACCCAGCTGACCGGCGCCTTCGTGTCCGCGGTGGCCGCGCTGCCGCTCCTGGAGGAGATCCGCCCGGTGCTCGACGCGGCCCCCGAGGCGGACTCCGCGAGCACCCGCCCCGGCCCGCTGTCGGGGGCCCTCGAGGCACGGCGGCTGTCGTTCCGGTACACCGACGACGGGCCGCTGGTCCTGGACGACGTGTCCCTCGCCGTCCGCCCCGGCGAGTTCGTGGCCGTCGTCGGCCCGAGCGGCTGCGGCAAGTCGACGCTGCTCAGGCTGCTGATCGGCTTCGACCCGCCGCTGTCGGGCAGCGTCCTGTACGACGGCCAGGACCTGGCCGCCCTGGACCGGTCGGCGGTGCGGCGCCAGTGCGGGGTGGTGCTCCAGCACGCGCAGCCGTTCACCGGCTCGATCCTCGACGTCATCCGCGGCACCGGCGCGTACACGCCCGAGGAGGCGATGGCGGCGGCCGAGCTTGCGGGGCTCGCCGACGACATCCGGCGGATGCCGATGGGGTTGCACACGATCGTGTCCGGCAGCGGCGCGGTCTCCGGCGGGCAGCGGCAGCGGCTGATGATCGCCCAGGCGCTGATCCGCCGGCCGCGCCTCCTCTTCCTGGACGAGGCGACCAGCGCCCTGGACAACGAGACCCAGCGCACGGTGATCGAGTCGACCAAGGCGCTGAACGCCACCCGGGTGGTCATCGCGCACCGGCTGTCCACCGTCCTCGACGCGGACCGGGTGATCGTGATGGAGGAGGGCCGGATCGCCCAGCAGGGAACGCCCCGGGAGCTGCTCGCGGACACCGGCGGCCGGCTGCACGAGCTGGTCCGGCGGCAGCTGACCTGAGGCGGCACCGGACGCCCCGCGGCGGCGCCGCCTGACCGGTCGGTAACCGGGTACCTGCGCCCTCATGCGGATCAGCGTGGTGGACGTGGGGTCGAAGACGGTGCGGCTGGTGGTGGCCGACGCCGAGGGCGGGGTGCCGCTGCCGGTGCACACCGCGAAGTGGCGGCTGCGGCTCTCGGAGCAGGTGATGCCGGGCGAGCCGGTGCCCGAGGAGGCCGTCGAGCAGCTCGCCGCGGCGCTGGCCGAGGCGACCCGGACCGCCGCCCGCTGGGGCGCGGCCGACCCGCTCGCCTTCGCGACCGCCGTGATCCGGACCGCGCCGAACCGGCAGGAGGTGCTGGGCGCCGTACACGCCCGCACGGGCGTCGCCCTGTGCACGCTGCCGGGCGAGGTGGAGGCGGAGCTGACCTTCCTGGGCGCCCGGCGCTGGATGGGCTGGCGGTCCGGGCCGCTGGCGCTGCTCGACATCGGCGGGGGCTCCCTGGAGGTGGCCTTCGGCCGGGGCCGGCTCCCCGACTTCGTGGCCTCGCTGCCGCTGGGCGCGGGCCGGCTGACCCATGAGTACCTCGGCGGCGGCCATGACGTGCCGGCGCCCGAGCAGGTCAGGGCGTTGCGCCGGCGGGTCCGCCACCAGCTGCGGGACGTCGCGGCGCGGATCCGTTGGGAGGGGCCGCGCACCGCGGTGGCCACGTCGCGGACCTTCCAGCAGCTGGGCCGCCTGTGCGGGGCCGCCCCCGGTCGGCACGGGCCCTTCATGGAGCGCCGGCTCCGGTGCGCGGACCTGGGCGAGGCGGCCCGCCGCCTGGCCGAGCTGCCGGCCGCGGAGCGGGCCCGGCTGCCCGGCGTCTCCGCGCCGCGTGCGGCGCAGAGCCTCGCCGGGGCCGTGGTCGGCCACACCGCGATGAAGCTGACCGGGCTCGACGCGGTGACGCTCTGCCCGTGGGCGATCCGCGAGGGCATCCTGCTGCGGCTGATCGAGGAGGGCCCCTCGTGGTGGGCGGAGTACGTGCGCCGCAGCCACGAGGACCCGCCGCCCGCCCCGGTGCCGCTGCGCGTCGCGGGGGCGCAGGTCTGAGTGCCCCGCGCAGGGCCCATGACGGGAAGTCCCACGATGCGACCGACGTGACCGTGACGCCCTGGGGGTGCGGGAAACCGCGCTGGTCATGTCGGCAAGGCCCCCGCCCGCCGGGGTACTCGCGCCACATGGACAACGCCCGCGACGAACCCCGACTGCCGACGCCCCGGGGCCCGCTCTCCGAGGCCGTCGGTGCCTACCTGGGCGGTTCGGGCGAACTGCCCGACGCCACGGCCGTCGCAGCCGCCCCCGCCCTGGGCGACGACGTCCAGCTCGCCCTGTACCAGTGCTACGAACTGCACTACCGCGGCTTCGCCGACACCCACGCCGACCTGGAGTGGGACCCGGAACTGCTGCGCTTCCGGGCCGCCCTGGAGGATCACTTCCTGACCGCGCTCCGGACCGGCACCCAGACGCACGGCGACGTCGCCCAGTCGGTCGGCGCCCTCCTCCTGGAACCCGCCGACGGCACCGGCGTCAGCCACTTCCTGCGCGACGAGGGCGAGCTGTGGCAGCTGCGCGAGTACGCGGCGCAGCGCTCGCTGTACCACCTGAAGGAGGCCGATCCGCACGCCTGGGTGCTGCCCCGGCTGTGGGGCCGGGCGAAGGCGGCGATGGCGGCCGTGGAGTTCGACGAGTACGGCGGCGGGCGTCCCGACCGGGTGCACGCCCGGCTGTTCGCCGACCTGATGACCGACCTGGGCCTGGACACCACCTACGGGCGCTACCTCGACGCCGCCTCCGCCGAGTGCCTGGCCACGGTGAACATGATGTCCCTGTTCGGGCTGCACCGCTCGCTGCGCGGCGCGCTGGTCGGCCACTTCGCGGCGGTCGAGATCACCTCCTCGCCCGGCTCCCGGCGGCTGGCCGAGGCGATGCGCCGCACCGGCGCCGGACCCGCCGCCGAGCACTTCTACGACGAGCACGTGGAGGCCGACGCGGTGCACGAGCAGATCGTGCGGCACGAGGTCATCGACGGTCTCCTCGAGCAGGAGCCGGGCCTGGCGGCGGACGTCGCCTTCGGCGTCGACGCCACCGGGTTCGTGGAGGACCGTTTCGGCGCCCGGCTGCTGGCCGACTGGCGGGCCGGCCGCTCCTCGCTGCGCACGCCCCTCCCGCCGCGGCCCGCGCGGTCGCCCGTTAGCACGTGACGGCCGGGGTACCCGGGGCCGGTGAACTTCATGGTGCTACCGGGTGTCTATGCGCCTCAGGAGGACACCGCCCTGCTGGCCGGGGCGCTGTCCGACGAGACCCTGCCGCCGAGCGCGGCCGTCCTCGACGTCGGAACCGGCTCCGGCGCCCTGGCACTGGCCGCGGCGCGGCGGGGCGCCCGGGTGACCGCGGTGGACGTGTCCCGGCGGGCGGCCTGGGCGGCCCGGCTGAACGCGGCGCGGGCCGGACTGCCGCTCCGGGTCAGGCGCGGCAACCTCTTCGCACCGGTCGGCGGTGAGCTGTTCGACCTCGTCCTGGCCAACCCGCCCTACGTGCCCGCGCCGGGCGTCGGCCGGCTGCCCCGCGGGGCGGCGCGGGCCTGGGACGCGGGGGTGGACGGCCGCCTCGTCCTGGACCGGATCTGCCGTGAGGTGCCGGGCCTGCTGCGCCCGGGCGGGGTGCTGCTGCTCGTGCAGTCCGCGCTCGCCGATCCGGAGCGGACCGTCCGGCAACTGCGCGGGGCCGGCCTGAAGGCCGCGGTGACGCGGCGCCGGCGGATCGCGTTCGGCCCGGTGGTGCGCGGCCGGGAGCGCTGGCTGCGGCAGCGGGGCCTGCTGTCCCGCATCGAGACCGAGGAAGAGCTGGTGGTCGTCCGTGCCGAACTCCCCGTCTGACGTCCCGCGCCGGATCAAGGTCCAGCGCCGGGGGCCGCTGCTCGTGGAAGGGCCGGTGGAGGTCGAGCTGGAGGACGGGACGACGGTGTCCTCCGACCGCTTCCGGGTCGCGCTGTGCACCTGCCGGCGCAGCCGGCGCTTTCCCTGGTGCGACACCAGCCACCGGGCCAGGTCGGCCGCCCCCGGCGACCGCTGAGACCGGCGGACGGGCGACGGTTGGCCGGGGAACGGCGGACGGCCCCACTCCGTCCGCCGTCCCCGGTGCGGGACCGCACCCGCCGCGCGGCGGCGCTCGCACTCCCCAGTAACGAGCCGCCGGTCACACCGCGCGGGCCGGCACGGCCCCGGCCTCAGAAGGCGAAGACGCTCGCGCCGCGGGCGTTCTTCACGCAGTCGTTGGCGAAGGTGCGCTCGTACGAGACGCGCCGGCCCTGCCACACCCCGTCGACGGTGACGACCACGGGGGCGTACTCGCGGGTGCAGACCGCGTCCGCGTCGGCCGCGAGGGCGTCGAGGTCGCCGCCGGCCAGGCGCAGTTCGGCGCAGGCCGCGCCCGGCGCCGGGTGCGTCCCGGACGCCTTGGGGGCGCAGGCCAGGGTGACCGCGCGGGACGGGGTCGCGAGGGCGGCGCTCTCTCCCCGGCCCACCGTCAGCACCAGGGCCGAGGGGGCGTAGAGAGACGCGGGGGCAGGGGCCGGGGCGGCGAGCGCCCCCTCGGCCAGGGGCCCGCAGACGGCGGTGGCCGTCAGGCCCAGGGTCACTGCCCAGCGCGCGGGGTTCCGCATTGTGTGCATCCTTCCGCTCGGTTGGAGGGTGAAGCCGCCCGACGCGGATCGGCGTCCGGAAGCGGCGAGCGCGAGTCTGCCGAGTCCGCCCCGGAAACTCATCTCGACCCCATGCGTTTCGGTAACCTTGCGTATTGAATCAGTGGCGCGAAGTCACCAGAACGTGCCCTCCGGCGTCCGTAACGGAGCGGTTCTTGATCGGTGTTGACGCCAGGCCCTGTCCGGATGGCGTGATCACCGCGTTCGCCAATAGGCCGGAAACATTCCCGCAACACCCCTGCGAGCGGGCATCTACTCGCGAGTATCGTCGGGCCGGCAGCAGTGGACGGCGGCGGACGGGACGCGGGATGGCGAAGCACTGGTCGGACTTCCAGTACGAGATCTACCTCAACGGCATGACGGGCGCCGTGCCCCGGCTGCCCACCGACCTGACCCGCCTGGAGGAGCTGACCGAGCGGCGGCTCGGCCCCGGCCCCGTCGGGTACGTGGCGGGAGCGGCCGGCGACGGCAGCACCGCGCGGGCCAACCGGGCCGCCCTCGCCCGCCGCCGGATCGTGCCGCGCATGCTGCGGGACGTGGCCGAGCGCGACCTGTCCGTCCAGGTCCTCGGCCGCTCGCTGCCGGCCCCGCTGGCCCTCGCGCCGGTGGGCGTGCTGTCGATCGTGCATCCGGACGCCGAGCCGGCCGCCGCCCGGGCCGCCGCGGCGCAGGGCGTGCCGTACATCCTCTCCTCGGCGTCCAGCACGCCCATGGAGCAGGTGGCCGAGGCGATGGGCGACGCCGAGCGCTGGTTCCAGCTGTACTGGCCGAAGGACCGCGAGGTGGCCCGCAGCTTCCTGCGCCGGGCCCGGGAGTCCGGCTACACCGCGCTGTTCGTCACGCTGGACACGCCCCTGCTCTCCTGGCGGCCCCGGGACCTCGACCAGGCCTACCTGCCCTTCCTGCACGGCGTCGGCACCGCCAACTACTTCTCCGACCCGGCGTTCCGGGCGGGCCTGGCCAAGCCGGTGCACGAGGACCCGAACGCGGCGGTGATGCACTTCGTCGGCATGTTCGCCGACCCCGGCAAGAGCTGGCCGGACCTGGCCTTCCTGCGGGAGAACTGGGAAGGGCCGATCGCCCTCAAGGGCGTCCTGCACCCGGACGACGCCCGGCTCGCCGCCGACGCGGGCATGGACGGCGTGGTGGTGTCCAACCACGGCGGGCGCCAGGTGGCCGGCGCGGTGGCCGCCGCCGACGCGCTGCCCCGGGTGGCCGAGGCGGTCGGCGACCGGCTGACGGTGCTCTTCGACAGCGGCGTGCGCACCGGCGACGACGTCTTCAAGGCCCTGGCGCTCGGCGCGCGGGCGGTGCTGCTCGGCCGCCCGTACGTCTACGGCCTCGCCCTGGACGGGCAGAGCGGCGTCGAGCACGTCCTGCGCTGCCTGCTGGCCGAGTTCGACCTCACCCTCGCCCTGTCCGGACACGCCTCCCCCGCCACGCCGGGCCCGGCGGACCTGGCCGAGGACGCCACCTGAGGGCGGGCCCCTCTCAGCCCGGCAGCAGCGCCGGCCGGGCCTGCGGGGCGACCGGGCCGGTGACGGGCAGGGAGCCGTCGGCGTCCGGGGCCGGTTCGGGGCGCCACCGCTGGCCGGTGGAGCCGTCGCGCACCGTGACGACGACGTCCGCGTCCTCCTCGGCGGCGGTGGCGGCGAGGGCGAGCTGGTCCTGCCAGCGCGGGCGCAGCTCCCCGCGCTCGGTCCGGTCGTAGCGCACGTCGCCGCCCCGGCCGGTGCCCGGGTCGGCGCAGGTGCCGAGGATGACCACGCCGGCGTCCGCCCGGGAGTCCAGGCACAGCCCCGGGTCGGCGGCGCTGCGCAGCAGCCCGTCGTCCTCCAGGGTCCACTGCTGGGTCCACGCCGGCGAGCACCGGGCGAGCCGGGCGCCGGCCCCCGCCCGCGGCTCGCCGCGGACGTCGAGGCAGAGCCCCGTAGCGGCGTGGCGCAGCCGGGTCCGGTCGGCGGGCGCGGGCAGTCCGGCCGCGCCGGGCGGCTCGGGACGGCTGGTCGCGGACAGGTCGCCGCCCACCGCCCTGGAGGAGGCGGCCTGGTCGGAGGCGCCTCCGTCGAAGGACCAGGCGTTGACGACGAGGACGGTCGCCAGCAGTCCCAGCGACGCCGCCCCGACGCCGCGCAGCACCGACCGGGGTGACCGCGGGCGCACGGGCAGCGGGATCCGGGCCAGCGGTCCGGGGCGGCCGCCGCGGTGCCGGGCGGTGCCGCCGGCCGGGCGGCGCCGGGCGGTGCGCCCCGGCCGGGAGTCGAGGTAGCGCCGGGCGCCCCAGCCGAGGACCGCCTCGGCGATCAGGGTGCCGAGGCCCTCGTCGTCGAACAGGGCGAGCTGCCCGGCCGCGTCGCGGCAGTGCCGGCAGTCGGCCAGGTGCCCCCGCACATCGGGCAGCAGGGCGCCGCCCCGGCGGATCGGCACGTCGAGCAGCCGGGTGTGGAAACGGCAGTCCCGGGTGGGCGCGAGCTGCCGGTGGGCCTGGACGCAGCCCTCGCGGAACTGCTCCCGCGCCTGGTCCCGGGTGAGCGCGGCCGTGTCGGCGTCCATGCCGAGCAGGGCGGCGGCCCGGCCCACCGGTTCGCCCTCGACCTCGGTGTGCCAGAGCAGGCAGCGGGCCGGGCCCGGCAGGGCGGCCCAGGCGCGCGCGGCCAGCGTGCGGTCGACCGGCACCAGGGTGGTGGCCGCGCGCATGCCGCGTCCGCCGGCCGGTCTGAGCAGGTCGGGCAGCGCGCCGGTGACGGCGTCGTCGGCGGCCCAGTGCCGCACCGTGTCGCGCACCGCCACCAGCAGCCGGGGGCGCAGCGCGGTGGCCGGTTCGCCCCCGGCGAGCCGGTCCAGGACCCGGTGCCAGGCAGCGGTGGTGACGACGGCGGCGGCCGGTCCCGAGGAGGCCAGGCAGATCACCGCGTAGTCGTGGGCGCTCTGCCAGTGCCGCGCCATGAGCAGCGCGGCACACCGGGCGGCCTCGGGTTCGGGACGCTCCCGGAGCCGGGCGGCCAGCACCTCGTCGGACTCCGCGGCGTGCGGGGCGGGACGAGGAGGGTGGGGGGTGGGCACGAAAGGGGTTCCTTCCCGGGCGCGGGTGGCCGGGCGGCCCCGGTCGCGCCACGCAGGTGGTCCACTGTGGCACGTGGCGCGGAGGGCCAACAAGGCAGACGGGTGATCCCGGGCTTCTTTTGAAAGAAGGTCAGAAACCGGGCCGGACACCCTCGCGCCGGCCCGCTCTCAGATCTGCCAGGACCGCAGCCGGTCGGCCGCCTCGTACACGTCGGCCTTGCCGGAGATCAGGTCGCGGGCGAGGTCGACCAGGGCTCCGTAGGGCGGGTCGATGCCGACGTCGCTGGCGAACATGTAGGCCACCGCCGTCGCGCAGGCGAAGCGGGCGTTGGCCGAGGGCAGCGGCTTGAGCACGGCGAGGGCGTGCAGCAGCGCGGCGGCCCGCCAGGCCGGGTCGGAGTCCACGCCGAGGCGGGGCGGGTCGACGCGGTGCCGGGCGACGGCGGCGACCAGCGCGGAGAAGTCGTTGACGACGGGCTGCTCCGGGAGCACTTCCTCGTGGCGCTGGAGCAGCCAGGGGACGTCGATGTGGAGGACGGCTGCCATGGGTCAGGCGGCCCGCCCCTCGCTGCTGACGGGCGGTGGTTCGTCGTCCGGGAAGGCGGCGGCGAACTCGTCGGCGTGGGAGGAGAAGAACCGGCGGAACTCCTCCGCCCCCTCCTGCAGGGCCCGGTGCCGGGCTATGTCGGCGGCGGCGGCCTCGCGCACGAGCGCCTTCATCGACGTACCGCGTTCCTTGGCGATCTGCCGCAGGTCCTCGAGCTCGCGGTCGCTGAACTCCACGTTCAGGGCTGGCATGCCTCCCAGGGTACCGCGCGGGTACTGGTCCGTAAATCGCCGCTGGTCAAGGCCGGGCGGCTGTGGTACCGCGGGAGGCGTGCGGGTCAGGTCTGGTCGGCCACGAAGGACGCCATGCGGGCGAGCGCGGCGTTCCAGTTGATGGTGTGCTCATTGGTCGACCAGGACTGGATGTCGTCGATGTAGCAGAACTGGCCCGTGCAGCCCTGGAGGTTGGCCTGGGCGAACGGGTCCTGGATGCTCGAGTTGGGGCCGCCGGCCAGGGTTCCGGCGGGCGGGTCGGGCAGCGCGGGGTCGAGCTGGTTCGCGTACCAGCGGCTGTGCTGGTGGTGGGAGCTGACCTCGCCGTAGCCGGTGACATAGGAGATGTTCAGGGCGTTGCGGCCCAGGACGTAGTCCATGCTCTCCAGGGCGCCGTCGCGGTACTTCGCGCGGCCGGTGAGGTCGTAGGCGGTGGCCAGGACGACGGCGTTGTTGAGGACCTGGTGGTTGGAGCCCCAGTCGTAGACCTGTCCCTCGGGGGCGTACGGCATGCCGTAGGGGTGGGCGCGCTGGGTGGCGAGGTACGTCTCGGCGCCCTGGACCACGGAGCGGCGCACCGCGTCCCGGCCGGGCAGCCGGCTGGGCACCGTGGCGAGGTCGAGCCGGCCGGCCGCCGCGGTGCGCGCCCAGTCGAAGCCGGTGGGGCCGAAGATGTCGGCGGTGTGCACCGGGGAGTTGCGCACGAAGGTCTCGAAGGCCCGCTCGCCGGTGGTGAGGTACAGCTCGGCCGCGGCCCAGTAGAACTCGTCGTCCACTTTCGCGTCGGCGTAGGTGCCGCCGCCGATGCCGTCGCTCTCGGAGGCGAGCAGGTCGGGGTGGGCGAGGGCGGCGGCCCAGGCTTTGCGGGCGGCGGTGAGCGCCTTGGCGGCGAACGCCCGGTCGTAGGGCCGGTACAGGCGGGCGGCCTGCGCCGCGGTGGCGGCGAGGTTGAGCGTGGCGGCGGTGGACGGCGGGTGCAGTTCGCGGCGCTGCGGGTCGGCGCTGGGCAGCAGCGGCAGGCCGGTCCACTGCTCGTCGTGCACCTTGTGGTGGGCCATGCCGGCCAGCGGCTTGCCGTCCGGCACCTGCATCTTCAGCAGGAAGTCCAGCTCCCAGCGGGCCTCGTCCAGGATGTCCGGCACCTTGTTGCCGCTCTCGGGCAGGGCGAGGGTGCCGTCGCCGAGGGCGCGGGGCCGGCCGGTGCGGGCGGTGCGGGAGCGCTCGTAGGTGCTGAGCAGTTCCCAGGTGGAGATGCCGCCGTTGACGACGTACTTGCCGTGGTCGCCGGCGTCGTACCAGCCGCCGGAGACGTCCAGGGTGTAGTCGCACACGCCCGGCTGGCAGGGGACGGCGGTGTCGCCCTGGTTGGGCGCGACGCCCACGTGCCCGGCCGGGCGGCCGTAGCCGGGGCGCAGGTCGTCGCGGATCGGGGTGCCGCTGCGCTGGGTGTAGTAGTACTTCGCCGAGTCGAGGCGCAGCTGCCGGTAGGCGGCCGTGCCGATGGCGAAGGGCCGGCTGGTCTCGCCGTCGGCGGTGAGGGTCAGGCCCTCGGCGCGCCGGGTGTAGTGGCCGAAGTCGATGGAGTGGACGCGCTGCCCGGAGGAGGCGTCCAGGCCGCGCGGCACGGTCCAGCCGTGCGCGACGGTCTTGCCGGCGTCGTTCTTCAGCTGCCAGGGCAGCTTCGCGGTGGCGTCGGTGACGAGGGTGGCGTTCTTCGGCCCGTCGGGCAGGTAGCCGACCTGGTTGACCCGGACCCGCGGCCCGGTGTCCGGCTCGTAGGGGTCGGGGGCGGCGCCGCCGGTCAGGGAGACGTCGTCCAGGCAGAACCGCCAGGGGTCGGCGGAGCCGCCGACCTGGAAGGCGACCTGGCCCCGCGCGGTGTCGGCGGGGGCGGTGAAGGTGTATGCGTAGGTGTCGCCGGAGACGCTCAGCTGCGGGCTGACCTCGTGGTACGTGTCGTACGGCGAGACCGCGAGGCCGACCACCGCCCGGACCACGTGCCCGGCGGGCGTGCCGCTCGCGGAGAAGGCGAAGCGGTAGGTCTGCCCGGCGGTCAGGGCGAGGTCGTTCTGGCCGACGATGGCGTCCCAGCGGTTGGCGGTGCCGCCGGGAACGTCGGCGCAGAGCCGGCCCTCGGAGGCGGCGGCGGTGACGTTCGGCGTGGTCCACCAGGAGTCGGTGCCGGAGTCGAAGGTGCCGTTCCTGACCAGTTCCGTCTCGTCGGCCCCGGCGGGGGCGGCGGGCAGGGCGGTCACGGCCGCCGCCAGCAGGGCGGCCAGGCCGGCCAGGGCGGTTGCGGGTCTTCTCACGTCTGGGCTCCTCGGACGGGAGGTGCGGGTGACGCGCCCACGCCCGTCGGCGGCATGGATGTGGGAGCGCTCCCAGAGCGGACGGGGACATGCTTGTGGCAGACATGACACCTCGTCAACGGTCCGGACAGGACCGGTTCCCCCGCCGCCGGTGGGGTTCGCGCCGGACCGGGACGCACTAGGCTGGGACTCAGGTGACGCGCTGTTCACTGTGAGTGTGCGCAATGGAGTGGCGACGATGAGTCCGGTCAACCCGTCCGACGACGACGCCACGGCCCGCGCCGTCGTCGACGACTCCGGCACACTGCGGGAGTGGAACGAGGGCGCGCGCCGGCTGCTCGGCCATCCGGCCGCGGACGTCGTGGGGCGCCCCGCGGCCGCCCTGCTCGCCGGCGCGGCCGAGCCCTCCGGGCCGGCCGGCCCCCCGGCGCCCGGTGCCGGGGAGGCCCGCTGGAGCGGCACGCTGACCCTGCGCCACCGCGACGGGCGCGCCGTGCCGGTGTGGGTGCTCGCCCACCGCAGGGAGCCGGCCGACGGCGCCCCGGGCGGCTGGCTCGCCGTCGCCCCGCCGGACCTGCCGCCAGGACAGGACGACGACCCGCTGGTCCGGGCCGCCCTCGCCCAGTCCCCCTGCGCCACGATGATCTTCGACGACCGGCTCCGGCTGCGCGGTCTGAACGACGCGATGGCCCGGCTCGTCGGCCTCCCGGCGGAGCGGGTGCGCGGCCTGCGCGCCACCGACGTCAGCCCCTCGGCGCAGAGCACCGAGCTGGAGCGGCACATGGAGCGCGTCCTCGCCTCCGGCCGCCGCGACGACATGCGCACCCACCTCAAGGCGACCGGCGAGGTCCGCGCGCACGCCTGGCTCGCCCGGGTCGCCCCGGTCAGCGACCCGGCGGGCCGGGTGGTGGGCGTCTGCGTGACCGCCCACGACTTCACCGAGCAGCACCTCGCGCGGGAGCGGCTGCAGTTGGTCAACGAGGCCAGTGTGCGCGTCGGCAGCACCCTCGACGTCACCCGGACGGCCCAGGAGCTGGCGGACGTCTGCGTGCCCGCCCTCGCCGACTTCGTCAGCGTCGAACTCCTCGACCCGCCGGCCCACCCCGGCGAGCCCCCCGCGCCGCCCGTCCCCCCGGTCGCGCTGCGCCGCACCGCCCACCGCTCCATCACGCCGGGCGACCCCGAGGCCGTCGCCGAGCCGGGCCGGCTCGACGTCTACCCGGAGGGCTCGCCGCAGGCCGACTGCCTGCGGTCCGGCCGCGCCGTCGTCGCCGAGACCGCCTCGGCCGACCTGGACCGGTGGCGGGAATGGGACCCGCTCCGGCTCCAGCGCGTGCGGGACCTCGGCATCCACTCCGCGATGGCGGTGCCGCTGCGGGCCCGGGGCACCTTCCTCGGCGTCGCCGTCTTCCACCGCTTCCGGCGCCCGGAGCCCTTCACCCACGACGACGTGCTCCTCGCCGAGGAGGTCAGCGCCCGCGCCGCGGTCTGCATCGACCACGCCCGCCGCTACGCCCGCGAACGCGAGACCACGCTGACCCTGCAACGCAGCCTGCTCCCCCGCACGCTGCCGCCCATGGCCGCGGTGGAGGCGGCCTCCCGCTACCTGCCGGCGACGCGCTCCGGGGTCGGCGGCGACTGGTTCGACGTCGTCCCGCTGTCCGGGATGCGGGTCGCCATGGTGGTCGGGGACGTGGTCGGGCACGGCATCCAGGCGTCGGCCACCATGGGCCGGCTGCGCACCGCGGTGCGCACCCTCGCCGACATCGACCTGCCCCCCGACGAGCTGCTCACCCACCTGGACGACCTGGTGGTCCGGCTCTCCGAGGAGTCCGGCGGCAACGGCACCGGCGAGGTCGGCGCCACCTGCCTCTACGCGGTGTACGACCCGGTCTCGCGGCGCTGCTCGCTGGCCCGGGCCGGCCATCCGGCGCCGGTGCTGGTCCCGCCGGACGGCCCGCCCGAGCAGCTCCAGCTGCCGTCGGGACCGCCGCTCGGGGTCGGGGGGCTGCCCTTCGAGTCGGCCGAACTGGAGCTGCGCGAGGGCAGCGTGCTGGCGCTCTACACCGACGGCCTGGTGGAGAGCCGGGAGCGGGACGCCGAGGCCGGCCAGGCGCTGCTGCGCGAGACGCTCGCCGCTCCGGCCGGTTCCCTGGACGCGACCTGCGACCGGGTGCTGCGCGCCCTGCTGCCGGCGGGCGGTGCCGCCGACGACGTGGCGCTGCTCCTTGCCCGCACCCGGGGGCTGCCCGCCCACCAGGTGGCGACCTGGGACATCCCGGCCGATCCGTCGCTGGTCGCCCCGGTGCGCAAGCAGGTGCTCGAACAGCTCTCCTCCTGGGCGCTGCTCGACGCCTCCTTCACCGCCGAGCTGGTGGTGAGCGAGCTGGTCACCAACGCCATCCGGTACGGCCTGCCGCCCATCCGGCTGCGGCTGATCCACGACGCGACCACGCTGATCTGCGAGGTCTCCGACACCAGCCACACGGCGCCACACCTGCGCCGGGCCCGGACCTGGGACGAGGGCGGTCGCGGACTGCTCCTGGTCGCCCAGCTCACCCAGCGCTGGGGCAGCCGGCACACCCCCGAGGGCAAGAGGATCTGGGCGGAACTGGCGCTGCTCGACCAAGAGTGAGAGTCAGGTGTGAGGGCCGAGAGTGAGGGCCCGTTCCGTTTCCCGGACCGAGCTGCGGAAACCCGTAGGTGTAGGGCGCACGGAGCCCGCTCACCCGTCGGGCCGTGCGCGTCACGAGGTCTACGGGAGGGTGGAGAAGCAATGGCGAACACGCCCCGGTCCATGCGCCGGACGGTCCTGCTGGCGAGCGCGGTGGCGCTGCTCGGCGCGGTCAGTGCCTGCGGCAGCGACAACGGCACGGCGAACACCGCGAGTTCGGTGACGACGGCGGCATCGAGCCGGCAGCCCGATACGACGGAGCCCAGTACGGCGGGGAGTTCGAGCGCTCCCGAGAGCACCGCGGGCAGCGCCCCGGCGACCGGCTCGGTGCCCACCGACACGGCCGGCTCGGGTGCCGCCTCCGCCCGCTCGGACGCCCGCTGCCACACCTCCGAGCTGCGCGCCTCCATCGGCCGGATGGACCCGGGGGCCGGTCAGCGCAACTTCCCGGTCGTGCTGACGAACACCTCCGAGCGCACCTGCACGCTGTACGGCTACCCGGGCGCCGCCTTCACCGACAAGTCCGGCAAGCAGCTCGGCCCGGACCCCAAGCGCGCGCCCGGTTCGCCGAACGTCGTCACGCTGGCGCCGGGCAAGGGCGCCTGGTCCGGGCTGTCGTTCTCCAGCCCGGACATCAGCGGCGCCCGCACCGCGACCCCGGCCGTCCTGGTCGTCACCCCGCCGGACGAGCGCGACCCGCTGAAGGTGACGTGGACCGCCGGCGAGGTGCCGGTGGGCGGCAACTCCTCCACGGTGCGGCTCGGCGCCCTGGAGCCCGGCACGAGCCCCTGACCGCGGGATCCCGGGGTCAGTGTCCGGCGACCGGGTGCGGCGCGTAGGAGTTCTGGAGCTCCTCGATCTCCTTGTCGCCGAGGGCCAGTTCGACCGCGGCGACCGCGTCGTCCAGGTGCCCGGGCCGGGACGCGCCCACGATCGGCGCGGTCACCGTGTCCTGGTGCAGCAGCCAGGCCAGCGCGACCTGGGCGCGCGGCACCCCGCGCTCGCCCGCGATGCGGGTGACGGCGTCCACGACGGCGCGGTCGCCCTCCTGGTAGAGCGTGGAGCCGAAGGTGTCGGTGGCGCTGCGGTCGGTGGTGGTCCCCCAGTCCCGGGTGAGCCGGCCGCGGGCGAGCGGGCTCCAGGGCAGCACGCCGACGCCCTGGTCCGCGCAGAGCGGCAGCATCTCCCGCTCCTCCTCGCGGTAGAGGAGGTTGTAGTGGTTCTGCATGGACACGAAGCGGGTCCAGCCGTGCCGCTCGGCGGTGTACTGGGCCTTGGAGAACTGCCAGGCGTACATCGAACTGGCCCCGATGTAGCGCACCTTGCCCGCCTTCACCAGGTCGTGCAGGGCCTCCATCGTCTCCTCGACGGGGGTCTGGGGGTCGTAGCGGTGGATCTGGTAGAGGTCGACGTGGTCGGTGCCGAGGCGCCGCAGGCTGTGGTCGATCTCCGTCATGATCACCTTGCGGGACAGCCCGCCGCCGTTCGGCCCCGGCCGCATCCGGCCGTGCACCTTGGTGGCGAGCACGATGTCGTCCCGGCGGGCGAAGTCGGCGAGCGCGCGACCGACGATCTCCTCGCTGGTGCCGTCGGAGTAGACGTTGGCGGTGTCGAAGAAGGTGATCCCGGCCTCCAGCGCCTGCTTGATCAGCGGGCGGGACGCCTCCTCGTCCAGGGTCCACTCGTGGTTGCCCCGGTCGGGGACGCCGTAGGTCATGCAGCCCAGGCAGATCCGCGACACGTCAAGGCCGGTCGAACCGAGCTTCACATACTGCATCGTTGCTGCTCCTGCCGTCGTGGTCGGTGCCGCTGCGAGCCTAACCGGACCGAACCGCGCGACCGTGCGCCGGCCGCCGGCCCGGTGCTCCCGCCCGGCGTGCCAAGGTGGGGGCATGACGACAGAGCGATTCGAGGTGGGACGCCGGATCGCCGCGTCCCCGGCCGCGGTATTCGACCTGCTGCGGTCTCCCGAGGGGCACGTGGCCATCGACAGTTCCGGCATGCTGCAGTCCGCGGAGGGTGCCCGGGTCGGCGCGGTGGGCGACGAGTTCGTCGTCCACATGGACCGGGAGGCCCTCGGCGACCTCCCCATGGGCCGGTACGACGTGACCGTGATCATCACCCGCTACGAGCCCGACGCGCTCCTGGAGTGGACGATCTCCGGCACGGTGCAACCGCCGATCCGGCACCTCTACGGGTACCGGCTGCGCCCGGATGACGCGGGCACCCTGGTGACCTCGTACTACGACTGGAGCCAGATCGACGAGCGCTACCGGGAGGCCGGCATCTTCCCCGTCATCCCGGAGGCGGGTCTGCGCGCGACGCTCGGCATCCTGGCCCGCACGGTCGAGCGGGCTCCCGCCCGCACATGATGGCCCTGCCGACGCGGTCCCGGTTCCGCGGCGACCGCGAGCCGATGCCGCGGTCGGCGGGGCGGGTGCGGTAGGGATGATTCCGGCGCCGGGCGGTGTTGGTCCCCGGTGCCGGTCAGGTGTACGACGCGAGACGGGATCCCCAGCATGCCCCTTGACGGTGAGTACGAGCCCAGCCCGACGCAGTGGGTGCGGGAGCAGGTCGACCTGTACGAGAGTTCGGGCGGCACGCAGGGCACGACCCTGCTGGACACGGGCCTGCCGGTGATCGTGCTGACCACGCGGGGCGCGCGCAGCGGCAGGATCCGCAAGACGCCGCTGATGCGGGTCGAGCACGACGGCCGGTACGCCGTGGTGGCCTCCCTGGGCGGGGCGCCCAAGCATCCGGTCTGGTATCACAACGTGACGGCCGACCCGCGTGTGGAGCTGCAGGACGGGCCGGTCAGGCAGGACATGACGGCGCGTGAGGTGACCGGCGCGGAGAAGGCCGAGTGGTGGGAGCGGGCCGTCGCGGCCTACCCGCCGTACGCCGACTACCAGCAGAAGACGGACCGCGAGATTCCGGTCTTCGTGCTGGAGCCGTCCTACACCAGCTGAGGGCGCATGGCCCGGTGGCCACCGGGCACCCGGAGGTCAGGCCCCGCCGCGTTCCCCCGTCGCGGCGGGGCTGTCCGCCGCCGTCTCCCGGGCCGATCGGTCGGTGACGTCGAGGAAGATCTGCTGGGCCTCCGGCACCGTCCGCGCGATGGACGCCTTGATGCGCACCGCGACGTCCTCGACCTGCTCGCTGTCCATCCCGGGCATCAGGTCGACCCGGGCGGCGACCAGCACCGAGTCGAGCCCCGTCTTCATCGTGAACAGCGCCTCCACGCTGTCGATCTCGGGCTGGGCCTTCAGCAGGGACCGGATCCGGCCGGTGGACTCGGGGTCGGCGGCCTCGCCGATGAGCTGGTCGCGGGCCTCGATGCCCAGCCGGTAGGCGATGAACACCAGCAGCACGCCGATGGCGAGCGAGGCGGACGCCTCCCACACCACCTGGCCGGTGATCATGTGCAGGGCCATGCCGACCATGGCGAGGGTGACGCCGAGCACCGCGGTGCCGTCCTCGGCGACCACCGTGCGCAGCGCCGGGTCGCGCATCCCGGCGGCGCCGCCCTGCTTGCGCACCTGGCTGAGGGCCCGGAGGAGCGACACCCCCTCGGCGACGAACGCGACGGCGAGCACGACCAGGCCGACGATGTAGCCGCTGAACTTCTCCTCCGCGCCGTTGCGCAGGGCCTCCACGCCCTGGAAGAAGGAGAAGCAGCCGCCCATCACGAAGATGCCGACGGCCGCGAGCAGGGACCAGAAGAAGCGTTCCTTGCCGTAGCCGAAGGGATGCCGTTCGTCGGCGGGGCGGCGGCTGCGGCGCAGCGCGGCGAGGAGGAAGACCTCGTTCAGGCTGTCCGCCACGGAGTGCGCCGCCTCGGACAGCAGGGCGGGCGAGCCGGCGATGAGGCCGCCCACCGCCTTGGCCACCGCGATCACCAGGTTGGCCGCCAGGGCGACCAGCACGGTCACGCGCGTGCGGCGGTCCTTCGACTCGTTCTCGTTCTCGTTCGAGGCTGTTCCGGTCACGAGGGGCCGCATGCCCCCGGCCGGGGTGGCTCACACCCGCCTTGTGGGTGGCTCACCAGTGCCGACGGCCGAAATCGGGGAACGCGTCCAGCAGAGCACGGACACCAGCGGGAGGCAGGGGCCATGAGCGGCGGCGGCGGGACGGCCGGGAACACCGGCTACGGCAGGAAGGCGTTCAAGCGGTCCAAGAGCCATTTCGCGGACCGGATCACCGCGGACGGCCGGGACGGCTGGCCGGTGGAGGCCGGCCGCTACCGGCTGGTGGTGAGCCGTGCCTGCCCGTGGGCGAGCCGGGCCGTGATCAGCCGGCGGCTGCTCGGCCTGGAGGACGCCCTGTCGATGGCGATCACGGATCCGATCCAGGACGACCGCAGCTGGCGGTTCACCCTGGACCCGGGCGACCGGGACCCGGTGCTCGGCATCCGGTTCCTGAGCGAGGCGTACGACCGGCGGGAGAGCGGCTATCCGGGCGGGGTGAGCGTGCCGGCGGTGGTGGACGTGCCCAGCGGGCAGCTGGTCACCAACGACTACCAGCAGCTCACCCTGGATCTCGCCACCGAGTGGACGGCCCTGCACCGCCCGGGCGCCCCCGACCTGTACCCGCACGCCTGGCGCGACGAGATCGACGAGGTGATGGCGGACGTCTACGAGGACGTCAACAACGGCGTCTACCGTGCCGGGTTCGCGACCGGGCAGGAGGAGTACGAGGCGGCGTGCGCGGGCGTGTTCCGGCGCCTGGAGCTGGTCACCGCACGCCTCGAGCGCCGGCGCTACCTGGTCGGCGACACCGTCACGGAGGCGGACATCCGGCTCTTCACCACGCTGGTGCGTTTCGACGCCGTCTATCACGGCCACTTCAAGTGCAACCGGTGGAAGCTGGCGGAGAACCCGGTGCTCTGGGCGTACGCGCGCGACCTGTTCCAGACGCCCGGCTTCGGTGACACCGTCGACTTCGACCACGTCAAGCGGCACTACTACCAGGTGCACGCCGCGATCAATCCGACCGGCATCGTGCCGCTCGGCCCGGACCTGGCGGGATGGCTCACGCCGCACCACCGGCAGGAGCTGGGCGGCCGCCCGTTCGGCGACGGCACACCCCCGGGGCCGGTCCGCCCGGCCGAGGAGGTCCCGGCGGCCGGCCGGCCCTGAACCCTCTGACCCCTTCACCACACACCCTCAAGGAGATCCAGGTGGGCAAGAAGAAGAAGTCGCTCCCCCTCGCCTACAAGCCGGTCGGTTTCGTCCTCGGCTGGGCGGGCGGCGCGCTGGCCGGGCTGACCTTCCAGAAGACGTGGAAGGCGATCCGGCACGAGGACGACGCGCCCGACGCGCTGGACGCGGACCGCGGCTGGGGCGAGATCCTGCTGGCCGCCGCGGTCCAGGGCGCCATCTTCGCGGTGGTGCGCAGCGCGGTGGACCGCACCGGTGCCAAGGCCATCGAGCGCTCGACGGGCGTCTGGCCGACCACGGACAAGGGCGGCCGCGACTGACCGCCCTCGCTCTTGGTCCCCTGTGGCGCCCTAGGGCGTGTCCGCAAAGTCCCGTCGTCCGCCCGTAGGGCGGGCCGCGCGGCGTCCGGTGCGTGCTCTCGGTGTGCCGGGCGGACGCCCGCGTACTGGTTGTACGCGGGTGTTCGCCCGGTGCGGCGAGAGTGGGTGCCGGGCGTCGCACGGCAGGCGGGACTTTGCGGACACGCCCTAGCCTTGCTTGGGCGCCACAGGCGCGTTGCGGCGCAGGGTGAAGGAGTGGCCGGCCGGGTCGGAGAAGCCGCGCTCCTCGTAGGGGCCGGGGGCCTCCTTGGCCTCCAGGGGACGGCCGCCGAGGCCCACGACACCGCGCTCGGCCTCGTCCAGGTCTGCCACCTCGAAGTCCAGGTGGGCCTGGAGGCTGTTCTCGGGGCGGGGCCAGCTCGGCGGGGTGGCGTTGACGTCCCGGCGGAAGGCCATGCGGAAGCCGCCGACGCCCTCTATCTCGATCCGGTTGGCGGTCGCCTGGATCTCCGTGGCGTCCAGGAGCCCCTTGTAGAACTCGGCGAGCTTCTCGGGCTCCGCGCAGTCGAGCACCACGTAGCCCGCGTTGACCAGTGCCATGTCTCCTCCGAAGGATTCCGGGCGGCGCGGGACGCGCGTGTCCCGCCGCCCTCTTCTTCGCGGATATCCCGGCGCGGTGGATTCAGTCGGCGGGGCGCGGTGAACATGGCGTGCGGGCACGCTTCCTGACGGCCCGTCAGCCGGTCGCGGCCTGGAAGGTGCGCCGGTACGCCTGCGGGGAGACGCCGATCGAGGCGTGCAGGTGCTGGCGGAGCGAGGCGCCGGTGGCGAAGCCGACCAGGCCGGCGATCTGGTCCACCGGCAGGTCGCCGGTCTCGAGCAGGTGGCGGGCCCGGGCCACGCGCTGCTGGGTCAGCCAGCGCCCGGGGCTGACGCCGACCTCGTCGGTGAAGCGGCGGGCGAAGGTGCGCAGGCTCATCCGGGCGTGCGCGGCGAGCCCGGCCAGGGTCAGCGGCTCGTCCAGGTGGTCGAGGGCCCAGGCCCGGGTCGCCGCCGTGCTCGCCGCGCCCCGCACGGGGACGGGCTGCTCGATGTACTGGGCCTGGCCGCCGTCGCGGAACGGCGGGACCACGCAGCGCCGGGCGACCCGGTTGGCCAGCTCGCTGCCGTGGTCCTCGCGGATCAGGTGGAGCAGGACGTCGACGCCGGAGGCGGCACCCGCGGAGGTGAGGACCCGGCCGTCGGCGACGAACAGCACGTCCGGGTCGAGCGGGATGTGCGGGAACATGCCCCGGAAGAGGTCGGCGAGGTGCCAGTGGGTGGTCGCCCGGCGGCCGTCCAGGAGTCCGGCGGCGGCCAGCACGAAGGCGCCGGTGCAGATGGAGACCAGGCGCGCGTCCGGCCGTACCAGTGCGAGGGCGGCCGCGACCTCGGGGGACGGCTCCGCGGTGACGCGGGCCGGTGAGACGGCCGTGACGACGACGGTGTCGGCGCTCGCCAGGATCTCCGGCCCGTGCTCGGGCGTCACCGTGAAGTCCGCGTCCGTGCGCACCGGGCCGCCGTCGACGCTGCACGTCAGCACCTCGTACCGGCCGTCGGCGGCGCCGAGGATGCGGCTGGGCATGCCCAGCTCGAAGGGATAGACGCCGTCGAGGGCGAGGACCACGACCCGTTCGGGCCGCCGCGCGGGAATCATGGCACGATCTTATCGGAGATTGGCATTCATGCCATTTCCCGGACGGGCGCGCACCGGCAGGCTGGGTGACCATGAGCGATGTGACCACCATGCGAGCCATCAGCCAGGACGTCCTCGGCGGTCCCGAGGTCCTGAGGGAAGTACGCCTGGAGCGCCCCGCGCCGCGCCCGAACGAGGTGCTGGTGCGGGTACGCGCCGCCGGGGTGAACCCGACCGACTGGAAGCACCGGGAGAACGGCGGCTTCCTCGGCGAGCCGCCGTTCGTGCTCGGCTGGGACGTGTCGGGGACGGTCGAGGCGGTGGGCGTCGGCGTCGCCGACTTCCGGCCGGGCGACGACGTCTTCGGCATGCTGGCCTACCCCTTCGGCCACGGCTCCCACGCGGAGTACGTCAGCGCCCCGGCCCGGTGGTTCGTCCCGAAGCCGGCCGGGATCGACCACGTGCAGGCGGGCGCCCTGCCGCTGGTCTCCCTGACGGCCTGGCAGGCCCTGGTGGAGCGGGCGGGACTGCGGGAGGGGCAGCGGGTGCTGATCCACGCGGCGGCCGGCGGCGTGGGCCACGTCGCGGTGCAGATCGCCAAGGCGCGCGGCGCCCACGTCATCGGCACCGCCAGCGCGGGCAAGCACGAGTTCCTGCGCTCGCTGGGCGCCGACGAGACGGTGGACTACCGGGAGACCGACTTCGCCGAGGCGGTCAAGGACGTCGACGTCGTCCTGGACACCCTCGGCGGCGAGACCTCGGTGCGCTCGCTGGGCGTGCTGCGCCCGGGCGGCGTGGTGGTGTCGATCCTGCCCGTCGGCTCGGACGACTTCCCCCGGGAGGCCGAGCGGCTCGGGATGCGGGCGGTGCGGATGCTGGTGGACGCCGACCGGCAGGGCATGCGGGAGATCGCCGCGCTGGTCGAGTCGGGCAGGCTGCGGGCGTCGGTCGAGCGGACCTTCCCGCTCGCCGAGGCGGCCGAGGCGCACCGCGCGGGCGAGACCGGCCGGACCACCGGGAAGCTGGTGCTGGTGGCCGACTGAGCGGCCCTCTTCCGACATATGCCAGGCGCCCATGCGCAAAGGTGCTTGATCGTGGGTAGCGTGCAGACGAGCAGTGCCGGCGGGGCCTCGCGGCCCCGCCGGATCCCTCACCCCCGCGAGCTGGAGGCGTCGTCGCCGTGCGCCAGGATCCCGCGCCGCCGCACACCCCGTACCTGCGCGTCCACCGGGACCGGGGCCATACGGTGCTGGAGTTCCGCGGCGAGATCGACATCGCCGCCGCCGCCCTCGCCGCCCCGCTCCTGGACATCGAGACGGGGCGGCCGGGGGCGCGCGTGGTGCTCGACCTCGGCGGCGTCGAGTTCTTCGACTGCTCCGGGCTGCGGCTGCTGTACCGGGCCCGGCGCCGGGTGCTGGACGGCGGCGGCCGGGTGTACCTGGTGTGCACCGACCCGCTGATCCTGCGCGTGCTGCGGATCACCGGCCTGGCCGGCCTGCTGCCGCCGCTGGCCGGCCGGGAGCAGGTGCCGGGGCTCAGCCCGCCGGCTGGTCCCCGAACAGGGCGCTGACCGACTCGCCGTTGTGGATGCGGCGCACCGCCTCGGCGAGGGCCGGCGCGATGGACAGCACGCGCAGCTTGTCCGTCTGGCCGCCGTCCGGGACCGGCACCGTGTTGGTGCAGACGATCTCCAGCACGTCCGGCTGGGCACCCAGCCGTTTGAGCGCGCCGTCCGCGAACAGCCCGTGGGTGCAGGCCACCCGGATCGAGCGCGGCCCCGACTCCCGCAGCCGCTCCAGGAGTTCGAGCACCGTGCTGCCCTTGGCGATCTCGTCGTCCAGCACGATCACGTCCCGCCCGGCGACCTCGCCGATGACGGAGCTGATGCTGACCCGGTCGTCGGGATAGCGCTGCTTGGCGCCCGCGGCGACCTCGGCGCCGAGCATCCGGGCGAACGCGGCGGCCTCCTTGGCGTTGCCGAGGTCCGGCGAGACGACGGTGGTGCGGCTGAGGTCGTAGCGCCGGAAGTGGGTGGCCAGTTCGCGCAGCGCGTGCAGGTGGTCGACGGGGACCGAGAAGAACCCGTGCACCTGCGGCGCGTGCAGGGTCATCGCCAGGACCCGACCGACGCCCGCCGCGACCAGCAGGTCCGCCACCAGACGGCCGCCCAGCGAGATGCGGGGCTGGTCCTTCTTGTCGGAGCGGGCGTAGGAGTAGTGCGGCATGACGACGGTGATCCGTCCGGCCGACGCCCCGCGGGCCGCGTCGCACATCAGGAGCAGCTCGACCAGATGCTCCTGGACCGGTCTGACCAGCGGCTGCACCAGGAACACGTCACGCTCCCGGCAGTTGGCCCGCAACTGCACCTCCAGGCAGTCGTTGGCGAACCGGCTGACCCGGGTGGGGCTGAGGGGCACCCCCAGATGGGCGCAGACCTCCTCGGCCAGCTCGGGGTGGGCGCTACCGCTGAACACGGCGATGTCTCGCACGGACCGCTCCTCGATGCTCACGGGTGCCACCGCTGATGCGCGCGGGTGCCAACGGTCCCCATGCTACGGAAATACGGTTGCCACCGGCCGGGCCGCCCGGTCCATCATGGGGCCGTCCGTGTTCCCGTACGTCAGGAAGACTCGCATGCGCCGACTCCTCGGAATCATCCAGCGCCCCTCCCGGCCCACGATTCTCGAGGACTCCCTCTCGCATGCACTCTTCCGACCGCGCGCCGGCGAACCCGCCGCGCACGCTGAACATCGGCATCCTGGCGCACGTCGACGCCGGTAAGACCAGCCTCACCGAGCGACTGCTCTTCGACCACGGAGCCGTCGAGCGGCTCGGCAGCGTCGACGGCGGCGACACCCGCACGGACGACGGCGCGATCGAGCGCCGCCGGGGCATCACCATCCGCTCCGCCGTCGCCTCGTTCACCGTGGCCGGCACCCAGGTCAACCTGATCGACACCCCGGGGCACTCCGACTTCGTCGCCGAGGTGGAACGGGCCCTGGAGGTCCTCGACGGTGCCGTGCTGCTGCTCTCCGCCGTGGAGGGCGTGCAGGCGCGGACCCGGGTGCTGATGCGCACCCTGCGGCGGCTGCGGCTGCCGACCTTGGTCTTCGTCAACAAGATCGACCGGGCCGGGGCCCGCGCCGGTGACCTGCTCGCCGACATCGGGCGCCGGCTGACCCCGCACGTCCTGGCGCTGACCGAGCCGACCGGCGGGCTCGGCACGCCCGGCGCCCGGGTCCGCGCCCGCGAGCTGGCCGACCCCGTGGTGCGCGCTGCCGCCGCGGAGGCGCTCGCCGAGGTCGACCCGGGCCTGCTGGCGGCGGTCGTGGACGGCCCCGAGCCGACCGCCGGGGAGGTGCGCGCCGCGCTCGCCGCCCGCACCGCCGACGGCTCCTTCCACCCGCTGTACTTCGGCTCGGCCCTCGGCGGCCAGGGCGTACCGGAGCTGGTCGAGGGGCTGCTGCGGCTGGTCCCGCCCGCGGCCGGGCGCACCGGGCCCGGCCGGCAGCCGCGCGGCACGGTGTTCGCCGTGCGCCCGGGGGCGGGCGGCGAGCGGACGGCGTACCTGCGGCTGTACGAGGGCGAGGTGCGCCGGCGCCAGCGGCTGACCTTCCTGCGGCGCGAGTCCGACGGGCGCGCCGCCGAGGTCTCCGGCCGGGTGACGCGCCTGGAGGTGGTGGGCGGGTCCGGCGCGCTCACCGCCGGGAACATCGCGGCCCTGACCGGCCCGCCCGGGCTCCGGGTCGGCGACCGGCTCGGCGGCCTCACCGAGCGCGCCCCGCAGTTCGCGCCGCCGACCCTGCGGACCGAGGTCCGGGCGCGGCGCCCCGAGCAGGCGGCGGCGCTGCGCTCGGCGCTGTTGGCCCTGGCCGACCAGGACCCGCTGCTGCACGCCCGCCCGGCCGACGGCGGGGCCACGGCGCTGCTGCTCTACGGGGAGGTGCAGCTGGAGGTGGTGGCGGCGACGCTGGCGGAGGAGTTCGGCATCGAGGCGGAGTTCGCGCCCGGCCGCGTCCGGTTGCTGGAGCGGCCGGCCGGCACCGGCGAGGCGGTGGAGGAGGTGCCGTGGCTGGACCACACCCGCTACTGGGCGACGATCGGGCTGCGCGTCGAGCCCGGACCGCGCGGCTCGGGCGGGGTGTTCGCGTACGAGACGGAGCTGGGCGCGCTGCCGCGCGCCTTCCACCAGGCCATCGAGGAGAGCGTGCACGCCGCCCTGCTCGCCGGCCCGCGGGGCGCGGCGGTCACCGACTGCCGGGTCACGCTGATCCGCTCCGGCTTCTGCTCCCCGGTCAGCACCGCGGCCGACTTCCGCGGCCTGACCCCGATCGTGCTGCGCCGGGCCCTGCTGCGGGCCGGGACCCTGCTGTACGAGCCGTACCAGGCTTTCGAGGTGGAGGTGCCCGAGGACGCGCTGGCCGCGGTGACGGCCCAGCTGTCCGCGCTGGGCGCCGACTTCACCGGCACCGCCGTGAGCGGGGACGGCTGGCTGATCACCGGGGAGCTGGCGCTGCGCCGGGTGCGGGAGGCCGAACTGGGGCTGCCCGGGCTGACCCGGGGTGAGGCGGTGTGGTCCGCGCGGCCGACCGGGGACCGGCCGCTGAAGCCGTCGCCCTGATCCGCCGGGGCGTCCTCGCACGTACCGCCAACCGGCCGGTCTGCGCCGGGAGATGGCGGGCATCAGGTCTGTAGGAAGGAGGGCCGTCGCCATGTCGACTCCCACGAAGGAACGCCGTGACGCGCCCGCCGAACGCCGCCGGGGCCTGCCCGGCTGGGCGAAGGCGGCCGGCGTCATCACCCTGGTGCTCGTCCTGCTGTTCGCGGGCCTCGCGCTCAGCATCGTGCCGGGGCTGAAGAACATCTTCGGCACCGAGACGCACGACCGCACCGGGCCGACGCTGCTGAAGTCCGTCCAGGACCTGAGCCGTTACCAGGCCGCCTCGGGCAACTTCCAGGTCGTCGTGGACCTGGAGAAGGACACCAAGTACCTGCCGGACGCCATCCGCGGCAGCCGCACCCTGTACGTGGGGGCCGGTTCGGTCGACTCCTACGTCGACCTCGGCAAGGTGGGCGAGGACGACGTGACCGTCAACGAGGACCGCACGTCGGCCACGCTGCGGCTGCCGCACGCGGCGCTCGGCACGCCGGCCCTCGACCCGGACCACTCCTACGCCGTCTCCAAGCAGCGCGGTCTCCTGGACCGGCTCGGCGACCTGTTCTCGGACAACCCGAACAGCGAGCAGGCCGTGCAGAAGCTGGCGGCCAAGCACATCGGCGACGCCGCGAAGGAGAGCGGGCTGACGAAGCGGGCGGAGACCAACACCACCGCGATGCTGCGGGGTCTGCTGCGCTCGCTGGGCTTCGAAGAGGTCCGGGTGACCTACGTCCCCTGACGGGCACGCACGCCGCCCGCCGCCCCGCATTCCCGGCGCTCGGCCGGGTATCCGCACCAGCACGCCGGAAGCCGACCACTGGAGGAATCGAATGGCCCGTGCCGTCTCGGGGCCGCGCCTGGCGCGCCGTCCCCGAACCACCACCGCCGCCGCGGCGGACGGCGCCCCGCCCGCCGGGAAGGACGACCGCCGTCCGCTGCCGTGGCCGCTGCGCCTGCTGGCGATGGTGTGCGCGTTCCTGTTCATGGTGGCCTTCGCCGTGGTCCTGGCCCGGCTCACCCTCGAGCCCTCCCCCGCCTCCGTATCGCTGACCCACACCAACCTGCACCCCGGCCGCTCGCTGCGCGCCTATCTGGACCAGCCCGAACTGCGCGACGCCGTCAAGCAGATCGGCGGCAACCTGCTGCTCGGCGTGCCGTTCGGGGTGCTGCTGCCGGTGATCGCGCCGCGCACCCGCGGATGGCTGAAGGTGCTGCTGCTCACCGCGCTGGTGATGCTCCTCGTGGAGTGCGCACAGGGGGCCATGGTGACCGGGCGGGCCTTCGACGTCGACGACGTGATCCTCAACAGCGCGGGGGCGCTGATCGGTTACCTGCTCCTGGGGCGCCGGATGAGCCGGGCGGTGCACGCGCGCCGGGTGCGGGCCTGAGGGCGGAACATCAGGTCCGTACCAGAGTATTGACGGGGCCTTATCTCATTCCTTAAATCAAGAGGCGACACCCTTACCCCCCACCTCGAAGGGATTGCCGTGGCACGCTCACGCCTGCTCCGCAGATGTCTCCTCGCCGCCCTGTCCGCCGGGCTGATCGGCTCGGCCGTGGCCGGGCCGGTCCAGGCGGACACCACCGCCCCCGGCGCGGCCGCCGCCGTCACCTTCTCCGACACCTTCGACGGGCCCGCCGGGGCCGCGGTGGACTCGTCGAAGTGGCAGCTCGAGACCGGCGACAACGTCAACAACCACGAGCGGCAGTACTACACCTCGGGCAACAAGAACGCCGCCCTGGACGGCCAGGGCCACCTGGTCATCACCGCCCGCCGGGAGAACCCGGCGGGTTACCAGTGCTGGTACGGCGCCTGCCAGTACACCTCGGCCCGGCTGAACACCTCGGGCAAGTTCACCGCGCAGTACGGGCACGTCGAGGCCCGGATGAAGATCCCGCGCGGGCAGGGCATGTGGCCGGCCTTCTGGATGCTCGGCACACCGGTGAACTGGCCGGACTCCGGCGAGGTCGACATCATGGAGAACGTCGGCTTCGAGCCGTCCACGGTGCACGGCACGATCCACGGCCCCGGCTACTCGGGCTCGGGCGGCATCGGCGCCGGATACACCCTGCCGGGCGGCCAGGCGTTCGCGGACGCCTTCCACACCTTCGCCGTGGACTGGGCGCCCGACTCGATCACCTGGACGGTGGACGGCAACGTCTACCAGCGCCGCACGCCCGCCGACCTGGGCGGCAAGCAGTGGGTGTTCAACCGGCCCTACTTCCTGATCCTCAACCTCGCGGTGGGCGGCTACTGGCCCGGCGACCCGGACGGCTCCACCGCCTTCCCGCAGTCCCTGGTCGTCGACCACGTCTCCGTGACCACGAGCGACGCCCCGGGCGGCGGCGGCGCGATCCGCGGGCTGGCCGGCAAGTGCGCGGACGTCGCGGCGGCGGGCACCGCCAACGGCACCGCCGTCCAGCTCTACGACTGCAACGGCACCGCGGCCCAGAAGTGGACCGTCGGCTCCGACGGCACGATCCGCGCCCTCGGCAAGTGCCTGGACGTCTCCGGCGGCGGCACGGCGGACGGCACCCGCGTCCAGCTGTGGGACTGCAACGGCTCCGCCGCCCAGAAGTGGACCGTCACCGGCGCCCGCGACATCGTCAACCCGCAGGCGAACAAGTGCCTGGACGTCACCGGCAACAGCTCCGCCAACGGCACCCGCCTCCAGCTGTGGACCTGCACCGGCGGCGCCAACCAGAAGTGGACCGTCGGCTGACCCGGTGCCCTAGTGGACGTGCCAGGTGAACTTGTCGCCGCCCACCCAGCGGACCACGTCCGGGTCGTCGAGGTCGTGGACCGTGATGCCGAAGGCGGCGGCGGCCTCCAGGACGTCGGTGACGGCCTTGGCCTCGCCGACGACCTGGCCGTCGATCTCCACGATCCGGAAGGGCGGGACGCCGGGCTGGACCCGGAGCACCTGGATGCGCGGACTGCCGATGTACGGGCTTCCGATTTCGGTCATGGTTCGAGAGTAGATCCGCAGCGCGCGCCCGCGACCGGGCACACCTCAGGGGCGGCGCCAGTCGTCGCCCCTGAGGTGCGAGCCGGCCATCGGGCCCATCCGGAGCATGCCGCCGTCCACGCTCCAGGACGCCCCGGTCACGTAGGAGGCGTCCGGGCCGGCCAGGAAGGCGATCACCGCCGCGACCTCCCGGGCGTCGCCCGGGCGCCCGAGCGGCACACCGGGGCGGTGCTCGGTGTGCGGGTCGGTGTCCTCCTGGCCGGTCATGGGCGTGGCGATCTCGCCGGGGGCGACCGCGTTGACGGTGATGCCGTGCTCGGCCAGTTCCAGCGCCATGACCTGGGTGAGCAGGCCGAGGCCGCCCTTGGCGGCGCAGTAGGGGGCGGCGCCCACCCGGGGCTGGTGCTCGTGCACGGAGGTCACGTTGACGATGCGTCCGCCGTCGCCCTGCCGGATCATGCGCCGCGCGGCCTGCTGCCCGCACAGGAAGGGGGCCGCCAGGTCCACGTCCAGGACGTGGCGCAGATCGTCGAGGCCGAGGTCGAGGTAGGGGGTGGCGGTGCCGATGCCGGCGTTGTTGACCAGGACGTCGATCCGGCCGAGCCGCTCGCTCAGGGCATCCACGCTCTCCGCGCCCTCCGGCAGCCGGGACAGGTCGACCCGGGCGGTCTCGGCCCGGCGTCCGAGCGCGCGGACCTCCTCGGCCGTCCGCTCGGCGCCCTCCTCGTCGGTGTGCCAGGTGATGCCGATGTCCAGGCCCGCCTCGGCCAGGCGTACGGCGGTGGCGCGGCCGATACCGGATTCGGAACCGGTGACGACGGCGACCCTGGCCCCGGGTGACGTGCGGTCGGGCATCGGGTGGTCTCCTCGCTGCTGGCGGCGGGTGGGCGACGCGGCACGCTGTACCCCCGTGCGCCGGGAGAAAACCGCCCGGTCCCCCGTGCGGCGGTCGCGGGGCCGGGGAACCCTGGAGGCACCCGCGAGACGAGGAGATGGGCGATGGACCCCGTCGAGGCGCTGGAGCGGATCGCCTTCCTGCTGGAGCGGTCCCAGGAACCCACCTACCGTGTCCGTGCCTTCCGCACCGCCGCCCGGGTGCTCGGCGCGCTGCCCGGGAACGAGCTGCGCGAGCGGGTCGGCGCCGGGTCGCTGGAGTCCCTCAAAGGGGTCGGCCCGAAGACGGCGCAGGTGGCCCGGGAGGCGCTGGCGGGGCAGGTGCCCGGCTACCTGGCCAAGCTGGAGGAATCGGCCGGCGGGCCCCTCGCCGAGGGCGGTGAGGCGCTGCGCGAGCGGTTGCGGGGCGACTGCCACCTGCACTCCGACTGGTCGGACGGCGGCAGCCCGATCGAGGAGATGGGCCGCGCCGCGGCGGCCCTCGGGCATGAATGGGCGGTGCTGACCGACCACTCGCCGCGGCTCACCGTGGCCCGCGGCCTGTCGCCGGACCGGCTGCGCGAGCAGCTGGACGTGGTGGCGGGGCTGAACGAGCGCTGGGCGCCCTTCCGGCTGCTCACCGGCATCGAGTGCGACATCCTGGAGGACGGCTCGCTCGACCAGGAGCCGGAGCTGCTCGAGCGCCTCGACGTGGTCGTGGTGTCGGTGCACTCCAAGCTGCGGATGGAGGCCCGCGCGATGACCCGCCGGATGGTGCGGGCCGTGCGGAATCCGCACGCGGACATCCTCGGCCACTGCACCGGCCGGCTGCTGACCGGCCGGGGCCGGCCGGAGTCGGAGTTCGACGCCGACGAGGTCTTCGCGGCCTGCGCGGAGTCGGGCACCGCGGTGGAGGTCAACAGCCGGCCGGAGCGGCTCGACCCGCCGCGCCGGCTGCTGCGCCGGGCGGTCGGGGCGGGTGTGCTGTTCTCCGTCGACACCGACGCGCACGCCCCCGGCCAGCTGGACTGGCAGATCCACGGCTGCGCCCGGGCCGAGGAGTGCGGGGTGCCGCCCGAGCGGGTGGTCACCACCTGGTCAGCCGAGGAGCTGCTGGCCTGGAGCCGGGAGGGCCGGACGCCGTCCGGAGTGCCCGGCGGCTGACGTGGTACCCGAAGAGGCCCACCCCGCAGCGCCGGACGGCGCGAAGAAAGGAACGGTGCATGGAACGGGCCGCCGTGTTCGATGTCGACGGGACGCTGGTCGACACCAACCATCTGCATGTCGTGACCTGGTGGGAGGCGCTGCGGCAGGCCGGACACCAGGTGCCGATGCACGCGATCCACCGGGCGGTGGGCCTGGCCTCCGGCGATCTGCTCGGCCACCTCCTCGGCGAGGACCGCGACACGGACGAGGACGAGCAGCTGAGCGCCGCCCACAAGGCGCTCTACGGGCAGTACTTCGACCGGCTGCCGGCCCTGCCGGGCGCCCGCGACCTGCTGCGCCGGCTCGCCGGCGACGGCTGGACCGTGGTGCTCGCCACCTCCGCCGGCGGCCCGGAACTGGGTGCGCTGCGCCGGGCGATCGACGCCGACGACGCGATCACCGACACCGCGAGCGCCGACGACGTCAGCGCGGGCAAGCCCGCCCCGGAACCGGTGGAGCACGCCCTGGAGCTGGCCGGGGTGCCGGCCGAGCGCGCGGTGTTCGTCGGTGACACGGTCTGGGACATGCGCGCCGGCAGCCGGGCGGGGGTGCGCTGCGTGGGCCTGCTCTGCGGCGGTCTGCCCCGCGCCGACCTGGAGGAGGCGGGAGCGAGCGCCGTCTACGCCGACCCGGCGGACCTGCTGGACTCGCTCTCCGGGAGCCCGCTGGCATGAGGACGTACGACGTGTCCGGTATCCGGGCGCGCCGGCCGGCGGCGGGGAGCGTATGACCGCGACGACGACGAAGCCCGCGGCGCACCTGCCGTGGGCCCGGCGTGCAGCGTACGCGGTGTGGCGGGAGGCGTGCGCCGTCGGGCGGGCCGTCCGCTGCGCCCGGCAGGGACCCGGGCGGGAGCGGGATCTGGTCGTGCAGTCGCTGAAGGCGGCGGGTGCGGCGCTGATCGCCTGGGCGATCGCCGGGGTGTGGCTGGAGGACCCGATGGCGCTGATGGCGCCGTGGGTGGCGCTGGTCCTGGTGCAGGCCACCGTCTACAGCTCGGTGCGGCAGGCCGGGCAGCAGTTCGCCGCGATCTGCGCCGGGGCGCTGGTGGCGTCGGCCGCGCAGGCCCTCGCCGACGACACGACGGGCGCGCTGGCCATCTCCCTGCCGGTACTGATGCTGATCGGCAACTGGTCGCGCTTCGGGCAGCAGGGCGTGTACGCGGCCACCACGGCGGTGTTCACCCTGGCCTCGGGCACGGCCGTGTCGGCCTCGGTGGTCGGGCACCGGGTGGGCGAGGCGGCGCTCGGCGCGGTCATCGGTGTGGTGGTCAACGCGTTCGTGCTGCCGCCGATCCATCTGCGGGACGTGCGGGAGAACCTGGCGGGGCTGGCCCGGGACGCGGGCGACGTGCTGCACACCGTCGCCGCCGAGCTGCCGGAGAGCCAGTGGGACGCGCAGACCGCGGCGGGCTGGGCGAGCGAGTCGGCGCGGCTGCGCAACCGGCTCGAGGCCCTGCGCTCGGCCCGCTCCTGGTCCACCGAGAGCCTGCGCCTGACCTACGGGCCGCTGCGCGTGCTGCACCGGGCGCCGCGCGCCGCGCCGCCCGAGGAGGAGGACCAGCGGTGGGGACGGGTCACCGGGAACATCACGGCGCTCACCCGGACGCTGTCGGTGGCCGCCGACGAGCAGCGCACGCCCGCGCCGCCCGAGGGGCCGGTGGTGCGACGCTATGCGCGGCTCCTTGAGCTGATCGGTGACGCCTGCCACCTGGAGGCGGACCGCATCGGGGACGGCGGCACGGGCCCGGACTCCGAGGGTGACACCGTGCGGACCATGGCGGAGCTGCACCAGCGGCTGCAGGAGGGGCTGAAGGAGCACGCCGGTCAGGGGGCGCCCGGGGCGGCGGTGCTCGGCACCCTGCTGCTGCAGGCCGAGGACCTGTGGGCGGAGATCGTGCCGCGGACGGCGGACGGTGACGCGGATCACCCCGCCCGCTCGTGAACCGGTGGAACACCAGGAGGCTCTCCTCCGTTGAGGAGAACGTGGGTACGGATGGGACAGTGTCCCCGGGCCTCACCTCCCGCCCACAGGGACGATCGTTCGGCTGAAGCCCTGTGGAGCCTTTCGCCGCGAGGCGACCGCCGTCCGTATCCGCCCTTGGCCGCCCCGGCCGCGAATCCCCCGTCGCGGTCGGGGCTTTCCCGTGCGCGCGGCGGGGTACCCGGTGGCGTCCGCGGGAGCGAGCGGCCGAGAGGAGCCGGAAGGTGACGAGCGCAGTGGGCAGCAGGATCGTGGTGACGGGGGCCACCGGCAACGTGGGCACCAGTGTGGTGAAGCTGCTGTCGGAGGACCCGGAGGTCGCCTCCGTCCTCGGAGTGGCCCGGCGGATCCCCGGGTGGTCGCCGGCGAAGACGGAGTGGGCCGCGGTCGACCTGGCGTCCGACCACGCCGACCTGACCGGGCACTTCGCCGGTGCCGACGCGGTGGTGCACCTGGCCTGGGCGTTCCAGCCGACGCATGACCCGGCGACGACCTGGCGCACCAACGTCCTCGGCTCGCTGCGGGTGTTCGAGGCGGTGGCCGCGGCCGGCGTGCCGGCGCTGGTGCACGCCTCGTCGGTGGGCGCGTACTCCCCCGGGCCCAAGGACCGCGCGGTGGACGAGTCCTGGCCGACGCACGGCTGGCCGGACGCCGCGTACACGCGGGAGAAGGCGTATCTGGAGCGCGCCCTCGACACCTTCGAGCGCGACCACCCGGGGATCCGGGTGGTCCGGATGCGGCCGGCCTTCCTGTTCAAGCGCGAGTCGGCCAGCGAGCAGCGGCGGATCTTCGGCGGCAGGTTCCTGCCGGGGCCGCCGGCCCGCCCGGAGGCGCTGCCGTTCCTGCCGGACATCCCCGGTCTGCGCGTGCAGGCGCTGCACACGGACGACGCGGCGAACGCCTACCGGCTCGCGGTGCGCTCCGAGGACGCCCGGGGCGCGTTCAACCTGGCGGCCGACCCGCCGCTGGACGCCGAGGTGCTGGGTGAACTGTTCGGGGCGCGTCCGGTGCGGCTGCCGCGGACCGCGGCCCGGTCGGTGATCGCCGCCGCCTGGGGGCTGCGGCTGCTGCCCGCCTCGCCGCACCTGTTCGACGCGGTGCTGCGGCTGCCGCTGATGGACTGCACGCGGGCGCGGGCGGAGCTGGGCTGGCGTCCGGAGCGGACGGCCACGGAGGTTTTGGAGGAGTTCCTGCGCGGCTTCCGGCAGGGCGCCGGCGCGGACACGGAGCCGCTGCGCGGGCGCAAGGTCGGCTGACGCGCGAACCGCACGCACGAGAGCCCCGGGCCTGCCGTGCGGCGGCCCGGGGCTCTCATCGGCTCCGTCGGGGCGGGTCAGCCCGGGGACTCGTCGGGGACCGGGTGCTCGGGGTGCACCGTGCCGGGGTTCGGGGCGCCCTGCCGGCCGGTGCCGGCCTCGTCCGTGTCGGGCACGTCGGTGGCCGTCTCCGGCGCTTCCTCGTCGTCCTCTTCGTCGCCCTCGTGGCTCTCCGGCTCCCGGCCGGCACCGGAGGGGGCCTCCCAGGGGTCGTCGGCGGCGCCGGCGAGCTGGTCCGGCAGGTCGCGCGGGATGGGAACGCCGTTCTCCCCGGGTCCCTCCAGGCGATGGTCGTCGGTCACGGCGCGCTCCTCCTCTGTACTGCACTGCCTGTGTCTCGGAACCGCGACAGGTACCCGGCGCCGACCAGCGGAAACCTCAGTGCGGCGCGCGCTCGTCCAGGGCCGTGCGCCAGGCGGGCGCCGGGTACTCGGCGGCCGGTTCGGGGCGCCGGCCGCCGCGCGCGAAGAAGTCGGCGAGCGGCAGGATCGCGGCGCCCACGGTGACGGCGTCGGGGCCGAGGCGCCCCAGCTCGACGGTGACCTTCTCGGCCGGGTGCCGCAGCGCGTACGACACCGCGTGGCGGCGTACGGCGGGCAGGAAGCGGGTGCCGAGCTGGAGGCCGGCCCAGCCGCCGATGAGGATGCGCTCGGGCTGGAAGAGGTTGATCAGGTCGGACAGGCCGGCGCCCAGGTACTCCGCCGTCTCCTCCAGGACGGCCAGCGCGACCGGGTCGGCGGCGGCGTCGCCCGCCGGGTAGGCGGCGGCGAGCATCGCGGTCATCGCGGTCTCCTCGTCGGTGCCCTCCGGCACCCGGCCGCCCTCCTCGCGCCAGCGGGCGAGCAGCGACTCGGCGCCCGCGTACGCCTCCAGGCAGCCGAGCGCGCCGCAGCGGCAGCGCCGGCCCCTGACCCGCACGGTCAGGTGCCCCCACTCCACGGCCCTGCCGTGCTCGACCTCCGGGGTGACCAGGCAGGCGCCGACGCCGGAGCCGAAGAGGACGACCACCGCGTTGCGCGCGCCGCGCCCGGCGCCGAACCACATCTCCGCCTGGCCGAGGGTCTTGGCGCCGTTGTCGATGAAGTAGGGGACGGTGTCGGGCAGCGGGGAGCCGGTGCGCAGCAGCGCCTCCAGCGGGACGGCGTCCCAGCCGATGGTCTGGCCGTGCACGACGGCGCCCCGGTCGGCGGTGTGCTCCACGATGCCGGGCACGCCGATCCCGGCGCCGAGCAGCCGCTCGGGGGCGATCCCGGCGGCGGCCAGCACCTCGGCGACGCCGTCGCGGATGTGGGCGACGATGGCCTCGACCTCGTAGCGCTGCCCCTCGTGGTGCTGCTGGGTCAGCGGGCGCTCGGCGCGGGCCAGTTCGGTCAGGGTGAGGTCGAACAGCTCGACGCGGACCCGGGTCTCGCCGACGTCGACGCCGATCATGTGGCCGCTGCGGGGGGCGACGCGCAGCAGGGTGCGCGGCCGGCCGCCGTCGGAGTCGACGCTGCCGGCCTCCTCGACCAGGCCGTCGGCGACCAGGTCGGCGACGACATTGCTGACGGAGCCGGAGCTGAGGCCGGTGGCGGGGCCCAGCTCGAAGCGGCTGAGCGGCCCGTCGAAGTAGAGCCGTTGCAGCACGGCCGTGCGGTTCGCCCTTCTGAGGTCGCGTACCGTGCGCCCGTTCCGCCCCGCCATATGGCTCCTCCCGAACCGTGCCCAGCCTGCAAGATACCCCCGCCGTGCGGCGGCGCGCGACTTCTCTCCCCCCTTAATTCACGCTCTGAACTCCGATCATGCGCCGTAAAGCGTTGGCGAGCGCACCCCTCGGCTATCTACGCTAGGCGAAAACCTAGGCACCCTAGCTTCTGGAGCACCGCCGTGCGAGCACTCACCGAGCAGGACATCCGCGGTTCCTTCGTGAACTGCTCGAAGGGCGAGGCCAAGCGCCTGACCGTCCCGCGCGACCTGGCCGAACAGCCCTGGGAGGATCTCGACTTCCTCGGGTGGCGCGATCCGGGCGCTCCCGACCGCAGCTATCTGGTCAGCGAGCAGGGCGACGGCCTCACCGGGGTCACGCTCCGCTCCCAGCAGGGCCAGCGCGGCTTCTTCCAGCGGAGCATGTGCGCGCTGTGCCTGACCACGCACCCGCGCGGCGGGGTGGCGCTGATGACCGCCCGCAAGCCGGGCCGGGCCGGGCGGGACGGCAACTCGGTCGGGCTGTACATGTGCACCGATCTCGCCTGCTCCCTGTACCTGCGGGGCCGCCGCACGTCGCAGAGCGGCGCCCGCTTCGAGGAGAGCCTCACGCTGGAGGAGCAGGTGGCCCGGACCCTGGGCAACCTGTCGGCGTTCCTCGCCAAGCTGACCTCCTGACCGGCGCGGGGACGGGCCCGGCCGGGCGCGGACGGTTACCGTCCTTGTCATGCTGGATGTACGTGATTCGGCCGTCCGCCTGGTGAAATGGCATCGGGATCCCGTGGTCGTGCAGGCGATCCGCTCGGCCGCCGCCGCGTCGATCGCCTACGTCATCGCGGTGCGGCTGAGCCCGGAGCCCGCGCCGCTCACCGCGCCCCTCACCGCGCTCCTCGTCGTGCAGGTGACGTTGTACGCCACCCTCAAGATGAGCTTCCGCCGGGTGAACGCCGTGGTGGCCGGCGTCCTGGTGGCCATCGCCTTCAGCCAGCTGGTGGGCCTGACCTGGTGGAGCCTGGCCCTGGTGATCCTGGCCGCGCTGGGGGTGGGCCACCTGGTGCGGGCGGAGGAGTTCATCGCCGAGGTGGCGATCAGCGCGATGCTCGTCCTCGGCGTGACGGCGCACGGGACGCTGGCGTGGGCGCGGGTGGTGGAGACGCTGATCGGCGCGATCGTGGGGCTCGGCTTCAACCTGGTCCTCGCCCCTCCGGTCTGGGTGGAGCAGGCCGGGGAGTCGATCGAGGGACTGGCCAGGCGGCTGCGCCTGCTGATGCTGCGGGTCGGCGAGGAGGCCGCCGCCAGCACCCCGTTCCACCAGGCGGCGGCGCGGCTGCACGAGGCGCGGCGCATGGACCACGAGATCGCCGAGGTGGACGAGGACCTCCGGCAGGCCGAGGACAGCCTGCGGCTCAATCCCCGCGTGCGCGAGGGGCTGCTGCACCGGATCGTGCTGCGCACCGGCCTGGACACCCTGGAGATCTGCACGGTCGTGCTGCGGGTGCTGGCCCGCACCCTGACCGACCTCGCCAAGGAGCGCGAGCCGGAGCCGCTGTTCCCGCCGGAGACCGGCGCGGCCATCGAGCAGCTGCTGTCGGAGATCGCCGACGCGGTGGTCAGCTTCGCCGTGCTGGTCACCACCAACACCAGCGAGGACGCCGAGTCCGCCGAGGAGCGGCTCACCTCCCAGCTGCGGCAGGCCGCGGTCACCCGGGACCGGCTGGCCGGCCTGCTCCTGGAGGAGGTCCGCCGCGACCCCCGGCAGTGGGAGCTGCACGGCGCGGTGCTGACCGAGGTCAACCGGATCATCGACGAGATGGACACCGAGCACCGCTCCCGCCGGCTCCTGGAGGAGCTGGACCGGCACTCGCGCGAGGCCCGCGAGCGCCGGCCCCGGCTGACCGGCTTCCGGGACCGGCTGCGGGCGCGGTGGCGGCGGGTGCGGAACCGCGGGGGTGCCCGTCGGCGTTCCTCCTGAGGGACGCCGGCGGCGGCACGGACGAGGGAGGCGTACGGATGACCGACAGCAGCGTGCGGATCGACGGGAACGCGGTGCGGTTGCCGGGCGGCGCGACGGTGCGGTTCGTGCGCACCCTGCGGCTGCCGGAGACCGGCACCCATCCGCTGCCGCCGGGCCTCGGCGAGTTCCCGGTGCGCCGGGTCGCCGAGTTCGGGGACCGGGTGCCCGAGGAGTGGCGGGCGCGCGGCGGGGTGATGCTGCCGGTGTACCTGCGCGAGGCGATGTGGCTGAGCTTCGCCGGCACCGCGGAGCCGGCCGCGCTCCAGGTCGGGGTGGGCAAGGTGTGCGCGGTCTCGGGCCGGCCCTGGAGCGACCGGCTGAGCCGGGACCCGCAGAACTACCTGGTGCTCCCCCGCCAGCCCTGGCTGGACGGCATCAACTCCGGCACCGGCACGGTCCGCCAGTTCGTCGCGGTGCCACTCGGCCTCGGAGCGACCGTCGAGGGCCAGGTGACCGGCGAGGAGGTGTTCGGCGGCGTCCAACTGCAGGACTTCCCGCTGAACGCGGCGGCGCTGGCCCGCTGGCGCGAGGAGGAGCGGCGGCGAATCGCGGCGCTGCCCGCGCCGGCCCCGCCGGGTGCCGTCCCGGGCGGCGCCTACGGAGCCCCGACGGCGACGGGGGCGCCGGGCGGCGCCTTTGGTGCCGCGATGCCGATGGGAGCGCCGCCGACCGCTCCGGGCGCGCAGTTCGGCGCCCCGGCCGCGGCGGGCGCTCCGCGGCGCCGGTCCGCGCCGGCGATGGGGCTCGGCGTCGGCGGCACCATGCGCCAGGAGGTCTACGGCGACGAACGCCCCCTGTCCGACTGGGCCGAACGCCCCGCGGGCCGCGTCTTCGTGCACCTGGTGACCCCGCCGGAGTGGCGGCGCATCACCGGCGAGGAGCCGCCCCCCTCCCCCGTCGACCGGGACGCCTACACCCGCGCCGGACTGCCCTGGTACGACTACTTCGACCAGGACGCCGAGGACCTCGCCCCCACCGCGCCGCTCCAGGACGTCAAGCCCGTCGGCGACTGGATCGGCGACGACCACGAGCCCTGGCAGGACCCGGCGCCGCATCAGGTCAAGCCGCTGGGCGACCCGCCCGGGGCGCCGGTGGAGGACGGCGACTGGTGACCCCCGGGCCTCAGCCCTCGCCGTCGCGCTGCCGCTGCAGGGCGGCGCGCGGGCAGGAGGCCGCGCTCGCCTGGGTCAGCAGCACGTGCATCCGCTCGGTGAGCTGGGTGACGTCGTCGGCGGGCGCGTGGAAGGGCAGGCGTACGTCGCCGTGGGCGCGGACGCGCTCGATGCGCAGGGTCAGGCCGTGCCGGTCGACGGCGAGCGGACGGACGCGCACCGCGCCGTGCAGGCTGTCGGCGTCCACCAGCCGGGTGAGCTTCTCGACCGCGTCGCCGTGGCAGTCGGCCAGGTGGGTGAGGAGCCGGGCCTCGGCGGTGGCCAGCGGATCGGGCGCGGCGGCGGCGAACTCCGCCAGGTCGACCACGACCGCGCCGGCGGGCTGCCGCAGGACCACCCGGGTCGGCGTGAAGACGAGCCGGTCGTCGGCCAGGGCGAACCAGCCGGCCAGCCACAGCCGGGCCCGGATCCGGCCGCGCAGCGGGACCGGCGCCACGTCGGCGAACTCCAGCACCGCCGACGGCTCCCCGCGCGGCGCGCAGATCGCGGCGGCGATCAGCGCGCTGTCCTCCGGCACGTCGAGCAGCACCCGCCCGTCCGCGGCCACGGAGTGCGCGCCGACGAACTCCTCCCGGCCGCCCTCCGCGGTCACCGCGCAGGACCAGGCGGCGGCCAGCACGGAGCGGGCCTGCTCCGCCGCGGCCGGCGCGGCCGTCCAGGTGGGGCTGTCAGCCATCGCTACCTCCGACATCGATCTCCGGGCACCCCTGCGGGCACCCTTAGGTAAGGCTTGCCTAACCTATCGGAGATCCGGGCGCGGGCCAACCAGGACACGTGATCTTTGCGAGACCTTTCCGGCTCCGGCGGTGAGTCAGGGCGCCACGACGCCCAGCAGAGCGCGGGCGCACAGGTCCCGCACCTGCTCGCGCGAGGGCCGCGGGTCCCGCAGCCACTCCAGGCAGACCGCGGTGGTGAAGGCCAGCCAGCCGCGCACCGCGAGGCGGACGTCCAAGCGCTCCTCGAAGACCGGCCCGAACTCCGGGTCGGCGGCGAGCGCGGCGAGGATCTGCCGCTCCTGGGCGGCCAGCGCCTCCCGGTAGACCCGGCGCACGGACTGGTCGCCGGCCGCGTCGGCGCGATGGAAGGCCCGGTAGCCGTGCGCGTGGGCGCGGATGTGCTCCAGGTAGGCGTCGAGGCCCGCGGCGAGCTGCTCGCGCACCGGCACGCCCGGCACGGCCGCGGTCAGCCGCAGCATGCGGGCGCTCTCGCGCTCGACGACGGCCGCGAAGAAGTCCCGCTTGGTCGGGAAGTAGTGGTACAGCAGCCCCCGGGAGACGCCGGCGATCTCGGCGACCCGCTCGATCCACACATCGTCGTACGGGCTCTCCGAGAACAGCCGCGCGCCCACCGAGAGCAGCTGCTCACGGCGCTCCTCGGTGCTGAGCCGGCGGCGGGTGCGGGCGCCCTGGTTCGCGGCCATGCCCGCACTGTACTTGACGCCGGTTCAGCACCGGGACGACACTGGGCGCGCTGTTGAATCCACGTACAACAACAATCCACGCAGGACAGCGCTCCACGTAAGACGGCATCGCGACGGGACCAACCGACCGCAGCGGCAAGGGAGATCGCGCGCATGGCCAAGCCGACGGACACACCGGCCGCGGACGGGCTGCCGAGGGGCTTCCGCAGCGCCGAGCAGGGCTGGCCCGAGCTGCGCCGCATCCCGCACCCGCCGCACCGGCTCCCCCTGCTGGGCGACGTGGTGGGCGCCGGGCGCAGCACGCCGATGCAGGACTCGCTGCGCTTCGCGCGGCAGCTGGGGCCGATCTTCCGGCGCCGGGCCTTCGGCAAGGAGTTCGTGTTCGTGTGGGGCGCCGACCTCGCCGCCGACCTGGCGGACGAGTCCCGCTTCGCCAAGCACGTCGGTCTCGGCGTGGCCAACCTGCGCCCGATAGCCGGCGACGGGCTGTTCACCGCGTACAACCACGAGCGGAACTGGCAGCTCGCCCACGACGTGCTCGCGCCGGGCTTCAGCCGGGAGGCGATGGCCGGCTACCACCCGATGATGCTGGACGTGGCGGGTCGGCTGACCGCCCACTGGGACCGGGCGGAGGCGGCCGGGCAGCCCGTGGACGTGCCCGGCGACATGACCAAGCTGACGCTGGAGACCATCGCGCGCACCGGGTTCGGGCACGACTTCGGCTCCTTCGAGCGGGCCAGGCCGCACCCCTTCGTGACCGCGATGGTGGGCACCCTCACCTACGCGCAGCGGCTCAACACCGTGCCCGCGCCGCTCATCCCCTGGCTGCTGCGCGGCGCGAGCCGGCGCAACGCGGCCGACATGGCGTACCTGAACCGCACGGTCGACGAGCTGGTGCGCACACGCCGCGACGGGGGCGGCGGCGGGAGCGACCTGCTGGACCGCATGCTGCGGACGGAACACCCGGAGACCGGGGAGCGCCTGACGCCGGAGAACGTCCGGCGTCAGGTGATCACCTTCCTGGTCGCCGGCCACGAGACCACCTCGGGCGCGCTCTCCTTCGCGCTGCACTACCTCGCCCGGCACCCGGACCTCGCGGCCCGCGCCCGCGCGGAGGTGGAGCGCGTGTGGGGCGGCACGGCGGTGCCGGACTACGAGCAAGTGGCGCGGCTGCGGTATGTCCGCCGGGTCCTCGACGAGTCGCTGCGGCTGTGGCCGACGGCGCCGGCCTTCGCCCGGGAGGCCCGCGAGGACACGGTGCTCGGCGGGGCGCACCCGATGCGGCGGGGCGCCTGGGCGCTGGTGCTGACCGCGATGCTGCACCGGGACCCGGAGGTCTGGGGACCGGACGCCGAGCGCTTCGACCCGGACCGCTTCGACGCGAAGGCGGTCCGGGGGCGCGCGCCGCACACCTTCAAGCCGTTCGGGACCGGCGCGCGGGCCTGCATCGGGCGGCAGTTCGCGCTGCACGAGGCCACGCTGGTGCTCGGCCTGCTGCTGCGCCGCTACGAGCTGCTGCCCGAGCCGGAGTACCGGCTGCGGGTCGTCGAGCGGCTCACCCTGATGCCGGACGGGCTGCGGCTGCGGCTGCGGCGACGGGCCACCGGCCTCGCGGCTCCGGAGGCCGGCGCCGGGGTCACGGAAGGTTCAGCGGCCGGCTGTCCAGTGCACCGGGTGGGTGACTGAATCCGGCAGCCGGGTGCCGGGGCCGCCGCGGGCGGCGGTGAGCTGTGGCTGGGTGAGGAAGAAGGCGCCCGTGAGGTCCGCGTCGGTCAGGTCGGCGTCCCGCAGGTCCGCGCCGATCAGGTCCGCGCCCCGCAGGTCGGCGCCGGTGAGGTCGGCGGCGATCAGGTAGGCGCCGCGCAGGTCGGCGCCGGCCAGGTCCGCGCCCTTCAGACGGGCGCCCATGAGGTCGGCGTGCCGGCGGTTCTTGCGCTTTCCCTTGGCCCCGGCCCGGGCCAGCTCGCTGGTGCGCAGCAGCAGTTCGTTGACGCGCTGCCGGTGGGCCGGCACGTCGAGCGCGGCCAGCTCGTCGGCGGAGCCCGCGGCCAGGCGTTCGGTGGCGGCCAGCTGCTCGCGCAGCCCGGCGCGGATCGGCCGGGCGGCGGGCAGGGCCAGCGCCTCGGTCAGGTACCGGAGCAGCTCGTGCAGCTGCCGCACCACCGGGAACACCTCGGCCATGCGGCGGGCGTCCGCCGCGGGGCCCGTCCGCCGGTCGACGCCGCCGAAGGTGACCTGCGAGACCCGCTGCCCGGCGCCGAAGCAGTCGTAGACCGTGCAGCCGGTGAACCCCTCCTGCCGCAGCCGCGCGTGGATGCCGCAGCGGTGGTCGTCGCGGAGGTTGGGGCAGGGCGTGCCGGCCGGCTTGTCGATGGCGAAGTCCGCCGAGCGGGCGAACGGCAGGGCGACGCAGCAGAGGCCGAAGCACTGCGCGCAGTCGCCGCGCAGGTCCTCCAGCGACAGGCCGGTGAGGTGTTCGGGCATGCCCCGATCCTACGTCGCGGCCCCGCCCGGCGATCCGCCGGGCGGGGAAGGCCGCAGGTCAGGCGGTCAGGGCGGTGACGTCCAGGCCGGCCAGGCGGTCGGGGTCGGCCAGGATGTAGAGACCGGTGATCAGGCCCTCCTCGACGGTGAAGCCAAGGACCGAGCTGGGACGCCCGTCGGACAGGGCGACCAGGCCGACCGCGCCGCCCACCAGCGCCGTCCGCACCTCCAGCGTCTCCGGCACGGACGCGCGGAACAGCAGCGCCTGGCCGGCCACCTCCCGGGCCCCGCGCACGAGCTTCGACACCGCGGTCGCGGTCCCCCCGCCGGCGTTCGCCCGCAGCACCACGTCCGGGTGCAGGACGGCCACCAGGGCCTCGAAGTCGCCGTCCCGGCTGGCCGCCAGGAAGGCGTCCACCGCCACGCGCTGCCGGCCCAGGTCGGGAGCGCCGGCCGGTTCGGCGGCGCGGACCCGGCGCCGGGCGCGGCTGGCCAGCTGCCGGGCGGCGGCCGGGGTGCGCTCCACGACGGGCGCGATGTCGTCGAAGGGCACGGCGAACATGTCGTGCAGGACGAACGCCAGCCGCTCGGCGGGCTCCAGGGCGTCCAGGACCACCAGCAGGGCGAGCCCCACGGCGTCGGTGTGCAGCGCCTGCCCCTCCGGGTCGCCCTGCGGCAGCGGGGCGAGGGTCGGGTCCGGCACGAACACCCGGGGCCCGTCGGCGAGGGGGTCCTCGCGGCGGGCGGTGCGGGCGCGCAGCATGTCGAGGCAGATCCGGCCGGTCACCGTGGTCAGCCAGGCGGGCAGGTTGTCGATGCCCTGCGCGCCGGTGCGGTCCAGGCGCAGCCACGCCTCCTGCACGGCGTCGTCCGCCTCGGCGAGGGTGCCGAGCATCCGGTAGGCCACCGCCCTGAGCTGCCCGCGCTGCTCCTCGAACCGCTCGGCCGTCCGCCGGTCGTCCGGCCCGCCGGTCACCGCCCGAAGACCTCGAAGGTGACGGCGGGACGTCCGCCGAACCGCTCCCCCGCCGCCTCGGTCGTCTTGACCAGGAAGCCGCGCGCGTACTCCTCGGGGTCCTGGTCGGTCAGGGCCTCGATGTAGGAGCGGTGGGCGAGCAGGGAGCGGACCGCGCGCTCGAAGCCGGCGCTCGCGTCCACGGCGTGGGTGGGCGTGGCGGACCCGGCGACGGCGACCCAGCGGACCCCGTCCCAGGGTTCGAGGCCCTCGTCGGCCAGCTCCGGGAAGATCCAGCGGTTCCCGGCGTCCCCGGCCGCGTCGAGGACGGCGCGGCCCACGGCCACATGGTCCGGGGTGTTCCAGGCGACGCCGCCCCAGGTGTCCCGGTGGTTGAGGGTGACGACCAGTTCGGGGCGGTGCCGGCGGATGGCGGCGGCGATGTCGCGGCGCAGCGGGACGCCGTACTCGATGACGCCGTCCTGGTGGTCGAGGAACTCCACCTGGCTGACGCCGACGACGGCCGCGCTCGCCCGCTGCTCCTCCTCGCGCCGCACGGCGCACTCGGCCGGGGCCAGGGTGTCGATGCCCGCCTCGCCGCGGGTGGCGAGCAGGTAGCCGACCTCGCGGCCCTCGTCGGTCCAGGCGGCGACGGCCGCCGCGCAGCCGTACTCCAGGTCGTCCGGGTGGGCGACGACGGCGAGCGCGCGCCGCCAGTCGCCGGGCAGCGGCTCCAGTTGCGAGATCTTCGGCTCCGTCATGTGCGCACACTAACCCGACCGGGGCCGCACGGGTCCAAGGGGTTTCACGCCTCGTCGCGGGCCAGTGCGAGGAGCCGGTCGAGGACGCGGGGGCCGCCGGCGCGCACGCCGTCGTGCTCGAACTCGTCGGTGACCCAGGTGCGCAGGCCGCGCACCGCGCGGGCGGTCTCCAGGGCGTGGCCGGTGTCGACGTACATGTCGTCGTGGTAGACGACGGCGGCGACCGGCACCTCGTTGGTGGCGAGGCGGGCGGGGTCGTACACGGGCGTCCAGTCGGTGCGGGCCGCCAGCAGCTCGGCGGTCTCGCGCAGCGGGCGCAGCGCGGGGTCGGCGTCGAACATCCAGGGGTGGATGGACTCGCCGGTGAACAGCAGGGGTTCGTCGCCGGCCAGGGTCTTGGCGGCGTCGAGGCGCGGGAACTCGGCGCGGATTCGCTCGGCGGACCAGGCGGTGGGGCGGGCGTCCTGGGCGTAGATGGCCTCGTGGACGAGGGCGTAGAGCGGGTGGGCGGCGTAGGAGAGCAGGCCGCGCACCTCCTCCTGGAAGGCGTCGGAGAGTTCGGGGCCGCCGGGGGTGCGCACGAAGGCGTCCTCCAGGAGGAAGTGCAGGCGGTGGCTGCCGTCGCCGCCGCCGAGCAGGATGCCGAGGGACTGGAACGCCTCCACGGTGAGCCGGAATCCACCGGGCAGCACCACGTCGTGGGTGAGCAGGTGGTCGGCGATGCGGCGGGCCCGCTCGACGTCCTGGGGGTAGCGGGCGTAGTGGGCGGCGACCTTGCGCTCGACGCGCGGGTAGGCGGCCCGGTAGACGTCGTCGGCGTGGGCGTGCAGGGAGGGCAGGCCGCCGGTGATCAGGGCGGTGCTGAGGCCCTCGGGGGCCAGCGAGAGGTAGCTGACGGTGCAGAAGCCGCCGAAGCTCTGGCCGAGGACGGTCCAGGGGGCGCCGCCGGTGACCTCGCGGCGGATGGCCTCGCAGTCGGCGACGATGGAGTCGCCGCGGAAGTGCGTCAGGTAGTCGGCCTGCGCCTCGGGCGTGCCGCGCAGTGGCAGGGTCTGCCGGTTGGCGGGCGTGGAGGCGCCGGTGCCGCGCTGGTCCAGGAGCAGGACGCGGAACTCCTTCAGGGCCCGGCCGAACCAGGCGGGGCGGCCGACGAAACGGTTCGCCCCGAAGCCGGGGCCGCCCTGGAGGTAGACCAGCCAGGGCAGGTCCTGGTGCGCCTTGTCGCTCGCGACCGCCTCGCGCGCGAACAGCTCGATCGTCTCCCCGGCGGGATCCGCGTGGTCGAGGGGGACGGTGAAGCGGCGGTCGGTGAGGACGACGCCGGGCTGGCGGTAGCTGACGCTCAACGGGGCTCCCGGGACGGAGGGAAACTTCGGCCGCGTCCCAGTTCAACACAGCCTCCGGCCGGCGCGGACCCCAGGGATCACGCACCGGATGCCGATCGGCGGTTCAGCGCACGCCCCGGGCCGGGCGCGCCGCTGGCGCACGCCTGGATTCCTGTCCGGGGTCCGCGCACTACCCTGCGGTCATCCGATGATCACGCCGGCCGACCACCGCGAGGAGCCGTGATGCGCGTCGCCCTCTTCCTGACCTGTGTCAACGACACGCTCTATCCGGACACGGGCCGGGCGGTGGTGCGGCTGCTCACCCGGCTCGGTGTCGACGTCGACTTCCCGGCGGACCAGACCTGCTGCGGGCAGGCCCACTACAACACCGGCTACCGGCACGGGGCGGAGCCGCTGGCCCGGCACTTCGCGGAGGTGTTCGGCGGGTACGACGCGATCGTGACGCCGTCGGGGTCGTGCGGGGCGATGGTGCGGGAGCTGTATCCGCGCCTCGGTGAGCGGGCCCGGGCCGAGGGCCGCGGGGGCGGCCTCGCGGCGGTGCTCGCGCCGGTGGTGCCGAAGACGTACGAGCTGACGGAGTTCCTGGTGGACGTCCTCGGCGTGACGGACGTCGGCGCGTACTACCCGCACACCGTGACGTACCACCCGACCTGCCACGGGCTGCGCTCCCTGGGGCTCGGGGACCGGCCCGCGCGGCTGCTGGGGGCGGTGGAGGGCCTGGAGCTGGTGGAGCTGCCGGGCGCGGAGGAGTGCTGCGGCTTCGGCGGCACCTTCGCGGTGAAGAACCCGGACGTCTCGGCGGCGATGGGCGCGGACAAGGTGCGGGCCGCCGAGGCGACCGGCGCCTCGGTGCTGTGTGCGGCCGACAACTCCTGCCTGATGCACCTGGGCGGCACCATGACCCGGCTGCGGACCGGCCTGCGGCCGGTGCACCTGGCGGAGATCCTGGCGAGCACGCGCGAGGAGGCGGCCCGATGAGCGGCGGTACGTACCTGGGGATGCCGGCCTTCCCGGCGGCGGCGCGGGACGCCGTGCAGGACACCCGGCTGCGCGGCAACCTGCGGCACGCCACGCACACCATCCGCGCCAAGCGGGCGCGGGCGGTCGCGGAGGTCGACGACTGGGCCGAGCTGCGCGAGGCCGGGCGGCGGATCAAGGACCACACGCTGCGCCACCTCGACCGGTACCTGCTCCAGGCGGAGGAGGCGGTGACGGCGGCCGGCGGGCAGGTGCACTGGGCCGCCGACGCCGAGGAGGCCAACCGGATCGTCACGCGCCTGGTGCGGGAGACCGGCGAGCGCGAGGTCGTCAAGGTCAAGTCGATGGCGACGCAGGAGACCGGCCTGAACGAGGCCCTGGAGGCGGCGGGCATCCGCGCCTACGAGACGGACCTCGCCGAGCTGATCGTGCAGTTGGGCCGCGACCGGCCCTCGCACATCCTGGTGCCGGCCATCCACCGCAACCGGGGCGAGATCCGGGAGGTCTTCCGTACCGAGATGGGCGCCTGGGGCCGCCCGGCGCCGGACGGGCTGACCGACACGCCCGCCGACCTGGCCGAGGCGGCGCGGCTGCACCTGCGGGAGAAGTTCCTGCGGGCCAAGGTCGGGATCTCCGGCGCCAACTTCCTGGTCGCGGAGACCGGCACCATGGTCGTGGTGGAGTCCGAGGGCAACGGGCGGATGTGCCTGACCCTGCCGGAGACGCTGATCTCGGTGGTCGGCATCGAGAAGCTGGTGCCCACCTGGCGGGACCTGGAGGTCTTCCTCCAGACCCTCCCCCGCTCCTCCACCGCCGAGCGCATGAACCCGTACACGAGCATGTGGACCGGCACCACGGACGGCGACGGCCCGAGCGCCTTCCACCTGGTGCTGCTCGACAACGGCCGCACCGACACCCTCGCCGACGAGGTCGGCCGGCAGGCCCTGCGCTGCATCCGCTGCTCGGCGTGCCTGAACGTCTGCCCGGTCTACGAGCGGGCCGGCGGGCACGCCTACGGGTCGGTGTACCCGGGCCCGATCGGCGCCATCCTCGGCCCGCAGCTGCGCGGCACCGGCAGCGCGCTGGACGCCTCGCTGCCGTACGCGTCCTCGCTGTGCGGCGCCTGCTACGAGGTGTGCCCGGTGGCCATCGACATCCCCGAGGTGCTGGTGCACCTGCGGGAGCGGGTCGTCGAGGGCGGCCCGGCGGTGCGGGAGGGCAACCGGGTGGTGCTGCGGCCCGCCCGGGGGCACGCCGCCGAGCGGGCAGCGATGCGCGCCGCCGGCTGGGCCTTCGCCCGTCCCGGCGCGCTGCGCGCCGGCCAGCGGCTGGCGTCGCGCTCCCGCCGGCTGCATCCGCGGACGCTGCCGGGTCCGGGTCGGGCCTGGTCGGACACCCGGGACCTGCCGGCCGTGCCGGCGGAGCCGTTCCGGGACTGGTGGGAGCGCACCCGGGGTGGGAAGGACGAGGCGAAGTGAGCAGCAGGGACAGGGTGCTTGGCCGGGTGCGGCGGGCGCTCGCCGAGGTGGCGCCGGACGAGCGGCCGTACGAGGAAGTCGTCGGCCGGGCGTACGCGCGCCGGCACGGGCGGCGCGGGGTCGGGGAGACGGTGGAGCTGCTGGCCGAGAACCTCGCGGACTACCGGGCGGTGGTGCACCGCAGCGACGCCGAGGAGCTGCCGTACCTCCTGATGCGGCTGCTGAACCAGCGCGGCTCCGAGGAGATGCTGGTGCCGCCCTGGCTGCCGCCGGAGTGGCTGTCAGCCGCCGACCCGGTGCGCCTGCACGACCGGAGGGCGCTCACACCGCACCGGATGGACCGGGTGGGCAGCGTGGTGACCGGGTGCGCGGTGGCGATCGCCGAGACCGGCACGCTCGTCCTCGACGGCTCCCCGGACCAGGGCCGGCGCCGCCTCACGCTGATCCCGGACCACCACATCTGCGTGGTGCGGGTGCCGGACCAGGTCGTCTCCTCGGTCCCCGAGGCGCTGGAGCGCCTGGAACCCGCCCGCCCGCTGACCTGGATCTCCGGCCCGTCGGCCACCAGTGACATCGAACTGGACCGGGTGGAGGGCGTGCACGGGCCGCGCACCCTGGAGGTGGTCCTGCTGACGACCGCGGACCACTGAGCGGGCGGGGTGCGGCGGGCGCGCTTAGCGTGAGGGGATGATCCGGTTCGAGGACGTCAGCAAGCGCTACCCGGACGGCACCACGGCCGTCGACTCCTTGAGCTTCGAGGTCGGCGAGGGCGAGCTGGTGACCCTCGTGGGGCCGTCCGGCTGCGGCAAGACGACGACCATGATGATGGTCAACCGGCTCATCGAACCGACCTCGGGCCGCATCCTGGTCGACGGCGAGGACGTCGCGACCGTCGACCCGGTGCGGCTGCGCCGCCGGATGGGGTACGTCATCCAGCAGGTCGGGCTCTTCCCGCACCGCACGGTGCTGGACAACACCGCGACCGTGCCGGCGCTGGTCGGCTGGAAGCGGGCGAAGGCCCGGGCGCGGGCGGCCGAGTTGCTCGACCTGGTGGGCCTGGACCCCTCGGTGTACGGGCCGCGCTACCCGGAGCAGCTCTCCGGCGGGCAGCGGCAGCGGGTCGGGGTGGCGCGGGCGCTGGCGGCGGATCCGCCGGTGCTGCTGATGGACGAGCCGTTCGGGGCCGTCGACCCGGTGGTGCGGGCGCAGTTGCAGGACGAGTTCCTGCGCATGCAGGCGGCCGTGCGCAAGACGGTGCTGATGGTCACGCACGACATCGAGGAGGCCGTCCGGCTCGGCGACCGGATCGCCGTGTACGGGGAGGGGCGCATCGAGCAGTACGACACGCCCGGCGCCGTGCTCGGCAGCCCGGCCACCCCGTACGTCGCCTCCTTCGTCGGCGCGGACCGGGGGCTCAAGCGGCTGTCCGTCACCGCGATCGAGGCGGGCGACCTGGAGCAGCCGCCGGTCGCCCGGCTGGACGAGCCGGCGGCCCGGGCGGCGGAGCGGCTGCGGGCCGACGGGGCCCGGTGGGCGGTCGTCCTGGACGACGACGGCGCGCTGCACGGCTGGGTCGGGGCGGAGGACCTGGGCGCGGAGGGCACGGGCGGCACGGTCGGCGACCGGGCGCGGCGGATGAACGCCTGGGTGCCGGTGGGGGCGCCGCTGAAGCAGGCGTTCGGGGTGATGCTCCAGCACGACGCCGGGTGGGTCGCGGTCCTGGAGGGCGCCCGCTTCCTCGGGGTGCTGACGCCGGCCAAGCTGCACGAGGCGCTGCGCCGGTCGGTGGACGCGGAGGCGCGCGGGGTGCCGCGCGGGGCGGTGCCGTTCGACTCGGTGGCCGACGCCTGATCCGGCGCCCTACTCGCTCAGCAGCCCCTTGGCGCGCAGGTAGGCGCGGGCCACGTCCTCGGGGAGCCGGCGCCAGCTGTCCACCTGCTGGTCGAGGGAGGCGAGGTCGGCCGTGGTGAGCACGGCGGTCAGCTTGCCGAGGGCCTTCGCCACGCCGGGGCCGCCGGCGCGGGCGCGGTTGACGACCGGGACGACGTAGTCGGCGTTCTGGAGGCGCTTGTCGTCGGCGAGCAGGACCAGGCCGAAGGAGTCGAGGGTGGCGTCGGTGGTGGTGGTCAGCACCAGCTGGTCCGTGCCGTTCTGCACCGCCCGCTTGGCCTGGGTGGTGCCCACGCCCTTGGGGTCGACGGCGGTGACGTCGATGCCGTAGGTCTTGCGCAGACCCGGCGCGCAGTACGGGCGCTGCACGCACTCGTCGCCCGCCGCGAGCCGCACCTTCAGGCCCGAGGCCCCGAGGTCGCTGAGGGTCTTCAGGCGGTGCTCGCGGGCGTAGGCGGCGGTCACCGCGAAGGCGTTCTGGTCCACGGCGCGGCCCGCGTCCAGGACGGCGAGTCCGCGGGGCAGGGCGAGCCGGCGCAGGGCGCGCAGGGTGGCGTCGAGGTCGGGGGAGCCGGCGGGGGGCGCGTCGGCGCCGTTCTCCTTGGCGTTCAGCCAGTCCGCGAAGGTGGCCGCGTACTCCGGGACGACGTCGATCTGGCCCGACTCCAGGGCCGGTTCGTACAGCTCCCGGTTGGCGACCGTGAGCAGCGAGGTGCGGTAGCCGGCGTGGTCCAGGAGGAGCGCGTACATCCGGGCCAGCAGGTCGCTCTCGGTGAATCCTGCGGTGCCGATGACCAGGCTCTTGCTGTCGCCGGGGGACGCGGTGACCGCGCCGCGGTTCTCCAGGGAGGGGCCGGTGGCGCAGCCGGTGAGCAGGAGGAGGGCGGCCAGCGCCGCGGCGCGCCTCACCCGGTGCTCCGTGCCCAGCGGGGCGCGAGACGGCCGGCCGCCTCGAAGAGGCCCTCGACGACCAGCGCGAACGCGGCGACGAGCACCGCGCCGGCAACCACCTGCGGGGTGCTGGCGAGGTTGAAGCCAGCGGTGATGATGCGGCCGAGCCCGCCGCCGCCGGCCAGCGCCGCGATGGTGGCGGTGGCGACGAGCTGGACGGCGGCGATGCGCACGCCGTTGAGGATCAGGGGCAGAGCGAGCGGCACCTCCACCTGGAACAGGATCTGCCGCCCGGACATCCCCATGCCGCGCGCGGCCTGCACCACGCTGCGGTCCACCTCGCGCATGCCGACGTAGGCGTTGGTGAGCAGCGGCGGCACGGCGAACAGCACCAGCGCGACGACGGTGGGGCCCTCGCCCCACCGGCCGACCGGGGTCAGCAGGAGCAGCACCAGGACGGCGAAGGTGGGCACGGCGCGGCCGACGTTGGAGAGGTTGACCGCGAGCGCGCCGCCCTTGCCGAGGTGGCCGAGGAGCAGGGCGACGGGCAGGGCGATGAGGCAGCTGACGAGCAGGCAGACCACGGTGAGGGCGAGGTGCTGGAGCAGGCGGTGGGTGACGCCGTTCTCGCCGGACCAGTGGGCGGGGTCGGTGAGCCAGTCCCAGGCCCCGGTGAGCGTGCTCACGACCGGCCCGCCCGGGTCCAGGGCGTCATCAGCCGCTGTGCGCCGAGGAGCAGCAGGTCGGCGGCGACGGCGATGACCACGCACAGCACGGAGGCGGTGAGCACCTGCGCCTTGAAGTAGGTGTTCATCCCGGCGTAGATGAGGTTGCCGAGCCCGCCGAAGCCGACGATCGCGCCGACGGTGACCAGGGAGACGGCGGAGACGGTGGCGATGCGCAGCCCGGCCATCGCGGCCGGCAGGGCCAGCGGCAGCTCGACGGCGAGCAGCAGCCGGACGGGCCCGTAGCCCATGCCGCGCGCGGCCTGCCGGATGTCCTCCGGCACCGCGCGCAGGCCGGCGAGGAGGTTGCGGACCAGCAGGGTGAGCGAGTAGAGCACGAGCCCGGCGACGACCAGGCTCGCGGAGAGCCCGTACAGGGGCAACAGCAGCGAGTACATCGCCAGGGACGGGACGGTGTAGAGGACGGTCGTCACCGCGAGGACGGGCGCCGACGCCCAGCGGCGGCGGGCGAGGACGGCGAGCGGCAGGGCGATGACCAGCGCGATCAGCACGGAGAGGCCGGTCAGCTCCAGGTGCTGGAGGGTCGCGTCGAGGAGGACCTGGCGGCGGGTGCTCAGGTACTCGCCGCAGATCCACTCGTTGCGGGCCAGGCAGTCGTCCGGGGGCGCGCTCACCCCTCCATTGCAGCGGGCGGGGCGGGCGGGGGCGCGTTGTGATGGCCCGTACGGGCCGGGCGCGCGGTGCGGTCAGTCCGCCAGTTCCAGGACCACCGAGGCGAGCGCGTCTTCCGTGATGCGCCGGTGCGGGAGGGTCAGACCGAAGAGCTGCCCGAGGACGTCCAGGCAGCCGCGGTGCACCTGCTCCGATTCCAGCTCCTCGATGTCGGCGAGGCCGGCGGCTGCCAGCAGGCCCTCGACGCGGCGCGCCAGGGTCGGGTCGCCGTCGACGCCGTCGTAGCCCCAGGAGGCGTCGAGGTGGAGGTTGAAGCCGCACCGGAAAGCGCCGTCGTGGGCGTAGGCGAAGGTCGGCGGGACGGGCTTGCCGTTCTCCTCCTCGTACTCCAGGTGGAAGACGTGCGCGCCGCCGCGCGAGACGGAGACGTCGTCGCGGAACTCGCCGGGCCAGCCGCCGTGGGCGACGGCGAACGACCAGCCGTCCTCCCGGCCGTGGCGCAGGGCGAGTCCGTCGTAGAGCCAGCCGCACTCCTCGTCCAGCAGGTCGTCGAGCCGGCCGGCGGTCAGCTCGCCCACCGGGCGGGCCGTCAGCCGGGGCCCGTGGGCGCTCTCGGTGATCCGCGCCGCCAGCTCCTCGGGGGCGAGTTCGCGCGACATCCAGATGCTGTGGCCGGCCCAGCCGACGGACTTGGGGACGGCGAGCCAGGTGATGGGGTCGGTCATGGTGATCATGGTGGGGTACCGGGGGCCGGGGTGTCACTGGGTACACCCTCCGATACGGGTTCTGCGCCCCGTGTCCCGCCGCCGTCGGCTCCGTAGCGTCCTCGGTGAGGCACCGCGCAGGGTGTGCGGGCCGGGTGGGAGGGTGAGGGCGATGCTGGGCACCGGGAGACGAGGCGACCGTGCGGCGGCGCCGGCGGCGGAGGCGCTGCGGCTGGTCAAGGTCACCAAGACCTACGGCACGGCGGAGAACGCCGTACGGGCGCTCGACGGGGTGACGCTGGGACTGAGCCGGGGCACGTTCACCGCGGTCATGGGCCCCTCCGGCTCGGGCAAATCCACGCTGCTGCAGTGCGCGGCGGGCCTGGACCGGCCGGACGGCGGCATCGTGAGCGTGGACGGCACGGAGCTGACCGGCGGCGGCGAGGCGGAGCTGACGCGGTTCCGGCGCGGCCGGGTCGGGTTCGTCTTCCAGGAGTACAACCTCCTGGACACGCTGACCGTCGCGCAGAACACGGTGCTGCCGCTGAAGCTCGCCGGGCGGCGGGTGGACCGGCGGCGGGTACGCGAGGTGCTCGACTCGGTGGGCCTCGGGGACCGGCTCGGCCACCGCCCCGACCAGCTCTCCGGGGGCCAGCGGCAGCGGGTGGCGATCGCCCGGGCGCTGGTCGCCGAGCCGCGGCTCGTCTTCGCGGACGAGCCGACCGGCGCGCTGGACACGCGCAGCGCGCGGCAGGTCCTGCTGCTGCTCCAGGACGCGGTGCGGGTGCACGGGCGGACCGTGGTGATGGTGACGCACGACCCGGTCGCCGCCTCCTACGCCGACTCGGTGCTGTTCCTCGCCGACGGCCGGCTGGCCGGGCGGATGGACGGCCCGCGTCCGGACGCGGTCGCGGAGCGGCTCGCGCACCTGGGCGACGACGTGCCGTCGGGGGTGTGAGCGATGTTCCTCCTGGCCATGCGGTCGGTCCGGCAGCGCCCCGGACGGTTCCTCGCCACGCTGCTGTCCGCCTTCCTGGGCGCGGCGGTCGTCATGACCTTCCAGTCGATGCAGGACACCGCCGGGCAGGCCGGCATCGACGCGTCGAGCGCCGAGACGCTGCGCACCGCGGCATCGGTGGTGGGCGGCTACGGCACCCTGCTGGTGTTCTTCGCGGTCGCCTCCACCCTGACGGTGGCCGTGCGGCAGCGCTCGCGCGAACTGGAGCTGCTGCGCTGCTCGGGTGCCACGCCCGGGCAGCTGGGGCGGATGGTGGTGGGCGAGGCGGTGGCCGTGGCGCTGGCGGGGTCGGTGCTGGCGATCGGCCCGGCGATGCTCGGCGGGCGGGTGCTGCTCGGCGTGTTCCACGACAGCGGGCAGGTGGCACGTCCGGTCGGCTTCGTCTTCGGCCCCGTGGCGCCGGCCGGCGGCATGGCCGTCACGCTGCTCGCGGCGGCGGGCGCGGCGCTCCTGGCGGTGCGGCGCGTGACGCGCGGCACCAGGCGGCGGCCTCGCGCGCGGCGCTTCCTGGCGTACGCCGCGCTGGCCGTGGGCGCGGCGGGGGCGGCCTCGACCTTCGGCCTCTCCGCCGCGGACGAGGCCCTGATGGCGCCGCCGGCCTACGGGGCGATCCTGCTGTCGGTCGGCTTCGCGCTGCTGTCGCCGCGGCTCCTGGCGGGTGTCCTCGACCGGCTGCCGGTGGGCGGGGCGAGCGGCTGGCTGGCGGTGCGCAACCTGCGGCAGCGGGTGGATCGGCTCGCCGGGATCCTGGTGCCGCTGATCCTCTTCACGGCGGTGTCGACGGCGACGCTGACCATGCAGGCGGTGGAGAGCGCGGCGGTGCGGGACTCGGGGCTCGTGAAGTCGGTGGACGCCAAGAACCTGGAGACGCTGAACCTCACGGTGGTGGGGATCATCGCGGTGTTCGTCTGCGTGATGCTGGTCAACTCGCTGTACGCGGCGACGACGTACCGCGCCGGGGAGTTCGGCCGGCAGCGCCTCGCCGGGGCGACGCCGGGGCAGGTGCTCGGGGTCGTCGGCGTGGAGGCCGTGCTGCTCACGCTCACCGGGGTGTTCTTCGGCACGGTGGCGGCGCTGGCCGGGGTGGTGCCGTTCACGGTGGTGCGCGGCGACGCGGTGCTGCCGGACGCCTTCCTCGGCGTGTGGCTCGCGATGACGGCGGTGTCGGCGGCGGTGACACTGGGCACGAGCCTGGGCACCGCCCGGCGGGTGCTGCGCGTCCCGGCTGTCGGGGCGGTGGCGCGGGCGGCGTGAGCGGGGCCGACGCCGGACGGGGGTGACCGCGCGGGTGCGGTCACCCCCATCGCTCGTGTCGTCGGGGAGCCCCGCCCTCTCGTGTCGTCAGGGAGCCTCGCCGCAGAGCCGGGCGAAGCGGGCGGTGTCGATGTTGCCGCCGGAGAGGATCACGCCGACGCGGGGCGGCAGGGGGCCGGCCCGGCCGGTGAGCAGGACGGCCAGGCCGGTGGCGCCGCTCGGCTCCAGGACGATCTTCAGCCGCTCGAAGGCGAAGCGCATCGCGGCCCGGATCTCGTCGTCGGAGACCAGGACGACGCCGTCGAGCAGCCGCCGGTTCAGGGAGAACGTCAGCTCCCCTGGCGTGGACACGGCCTGGCCGTCGGCGATGGTGCGCGGCACCGGGACGGTGATCCGGCGGCCCGCCGCCAGGGAGCGCCTGGTGTCGTCGCCCGCCTCCGGTTCGACGCCGATCACCCGGGTGCCGGGGTGCAGGCCCTTGGCGGCGGTGGCGCTGCCGGCGGCCAGGCCGCCGCCGCCGACCGGCACGACCAGGGCGCCCAGCTCGCCGGCCTCATCGAGGAGTTCGAGGGCGGCGGTGCCCTGTCCGGCGATGACGTGCGGGTGCTCGTAGGGCGGCACCAGGCTCAGGCCGCGCTCGGCGGCGAGGGCCTCGGCGACGGCGACACGGTCGCCGGTGTAGCGGTCGTAGGTGACGATCTCGGCGCCGTAGGCGGCGGTGGCGGCGCGCTTGGCGGCCGGCGCGTCCTCGGGCATGACGATCACCGCGGTGGTGCCCAGCTCCCGGGCGGCCAGCGCGACCGCCTGGGCGTGGTTGCCGGAGGAGTAGGCGGCGATGCCGCGGGCCAGCCGCTCGGGGGCGAGGCGGGAGGCGGCGTTGTAGGCGCCGCGGAACTTGAAGGCCCCCACCCGCTGAAAGTTCTCGCACTTGAGGAAGACCTCGGCGCCGGCCAGCGCGTCCAGGGTGCGCGAGCGCAGCACCGGCGTGCGGTGCGCGACGCCCGCCAGGCGGGCGGCGGCGTCGCGGACGTCGGCCAGGGCGAGGGCCGGTTCGGTGCTCGTCACGCGGGTCCTCCTACGGGGTCGGCGGCCGGCGCGGTCGCCGAGGCCGGTCGCCGGCAGCGTCTCACGGGCGCGGGTGCGTGCGCCGCCACCCCGGATGCGCGCCCCGGCGTCCCGACGCCGCCGCCGCGCACCGCGGGCAGACCCGGCGCACCGCGTCGGCCGCGCCGCCGGACTCCGGCAGCGCCTCGGCCCACGGGACCGCGGGGAAGCGGGTCAGCCGGGAGCGGTACAGGGACAGGCCGCAGGCGGTCTGGTCGGTGCCCTGCTCCCAGGCGTGCGCCTCGCCGCCCGGCAGCCGGCGGCCGTCCTCCGCGTCCCACCAGCGGCTGGAGGCCGCCGTCTCGTACCGCCGTGCTCTCGCCATCGACTCCGTCCACCGCCTTCCTCGGCCTCCCCGGGTGCCCCGGCGCGGGGCGGGCCACACGCGTACCCCCTCCTGTGTGATCGCCCCGCACGTCCTGACGGTTTCGGGTGGTACGTCCACTTAGTGTGCGGGGGCGATCACCGCCCCGTACGAGAGGACACCAGATGGCGCCGACGGGCCGTCCCCGCGCACTGTCCGAGCACGCCTTCTCCCCGCACGACGCCGTGCTGGGCGCCGCCGCCCGGCACCTGGGCCGCCGGCGGTTCCTCACCGTGGCCGCGGCCACCGCCGCGCTAGCCTTCTCCACCAACCTGCCGGCCCGCGGCGCGACGACGGCCCCCGAGCTGGACGCCCGCCGGATCACCTCGGATCCGTTCACCCTCGGCGTCGCCTCGGGGGACCCGCTGCCGGACTCGGTGGTGCTGTGGACGCGGCTGGCGCCGGAGCCCTTCCAGGAGGACGGCGGCCTCGGCACGCAGCGCGTCTCGGTCGACTGGGAGGTGGCCCTGGACGAGTACTTCGGCGCCGTGGTCAGCCGGGGCACCGCGCTGGCCTACCCCGAGTACGCGCACAGCGTGCACGTCGACGTGCGGGGCCTGACGGCGGGCACGGTGTACTACTACCGCTTCCGCGCCGGCGCCTGGCTCAGCCCGGCGGGCCGCACCCGCACCGCGCCGGCCGCGGGCAGCGACGCCGCCTCCCTCAAGCTGGCCGCCGTGGCCTGCCAGGCGTACCAGGACGGCTACTACACGGTCCTCCGCCACGTCGCCGAGGACGACGTCGACCTCGTCTTCCATCTCGGCGACTACCTGTACGAGTACGCCGTCAACTCGGCCGGCGGGGAGCGCCGCTACACCGACGTCGTGCTGCCCGACGTCTTCAACCGGGAGACGATGACCCTCGCGGACTACCGGCTGCGCTACTCGCTCTACAAGAGCGACAAGGACCTCCAGGCCGCCCACGCCGCCCACCCCTTCGTCGTCACCTGGGACGACCACGAGGTGGAGAACAACTACGCCGGCGCGGTGCCCGAGAACGACGTTCCGCCCGCCGAGTTCCTGGTGCGCCGGGCCGCCGCCTACCGGGCGTACTGGGAGAACCAGCCGCTGCGCGCCGCCCAGCTGCCGCAGGGCCCCGACGCCCAGCACTACCGCCGGCTGAACTGGGGCACCCTCGCCCAGTTCGACATCCTCGACACCCGCCAGTACCGCTCCGACCAGGCGTACGACGACCGGCCGCACGCCCCCGGGGCCGAGTCCGACGACCCGGCGCGCACCATCACCGGCGCCGCGCAGGAGCAGTGGCTGCTCGACGGCTGGCGCGCCTCGACCGCGCTGTGGAACGTGATGCCGCAACAGGTCTGCTTCTCCCAGCGCAAGTTCGACACCACCGCCGACGCGGCCCTCTCGATGGACGCCTGGGACGGCTACCGCGCCTCCCGCAACCGGGTCGTCGCCGGCGCGAAGGCGGCCGGCGTCGACAACTGGCTGATCCTCACCGGCGACGTGCACGTGGCCTACGCCCTCGACGTCAAGGAGAACTTCGACGACCCGGCCTCCGCCACCGTCGGCACGGAGGTCACCTGCACCTCGGTCGCCAGCGGCCGGGACGGCGTGGCCAAGCCCGACAACTGGGACACGTACATGAAGGCCAACCCGCACATGAAGTTCTACGACGCCAGGCGCGGCTACGTCCGCGCCACCCTCGACCGGCAGCAGACCAGGCTGGACTTCCGCACCGTCCCCGCGATCAGCACGCCCGGCGCCGCCGTCACGACGAGCGCCTCCTTCGTGACCGAGGCGGGCAGCCCCGGGCTCGAACCGGCCTGAGGCCGGCGGTCCGGGCCGGGTGCCGCGTACTGCACTTGGCACCCACCGGCGACCCCCATCGCGGGAATGCCGCCCGCGCCCGGCATCCCCGCCGGGCTTCCCGGCAAGGTCTAGGGCTTCGCTCCGCCGCGGTGCGCCCCGCGTCCCGCTCCCCCACCCCGCTGTGTCCGCACAGCCCCCGAAGGAGGCACATCGCATGGTCGGCAGAAACGCCGCGCGCAGCCGCCGCGCCGCCCTCACCGCGCTCGGCGCCCTGGTCCTGACCGCGCTCCCCGGGGCCGCGTCGGCCGCCCCGCCGCCCGCGCCGGGCCCGCTGCCCACCGCCACGCAGACCCTGGGCGCCGACCGGCCGTCGGCCCAGGTGCTCGCGGCGCTGGTGCGGGACCTGCGGCTGACGCCGGAGCAGGCGGCCGACCGGCTGGCCAACGAGGCGGAGGCGGGCACCCGCGCGGGTCTGCTGCGCAACACCCTGGGTGAGCGCTTCGGCGGCGCCTGGGTGAGCGGGCCCGGTGCCGAGGAACTGACCGTCGCCACCACCGACGCCGCGGACAAGGCCGCCATCGAGGCGCAGGGCGCCCGCGCGGCGGTCGTGCGGCGGAACCTGGGCGAACTGTCCGAGGTGCAGCGCCGCCTGGACGCCGCCGCGGCCCGCACGGACACCGCCCGGACACCGGTCTGGTACGTGGACGTGAAGACCAACCGGGTCGTGGTGCGCGCGGCGAGCCAGGCCGCCGCGACGGACTTCGCGAAGGCCGCGGGCGTGCCGGCCGGCGACCTCGGCGTGCGGGTCGAGCAGGGCCGGCCGCGGGTGCTGGCGGACCTGGTGGGCGGCGACGCCTACTACATCGACGACCAGGCCCGCTGCTCCATCGGCTTCTCCGTCACCAAGGACCAGCAGCAGGGCTTCGCCACAGCCGGCCACTGCGGCAAGCCCGGCTCCACCACGGTCGGCGCCGACCAGAAGACCGCCCAGGGCACCTTCCAGGCGTCCTCCTTCCCCGGCAAGGACATGGCCTGGGTCCAGACGAACGCCGACTGGACCGCCACGCCCGCCGTGAAGGGCGAGAACAACCAGAAGGTCGAGATCGCCGGGTCGGTGGAGGCGCTGGTCGGGGCGTCGGTGTGCCGTTCCGGCTCCACCACGGGCTGGCACTGCGGCACCGTCCAGCAGCACGACACCAGCGTCAGCTACGCGGAGGGCACCGTCGACGGCCTGACCGAGACGACCGTGTGCGCCGAGCCCGGCGACTCCGGCGGTCCCTACGTCTCGGGCAGCCAGGCGCAGGGCACCACCTCCGGCGGCTCCGGCGACTGCACGAGCGGCGGCACCACCTTCTACCAGCCGATCAACGCGACGCTCGGCGACTTCGGCCTCACCCTGAAGACCACGTCCGCGACGGCCGGCGCGCCCGCCACCGAGGACGACACGGCGGACGACGCCTGGGTCGCCGGCCGCGTCTACCAGGCCGGAGTCACGGTGACCCGGGCCGGCGTGACGTACCGGTGCCTGCAGAACCACCAGGCGCAGGGGGCCTGGTCGCCGGAGAGCACGCCGGCTCTCTGGCAGCGGGCCTGACCTCGCGTCAGTCCTCGGCCAGCAGCGCGTAGGCGGTGGCGATGAACGGGTCGCCGGCCCGGAAGCGCCGGGTGCACACGGCGGCCAGTGCCGTGCCGGTGTCGGGCCGGAAGCCGAGGAACGCCTGCTGGCCGAGGGTGGCGCCGCTGTGGAAGTACATCGGCCCGCCCTCGGTGGGGTGCCGGAACCAGGCCACGGTGTGCACGTGCCGGTGCCCGAGTCCCCGGCGGAGCACCGGCACCCGCACCGCGCCGAGGGCGTCGGCGAGCGGCGGGCCGCCCGGGTCGAGGTGGGCCTCCAGGAAGGCCAGCAGGTCGTGCGGGGTGGACCGGACGGCGCCGGCCGCCGGGAAGCCGCCCGCGTCGAAGGGCGGCACGGGGGTGCGGCCGTCCTTGCGGTGGCCGACGGCGTCGGTCAGGGGGCTCTCCGCGCGCAGGGCCGTGCCGCTCAGGCCGAGCGGGCGCAGGACGAGGCCGGTGAGCAGGTCCTCCCAGGCGGTGCCGGTGGCGGCGGCGACGGCGTGCCCGAGCACGGAGACGCCGAAGTTGGAGTAGTGCCAGCGGGTGCCGGGGCGGTGCCGGGGGCGGGCGCGCAGGAAGGCGTCGACGACCCGGGCGGCCGGATAGCGGGCGTAGGGGTTGGTGTGCCAGGCGGGCAGGCCGCGGCGGACGAAGCCGGCCGGCAGGGCGGGCAGCCCCGAGGTGTGGGTGATCAGATGGGCAAGGGTGATGGGGCGGGGCCCGGCCGGGCGGCCCGGGGCCAGGCAGGTGACGGCCGGTTCGCCGCCGGTCAGCACGCCGGCGCCGACGAGCCGGGCCAGGAGCAGGCCGGTCAGGGTCTTCGACGCCGATCCGATCTCGTAGCGCAGGTCCTCGCGGGGCACGGCGGGCGGGGTCGCGGTGCCGCCGCTGAGCAGGGTGCGGTGGCCGCGCCGGGAGACGGCGAACACCGCGTCGGGCGCGTCCGCGGCGGCGACCGCCTCGGCGAGCCGGGCGCGCGGGCCGTCCTCGCCGGCCGCCGCGGGCACGGGGGCCGACGTCTCCTCGGCCGGCCGGCCGGGCCAGGGTGCCTGTCGGGCCGTCATGAGGCGGTGCCCGCCAGGGCGGTGAGGGCGCGGGAGGTGGCCAGCGTCGAGGCGAACGCGGCGACCAGGGTGGGGTGGTACACCTGGTCGAACACCTCGTCGGCGTCGCCGTCGGGCATGGTGCGCACGGCCGGCATCGCGCCGTCGGGCTGCTGGGCGGCGGCCAGGCCCGCCCAGGCGGCGGCGTCGAGGGTGGGGCGGGGCAGGCAGGCGTCCACGACGAGGAGTTCGCCGAGCAGGTCCCAGCGCTCCAGGTCCAGCCAGTCGTCCAGCCAGACCGGCAGCCAGGTGTCGAGGTAGCCGGCGACGGCCGGGGGCAGTCCGGCGGGGTTCTCGCCCCAGTCGGTCAGGTGGAAGACGGTGTGCGTGATGTCGTAGGCGGTGTGGCCCTCCACCGTCCAGGGCTCGGGGGTGCCGGCCAGCCAGGTGGTGCCGGCGAGGGCGGCCTCCGGTGGGCGGGCGTCCAGGCCGAAGCGGCGCTGGAAGGCGGACAGGCCGAGGCGCCGGGTGGGCGTGACGGGGAAGCGCGCCCAGCTGTCGAGGCGGTGGTTGAGGAGCGCGGCGCGTTCGATCTCGGGCTGGCTGTAGCCCAGTTCCCGGAACGGCAGGTAGACCTCGAAGGGGACGGGCGAGAACGGCTCGACGCGCTGGCCGCGCACCAGCATCCGGCCGCCGTCCAGGGCGTCCCGCCAGGCGTGGTCGAGGAGTCGGCGGGCCAGCTCGGCCTGGCGGGAGCCGGCCACGCCCTCGCGGAAGAGGACGCCGCAGATCAGGGCGAGTTCGCCGATCGGCTTGAACCGTTCCAGGAAGCCGGTCTCCGGGTCGGTGTCCGGTTCGAGCCGGAAGCCGTCCCGGTGGGCCCACAGCCATTCCAGGGCCTCGGCGCCGACGCGGTGGATCAGGCGGGTGTCCGTCATCCCGGCACTCCTTGTCCCCGGGCCCGCGGCGCGTGCGGCGGGCCGCCGTCGGCGGTGGCGTCCCGGCGGGCGGTGGTGAGCACCCCGGCGAACGCCGCCATCAGCGTGGAGTGGTAGCAGTCGGTGAAGGGGTAGGGATCGCCGCCGTCCGGGGCGGCGGCGTCCTGGATCGCGCCCTCCTCCGGGACGGCGCCGCGGGCGTGCTGCGCGGACGCGACGCGGCGCCAGGCGTCGTCGAGGACCTCGGGTGCGGGTGGCCGGGGCAGGCCGGCGGCCACGGCGAGGAGTTCGCAGCCGAGGTCCCACATCCGGGCCTCCAGGCAGGTGTCGAGCCAGGGCGGCAGCCAGTGCAGCAGGTACTCCGCGAGGTCGGGCGGCATGCCGGTGGCGGCGCGGCCCCAGTCGGTGAGGTGGAAGACGACGTGGGTGAGCGCGTACCCCGAGGCCCGCTCGAAGGTCCACGGCTCGGGCAGCCCGCCCAGCCAGGTGCGGCCCAGGGTGCCCGCCGCCTCGCCGTGCGGGGGGATGCCGCTGCGCCGTTCGGCGGCGAGGACGCCGAGGCGACGGGTGGGGTACTGCTCGGTCAGCCGCCAGCCCCGGGTGCGGGCCACCACGGCGGCGGCGGCCTCGTAGCCGGGGTGTCTGAGGCCGGCCGAGGCGAAGGCCGCGTAGACCTCCAACGGGTAGGTGGCGAAGGGCTCCAGGGCCTGCATACGCGGGAACAGCTCGCCCTCGCCGGTCTGCCGCCAGGCGAAGTCCAGGAGCCCGGAGGCGGCGCGGTGCAGCGGGTCGCCGGGCGGGAGGACGGCGGTCGCGGTGGCGCAGACCTGGGCCAGTTCGCCCAGCGGCTTCCAGGTGCGGTTGACCTGGCCGTCCGCCGCGAGCGCGGCGCCGTCGAGCGCGAACCGGTCCCGGTGGGCGGCCACCCAGTCCAGGGCCGCCGTCGCGACGCGCCGGGCCTCGGGCGGCTCGGCGTACGGGGTGGGGGCCGGGGCGGCGTGGTTCACAGCGGTACGCGGGCCGGCATCAGCCGCGCCGCCTCCAACTGGAGGGTCACCCGGGGGTCGTCGCCGCCCATCAGGCGGACGAAGTCGAGACCGGCGTCGAGGCCGAGGGTGTCGGGGACCCCGTCGAGCAGGGTGAGCCAGCGGCCGGCGCCGGCTGCCTGCTGCCAGTCCCGGCGGCGCACCGCGCGCACGAAACCGCGGGCGACGTCGACCGGGCGGCGCTGGGCCGCGCGGGTGAGCGCGCATTCCTCGCCGGGCAGCGCGAGCGGCGCCAGCACGGCGAGCTGGTGGGTCAGTTGCTGCCAGCCGGCGTCGTCCAGCCAGCCGGCGCCGGGCTCCGGGCCGTCGTCGGTGACCGGGTCGTCCGTGACGCGCCGCAGCGTGCGGGCCATGGCCCAGTGGCTCCAGCGGACGGTGGGGGCCGCGTCGGGGCGCGGCGGGTGGGACGCCACGGCGTCCGCGAAGACGGCCAGCCGCGCCGGGGTCGGAGGGGTGCCGAGGAGGGTGGCCGGCAGCAGGGCGTCGGCGCCCAGGACGCGCACCGCGGCGCGTGCGATGCCGTCGCCGCCGACGTCGGCCGGGGTGCCGTCCGCTCGCGCGTGGTCTCCGCTCCTCAGAGCGGAGACCACGTCGGAAGCGATGTCCAGCACCGCGCTCTCGAGGAGGGCTGATGTGCTCGACTGCTCCATCTCACTGCTCCCGTCGGTCCGTCAGCCCTTCTTGGGGCGCGGGGTCGGCGGGGAGAGCAGCAGGTTGCCGCCTCCGGACTGGAGGGCGAGCGCGGCGCACTCGCGGCTGTCGCGGAAGACTCCGTCGGGCTCGGCGGGGTCCAGGGCTGCTTCGATGTCGATGTCCTGGGCGTGGGTCACGTCCTGAAGCATCCTGTCGGTGGAAGGCATTTCACCATCTCCCTCTGGTAGCCAAAAGCCTTCACCCCTCAGGTGTCCGATACATCACACATCAACCCTCAAATCCCATAATTCCCATCCGTAACTTCTTCAACATTTCCGAACACGGGACGCCGGTCAGGCGCGGCGGAAGCGCCAGACGTTGTCGTCGCGGAAGCCCTCGGCGCCTTCTGGGGAGCGGCTCGGCCGGCGGACGGTCTCCCGGGTCTCCGCGTGCCACCGGTCGGCCGGCAGGGCGAGTTCGGCCGGCAGCGAGTCGAGGGTGGGGAAGACGGCGTCGAAGGGCGGCTCGTCCTGCCAGGAGGGCCAGCCCGCGTGCATGACGAGGAGCAGGGTGCCGCCGGGGGCGACGGCGTCCGCCGCCGCCCGCAGCACCGCCCGCTGGTCGAAGGCGACCGGGGACTGCAGGTACTGCGCGTTGACCAGGTCGAAGGAGCCGGCCGGGAAGGTCCGGCCCAGCTCGTGGCGCTCGAAGGCGGTGCGGTCCGCGACGCCGGCCTCGGCGGCGTGTGCGGCGGCGCGCTCGATCGCGGTGCCGGAGATGTCCGCGCCGGTGACCCGCCAGCCGCGGCCGGCCAGCCAGACGGCGTCGGCGCCCTCGCCGCAGCCCAGGTCGAGGGCGGTGCCGGGGGCGAGGTCTGCCACCTCGCGGACCAGCAGTTCGTTGGGCCGGCCGCTCCAGACGCGCTCGCGGTCGCGGTAGCGGGTCTCCCAGAACTCCGCGGCGGTGGGGGTCGCGGGCGTGTCGGTCACGGTGCCTCCTCGGGGCGGGCGGCGTCGGCTGTCTCGGCGGGACGTCCGCCGCCGCACGCCCCGCAGGCAGCCTGCACCGGCCGGTGCCGCCCCGCCAACGGAACTTGCGGGAACGGCAAAACGTGCCGGTGCCTCGGGGCGCGGGTCAGCGCACGAGGGCGTCCGAGTCGGCGTCGGAGTCGGTGCGCACCCACACGGTCCGTTGGGTGAACGGGATGTCGATGCCCGCCGTGTCCAGGGCCTCCTTGACCCGGCGGCGCAGCTCGCGGGTGACGCCCCACTGCTGCAGCGGCACCGTCTTGACCGCGATGCGCACCAGGACGCCGTCGGCGTCCAGGGACTGCACGCCCCACACCGCGGGCTCCTCCAGGAGCAGGTCCGCGAAGTCCGGGTCCTGGTGCAGGGCGGCGCCGGTCTCCTCCAGGACCCGGTAGACGGCGTTCAGGTCGGCGTCGTAGGCCACGGCGACGTCCAGGACGGCGCGGGCCCACTCCTGGCTGTCGTTGCGCACGCGCAGGATCTCGCCGTTGCGGATGTGCCACAGGCCGCCGTTGAGGTCGCGCACGTGGGTGAGGCGCAGGCCGACGTGCTCGACCTCGCCGACGGCCTCGCCGAGGTCGACGGAGTCGCCGACGCCGTACTGGTCCTCGATCATGATGAGCAGCCCTGACAGGTAGTCGGCGACCAGGCTCTGGGCGCCGAAGCCGATGGCCAGACCGACCACGCCGGCGCTGGCCAGCAGCGGGCCGAGGGCGATGCCCACCTGGTCGAGCACCATGGCCACGCCGACCATGAAGAGCACGATGGTCACGGCGCTGCTCAGCACCGACCCGATGGTGCGGGCGCGCTGCTCGCGGCGCTGCCTGGCCCGGGAGCGGTCGCGGTGCAGCACGGCCGCGCCCCGGCCCGAGCGCCGCGGGCGGCTGCGCTCGGGCTCACCGGCCGAGGGCTCCAGGACCCGCTGCACGACCCGGGTGATGGCCCGCTTGGCGACCGCGCGCACGATCAGAAGGACGACGACGATCAGCGCGATGCGCAGCGGGACCTGGATCAGCGACGCGGTGTGGTCGCCGACCCAGTCCGACCACCCGGCCGCCAGCGGCACGTCCGGGGGCGGTCCGCCGGTGGCTGCGGTCGTGTACGTCGTCGGCGTGGTCATGGGCGTCGGCATCTGCTCGGGTGCTCCGTTCTCTCGGGTACGTGTCCGCCGTCGGGGCCGCCTACCCGAAGCCGGCCCGAACATGGCCCCCGGCCTGCGCCGGAACACCGTGTCGAGTGCCACGCGGGTGCCTGCCGTCCGGGGGTTTCACGCGATGGTCGCCGCATCTTCACGACCGCCCGGCCCATCACCGGCAGCCGTCCGGGAAAGCGGAACGAGTCGTCCACACCAGAGGGGACCAGCGGCGTGATCATCGTTGCCGTCGTACTTCTGCCCGGCCTGGGGCTGCTGCTGTACGCCATGACCAGCCTGGAGGACCGGATGTTCGCCGCCCCCGGGCCGGGCCCGGCCCGGCACGCCCGCAAGCGGCACCTGCGGCTGCTGCCCGGCGGCAGAGGCGACGAGGCGGCGGCGCCGGGCGCGGCGGACCGCGAGCGTCCCGCGCGCAGGTCAGCCGAGCGCGACGCCGCCTGACGCCGCGCCGGCGGGGCCTGCCGCATCTGCGAGGCTTGACGGGCCGGCCGGTGGCAGGCGCCGTCGGTCCCGGCGTTCGGGCCGCCAGGTGGCGACCAGGGCCGCGGCGAGCAGCAGCTCGGCGAGGTCCCCGGCGTAGTACATGATCTCCGCGGCCTGCCGGACCTGGTCGACGGGCGCGTGGACGCGGACGAAGAAGCCGCCGTACATCGCCTGGGCGATCAGGGCGTGCCCGGCGATCGCGGCGCCCAGGCAGCCGAGGCGGGCCGGGACGCCGGGCCGGGCGGGTGCCGGATCGGGGCCGGCGACGGCGTGGACGAAGAGGCAGCCGGAGAGCAGGAAGTGCGCGTTCATCAGCCCGTGGCCCGCGGGCGTGCCCATGGCGGCGTCGTACAGCGGGGTGAAGTACAGCGCCCCCAGGGTGCCGGTGCTCAGCGCCAGCGCCGTGGCCGGGTGGCCGAGGAGGCGCGCGGGGGCCCGGTGCAGCAGCGCGGTCAGCCGCCGCGCGCGGGCCGGTGGGAGAGTGCGCAGCAGCAGGGTGACCGGGGCGGCGAGGACCAGGGCTAGGGGCGCGTACATGCCGATGAGCATGTGCTGGGCCATGTGGCCTCGGACGTCGCCGTGCGCGGCGGGGCCCAGCGGGGGCAGCAGCGCCAGGCCGAGGAGGGCGAGCCCGGTGAGGAAGGCGGCGGTGCGCAGGCCGCTCCAGCCCAGGGCGGGGTTGCGGCGGCGGGCCCGGCGGGCGGCGAGCAGGTAGGCCGCGCCGACGGCGAGCAGGGCCGTCAGGGTCAGTGCGGACGGCAGGACGGTGAGGGCCGCGTCGCCGTGGGGGTGGTCGTGCGCCGGGTGCGTGCCGTGCATCAGGCGACGCCCCCGGCCGGTGCGGCGCCTTCCGGCGTGCCGGGGCGGAGGGGACGGCCGCCGCGCTGGACGAGGTACCCGGCGACGAGGAAGAGCGCGCCGAGGACCAGGAAGGCCGCGTCCCACCATGCCTGGTGGGGGCCGCCGTGCACATGGTGGATGCCGAGGATCTGGTGGTCCAGAACCCCTTCGACCAGGTTGAACAGGCCCCAGCCTGCCAGGATCCAGCCCCACAGCACCCGGGAGCCCCACACCGCCCGGCGGTTCTCGGTGACCCTGCTGTAGAGCACCGCGAGCCCCAGCAGGACGGAGAGCCAGCACACAGTGTGGAAGACGCCGTCCCACACCGTGTTCATCTCCAGCCCTGAGACCGTGTCGGGGTCGTAGTACTTCACGCCGATGCGGTCGTGGTTGGTGCTGGTGAGCATGTGGTGCCACTGGAGGAGCTGGTGGAGCAGGATGCCGTCGACGAAACCGCCGAGTCCGACACCGAGGACGATGCCCGGCAGCCGGATGCTGCGCGGGTCCACTCCGGTCGCCGGGGCCCCGCCTGTCGTGGTGGCCATCGCCTGTCGTCTCCGTCCGTCGGCGGTGCGTGGTCCGACCTTCCGCCGGACGCCTTCCCCGTCGGGCGGCCCGGTGTCACCTCCGGCCGGAAACTTCCGCCGTTCTCCCGTCACCGTGGCCGGTCGGCGCCCCTCCCGCAGCGAGCCGCCCGCGACGCCCGGCCGTCGTAGGGTGGTGCCGTGGACAGGGTGATCACCGACGGTGGGACGCACGCGGCCGAGGCGGGCGTGACCACCGGCGTCCTCGCCCGCCGGCTCGGCGTGTCACCGACCACGATCCGGTCCTGGGACCGTCGTTACGGCCTCGGCCCGGCGCACCGGGAGGGCGGCCGGCACCGGCGCTGGCGGGCGGCGGACATCGCCGTCCTCGAGGAGATGTGCCGGCTGACCGCCACCGGCGTCCCGCCGGCCGAGGCCGCGCGCGCCGCGATGGCGCCGACCCGCCCGGGGACGCCCACCGCCCCCGGCGCCGGCGACCCGGCCGCCGCTCCCCCGCCGACCCCCGCGTACCCGCCGGACACCGTCCCGGCCCCCCACGGCCGCGTCGTCGGCAGCGGGCTGCCGCTCGGCGACGTGCGGCACGAGGCGCGCGGTCTGGCCCGGGCCTCGGTGCGGCTGGACTCGGCGGCCGTGCAGGACCTGCTGAACTCCTTCGTCCGGGAGCACGGCGTGCTCGCCGCGTGGGAGGACGTGATGATGCCGACGCTGCACGCGGTGGGCCGCAAGTGGCAGTCCAGCGGCGACCGCTACGTGGAGGTCGAGCACCTGCTGTCCTGGCACGTGTCCACCGCGCTGCGCAGCGCCCCGCTGCTGCGGCCCTGCCCGGTGCCGCCGCCCGAGACGGCGCCGGTGCTCCTTGCCTGCCTGCCCGACGAGCAGCACACCCTGCCCCTCGAGGCCCTCGACGCGGCGCTGCGCGAGCGCGGCGCGGCGACGCGGATGCTCGGCGGCGCCGTCCCGGCGGAGGCGCTGACGGCGGCGGTGCGGCGCAGCGGGCCCAGCGCCGTCGTGCTGTGGTCGCAGACCCGCTCGACGGCCAGCGTCCCGCTCGCCCGGGAGCTGGGCCGGACCCAGTGGGGGGTGCAGGGCGCCCGGCACGGCCCGGCCGTGCTCGTCGCCGGACCCGGCTGGGGGCGCCGTGGCCTGCCCGGGCTGCTGCGCCCGCACGGTCTGGGCGACGCGCTGGCGATGCTGTCCGGGGCGGGGACGACCGCCCCGCCCGCGAGGAGACCGGAGGAGACGGGTTGAGCACCAAGGACGAGAGCCCCGAGGACGAGAGCCCCGAGGAGACCGGCCCGGCCGCCGACGCGGACGAGGAGTTCCTACGGTTCTGGCGGGAGCGCCGCGTGTGCCTGCTGGCCACGACCCGCGCCGACGGCACCCCGCACCTGGTGCCGGTCGGGGTGACGTACGACCACGCCACCCGCACCGCCCGCGTGATCACCGGCGGGCACACCGCCAAGGCGCGCCACGTCGAGCGCGCCGAGCGGCCGGTCGCCGCCGTGAGCCAGGTCGACGGCCGGCGCTGGTCCACCCTGGAGGGCGTCGCCACGGTGCGGCACGAGCCGGATGCGGTGCGGGACGCGGAGGTCCGCTACGCCGAGCGCTACCGGCAGCCCCGGGAGAACCCGGCCCGCGTCGTCATCGAGATCGCGGTGCGCCGCTACCTCGGGACGGTGCGTCCGGCCGGCTGAGGCGCCCCGGCCACCAGGCGCGGGCGCCGATGTCCCGCGTCAGGGCGGGCACGAGCAGCGAGCGCACCACGAGGGTGTCGAGCAGCACGCCGAAGGCGACGATGAAGGCGATCTGCACCAGGAAGGCCAGCGGGATCACGCTCAGCGCGGCGAAGGTGGCCGCCAGCACCACGCCGGCCGAGGTGATCACGCCACCGGTGGCGGTCAGGCCGCGCAGCATGCCCTGCCGCACCCCGTGGCGCAGCGACTCCTGGCGGACCCGGGACATCAGGAAGATGTTGTAGTCCACGCCGAGGGCGACCAGGAAGACGAAGCCGTACAGCGGCACCGAGGCGTCGGTGCCGCCGAAGCCGAACAGGTGCGGGAAGACCAGGGCCGCGACGCCGAGCGTGGCCAGATAGTTGAGGGCCACCGTCGCCACCAGGAGCACCGGCATCGCCAGCGAGCGCAGCAGGGCGATCAGGATGACCAGGATGATGCCGAGGACGACCGGCACGATGACGGTGCGGTCGTGCGCGGCGGTGCGCTGGGTGTCGTACTGCTGGGCGGTGTAGCCGCCGACCAGGGCGTCCGCGCCGGGCACCGCGTGGACGGCGGTGCGCAGCCGGGCGACGGTGTCCTTGGCGGCGTCGCTGTCCGCCGCGTCCTCCAGGGTCGCGTCGATCCGCACCCGCCCGTCGACCACCTGGGGCTTCCCGCCGGGGCGCCCGCCTTCGCCCACCGGGTCGGCGGAGGCCACGCCGTCGGTGTCGCGGGCGGCCTTCAGGACACCGTCCAGCTCGTCGGCGCCGGCGATGACCACCGTGGGGTTGCCGGAGCCGCCGGGGTAGTGGCGGGCCAGGGTCTGCTGGGCGGCGACCGAGGGGGCGTCGTTCACGAAGATCTCGTCCAGCGGCACGCCCTTGGAGCTGAGCCCTGGCGCGAAGGCGGCGCAGGCGAGCAGGGCGGCCAGGCAGATCGCCCAGATGCGGCGCGGAGCCCGGTCGACCAGGGCGGCGACGCGGTGCCACACCGGGTGCCCGGCCTCGGGGTCGCCGGACCTGGCGGGCTTCGCGGGCCAGTAGGCGGCCCGGCCGAGCAGGACGAGGACGGCGGGCAGGAAGGTGAGGGCGCTGAGCACCGCGCAGACGATGCCGATGGCGCCGACCGGTCCGAGGGCCCGGTTGTTGGTCAGGTCGCTGAGCAGCAGGGCGAGGAGGCCCAGGGCCACGGTCGCGGCGCTCGCGGTGATGGCGCTCCAGGAGGCGCGCAGGGCCGCGCTGGCGGCCGGGAAGCGGTGGCCGTGCCGGGCCAGCTCCTCGCGGAAGCGGGCGGTGAGCAGCAGCGCGTAGTCGGTGGCGGCGCCGATGACCAGGATGGAGAGGATGCCCTGGACCTGCCCGTCGACGCGCACGACGCCGTGGTCGGCCAGCGCGTAGACGACCGCGCAGGCCAGGCCGAGCGCGAAGACGGCGCCGAGGATGATGACCAGCGGCAGCAGGACGCTGCGGTAGACGAGGAGCAGGATCACCAGCACGGTGATCAGCGCGACCCCGAGCAGCAGGCCGTCGATGCCGGAGAAGGCGTCGGAGAGGTCGGCCTGGGAGGCGGCGGGCCCGGCGAGGGCGACCCGGGTGCCGGGGACCTTCTCGGCGGCGGCGCGGATCGGCTCCAGGGCGTCGGGCAGCTGCTCGCCGAGGTCGGGCCGCAGCTGGACCACCGCCTGGAGGGCCTCGCCGTCCCGGGAGGGCACGGCGGGCGAGGGGCGTCCGACGATCCCGGGTCCGGAGGCGGCGCCCGCGATCGCCCGGGTGGCGGCGGCCCGCCGATCGGCGACCGGCCCGTCGCCGTCGGCGGCGGTCCACAGGACGATCACCGGCAGCGTCTCCTGCTCCTTGAAGTCCTTCTGCGCGTCGATGACGGCGGTGGACTCGGCGCTGCGCGGCAGGAAGGCGGCCTGGTCGTTGGTGGCGACCTCGCCCAGCTTCCCGGCGTACGGGCCGAGCGTCGCGCCGATGCCCAGCCAGACCAGGAGCAGGACGACGGGGACGAGCCAGCGGGTTCGTCGGGTGGGGGTGGGCATCGGTCTCCCAAGGGTGGTCGCGCGGGCAGTGATCAAACAATCTCAATGATTGAACTACTGCCCGGGCGCGCCACGCGGATGCACCCGCGGTCAGCCGTCCGCCGGGCGGGTCAGGTGCAGCTCGTCGTTCATCGCCGTCAGGAAGCGCAGCACGACCGCCACCTCCGCCTCGTCGAACCGTTCCCGGGCGGTCGCCGCCGCCTCGGCCAGCGGCCGGAACCAGGCGCGGGCCGCCGCCCGCGCCTCGGGCGGGTAGTGCAGGTGGACCACCCGGCGGTCGGTGCTCTCCCGCACCCGGCGCACGTGTCCGGCGCGCTCCAGCCGGTCCACGCAGGCGGTCACCGCGCCGGAGGTGAGCCCGAGGTGCTCGCGTAGCCGTCCGGGCGTCATGGGCTCCTCCGCGTCGAGGATCGCGGCCAGCGCGTGGACGTCGGTGGCGTGCAGGGAGTGGGTGCCGGCGAACTCCTGCACCAGCCGGTTGATCTCGCCGTTCATCCGCCGCATCTGGGTGGCGAGGAGCAGCAGGTCGCCCGCCGCCGGTCCGCTCTCTCCCAGGTGCGCGCCCTGTCCGCGCCGGTTCGCTGTCGCCACGTCCTCAGCGTATAGAAGGGTCAACTTCCGGCTCCGCGCATCCATGGCGGCACGTACCCGGGAAGTGATCACCGCGACGACTCGTCCCACGCGAGAGACGGAATCCCATGAGCGACGGACCCCTGCACTGCCTGGTCACCGGGGCGACGGGCTACATCGGCGGCCGGCTGGTGCCGGAACTCCTTGAGGCCGGCCACCGGGTGCGCTGCCTGGCCCGCTCCCCGCAGAAGCTGCGCGACTACCCCTGGACCGGGGACACCGAGGTGGTGAAGGGCGACGTCACCGACGCGGACTCCGTCGCGGCGGCCATGGAGGGCGTCGACGTCGCCTACTACCTGGTGCACGCCCTCGGCACCGGCGACGACTTCGAGGAGACCGACCGGCGGGCGGCGCGGAACTTCGCCGAGCGGGCCGCGGCGGCCGGGGTGCGGCGCATCGTCTACCTGGGCGGACTCACCCCGGCCGGCGTCCCGGAGCGCGAGCTGTCGCCGCACCTGCGCTCCCGCGCCGAGGTCGGCCGGATCTTCCTGGACTCCCCCGTGCCGGCGACGGTGCTGCGGGCCGCGGTGATCATCGGCTCCGGCTCGGCCTCGTTCGAGATGCTGCGCTACCTCACCGAGCGGCTGCCGGTGATGGTCACGCCGAGCTGGGTGCACACCCGCATCCAGCCGGCCGCCGTGCGGGACGTGCTGCGCGCCCTGGTCGGCAGCGCGGGGATGCCGCCCGACGTGGACCGGGCCTTCGACCTCGGCGGCCCGGACATCCTCACCTACCAGGACATGATGGTCCGCTACGCGGCGGTGGCCGGGCTGCGCCGGAGGCTGATCCTGCCGGTGCCGATGCTCACACCGGGCCTGTCCAGCCACTGGGTGGGGGTGGTCACCCCGGTGCCCGCCTCCATCGCGCGCCCGCTGACCGAGTCGCTGCGCCACGAGGTGGTGTGCCGGGAGAACGACATCGAGCGGTACGTGCCCCCGCCGCCCGGCTTCCCGCTCGGCTTCGACGCGGCGGTGCGCCTCGCCCTCCAGCGCGTCCGCGACGCGCAGGTCGCCACCCGCTGGTCCTCCGCCTCGGTGCCCGGCGCGCCCAGCGACCCGCTGCCCACCGACCCGGACTGGGCGGGCGGCAGCCTCTACACCGACCACCGCTCGCTGACCGTGGACGCCCCGCCCGAGGCACTGTGGCGGGTCATCGAGGGCATCGGCGGCGACAACGGCTGGTACTCCTTCCCGCTGGCCTGGGCGGTGCGCGGCTGGCTGGACCGGCTGGTGGGCGGTGTCGGCCTGCGTCGCGGCCGGCGTGACGCGGCCCGGCTGCGGTCCGGGGACGTGCTGGACTTCTGGCGGGTGGAGGAGATCGTCCCGGGCCGACTGCTGCGGCTGCGCGCCGAGATGCGGCTGCCGGGCCTGGCCTGGCTGGAGATGTACGCGGAGACCGACGAGGCCGGGCGCACCCGCTACCGCCAGCGCGCCCTGTTCCACCCGCACGGACTCGCGGGCCACGCCTACTGGTGGTCCGTCTCCCCCTTCCACGCCGTGGTGTTCGGCGGCATGGCCCGCAACATCGCCAAGGCCGCCGCCCGGCAGCCCTCCGAGCCCGAGGCGCCGCCGCGCCAGGCCCGTTCCGCCTGAGCCCCTTCACCCCCGTCTCGCGACCGCCCCGCCCCCTCCTGAGCCGCGCGCCGGCCCGCCTCCGCACCCCCGAGGAGCGCCATGACCGTATCGGTCGTCCTGTTCACCTCCGACCTGCGCCTGCACGACCACCCGCCGCTCCGGGCCGCCCTCGACGGCTCGCGGGCCGTGGTGCCGCTGTTCGTGCGCGACCGGGCCGTGGACGCCGCCGGGTTCGCCGCGCCCAACCGGCTCGCCTTCCTCGCCGACTGCCTGGCGGACCTGGACGCCGGGCTGCGCGAGCGGGGCGGGCGGCTGGTCGTCCGCTCGGGCGACCTGGTCGAGGAGGTGTGCGCGGTGGTCGGCGAGGCGGACGCCGACGAGGTGCACATGGCGGGCGACGTCAGCGCCCACGCGCACCGGCGCGAGGAGCGGCTGCGGGAGGCGCTGGAGGGGCGAGGCTGCCGGCTGCACGTGCACGACGCCGTCAACACGGTGCTGACGCCGGGCGCGGTCACCCCGGCCTCCTCCGACCACTTCGCGGTCTTCACCCCGTACTACCGGCGGTGGGCGGAGGAGCACGTCCGGACCGTCCTGACCGCGCCGCGCCGCGTCCAGGTCCCCGAGGGCGTCGGCTCCGAGGAGCCGCCCGACCGGCGGAAGCTCTCGGATCTCTCCCCCGCCCTGGTGGCGGGCGGCGAGAAGGAGGGGCGCAAGCGGGTGACGGCCTGGCTCCGCTCCGGGATCGCCGACTACGCCGACCGCCACGACGACCTGGCCGGGGACGCGACCTCGCGGCTCTCCCCGTACCTGCACTTCGGCGCCGTGTCACCGGTCGAGTTGGTGCACCGGGCGCGCCGCGCCGGCGGCCCGGGGGCCGAGGCGTTCGTCAGACAGCTGGCCTGGCGGGACTTCCACCGCCAGGTGCTGGCCGCCCGGCCGCAGGCAGGCGGGCGCGACTACCGCACCCGGGACGACCACTGGCGCACCGGCGCGGAGGCGGAGCGCGACACGCAGGCGTGGCGCGAGGGCCGCACCGGCTACCCGATCGTGGACGCGGCGATGCGCCAGCTGCGCGAGGAGGGCTGGATGCACAACCGGGGCCGGCTGCTGGTCGCCAGCTTCCTCACCAAGACGCTGTACGTCGACTGGCGGACGGGCGCCCGGCACTTCCTCGACTGGCTGGTGGACGGCGACGTCGCGAACAACCAGATGAACTGGCAGTGGACGGCCGGGACGGGGACGGACACCCGCCCGCACCGGGTCCTCAACCCCCTGATCCAGGCCAAGCGGTACGACCCGAGCGGCGACTACGTGCGCCGCTGGGTGCCCGAGCTGGCCGGCCTGGAGGGCTCCGCCGTGCACCAGCCGTGGAAGCTGCGCGGGGCGGAGCGGGCGAAGTACGACGCCTACCCCGACCCGATCGTCGACCTGGGCGAGGGGCTGGCCCGCTTCAAGCACGCCCGGGGTCGCGACTGACGTCGCCGTCCCCTGGGCCCTCGGTGTGGTCGGGGTGCCCGTGGGTGCGGCGGGCCTGCTTCAGCTCCGCCTCGAACACATGGTCCCGGCCCCCGGCCAGCCGCTCCACCGCGGCGCGCTCCAGGTCCTTGAAGGGCTGGTAGTACGTCCCGTCGTAGGACTCGACGATCTGGAAGGTCCAGTGCCCGGGGATGACGTTCCGGCCGAGGACCTCCCGCTCGACGCGCTCGGCCCACTCCGGGTGGCCGGCCTCGCGCAGCAGCCGCACCGCGCGGTCGAGTTCGAGGTCGGCCGTGCCGGTGAGCTGGTGGAAGGAGAACAGGTGCCCGCGGGCCCGCTCGGTGGTCTCCAGGGCCTTGGATAGGGAGCCGAGCGCCTCCACCGTCTCGTCGCTCATCCCCTCGGGACGCCGGTCCAGTTCTGCCATGAGGCCCTGCCTTCCGCTCGCGGTGCTCCGGTCACGCCAGGGGATCGTGTCCCCAGTTCATGAGCGAGTACCGCCATGTGCTCTCCCGCACGTCACCGGAGGGCCGCTGCGCGAGGTGCCGCCGGACGTAGCCGACGACCTTGCGCATGTGCCGGTAGTCGTCGTCGGAGAGGTCGCCCTTCTTGGCGCGCAGGATCGTCACGATCCGGCGCCCGGAGGCGTGCCCGGTGGACTCGCCCCCGCCCTGGTGCTGGCCGGCGTCCTTCGACTCGTCGGACTCCAGCCACTTCTCCAGGTCGGCCGGCTTCATGTTCACCAGCTCGCGGAACCCGTCCCAGGTCTCCTCGCGCTCCCCGCCGTCCACGCCGCCTCACTTCTTCTTCAGCGACGACGGCTTGTGCACGGCGGAGCCGCCGGACTTCTCGCTGCGGACCTTGTACTGCGGGTCGTCGGACGACGCGTCCACGGTGCGGCCGGCCTCCTCGGTCCGGTCGGTGATCTTCTTCTCGACCTTGCCCTCGGTCTCGCTGCCGTGGCTGCTCCAGGCGACCTTGTCGCCCTTCTTCAGGTGCTTGTCCTTGCCGCTGCCCTTCGCCATCGCGCTGCTCCTCGTTGTGGGGGTGGTGGGGGTTGTGGGGTTACGGGATGGTCCGTCCAGTGAGGGGGTTCGGGGATACGTGCGGTCAGGGATGCAGGTCCGCGAGGACCTCGCGGGCCGCCCGCGCGCCCGAGGCCAGCGCGCCCTGTACGGAGCCGGTGGCCCGGTGGTCGCCGCACACGTGGCGGCCGGGCGCGTGGCGGGTGCCGCGGCTCAGCGGCCACGGGGGGCGCATCGCCGGCAGCGCGTTCTCGATGGTGTACGTCGCGACCGGCCGCCAGCCGGAGGTGTCCGCGCCGTACAGCTCCCCCGCCCGGCTGCGGACGGCGGCCTCGCGCCCCGGGGCGTCGCCGCCGAGCACGGAGGTGGAGACCAGCGCCGTACCGGGCGGCGCGTAGGCCGGGCTGACCTCGGTGAGCACGCAGGTGTTGAGCACCGTGAGCGTGCTGTCGACCAGGAGGATCGGCTCGGGCAGCGGCGTGGTTCCGGTGGCGTGGTAGTACGTCGTGACAGTCCGCCCCTCCGGTGCCTCGAGCCCGGGCAGCAGCCCGGCGGCGGTGTGGGCGTCGGTGGCGACGACCACCGCGTCGGCGGGCCGCTCGGTGCCGTCGGCCAGCACCACCCCGGCGTCGGTGACGGCCCGGACGGGCGAGTCGAGGTGCAGCACGCCCTGCGGGAGCCGCTCGGCGAGGAGCCGCGGCACGCTGCCGATGCCGTCGGCGGGCAGGCAGAGCGTGCCGCGGGCCATGCTGCGCCACACGAGGTGGAAGAAGCGGGCGGAGGTCTCCAGGTCCGGCTCCAGGAACACGCCGGCGAGGAAGGGGCGCAGCAGGTCGTCCACGGCCCGCTCGGACAGCCCGGCGCGGCGCAGCGCCTCGGCGGTGGTCCGGTCCCGGCCCCGCCTGAGGAGCGCGGCGGGTGCCAGGGCGTCCCGGGCGGTGAGGGCGGCCAGCGCCGCGAGGTCCCGCGGGCCGAGGTTGCGGCCCGGCAGCAGCGCGGCGGCCTCGGACGGGCGCCGGGTGGGGTCGGTCAGCCGCACCGGGCCCGCGGGCGTGTGGGCCAGCACGCCCGGGGTGAAGGGCCGCAGCAGCAGCTCGCGCAGCGGGAGGCGCCGGCGGACCTGCGGATAGGCGGTGTTGAAGACCTGGAAGCCGCGGTCCAGCAGGAATCCGTCGCGCCGGTCGGTGCGCATCCGCCCGCCGGGCCCGTCGGACGCCTCGTGCAGCTCGACCGGGAGCCCGGCCAGGGCGAGGTCGGTGGCGCAGGCCAGGCCCGCGAGTCCGGCTCCGATCACGACGACGCGCGGTTCCCGCCCGTACCGGCTGTCCACCATGCGCGCTCCTCACGGCCTTTTCCCCAGCCTGGCCCGCCCCGTGGCGGACCACCACTCGCCGGGGGTCATCGGCGGTACCGGCGCCCCCTGCGGCGTCCGCCGGGGCGGGTGCCCGCGGCGGCCCGGCCTACGCCGGACCGAGGCCTCACATGGGCCGGCGGCTCACAGGAACCGGCGGATCGGCAGCACGGACGCCTCGCGGGCCCGCTGCGCCAGGGAGCGGCGCCGCCAGCGGCCCGCCCGGATCAGCTCGCTGGCGGCGAGGTCGGCGTCGAAGTCCGCGTCGAGGCCGGCGGTGAACTCCTCGTCCAGGACGGCGAGCATGACCTCCTCGTCGTGGTCGAGGGAGCGCCGGTTGAAGTTGGTCGAGCCGACCAGCGCGGCGATGCGGTCCACGGTGATGATCTTCGCGTGCATCATCGTCGGCTGGTACTGGTGGATGCGGACCCCGCAGGCCAGCAGGTCCTCGTAGTAGTGCTGCCCGGCCAGCTGGCACACCCGCTTGTCGGTGTGCGGGCCCGGCAGCAGGATCTCCACCTGGACCCCGCGCCGGGCGGCGGCGCACAGCAGCTCGATGAAGCCGGCGTCCGGGGAGAAGTAGGCGGTGGCGAGCCGGAACCGCTCCTCGGCGGACTCGATCATGACGCGGATCAGGGTCTGCATGTCCTGCCAGCCGAAGCTGGCCGACCCCCGCACCACCTGCACGATCGCATCGCCCTCGGGCTTGTGGCCGGCGAACCGGTCGTGCGCGTCGAAGAGCCGGTCGTGGCACTCCGCCCAGTTCTGCGCGAACGCCGCGGCGACGCCGTCCACCGCCGGGCCGCGGACCTTGACGTGCGTGTCGCGCCACTCGCGCGGGTTGCGCGCGTCGCCGCACCACTCCTCGGCTATGCCCACCCCGCCGGTGAACGCGGTCTGCTCGTCCACGACGAGCACCTTGCGGTGGCAGCGGTGGTTCTGCTTCAGCGGCGACAGGTACATCGGTCTGCGGAACCAGGCGACCTGCACACCCGCCCGGTCCATCTCCGCCAGGAGGTCCTTCTCGATGAGCCGGCTGCCGAAGCCGTCGAGGAGCAGCCGGACCCGCACCCCGGCCCTGGCCCGGTCCGCCAGCGCGTGCGCGAACCGGCGGGCTATCTCGCCCTTCCAGTAGACGAAGGTCATCATGTCCACCGTGTGCTCGGCACCGCGGATGGCGTCGAGCATGGCGGGGAAGATCTCGTCCCCGTTGCGCAGGGCGACCAGCGAGTTGCCCTCGGTCGCGGCGATGCCGATCAGCCGCTCCAGGCGCCGCCGGATCCGCAGGGCGCGCTCCTCGGGTGTCCGCTGCTCCGCCGGGCGTACGGCGGCCCCGGGCGCGTCCTGTGTGCTGGTCATTCCTGCCCCTGTTCCGATTCCTGTGAGCCGAGCGCGTGCGGGGCGGCACCGCGCTGCACCGACCCGTACAGCCGTTCGCCCCGACGGAGAGAGACTGTAGCCGCCTCTCCCCGGGGAGCCGATGCCCCTGATCGCGCGGTCGTACCGGACTTCGCCGGGCGCGGGGCCACCGCCCCGGCGGCCGGCACTACCTGTTCTGCTGGGACTCCTCCCCCGACGACCTGGCCGCGACCGCCCGGTTCAGAGGTCGCGGACGGGACGTGCCGGGTTGCCGACGGCGACGACGTTCGGCGGGATGTCCCGGGTGACGACGGCGCCGGCGCCGATCACCGAGTTGTCGCCGATGCTCACGCCGGGGCAGACGATGACGCCGCCGCCCAGCCAGACGTTGTCCCCGACGGTGATCGGCAGAGCGGCCTCCAGCTTGTCGCGGCGCGGGCCGGGCTCGACGGGGTGGGTCGGCGTGAGGAGCTGGACGCCGGGGCCGATCTGGCAGTCCTCGCCGATGGTGATGCGGGCGACGTCCAGGGCGACGAGGCGGTAGTTGACGAAGGTGCGGGCGCCGATGCTCAGGTTGCTGCCGAAGTCGACGTGGAGCGGCGGGCGTACGTCGACGTCCTCGCCCACCGCGGCGAGCAGGTCGGCGAGGAGGGGCCGGGCGGTGGCGGGGTCCTCCAGGTAGGCGGCCTCGTAGCGGGCGGCCAGGCGCATCGCCGCCTTCTGGCGCCGGGCGATCTCGGGGTCGTCGGCGACGTAGAGGTCGCCGGCGAGCATGCGCTCCAGTGGGGTGCGGGAGTCCTCGGGGAGGGGGTCGGTCGGCATGCGGACGACCGTACACTCCGGGGGACCCTCGCGCCCGGTACGGGGGACGACTCCAGGAGCTCCCTCGTGACCTGCCGCGTCACCCTCGTCACGCCCGCGATGAACGACGCACTGCGCCGGGCCCGGTTCGACGACGGGACGAACCCGCTGGACGCCGGCGGCGCCACCGCGGCGCGGGCGGCCGCCGGGTCGCTGCCGGCGGCGGCCCGGGCCGTCGTGTCTCCGGGTGTCCGCTGCCGGGAGACGGCCACGGCTCTCGGTCTCGCGGAGGCGCGGGAGGAGGCGGCGCTGTCCGGGCTGCGGGTGGGCCGCTGGCGGGGTCTGACGCTCGATCAGGTCGGCGCGGCGGAGCCGGCGGCCGTGGCCGAGTGGCTGGCGGACCCCGACGCCGCGCCGCACGGCGGCGAACCGGTGCGGGAGCTGTGCCTGCGGGTGGGGCGGTGGCTGGACGCGTTGGCGCGGGAGGACGGCCGGGTGGTCGCGGTCGTGGAACCGGACGTCGTACGGGCCGCGGTGGCGCACGCCCTGGGGGCGCCGGCGGCGGCCTTCTGGCGCGTGGACGCGCCCCCGCTGACGGCGACGGAGCTGAGCGGCCGGTCGGGTCGCTGGAATCTGCGGAGCGGGATCCCGCTGCGGGGGCCGGCTGCCGGTTAGGGGGCGGCATGCGCCCGAGGGCCCCGCGTCGGTTCCGCGGGGCCCTCGGGCGGTGGCGTGCCGGCCCGGTTCAGCCGGGGACGGCGGCGGAGCGGTTCTCGGCCGCGGTGGCGGGCCTTGGGTTCAGCAGGCGTTCGGCCAGCTCGCCGAAGAGCAGGCCGAAGCCCGCCCAGAGCGTGACCTGCATGGCCAGCGCGGAGAGCCGGAACCGCCACAGCACGGTGGCCGGGAAGTCCGCGGGCACCTCGTTGACGACCGGCAGGAAGGCGAAGGCCACGCCGATGACCAGGGCGAAGGCGGCAACGGCGACGACGGTGGCGTACCAGGTGCCGAGCGCCGGGGCGAGCCGCTTGCCCAGCAGGGTGGCGGCCACCGCGAGGAGGACGCTGAGCGCCATCATCAGCACGTACAGCGTGGTGCGCTTGCCGATGGTGTCGCCGTTGCCCACGGCCGGCGGGTTGGCCGGGTACTTGAGGAACGGCACGACGTAGACGGCGAGCAGGGCGCAGCCGGACAGCAGCAGCGCGGTGGCGCGCGGGGTGAAGCGGCCGACGCGGCCGAGCGCGAAGCAGTAGGCGAGGGCGGCGATGCCGCCGAAGGCCACGCCGTAGAGCAGCACGCCGGTGGCGAGGCCGGCGGTGGACTGGAGGCTGCGGGAGACGAGTTCGACCTCGTGCTCGTGCCCGCCGTGCGCGTGCGCCTGGACCTCTTCGAAGCCGATCGCCTTGTCGACGAGCGGTTCACCGAGGAAGTAGGCGACGACCAGGGCGAGTACGCCGGCCCCCAGGCCGGCGAGCATGCCTCGGACGAGCAGGTTTCTTACCGTTGCGGAGTTCATGGAAGTGCCGGGGCCCGTCGCTCAGTGGCAGGGGAAGCCGAGGAGGTGGCGGGCGTCGTGCACCCACTCGTGGACGTCCTCGCCCGAGACGACGGCGGTGGCGCCCTGCTCGGCGCCGACGAAGTAGAGCACGATGAGCATCAGGATGCCGAAGAAGACCGCCCAGGGCACGATCGCGCCGATCGGCAGCTTGGCGGGCAGGGCGGGGGTGGTGGCTGAGGGCTGCACGGTGTGCTGCGCCATGGCATGGCCTCCTCTGGGAGTTCGCGTCCCGTCTCGGTGGTGCACAGAGGACGACGGGTGCGGGTCTGACTCGCGGACCGCCCCGCGGGGGCGTGCCGTTCACAGTGGCGCGACCGTGCCGGAGTTGCACCGGCTTCCGTTCCGTCGTCGATATCGGAGTGACGGTACCGTGCGGCACTCCGTGGGCCAAGGCCGCGTGATCGGTGGTGATCTTTGTCATGGCCCGGCTGGTCAGGAGAGGGCGCCCTTCTCACAGACCTGGCGGGCGACGTCGCGCAGCTTGATGTTGCGGTCCTGCGAGTAGCGGCGCAGCACGTCGAACGCCTGCTGCTCGGTGAGGTGGTGGCCGCCCATGAGGATGCCCATGGCCTCGCCGATGACGTGCCGGGTGTCGACGGCCTGGAGCATCTGGGCGTGCGAGCGGGCGCCGGCGAAGGCGACCGCCGCGTGCGAGGCGAGGAGCCAGCCGGCCGTCTCGCTGTTGTCCGTGAAGGCGCCGGGCCGGCGGGAGTAGAGGTTCAGCGCGCCGAGTTCCTCGTCCTCGGTGTAGAGCAGGAAACCCATCATGCTGCCGAGGCCCAGCTCCCTGGCGGGGGGCGCGTAGGCGGGCCAGCGCTGCTGCTCGTCGGTGAAGTCAGCGATGCGGAACACCCGCTCCGGGCGCTGGGGCCGGGCGGCGTCGAAGCACGGCCCCTCCTGGAGGCGGCCCTGGAGCCGGTCGCTGTCGATCACCAGCTGGTCGGTAGGGGCGAGGCTCTCCACCTCCTTGCCGCGCAGGATCAGCACCCCCGCGGCGTCGCAGCCCTCGACCAACCGGGTGGCGAAGGAGGTGATCCGCTCCAGCGTGGCGTCCACCGAGTCCTGCGCCAGCAGCACGCGGGCCATGTCCGCCATCTGCCGGGCGAACTCCTCCCAGTCCATCCCGTCCGCTCCGTGCGCCTGGTCCACGCGGTCCATCGGTCCTCCTCCACCGGCTCGGGAGGCTTGCTGCCCCTCCCCCACCCTGCCACCGAAGCGTCGGCCGGCCGGCGAGGGCGACGGGTCCGGCCGAGCGCCTCGCCCGGTTGCCGGACGCCCGGGAGGCATGGCTTCGCCGGTCTGCCGATGCCCGGATACGGGTGACTCGCCGGCCGCTCCTCACCTTCGCCGGTCCGCGTCGTTGGACCGGTGAGAACTCGTCGATCAACGCCCGAGGGCGGGAACGGGGATTGTGACATGACCACGGACACGGCTGTCCGGGCGACGGTGCACTCGCGGCGCGGGGCGGCCTTCCTGCGGATCGCGATCGCGCTGCAGACCCTGACCATCTTTCTCCAGGCCGTCTCGGCCGGGCTGCTGCTGACCGCGCCCTACGGGGAGACGCTGCACAGCGCCGGGGCCCGTGTGATGTACGGGGCCGCGATGCTGTACGTGATCGCGGCGGTGGTGGCGTGGAAGCCGGGCGGCGGCCCGGCGCGGCCGATCTGGCAGGCGTCCGGCTTTCTCGTGCTCGCCTCGGTCCAGGTCGTGCTCGGCATCGCGCACGTCCCCTCGGTCCACCTTCCCCTCGGTGTCCTGATGTTCGGCCTGAGCCTGCTGGCCCTGGCCCGGCGCTGAGCCGGGCGTCACCGCACGACGGCGGCGGGCCGGCGCAGCTGCGCGCGCAGTTGGCCGACCAGTTCGCGCAGTCCCGCGCCGTCGGCGGCGGCGCCGAACAGGTAGAAGTCGGGCCGGACCAGGGCGGCGGCGTGCCCGTGCCCGCGCAGGTGGGCCAGGTAGCCGCCGGGTGCGTCGAGGTAGCCCTCGGGCGGGCAGGCGTCGGCGTACAGCGGCACCAGGACCGCGCCGAGTTCGGCGAGGAAGCCGCGGTCGGCGGCGTCCAGGGCGTCGAGCGGGGCGGGGCCGTCGGTCAGCAGGGTGAAGCCGCCGCCGGTGAGGTCGTCGAGGAGGGCGGTGCGTCCCCGGTGGGTGACCTCGTACTGCGGGGTCAGCAGGCCGACGTCCGGGGCCCGGCCGCCGTCGGGGGCGCGCTGGAGGACGCCGTCGCCGAGCACGGGCGGCGGGGTGGCCGGCAGGGCGTGGAGCGGGTCGGCGCCGGCGGCGATCATCCGGGCGTCGCGGGCGGCGGCGGCCTCGGGGTCGAGGACGCAGATGACCTGGCCGAGGGCCATGGACATCCCGATGGCGTGCTGGACGTGCTCGCTGCGCTCGGAGGTGTACGTGTCGAGCAGGCCGGGTCCGGCCCGGCCGTCGAGGACGAGGTCCAGCTTCCAGGCCAGGTTGATCGCGTCGCGCATGCCGGAGCACATGCCCTGGCCGGCGAACGGCGGCATCTGGTGGGCGGCGTCGCCCGCGAGGAGCAGCCGGCCCTCGTGCCAGCGGTCCACCCAGCGGGCCTGGAAGGTGTAGACCGTGTGCCGTTCGATCGCGGTGTTATCCGGCGTGCGCCCCCACGGGGCGAGCAGGCGCCAGGCCGTCTCGGGTGTGTTGAGCTCCGCGGCGCTCTCGTGGGGCAGGCGCATGAACTCCCAGCGGCGTCGGCCGGGGCCGCCGGAGACGATGGTGGTGGGCCGCTCCGGGTCGCACAGCTGCCAGTTCATCGGGGACCACTCGGTCTCCTCGTGCGGCAGGGTGTCCACGATCAGCCAGTCGTAGAAGAAGCCGAGGTCGGTCACGGTGGTGGCCATGGCGGAGCGGACGAAGCTGCCCGCACCGTCGGCGCCGACGACGTAACGGGCGCGGACCTCGCCGCCGCCGTCCGCGCCCCGTGTGACCAGCCGGACAACGTCCTCCGCGAGGTGCAGGCCGGTGACCTCCTGTCCGCGGCGCACGGTGACCGTGGCCGACCTCTCGGCGGCGGCGGCGAGCACGGCCTCGAGCCGGGGCTGGCTGAAGAAGCTGGCGGTGGGCCAGCCGGAGGGGCCGTCGCCCGACCAGTCGATGCGCACCAGCGCCTGGCCCGCGGCGTTGCGCCACTCGTAGTGGTCGGGCACCGGGTCGGTGACCGCGCGCACCTCCTCCCCGACCCCGGCGGCCTGGAGGACGCGGCCGATCTCGTGGTCGAAGTGGACGGCCCGGGGCAGCGGGTAGGGCTCGGGCCAGCGTTCCAGGGCGACGACGTCGTGGCCGGCCCGGCCGAGGAGGAGGGCGAGCAGCTGTCCGACAGCGCCGAAGCCGACGATCGCGACGTCGTGGACGTGCGGGGAGGTCCTGTTCACGGGGGCGCTACCTCGGCTCACTGTGGGCGCCGGTCATCAGGGCGGCGAGGTCGTCGGGGGCGAGGAAGGAGGGCGGGGGTGGCGGGCCCCAGCTGAAGAGGCCCTTGGCGCCCTCGAGGACCTCGGGCGTCCACAGCTGGTCGTCCACGATGCAGTCCATGTCGGAGTAGTACTCGCTGAAGTTGCCGGCCGGGTCCTTGAGGTACCAGAAGAAGTTGGAGCCGGCGTGGTGGCGGCCCAGCCCCCAGACATGCCGCTCGGGGTGGTCCGCCAGCATGGCGGCGGCGCCGCGGCCGACCTCGTCGACGTCGTCGACCTGCCAGGAGGAGTGGTGCAGGAAGGCGACCGGCGCGGCCAGCACCAGGACGTTGTGGTGGTCGGTGGAGCAGCGCAGGAACGCGCCGTGGCCCTTGATGTGGTCGGAGGACTTGAAGCCGAGGCCGTCGCGGAAGAAGGCGGTGGTGGCCTCGAAGTCGGTGGTGCCGACCACGGCGTGGCCCAGCTTGCGCGGGCGCACCCGGTCGGTGCGCAGGATGCCGGGCGCCCGGCGGCCGGTGCGGTCGGCCCGGCCGGGCCCGTTGGGGACGGGGGCCGGGACCGGGGCCTGGGTGAGGCGGGGGGCGACCTCGAGGACGGCGCGCACGGCGGTGGCCTTGTCGTACGCGGTCAGCGTGCCCTCCCCCGCGGTGCTCGCCACGCCGAGCCGCTTCAGCCGGGCGGCGGCCGACGCCAGGTCGTCGGGCGTGTCGGCGCCGACGCGCAGTTCGACGAGGCGGCGGGTGGGCGCGTGCACGACCCGGAGCTGGCGTCCGGCGTCCTGGGTGGTGAACCAGCCGTCGCCGTCCGGGGCGAGGCCGAACTCGGTGTAGTAGGCGGCGGTCCCGGCGACGTCGGGGACCCCGATGGTGAGGGAGGTCAGACGGTGCAGTGCCATGGAGTGCTCCTCGGCCCTCAGGCGCGGGCTACGAAGGTCTGGCGCAGCTCGCCGATGCCCTCGACGGTGCTGACGAGCACGTCGCCGGGCGCGAGGAAGCGCTGCGGGTCGCGGCCGAGACCGACGCCGGCCGGGGTGCCGGTGAACAGGACGTCGCCGGGCAGCAGGGGCAGGACGGCGGACAGGGCGGCGATCAGGGCGGGCACGGAGCGGATCAGGTCGCGGGTGCGGCCCTTCTGGACCTCCTCGCCGTTGACCGTGCAGCGCAGCTCCAGGTCGTCGGGGTTGGCGAACTCGTCCGGCGTGACCAGCCAGGGCCCGATGGGCGCGAAGCCGGGGAAGGACTTGCCGAGGCTGAACTGCGGTGCGGGCCCGGCCAGTTGCGACACCCGCTCGGAGATGTCCTGTCCCGCCGCCAGACCGGCGACGTGGCTCCAGGCATCGGCCTCGGCGACCCGCTCGGCGCGGCGGCCGATCACGGCCACCAGCTCGACCTCCCAGTCGGTGTGGCCGTCCGGCGGCAGCGTCACGTCGGTGACCGGTCCGCTGATGCTGGTGGCGAACTTGGTGAAGACGGGGGGCAGCCCCTCGGGGGCGGCGAAGCCGGACTCGGCGGCGTGGTCCCGGTAGTTCAGGCCGATGGCCAGGACCTGCCGCGGGGCGGGGGCCGGCGAGCCCAGCTCGGCCGGGTCGAACCCCAGGCCCTCGAGCAGCTCGGCGTCCGCGGCCCAGGCGCGGAACTCCTCCCACCGTTCGTAGACGGCCTGCGGTGCGGCGGCGAAGCGGCCGGCGCTGGCCTGTTCGACGTCGACGGCACGACCGTCGACAATGAGGGCCAGCCGGCCGGAGAGGTTGGCGATGCGCACGACGGACTCCCACTAATTGAGCATGATGATTACCCTGATGTTGCGCCCCGGTGACTGAGGCGTCAAGACGTTCCAGCGAAATGAGAATGATGAATATGACGTCGGGGCGCGCCGAGCGCGCGGCGGAGCAGGTCGCGGAGCTGGTCGCGGAGGTGCCGCCCGGCTCCCGGCTGGGCACCAAGGAGGAGCTGCGGACCCTGTGCGGGGTGTCCGTGGGCACCTTCAACGAGGCGCTGCGCCTGCTCCAGGCGCGGGGTCTGGTCACCGTGAAGCCCGGTCCCGGCGGCGGGCTCTTCAGCGCCGAGCAGTCCCCCATGGTCCGGCTCGGCAACTCCGTCCTCGCGCTGGACGCGGGGGCGAACGACGTCGCCGAGGCCGTGCGCATCCGCGACGCCCTCGACCCCCTGCTCATCGAGGACGCGCTGTGGCACGCCTCACCGGCCGACATCGCGGGGCTGCGCGACCACATCACCGCCATGGCGGGGGCGGTGGCCGCGGCGGACCCGGTCGCCTTCGTGCACGCCAACTGGCGCCTGCACGCGGCCATCGCCGCGATCAGCCCGAACGCGCTGCTCGGCTCGCTCTACACCCACCTGCTCGACCTGATCGAGAGCCACACGCTGACCGTGCTGCCCGCCGGCGAGCAGCCGCTGGGCGAGTACGTCGCGCACCGGCACGCGCTCCACCGCGACCTGGTCGACGCCCTGGACCGGCGGGACCGCGAGGAGGCGCTGCGGCTGATCCACGAGCACAACACCAGCCTCCAGGGCGCCGGGGAGACCGCCGCCCGGAGCTGACGGTCAGCGCGTGCGCCCGCGCGGCTTCAGCGCCACCGGCGGCAGTTCGGGGGCGGGCAGCGGGGCGCCGTCGTATCCCTCGACCCGCCCGAAGCGCGAGCCCTCCGTCCAGTCCCGGCGGGCCTGCTCGATCTCCTCCTGGGAACGTCCGATCCAGTTCCAGAACATGACCAGCTCCTCCTCGAACGGCTCGCCGCCCAGGAGCATCAGGCCCGCCTCCGACTCGGCGCGCAGCGGCAGTTCCGTACGGCCGCAGCCGAGGTAGAGCATCGAGCCCGGCAGCAGCGGCACGCCGTCCACGTGGGCCTCCCCGGACATCGACAGCACCGCGTACTCGAAGTCCCGCTCCAGCGGCAGGCGCACCTCCGCGCCCCGGGCCAGGGCGAGGTCGGCGCCGACCAGCGGGGTGTAGGCCGTGCCCGGCGAGCGGGTGCCGTCGAGGGCGCCGAGCAGCAGCGTCGCCGTCAGGCCGGGGGCCGTGACGCGGGGCAGCTCGGCGTGGAACTCGAAGTGCGGGGCGGTGTGGCGGTGGGCGTCCGGGAGGGCGACCCAGAGCTGGGCGCCGTGCAGGAGGCGGGCGTGCGCGCGGGGGCTCTCCTCGGAGTGGCTGATCGCGTGCCCTGAGGTCATCAGGCCCAGCTGGCGGGGGCCGATGGTCTGCACGCTGCCGGTGGAGTCGCGGTGCAGCACCTCGCCCTGGTGCAGCCAGCTGACGGTCTGCAGGCCCATGTGCGGATGCGGCGGCACCTGCATGCCGGGTTCGTCGGCGATGTCGTCGGGGCCGTAGTGGTCGACGAAGCACCACGCCCCGACCATCCGGCGGCCGAGGTTCGGCAGCAGCCTGCGCACCTCGGTGGACTCCCCCAGCCGGACGGTGCGCGGGCTGAGGAGTTCGCGCACGGGCTCCGCCACGACGAAGCCGCGGCCACCGCACACGGCGGGCGCCGCCTGCCGATCGAGATTGCTCATGGTGCCCAACCTAACCCCGGCGGGGGCGCCGTGTGACGGGTCCGGTGGCCCGTCACCCCGGCGTGCGATGCTGGCGGGATGGGAACTGCGCGCGAGGACCGGCGGCTTGCCGAACGGGTCGAGGAACTGCTGGCCGACGACGTTCCGTTGCCTATCGTCGCCGCCGGGGAACCGGTGCTGCGGCGGGCGGCCGAGCCGTTCGACGGGCAGCTGGAGCCCGCCCTGCTCACCCGCTTCGTGGCGGCGCTGCGCCGCACGATGCACGCCGCGCCCGGGGTGGGGCTCGCCGCGCCGCAGGTCGGGGTGGGGCTGCGGATCGCGGTGATCGAGGACCCGGCGCCGGTGCCGGAGGAGGTGCGCCTGGCGCGCGGCCGGGTGCCGCAGCCGTTCCGGGTGCTGGTCAATCCGTCGTACGAGGGTGCCGGGCCGGCCCGGGCCGCCTTCTACGAGGGCTGTCTGAGCGTGCCCGGCTGGCAGGCCGTGGTGGCCCGGCACGCCGAGGTGCGCCTGACCGCGTGGGACGAGGCGGGGCGGGCCGTGGAAGAGGTCTTCGCGGGCTGGCCGGCCCGGATCGTGCAGCACGAGACGGACCACCTCGACGGCACCCTGTACCTGGACCGGGCGGAGCCGCGCTCGCTCGCGTCGAACCAGGCGATGGCGGAGCGCTGGGCGCAGCCGACGCCGGAACGGGCCGCGGCGGAGCTGGGCTTCGAGCTGCCCTGACGGCGCGGAGGCGGGTGCCCCCGCGCCGTACGCGCTCACTGGTCCCGGTAGGCCTCCAGGAGCCGCAGCCACACCTCGCTGATCGTCGGGTAGGACGGCACCGCGTGCCACAGGCGGCTGACCGGCACCTGCCCGGCCACGGCGATCGTCGCGGAGTGGATCAGCTCCCCGACCCCGGGCCCGACGAAGGTGACCCCGCGGACGATCTCCTCCTCCAGGTCGACCACCATCCGGGCGCGGCCCTTGTACCCGTCGCCGTACAGGCTCGCCCCGGCCACCGTCGCGAGGTCGACGTCGACGGCGCGGACGCGGTGCCCCGCCTGCTCCGCCTCGGCCAGGGTCAGGCCCGCGGAGGCGGCCTCCGGGTCCGTGAACACCACCTGCGGCACGGCGTCGTGGTCGGCGGTCGCGGCGTGCGCGCCCCACGGCCCGGCGTCCACCGGCCCGCCGCCGGCCCGCGCGGCGATGGCGGCGCCCGCGATCCGGGCCTGGTACTTGCCCTGGTGGGTGAGGAGGGCCCGGTGGTTGACGTCCCCGACGGCGTACAGCCAGTCGTGGCCCGCCACGCGCAGGCTGTCGTCCACCGGGAGCCAGGAGCCCGGCTCCAGTCCGACGGTCTCCAGGCCGATGTCGCCGGTGCGGGGCACCCGGCCGGTCGCGAAGAGGATCTCGTCGGCCTCCAGCCGGTCACCGCCGTCGGTCTCGGCGACGACGGTGCCGTCCTCCCGGGTGACCGAGGTGACGGAGACGCCGGTGCGGATGTCGACGCCGGCCTCGGCGAGCGCCTCGGCGACCAGTTCCCCGGCGAACGGCTCCATCCGGGCGAGCAGCCCGCCGGTGCCGCGCACCAGCAGGGTCACCTGGGAGCCGAGGGCCTGCCAGGCGGTGGCCATCTCGACGGCGACGACTCCGCCGCCGACCACGATCAGCCGGCCCGGGGCGCTCTTGGCGCTGGTGGCCTCCCGGCTGGTCCAGGGGCGGACGTCGTCGATCCCGGGCAGGTCGGGCAGGGCGGCCCCGGTGCCGGTGCAGACGGCCACGGCGTGCCGGGCGGTCAGGGTGCGGCGCTCGCCGTCGGGTCCGGTGACCTCCACGGTGCGGGGTCCGGCGAGCCGGCCCTGTCCGCGGTACAGGTCGGTGCCGGTGCCGTCGATCCACTCGACCTGGCCGTCGTCCTTCCAGTGCGAGGTGAACTCGTCCCGGCGGGCGAGGACCCGCTCGGTCTCCAGGGGGCCGCGCACCGTCTCGGCCAGGCCCGGCAGCCGGCGGGCGTCGGCCCGGGCGATGACCGGGCGCAGCAGCGCCTTGCTGGGCATGCACGCCCAGTAGGAGCACTCGCCGCCGACGAGCTCGCTCTCGACGATCGCGGTGGACAGTCCGGCCGCGCGGGTGCGGTCGGCGACGTTCTCCCCGACGGGGCCCGCGCCGATCACCACGACGTCGTACGCGATGGGTTCCGTTTGCGTCATGGGGTCAGTCTGGTGGGTGGTGTGCCGCGTGGCCACACCGGTCTGCGGGGAGGGTGTGCGGCGTGGCCACCGGGGTACGCACGCGGCAGGCGCCGCGGAACAACGGCCAGGTCGGCCGTGTTGAGGAAAGCGCCACACCCCCGATCGCAGGAAGAGGGACCGCGCCATGAGCAGCACCGTGGAGCTGACCAAGGAGAACTTCGACCAGACGGTCACGGAGAACGGATTCGTGCTGATCGACTTCTGGGCGTCCTGGTGCGGTCCGTGCCGCCAGTTCGCCCCGGTCTACGAGAAGGCGGCCGAGGAGAACCCGGACCTGGTGTTCGGCAAGGTGGACACGGAGGCGCAGCCGGAGCTGGCGGCGGCCTTCGACATCCAGTCGATCCCGACGCTGATGATCGTCCGGGACCAGGTCGCGGTGTTCGCGCAGCCCGGCGCGCTGCCGGAGTCCGCCCTGACCGACGTCATCGGGCAGGCCCGCGAGCTGGACATGGACCAGGTCCGCAAGGAGGTCGCCGCGCAGCAGGCCCAGGAGGGCGGCGCCTGAGGCGCGCGGAGGTGCGCCGCGGGTCAGCTCGACTCGCGGTGCACCACCGCGGTGCCCAGCACCTTGTGCCGCTCGGTCGCGGCGCCGGGGTCGTGGACCAGGCGGTCGACCAGCGCGGCCAGGTCGCGGCCCGAGGGCAGTTCCAGGTGGACGGTGCTGAGCCGGGGGCGCAGCAGCCGGCCGAGCATGAGGTCGTCGGCGCCGATCAGGGCCGTCTCGTCCGGCACGGCGACGCCCTCGTCGGCCAGGGCGCGCATCAGCAGCATCGCGTACTCGTCGTTGTAGGCGAACACGCCGTCCAGGCGCAGCTCGCGCCAGCGGGCGGCGAGGCGTGCGGCGGCCTGTTCCGTGTAGGCGAGGGGCAGCGGGACGACGGTGGCGGCGGTGCCCCGCGCGGCGCGGCGCACGCCGGCCAGGCGCGGTGCCGAGAAGGCCTCGAGTCCCGGTTCCTCGGGCACGAGCACGCCGATCCGGTCGCGGCCCCGGTCCAGGAGGTGGCGGCCCGCGCAGCGGCCCACGGCCTCCTGGTCGGTGAGGAGGGCGTGGGCGCCCTCGACGAGGTCGGGTCCGAAGGTGATGACCGCGCGGGCGCCGGAGCGCTTGAGGACGTCCACGCCTCGCGGCCCGAGGCCGGAGCCCGGCACCAGGACGGCCACGGGCCGCAGTTCGGCCCAGGCGCGGGCGGCCTCGTCGCCGTGCTGGGGGACGGTGCCGTGCTGCACCACGGTGTAGTCGAGCCGCCCGAGCGCCGCCTGGAGATCGCCGAGGAAGCGGCTGTACAGGGGGCCGACGGGGAAGGACGGCGCCGGCATCAGCACCATCCGGCTGTGTCCGGCGCGCAGGGCGCGGGCGGCGGCGTGCGGGACGTAGCCGAGTTCCCGCGCGGCCTCGCGGACCCGGCGGCGGGTGGGCTCGCTGATCCGGACGGTGCCGTTCTCGTTGAGGACGTAGGAGACGGTGGCGCGCGAGACGCCCGCGAGGCGGGCCACGTCGGCGCTCGTGGGGACGGGGCGCGGCGCCGGGGACGCCGGCGCGGGTGTGTTCGGTATCTGCGCCATCACGTACCGCATCCTGGCAGAAGCGCCCGGGCGCTCGGCGGGCGGGGACGCCGGCGGACGTGGGTACGCCTGCGAGCGCGGGGTGGCGCGGCTCAGCTCGCCGGGGCGCGCTCTCCGGTCATCCGGGCCACCAGGTCCAGCCAGCCCCGCTCCAGCCGGGCGGGCGGCACCCCGCACTGCTGGGTCAGGTGGTGGACCAGGGCCGGGTCCAGATAGCCGAGCAGTGTGTGCGAGAGGACCTCGCTGTCGGCGTCCGGCGCGGCCTGGCGCAGCAGCAGGGCGACATGGCCCCGCAGGAAGCGACGCGGCGGGGAGGTGTAGCGGCGCTCGGGGCCCGGCTCGGCGGCGAGTTGGAGGTCCAGCTCCGCGATGGTGCGGTGCAGCAGCGCGGTGCCGAAGGCGCGCAGCCGCTCCGCCGGGGGCGCCCCGGGGCCGAGCGGCGGCGGGCCGCTCAGCAGCGCCGCCTGGAACCGCCGCTCGGAGTGGTCGAGCAGGGCCATGAGCAGGCCGGTGCGGTCGCCGAAGCGCCGGAAGACGGTGCCCTTGCCCACCGAGGCGGCGGCGGCCACCGCCTCCATCGTCAGGGCGGCCACGCCCTGTTCGGCGATCAGCCGGGCGGCGGCCTCCAGGAGCCGGGCCCGGTTGCGGGCGGCGTCGGCCCGCAGGCAGGGGTCCTCCTCGGACCCGGTGCCGAGGCTGATCAGCTCGTGGCGGCCGTGGCTCTCCTGGCGCTCCGGGGGCGTGGTGAAGGGGGGCGGGGCGGCGGACATGTCGCCAGCGTAAAGCATCGGGAACAGAACTGGACCGTGGTCCGTTTGGGATGCTAGACAGTAACCGGACCTCGGTCCGGATCGCCCCACGCGATACCGGGTGCGACTGCCGCGCCCGTACCGCCGTTTCCGTAGCCTTTGGGAGTTCTCATGTCTGTCCGCATCCTCGCCCTCGTCGGCAGCCTCCGCGCCGGCTCGCACAACCGCCAGCTCGCCGAGGCGGCCGTCAAGCTCGCCCCGGAGGGCGTCGAGGTGCAGCTCTTCGAGGGTCTCGCGGAGATCCCGTTCTACAACGAGGACATCGACGTGGCGGACGGCGCCCCGGCCCCCGCCGTCGCGCTGCGTGAGGCCGCCCAGTCCTCCGATGCCTTCCTCTTCTTCACCCCGGAGTACAACGGCACCATGCCGGCCGTGCTGAAGAACTCCATCGACTGGCTGTCCCGCCCGTACGGCGCCGGCGCCTTCGCCGGCAAGCCGGTCGCCGTGGTCGGCACCGCGTTCGGCCAGTACGGCGGCGTGTGGGCGCACGACGACGCCCGCAAGTCCATCGGCCTGGCCGGCGGCAAGGTGATCGAGGACCTCAAGCTGTCCATCCCCGGTTCGGTGACCCGCTTCGCCGAGCTGCACCCCTCGGACGACACCGAGGTGGCCGCCCAGCTGACCGAGGTCCTGGCCCGCCTCCGGGAGCACGCCGGCGAGACGCTGGCCGCCTGACCGGCCGCGACACCGGGAGCCGCGTTGACAGCGGCGGGCCGGGCGCCGTAGAAATCGGCGCACACGGCCTGCCGCGCGGACGCCCCGCCGACGGGCGCCAGTCCGGCGGCGGGAGACATCGGCGTGCAGCGGCTTCCCCTGTCCGGCGTCACCGTGGTCAGCCTGGAGCAGGCCGTCGCCGCGCCCTACGCCACCCGGCAGCTCGCCGACCTCGGGGCCAGGGTGATCAAGGTCGAGCGCCCGGGCGAGGGCGACTTCGCCCGCCGCTACGACACGGCGGTGCACGGCCTTTCGAGCTACTTCGTCTGGCTCAACCGCTCCAAGGAGTCCCTCACCCTCGATCTGAAGGAGCCCCGGGGCCGGGCCGTCCTGGACCGGCTTCTCGACGGCGCCGACGTGCTGGTGCAGAACCTCGCGCCCGGCGCCGCCGGCCGCCTCGGCCTGGACCCCGCCGCCCTCGCCGGCCGCTTCCCGCGGCTGGTCCCCTGCACCATCTCGGGCTACGGCACCAGCGGGCCCTGGGCCGACCGCAAGGCGTACGACCTGCTGGTGCAGTGCCAGACCGGTCTGGTCTCGCTCACCGGCACCCCCGAGGAGACCGCCCGGACCGGCGTCTCCGTCGCCGACATCGCCGCCGGGATGTACGCGTACAGCGGTGTCCTGACCGCCCTGTACACCCGGGCCGTCACCGGTGAGGTGCACCCGGTGGAGGTGTCCCTCTTCGAGGCGCTGGCCGAGTGGATGGGCCAGCCCGCCTACTACACCGAGTACGGCGGCACCCAGCCCCCGCGCCTGGGCACCCGGCACGCCACCATCGCGCCCTACGGCGCCTACCGGGCCGCCGACGGCCGCGAGGTGCTGCTCTCCGTGCAGAACGAGCGCGAGTGGGCCGCCCTGTGCGCGGACTTCCTCGGCCGGCCCGACCTGACCGCCGACCCGCGCTTCGCCACCGGCGCCGACCGGGTCGCCCACCGGGCCGAGCTGGACGCGGTCGTGGCCGGGCGGGTCGCCCGCTCCGACAGCGCCGACGTGCTGGCGCTGCTGCGGGAGACCGGCGTGGCCTGCGCCGGCGTCAACGACGTCGACGCGTTCCTCGGCCACCCGGTGCTGGCCGCCCGGGACCGCTGGGGCGAGGTGTCCCTGCCCGGCGGCACGCGGGTACGGGCGCTGCGCCCGCCGGCCGACCTCGCCGGGGTGCCCGTCCGGATGGACCCGGTGCCCGCGGTGGGCGAGCACACCGAGGCGATCCTCACCGAGCTGGGCCACTCCCCCGCCGACATCGCCGCGCTGCGCGCGGACGCGGTGGTGTGACGCCGGGAGGCGTCAGCCGGCCGCCTGGTCGTTGTCCTTCAGGTCGCCCCAGCCGTGCCAGCGCTCGACCTCGATCCGGGCGCTGACCCGGCCGCGCTCCCGGTTGGGGTAGGGCTGTCCGCCGTAGTGCGTGGAGAGGCGGTCGATGTCGGTGAGGTCGCCGTCGTCGCGGATGTCGGTGACGCGGCCGATCAGCGTGACGTGGGTGTACCAGTTGTCGGCGTCGAGCACCGTGAGCGTGACCCGGGGGTCCTTGCGCACGTGGTTCAGGCGCACCCGCCCCTCGTCGAAGTTGATCAGCACCCGGCCGTCGTCCTCCCACAGGTACCAGGTGGGCGTCGAGACGGGCGCGCCGTCGGCCCGCACGGTGGCCATGACGCAGGGGTTGGGGCGGCGCAGCAGTTCGACGGCCTCGGGCGGCAGCGGGGGCTTGGACACGGGGGCTCCTTCGCTCGGCTCTGCTTCACTTCGCTCGACGGACGCCGCACGGATGCTTCGCGGACGCGCGGCTTCCTGCCGCGGATTCCAGTACCCCGGACGACAGCCCTCAGCCCGGCTGCCCGGACCCGTCCGCGAAGCTGGCGAAGTAGGCCGCCGCCATGTCCTCACCGCCGTGCCCGAGCGCCTCGGCGCGGGCCAGCCGCCCGGCGCCGGCGGCGGCCACGTCCAGGCGCACCCCGTTCGCCTCGGCGGCCTCCACCACCAGCCGGGCGTCCTTGGCGGCGGTGGCGACGGCGAACTGGGGCGGCGTCAGGGCGCCGTCGCGGATCAGCCCGGCCTTGGCGTGCAGGTAGCCCATGTCGAGCGGGCCGCCGGACACGGCGTCCAGGAAGCCGTCCGCGTCGACGTCCAGCGCCTCGGCGAGCGCGAGGGCCTCGCCGACCGCGTTGGTGGCGGCGATGATCCAGCTGTTGACGACCAGTTTGAGCCGGCTGGCGCTGCCGGCCGCACCGTCGTCGCCGGTCCACACGGTGCGGGAGCCGACGGCGTCGAAGACGGGCGTGACCGTCTCCCGCGCGGCGGCCGGCCCGGCGGCCAGGACCACCAGTTCGCCCGCCTCCGCGGGCCCGCGGGTGCCGAGCACCGGGGCGTCGAAGAAGGCGAGGCCGTGCTCGTCGGCGAAGGCGCCCAGCTCGCCGGCCGCGGCGGCGCCTGCCGTGCTGGACTGCACCCAGACCGTGCCGGGGCGCAGGCCGGGGGCGGCCCGGCGCATGACGTCGAGGGCGGCCGGGCCGTCGTAGAGCATGGTGAGGACGACGTCGGCGTCCCGGACCGCCTCCTCGGGGCCGTCGGCGATCCGCACGCCGTCGGCGGCGAGCGGCTCGGCCTTGTCGCGGCTGCGGTTCCAGGCCCGCACGGTGAGCCCGGCGCGGGCGAGGTTGCGGGCCATCGCGGCCCCCATGATGCCGGTGCCCAGGACGGTCACGCTCGGCTGGTCGGTCATGGTGCGCGTTCCCCTTCTCGTGAAGTTCGGCCGGTGATCCAGACTGCCACCCCGGCTCGGGGACCGCCCTGCGGGCTCCGTACGGTACGAAGCGTGAGCGCCTTCACCGAGAGCAACGACGACCAGGTCCCCGGCCGTTACGGGCCCCACGCGACCACCGAGGCCGACCCGCGGGAGGTGGGCCGGGTGCGCACCGAGTACTCCCCCGCGCACGACGGCGATCCCGACCCGGGCGAGATCGTCTGGACCTGGGTGCCCTACGAGGAGAACGACGGGCGGGGCAAGGACCGCCCGGTGCTCGTCGTCGCCCGCGAGGCGGCCGGCACGCTGCTGGCCGTGCGGCTGTCCAGCAAGCGGCACGACGGCGACCGGGAGTGGGTGGCCATCGGCAGCGGGCCGTGGGACCGGTCGGGGCGGGAGTCCTGGGTGGACCTGGACCGGGTGCTGCGCCTGCACGACGAAGGCATGCGCCGGGAGGCGTGCGCGCTGGACCGGATGCGGTTCGGCCTGGTGCGGCGGCGGCTGGCGGAGCGCTATGGCTGGACCTGACGGCCTCGCCCGCGCCGGACGGCACCGCGCGGCCGTCCGGCCGATGGCGCCACCCCCGTGCGCGCCATCGGCCGGACGTCGCGCGGTCTCCCCCGTCGTGCCCGTGAGGAGATCCTCGGCGATGCTGGGGAAGCGGTGCAATGGAATATCCCGGTCCGGGAACTCTCAGGAATGCCCGCCCCGACGACGGGGCACCGAGAGGATCGAGCCGGTAAGTCCTGATATGCACCCTTGTGCCGGGCGGCACGAGGGTCTTGGGTGGGACGAGTGTGCCGCTCGGGCCCGGCCGGGTCCGGGTCGAGGGCATGGTGGAATCTCAGGAGGATCCCGACATGTCAGATTCGGTAAGTGGCTGTATCCGGCCACGCACCGCTCTCACGGAGGCCGAGGTCGAGGCGCTGGTCCACGGCATCTGCTTCAAGACCGGGCCGCCCCGGCGCCTGGGCGTCGAGGTGGAATGGCTGGTCCATGAGCCGCGCGCGCCGTGGCTCCCGCTGGCGCCCGAGCGGCTCGATGCCGTCTACGACGCGCTGCGCCCCGTATCCCTGACCTCACCGCTGACCGTCGAGCCCGGCGGCCAGCTGGAGCTGAGTTCGCTCCCCGCCGACTCCCTGACGGAGTGCGTCGGGGCCGTCTCCGCCGATCTCGCCGCCGTCCGCGCGGTGCTCCGCGAGCACGGACTCGCACTGGCCGGCTTCGGCCAGGACCCCTGGCGCGACCCCGGCCGCTATCTGCGTCAGCCCCGCTACGACGCCATGGAGACCTGCCTCGACCGGTGCGGCCCGGCCGGCCGGGCCATGATGCGGGCCTCCGCCTCGGTGCAGGTGTGCCTGGACGCCGGGCACGAGGAGCCGGGTCCGCTCGGCTTCGTCCGCCGCTGGTGGCTGGCCCACCAGCTGGGCGCGGTCCTGGTGGCCGCGTTCGCCAACTCGCCGCTGGCCGGCGGCCGGCCCACCGGCTGGCGCTCCACCCGGCAGCTGCGCTGGACCCAGATCGGCACCGGCCGGGCCGGCGGCCCGCCGCTGGACACCGACCCGCGCGCCACCTGGACCCGGCACGTCCTGGACGCCCCGGTGATGTGCGTCCGCGGCGACGAGGGGCCCTGGCAGGTCCCCGAGGGCCTCACCTTCCGCGAATGGCTCAGGACCGGGGGACCGCGGCCGGCCACCCGTGAGGACCTGGACTACCACCTCACCACCCTGTTCCCGCCGGTCAGGCCCCGCGGCCACCTGGAGCTGCGCATGATCGACGCGCAGCCAGGCGACGACGGCTGGATCGTGCCGCTGGCCGTGGCGGCGGCGCTCTTCGACGACCCGGAGGCCACCGAGACGGCCTACCGGGCGGTCAAGCCGCTCGCCGAGCGCACGCTGGGACAGCCCGCGCCGCACAACCCGCTGTACCGGGCCGCGGCCCGCGACGCCCTGACCGACCCGGAGCTGCGGGAGGCGGCCGGCACCTGCTTCGACGCGGCGCTCGCCGCGCTGCCCCGGCTGGGGGCCGGAGCCGCGGTGACGGACGCCGTCGCCGCCTTCCGGGACCGCTATGTCGCCCGGGGCCGCTGCCCGGCCGACGACCTGCTCGACAAGGGGCCGGGCGGCGCGCGCCGCGGCCCGCACGGGAGGGACACCCGCTCATGACCGACACCGCCCCGACCGATCACGGGACCCTGGACCCCGAGAGCCTGCGCGAGCGGGCCCTGACCCACCTGGTCACCGCCCGCGACCGCACCACGCTGCTCACCAGCTGCGTGGAGGGCCCCGACCTGACCGGGCAGGTCTCGCCGCTGATGTCCCCGCTGGTGTGGGACCTGGCGCACATCGGCAACCAGGAGGAGCAGTGGCTGCTGCGCGCCGTCGGCGGCCAGGAGGCGATACGCCCGGAGATAGACAGCCTGTACGACGCCTTCGAGCACCCGCGCAGCGCCCGGCCCACCCTGCCGCTGCTGTCACCCGAGGAGGCCCGGCGGTACGCGGCCGACGTGCGCGGCCGGGCCCTCGGCGTGCTGGAGGCCGCCGCCTTCCAGGGCACCCGGCTCACCGAGGCCGGCTTCGCCTTCGGCATGATCGCCCAGCACGAGCAGCAGCATGACGAGACCATGCTGATCACGCACCAGCTGCGCAAGGGCCCGCAGGCCCTCACCGCGCCGGATCCGGAGCCGGTGGAGCTGTTCACCGGCCCCGCCGAGGTCCTGGTGCCCGGCGGCCCGTTCACCATGGGCACCTCCGACGAACCGTGGGCGCTGGACAACGAACGACCGGCGCACCGGCGGGAGGTGGCGCCGTTCTGGCTCGACACCACGCCGGTCACCAACGGCGCCTACCTGGCGTTCATCGACGACGGCGGCTACGACGACCCGCGCTGGTGGACCCCGGAGGGCTGGGAGCACGTCCGCCGGCAGGGCTTGCGCGCCCCGCTGTTCTGGCGCCGCGACGGCGGCCAGTGGCTGCGCCGCCGCTTCGGCGTCACGGAGGCGGTGCCGCGCGAGGAGCCGGTGCTGCACGTGTGCTGGTACGAGGCCGACGCCTACGCCCGCTGGGCCGGGCGGCGGCTGCCCACCGAGACCGAGTGGGAGAAGGCCGCCCGCTGGGACCCGGCCGGTGAGCGCACCATGCGCTACCCGTGGGGCGACGCCGACCCGGGCCCCGAGCACGCCAACCTCGGCCAGCGGCACCTGCGCCCGGCACCGGCGGGCAGCTACCCGGCCGGCGAGTCGCCGCTCGGGGTGCGGCAGCTGATAGGCGACGTGTGGGAGTGGACGTCCAGCGACTTCACGCCGTACCCCGGCTTCCGGGCCTTCCCGTACAAGGAGTACTCGGAGGTCTTCTTCGGCCCCGAGTACAAGGTGCTGCGCGGCGGTTCGTTCGCCGTCGGGACCGTCGCCTGCCGGGGCACCTTCCGCAACTGGGACTACCCGATCCGGCGGCAGATCTTCTCCGGGTTCCGCACCGCCCGCTCGGAGGGCGGCGCCTGATGTGCCGTCACCTCGCCTACGTGGGGCCGCCAGAGGCGCTCGGGCGGCTCCTGGTGGCGCCCGAGCACGGCCTGTACCGCCAGTCCTGGGCGCCCCGGCACCAGCGGTACGGCACGGTCAACGCCGACGGCTTCGGCGTCGGCTGGTACGCCGAGGGCGACCCGGTGCCGGCCAGGTACCGCAGGGCCGGGCCGATCTGGGCCGACCAGTCCTTCGCCGACCTGGCCCGGGTGGTGCGCGCCGGCGCGCTGCTCGCCGCCGTGCGGGACGCGACGCTGGCCGGCGCCGACGCCGAGGCCGCGGCGGCGCCGTTCGCCGCCGGCGCCTGGCTGTTCAGCCACAACGGCGCCGTCACTGGCTGGCCCGGCACCCTGGCGGAGCCGGCCCGCGCCCTGCACCCCGAGGACCTGCTGTCCCTGGAGGCGCGCAACGACTCGGCGCTGGTGTGGGCGCTGGTGCTGCGCCGGCTGCGCACCGGGCAGGAGGAGGGCCGGGCGCTTGGCGAGACGGTGCGGGAGGTGGCCGCGGCGGCGCCCGGCTCCCGGCTCAACCTGCTGCTGACCGGCGGCGACACCATCACCGCCACCACCTGGGGCGACACCCTGTGGTACCGCTCCCTGTCCGGCGGCGGCACGGTCGTGGCCTCCGAGCCCTACGACGACGACCCGCGCTGGCACGAGGTGCCCGACCGCACCCTGCTCCGCGCGAGCCGCACCGAGGTGCGGCTCACCGCGCTCACCCCGCTCGACGACGACCCGGCCGACGACGCCCTCGCACCCGCGACCGCATCCACCGAGGAGCCCCGCACGTGAGCCCGTACCGTCTCACCCGCACCCTTCCCGAGGACACCACCGGCGCCGCCCTGCGCGCCGACGTCCTGGCCGGTCTGACCAGCACCCCCAAGTGGCTTCCGCCCAAGTGGTTCTACGACGCCCGCGGCAGCGAGCTGTTCGAGGAGATCACCGCGCTGCCCGAGTACTACCCCACCCGCGCCGAGCGGGAGATCCTCATCGAGCGGGCCGGCGAGATCGCGGCGGCCACCGGCGCCCGCACCCTGGTCGAACTGGGCTCGGGCTCCTCGGAGAAGACCCGCCACCTGCTGGACGCGCTGACGGAGCTGGAGGCGTACGTCCCCGTCGACGTCAGCGGGAGCGCCCTCGACCAGGCCGGGCGGGCGATCACCGCCGAGCGGCCGGAACTCGAGGTGCACGCGCTGATCGCCGACTTCACCGCGCGGATGGCGCTGCCCGAGACGCCGGGTGCGCGCCTGGTGGCGTTCCTCGGCGGCACGCTCGGCAACCTGCTGCCCGCCGAGCGCGCCGCGTTCCTCTCCTCGGTACGGGCGCTGCTCTCCCCCGGCGACGCGCTGCTGCTCGGCACGGACCTCGTCAAGGACGAGGGGGTGCTGGTGCGCGCCTACGACGACGCGGCGGGCGTCACGGCCGCGTTCGACAAGAACGTGCTGGCCGTGGTCAACCGCGAACTGGGCGCCGACTTCGCGCTCGACGCCTTCGACCATCTCGCGGTGTGGGACGCCGAGCGGGAGTGGATCGAGATGCGGCTGCGCTCGCGCACCGCGCAGACGGTCAAGATCCAGGCGCTCGACCTGGCGGTGGACTTCGCCGCGGGCGAGGAGCTGCGCACCGAGGTGTCGGCGAAGTTCCGCCGCGAGGGCGTGCGGGACGAACTCGCCGCGGCGGAACTGGAGCTGACCCACTGGTGGACGGACGCGGAGGACCGCTTCGCCCTGTCCCTGAGCAAGGCGCGCTGAGCATGGCGCGCTGAGCCCGGGGCGCTGGGCGGCCGGCTCCCGCCGGGGTTCAGCGCCCCTCGGGGTCGAGCAGCTCGGTGAGGCGGCCGGCGGCCTTGTGGGCCTCGGTCTTCGCGTCGCCGCCGGTCAGCACCTTGGTCATGTACGCCTTGATCGGGTTGTCCGCCTCGACCGCGCTCCACTGGGGCGTGGCGGGCGTCGCCCGGCCCTCGGCGGCGCCGGCCGCCATGGCCGCGACGCCCTCCTCGCCGGCCACGGCGGAGGCGAGGCTCTCCTTGTTCGGCACGTAGTTCATGGTGCGGGCGAGCTGGGTGTTCCATTCCGCGCCCGCGAGGGCCGAGACGACGGCGAGGGCGCCGTCCTTCTCGTCGGTGTTCTTCGGGACGACGAGGTCGGAGCCGCCGGTGAACACCGCGCCGGGCTTGGCGGCGGTCTTGCCGGGCACCGGGAAGAAGCCGATCTTGCCCTTGAGTTCCGGGTTCTGCCGCACGATGGCCTGGGCGAGCCCGGGGACGGCGACGATCTGGGCGACCCGCCCCTCGGCGAACACGCCGGCCTGGGGCGGGTGTTCCTCGTCGGCGTTCGCGGGCCCCTCGCCGAGGGCGTGCAGTTCGCGGTAGAAGGCCATGCCGCGCAGGGCGGCCGCGCTGTCCAGGGTGCCGCGCCAGCTGCCGCCGCTCTCCCGGGCCAGGTCGCCGCCCTCGTCCCAGATGAAGCCGGAGAGGGTGTACCAGTCCTGTCCCGCGAGGTAGATGCCCTGGTCGTCGCCCTCGTCCAGCCGCCGGGTGACGTCCAGCCACTCCGCGCGGGTGCGCGGCGGCTTGGTGACGCCGGCCTGCTCGAAGAGGTCCTTGCGGTAGATGACGACGCGGTTGGCGGCGTACCAGGGGACGCCGAACTGCTGGGAGAGGTACTGCCCGGGCTGGGAGAGGCCGGGCAGCCAGTCCTCGATGCCCCAGTCGCGCATCGACTCCAGGGTGAGGTCCTGCAGCCGGCCGTCCTGCGCGTAGGTGGCGACCTGCGTGTTGCCGACCTCGATCGCGTCCGGCCCGTCGTCGCCGTCGCCCTTGAGCGCGGCCTGCACCTTCTCGCCGATGCCGGTCCACTCCTGGATCCGGATGTCGAGGTCGTACTTGGGGTGGTCCCGCTCGAAGTCGGCGGTGAAGCGCTTGAGGAAGTCCTGCGAGGCGCTGTCCTTCATCAGCCACACGGTCACCGTGCTCCGCTCGGAGCCGCCCTCCCCCGGCACGAGGCCGCAGCCGCTGAGCAGGGAGGCGGACACGCAGGCCAGGGCGAGGAGGCGACGTCTCACGAGGGGTCCTTCTGTCTGACGGACAGGCGGCGGACAGGGGTGTCCTGCGCGCGTGGGGAGACCCGACATGGGGGGAACGAACCGGGGGCTCGTACGGGTGCCCTGCATTTTGGTATGTACCAATGAGCGGGTCAAGGGGTCGTTTGGTCAAGGAGCCGCCGGGGCACCGGGGAGTGACGTACGCCTGCCCCGCAGGGACCGAAGGGAGCACCCGCATGTCCAACCACACCTACCGGGTCACCGAGATCGTCGGCACCTCGCCCGACGGCGTCGAGCAGGCGGTGCGCAACGGCATCGAGCGCGCCTCGCAGACGCTGCGCAACCTGGACTGGTTCGAGGTGACCCAGGTACGCGGCCAGATCGAGGAGGGCGGCGTCGCGCACTGGCAGGTCGGCCTCAAGCTGGGCTTCCGCCTGGAGGACGCCGACTGACAGCCGCATGCCTCGACGGCGTCAGGTGCGTCCCTCACGCTCCTGGGCGTCCCGCAGCTCCGCCGTGCGGGCCGTCGCCCAGCGCGCCCGGACCACCGTGAACCCGGCGCGCTCGGCGTCGCCGCAGACCAGCTCGTCGTCGTCCACCAGGACGCGGACCGTCCTGGTCCGGGCCAGCCGGCGCAGGATCTCCAGCTTCGTGCGCCGGGCGGGCCTGCGGTCGTGGTCGCCGCGCAGGTACACCCGCCCCTCGGGCAGCCCGTGCGCCGCCAGCCAGTCGAGCGTGTCGCGCCGGCAGCGCTCCGGGCGACCCGTCAGATAGACCACCTCGCAGTCGGCGGCCCGCTCGTGCGCCAGCGCGACGCCCTCGGCGAGCGGCGCGTCGTGCGGCGCGGCGGCGAAGAAGGCGTCCCAGTCGCGCGGGCGCCGCTCCAGGAAGCGCTGGCGGTGCGCGGTGTCGGCGAGGGTGTTGTCCAGGTCGAACACGGCCAGCTCGGGCTTGCGGTCGGCACTCACCACGTCAGGGTAGGCCGGGAATCCCCGCGCCGCCGAGGCGTTGCACCTGGTGTGAGTTCTTCGATCGCGTCGGCCCGCTTCTCCGTCCTCGACCGCTCCCGCATCCGGGCGGGCGGCACCGGCGCGCAGGCGCTGCGCGACACCGTGCGGCTGGCGCGGGAGGCGGAGCGGCTGGGGTTCCACCGGTTCTGGGTCGCCGAGCACCACGGCGTGCCCGGCGTGGCCGGCTCGGCGCCGACCGTGCTGGCCGCCGCCGTGGCGGCCGCGACCTCCGGCATCCGGGTCGGTACCGGGGGCGTGATGCTGCCCAACCACCGGCCGCTGGTGGTCGCCGAGCAGTTCGGCGTCCTCGAGTCGCTCTTCCCCGGCCGCGTCGACATGGGACTCGGCCGCTCGGTGGGCTTCACCGACGGGGTGCGCCGGGCGCTCGGCCGGGACAAGGACGACGCCGAGGAGTTCGCGGACCAGCTCGCCGAGCTGCTCGGCTTCTTCCGGGGCACCTCCGCCACCGGGGTGCACGCCCGGCCGGCCGAGGGGCTGACCGTGCCGCCGTTCGTCCTGGCCATGGGCGAGGGCGCGGACGTCGCCGCCCGCGCGGGGCTGCCGATGGTGATCGGCGACCTGCGCGACCGCGAGCGGATGCTGCGCGGCATCGACCGCTACCGCGCCGGCTTCCGGCCCTCGGTGTGGAGCCCGGAGCCGTACGTCGTGGTCTCCGGGACCGTCGCCGTGGCCGGCACCCCCGAGGCGGCCCGGCGCCTGCTGGTCCCGGAGGCGTGGGCGATGGCCCAGGCCCGCACCCGGGGCTCCTTCCCGCCGCTGGAGCCGGCCGGGGAGATCGAGGCCCGCGCGATGACCGCCAAGGAGCGCGGCTTCTACGAGGCCGGCCTGGACGGGCAGCTCGCCGGGACGGAGGAGCAGGTCGCCGACGCGCTGGAGTCGCTCCTTAAGGAGACCGGCGCCCAGGAGGTGCTGGTCACCACCAGCACCCACGACCGCGAGGCACTGCTCGACTCCTACCGGCGGCTCGCCCGGGTGGTGGGCACGAGGCAGGCGGACGGTCCGGCATAGGATCGGGGGGTTTGCCCCACTCCCCCGACCCGAGCCCGCACGACACGACCCGACCCCGCACGACCCGGCGCCCAGGAGTCCCCGCGATGACCAACCCCCACGATCCGTACGTCCGGGTGCGCGGCGCCCGCGAGCACAACCTGCGGGGCGTGGACGTCGACATCCCCCGGGACGTGGTCGCGGTCTTCACCGGGGTGTCGGGATCGGGCAAGTCCTCGCTGGCCTTCGGCACCCTCTACGCGGAGGCCCAGCGGCGCTACCTGGAGTCCGTCGCCCCCTACGCCCGGCGGCTGATCCACCAGGTGGGCGCGCCGAAGGTCGGGGAGATCACCGGGCTGCCGCCGGCGGTCTCGCTCCAGCAGCGGCGGGCGGCGCCGACCGCCCGGTCCTCGGTCGGCACGGTGACCGGTCTGTCCAACTCGCTGCGGATGCTGTTCTCCCGCGTGGGCCACTATCCGCCGGGCGCCGCGCGCCTGGACTCCGACGCCTTCTCGCCCAACACGGCGGCCGGGGCCTGCCCCGAGTGCCACGGCCTGGGCCGGGTGCACCGCACGAGCGAGAAGCTGCTGGTCCCCGACCCCTCGCTGTCCGTCCGCGAGGGCGCGATCGCCGCCTGGCCGGGCGCCTGGCAGGGCAAGAACCTGCGCGACGTGCTCGACGCGCTGGGCCACGACGTCGACCGGCCCTGGCGCGAACTGCCCCCCGCCGACCGGGAGTGGATCCTGTTCACCGACGAGCAGCCGGTGGTCACCGTGCACCCGGTGCGGGAGGCCGGCCGGATCCAGCGGCCGTACGAGGGCACGTACATGAGCGCCCGGCGGTACGTGATGAAGACCTTCGCGGACTCCAAGAGCGCCACCCTGCGGGCGAAGGCCGAGCACTTCCTGACCAGCGCGCCCTGCCCGGCCTGCGGTGGCGGCCGGCTGCGCCCGGAGGCACTCGCGGTGACCGTGGGCGGGCGGACCATCGCCGAGCTGGCCGGGCTGCCGCTGACCGGCCTCGTCGGGCTGCTGCCCACCGACGACGAGCCGGCCCGGGTGCTCACCGGCGACCTCACCTCCCGGATCACCCCGGTCGTGGAGCTGGGCCTCGGCTATCTGAGCCTGGACCGCTCGGCGCCGTCGCTGTCGGCGGGCGAGCTGCAACGGCTGCGCCTGGCGACGCAGTTGCGCTCGGGCCTGTTCGGCGTGGTGTACGTGCTGGACGAGCCCTCCGCGGGGTTGCACCCGGCGGACACCGAGGCGCTGCTGACCGTCCTGGAGCGGCTGAAGGCGGCCGGCAACTCGGTGTTCGCGGTGGAGCACGACCTGGCCGTGATGGGCGGCGCCGACTGGATCGTGGACGTCGGCCCGCTGGCCGGCGAGCACGGCGGACGGGTGCTGTACAGCGGGCCGGTGCCCGGCCTGGCCGAGGTGCCGGACTCCGCGACGGCCCGTTACCTCTTCGACCGCTCCCCCGCGCCCGCCCGCGCCCCCCGCACGCCCCGGGGCACCCTGACCGTCGGTCCTGTCACCCGGCACAACCTGCGGGGCGTGACGGCCGGGTTCCCGCTCGGCGTGCTCACCGCCGTGACGGGCGTGTCCGGTTCGGGGAAGTCGACGCTGATCGGCGCGATCACCGAGGAGGTGCCGGGGGTGGGCCGCCTCGTCGCCGTCGACCAGAAGCCGATCGGTCGCACCCCGCGCTCCAACCTGGCCACCTACACCGGCCTGTTCGACGTGGTGCGCAAGGTGTTCGCGGCGACCGGCGCGGCGCGCGAACGCGGGTACGGGGTCGGCCGGTTCTCCTTCAACGTGCCCGGCGGTCGCTGCGAGACCTGCCAGGGCGAGGGGTTCGTCAGCGTGGAGCTGCTGTTCCTGCCGACCACCTACGCGCCGTGCCCGGACTGCGGCGGTGCCCGCTACAACCCCGAGACGCTGGAAGTGGCGTACCGGGGGCGGAGCATCGCCGAGGTGCTCGACCTGACGGTGGAGGAGGCAGCCGGGTTCTTCGCGGACACGCCGGCGGCGGCGCGCAGCCTGGCGGCGCTGCTCGACGTGGGGCTCGGCTATCTGCGCCTCGGGCAGCCCGCCACCGAGTTGTCCGGCGGCGAGGCCCAGCGCATCAAGCTGGCGAGCGAGTTGCAGCGGGCCCGGCGCGGCGCGACCGTGTACCTCCTGGACGAGCCGACGACCGGGCTGCACCCGGCCGACGTGGCGGTGCTGATGCGGCAGGTGCACGGGCTCGCCGACGCCGGGCACACGGTGATCGTGGTCGAGCACGACATGGCCGTGGTGGCGCAGGCCGACCACGTGATCGACCTGGGCCCGGGGGGCGGTGAGGCGGGCGGCCGGATCGTCGCGGCGGGGCCGCCCGCCGAGGTGGCCCGGGCGGCGGACAGCGCGACCGCTCCCTACCTGGCCCGGGCCCTGGACGGTGCGGTGCGCCGGTGAACGGGTGTCACCGGCGCACGGCCTCGTGGTGCGGGGGTCATTCCCAGTCGCGGCCCCGCCGGGTGTCGTCCTCGACGCCCTCTTCGACGCCCTCGGTCTCGATCCGCTCCTTGCGGACCTGGCCCCGCACGGTCTCGTCCTCGACGTGCTCCTCGGTGGTCAGCCGGACGCGTTCGACCGGCACCGCCTCGGTCTCCACCACGGGACGCTCCTCGTGCAGCGTGACCTCGACCTCGTCCTCGCTGATGTCCGAGCCGGAGAGCGCGTCGCCCCGGTTGGCGTCGGTGATCGGCTCGCGCTCGACGCGGACCTCCTCGTGGCTGACCGGGATGGTCTGCTGGACCTCCTCCGTCACCACGTACTTGCGCAGCCGGGCCCGGCCGGTCTCGCGGCGCTCGACGCCGACGTGCATCTCCTCCTCGGAGCGGGTCATGGCGTCGTCGCCCCGCATGCCGGTGCGGCCGGCGGTGTCCGCGTACCCGGCCGTGCCGGTGGCGTCGGCGTACCCCGTGCTGCCGGTGGTGTCCGCGTAGCCGGTGCCGGCCTCGGCGTCGCTCATGCCCGACATGCCGGCCGTCCCGGCCGTGCCCGCCGCCGTGCCGGGGCCGGCGGCCCAGCGGCCGTCGTCGGTGCGCTCGGCCTCGGACAGGACGCTGTCCCAGTTGATGCCGTAGTAGTCGTAGAGCCGGTGCTCCTCGCTCTCCGACAGATGCCCGCCCGCGTCGACGTCGACATTGGGCGCGCCCTTGACCTCGTCCTTGCGGTAGGGGACCTCCAGGTGGTCCTCCACCAGGCTGGCGTCGCGGATGGGCACGAAGGACTCGTTGGAGCCGAACAGACCCGTCTTGACGCTCACCCACTCGGGGTGGCCGGTCATGTCGTCGAAGAAGACGTGCTTGGCGTCGCCGATCTTGTTGCCGTCCCCGTCGTAGACCGGGTGGTCCAGGACGTTGGCGATCTCTTCACGGGTGATCATCTGGCATCACCCTCCTTCCGGAGTGCCTGCCTTCCGGATGTCCTGATCGACAGACTGAAAACGGAGCAAAGCCGACAAAGTTCACAAACTTTTGGGCAGCGCTCTCCCCTCGTCACCGTCCGGCTGGGCGGCCCGGGCCAGCGAGCGGCGGTCGGAGTGCCGGCCGGGCGGGATGGCGGGGCACACCTCCACCTCGGCCACCAGGCCGCGCGCCGAGGCCACCCGCCACACCGAGGCGAGCAGGGTGTCCTCCCCGACGAACGCCGGTACGGTGCTCACCGCGCGGCCGTCCCATGCGCTCCGGTAGCGCAGCCGGACCGGCTGGACCGGGACCCCGGCGTCCAGGGCGGCCTGGAAGACGGCCCGGCGGAAGGTGCCGTGGGCGCGTCCGCACCAGGTGCTGCCCTCGGGGAAGACGGCGACCGCGGCGCCCCCGCCGAGCGCGCGTGCGACGCGGGCGACGGTGTCCGGCAGGGCCCGCGGCCGGTCGCGCTCTATGAACAGCGCGCCCCCGCGGGCGGCCAGCGGCCCGGCGACCGGCCAGCGCCGCACCTCGCTCTTGGCGAGCATCCTGGCCGGGCGCACCGCGGCGAGCAGCGGCACGTCCAGCCAGGAGACGTGCCGGGCGACGAGGAGCAGCCCGCCGGCCGGCGCCGCCGCCCCGGTGATGCGCACCCGCACCCCGGCGGCCCGCACGATCCACCGGCACCAGCGCCGCACCACGGCGGCGGGCACCCGGCCGGACAGCGGCGACAGCACGACCGCCGCCCCGGCGAGGACCAGCGCGGCGACGGCCGCGAGCCGCAGCACGGCGAACGGCGCCGCGGCCGTCCGGGCCGGGCCCACGCAACCCGCCGGGGTGCAGGGCGCGGTGGGCAGCCAGCCGCTCACCGGGCCGGCAGGAGGGAGCGGAAGTGCCGCAGGTAGCGCGGGGCGATCCGGTCCATCGGCAGCAGCACGTACAGGTCGGCGACGCCGAAGTCGGCGTCGTGCGCGGGCTCCCCGCAGATCCAGGCGCCCAGCCGCAGGTAGCCGCGCAGCAGGGCCGGCAGTCCGGCCCGGCCCGCGGGCCCGTCGGCGGGGGCGGACGCGGCGGCGGGCGGGACCCAGGGCAGCAGGGGCCGCACCCGGTACTCCTCGGGCGCCAGGTGCCGCGCCCGCACGTGCTGCCAGGTGGCGGCGGCCAGGGCGCCGCCGTCGGCGAGCGGGATCGAGCAGCAGCCGGCCAGCCAGGCGTGTCCCCGTTCGGCCATGTAGCGGGCTGTGCCGGCCCAGATGAGCCCGATGACCGCGCCGTCGCGGTGGGCGGGGTGCACGCAGGAGCGGCCGACCTCCACCAGGCCGGGGCGGATCGGGTCCAGCGGCGCGAGGTCGAACTCCGCCTGCGCGTACAGGCGTCCGGCGACCGCCGCGCGCTCCGGGGGCAGCAGGCGGTAGGTGCCGACGACCTCTCCGGTTCTCTCCTCGCGGACCAGCAGGTGGTCGCAGTGGGCGTCGAAGGGGTCGATGTCGTACCCGGGCTGCGGGGTGGTCAGCAGGGCGCCCATCTCCCCCGCGAAGACGTCGTGCCGCAGTCGCTGGGCGGCGCGCACGTCGTCCTCGTCGCGGGCGAGGGAGACGGTGTAGCGGGTGGGCGCCGGGGGCTGCGGGGGGCGGGGAGCGGTCAGTACGCCGGTCATGCGGGTCTCCTGTCCACGGGCCGGAGGCGGGGGGGGGGGGGGGGGGGGGGGGGGGGCCCCCCCCGCCGGGGGGGGGGGCGGGGGGGGGGGGGGGGGGGGGGGGGGGGGGGGGGGGGGGGGGGCGGGGGGGGGGGGGGGGGGGGGGGGGGGGGCCGGGGCGGGGGCGGGGGCGGGGGCGTTCACCGCGTCCGCGTCCGGGTCGGTCGCCGCGG